>NZ_JADPIX010000039.1:0-800 GCF_023073155.1 Bradyrhizobium sp. 45 | reverse complement strand
TCTGTACCTATAACCATTGAGCGTTTGCGTTTGTCGTGATTCAAGCGCGGCTTAGGAGGAACCTTGATCATGGCCCGGTACGATGTTTCGGACACCGAGTGGCGTTTGATCGCACCGCTGCTGCCCAACAAACCGCGGGGCGTGGCACGAGTGGATGGACCGACGGATCATCAATGCGATCTTTTATGTTTTGAGGACGGGCTCGCCCTGGCGCGATCTACCCAGTCGTTAAGGGCCTCGACTGCTATAATCGCTACAATCGCTGGTCAAAAGCTGGCGTCTGGCTACGGATTTTTCACTTGCGGCGCAATCACCCGGATCCCTGCACCTCATAGATGCCTCGATCATTCGCGCTCACCAGCATGCAGCCGGTGGAAAAAGGGGGCCCGGATCACGCCATTGGCCGTTCTCGTGGAAGACTGAGCACCAAGATCAATGCCGTCGTGGACGAGAATGGCCTTCCATTGCGGATCGTGCTCTCCGCCGGCCAGGCATCCGACAAGACCGCCGTGGCAGCCCTGCTTGAAGGACTGCCGCCCGCCCGCGCTCTCATTGCCCATCGCGGCTCCCAGGCCATTGTCGCGAGCATGGCGGCGAGGCGCACATCCCGACCCAGCGGGACGGTAGCGTTCAGCGCTCGGTCGACCCTGGCCTTTATCGCCAACATGATCGAGCGCTTCTTCTGCAAAATCAAACACTTCCGCCGCGTTGCTACGCGCTTCGACAAACTCGCTAGAAACTTCCTCACCGCTGTTCTGCCGGCATCAACTAGACCTTGGCTCAGAGCTTATGAGTCCACC
>NZ_JADPIX010000134.1:0-88255 GCF_023073155.1 Bradyrhizobium sp. 45 | reverse complement strand
CCCCGTCAATCTCGACCCCCGCATGGCCAAGCTCGCCGGCGGTGTCCACCGTCTCGACGGCCAGCTCATGGTCGTCCTCGACGTCGATCGCGTCCTCGAGCTCGCGCCCGATATGATGGCGGCCTGATACGCCGGCACATCCGCCGACGTACCTGCAATTGGAAGTGCCCCCGCAAAAGGGGGGGAAGCAGAGGTTCACATGCGAACTTGTCTCGTCGTTGATGATTCCAGCGTCATCCGCAAGGTTGCGCGCCGGATCCTGGAGGGCCTCGACTTCCAGATCCTCGAAGCCGAGGACGGTGAGAAGGCGCTGGAGGCCTGCAAGCGCGGCTTGCCCGATGCGGTGCTGCTGGACTGGAACATGCCGGTGATGGACGGCTATGAGTTCCTCGGCCATCTCCGGCGCATGCCCGGCGGCGACCAGCCCAAGGTGGTGTTCTGCACCACCGAGAACGACGTCGCGCATATCGCGCGCGCGCTGCACGCTGGCGCCAACGAGTACATCATGAAGCCCTTCGACAAGGACATCGTGACGGCGAAATTCCAGGAAGTCGGCCTTATCTGAGCGACCGCCCTGGAGGCTGAACGGCTCCTTCGGCGTTTGTTTTCAACTGACCGTTTCAGTCTGAGTTGGTGAGTAATGAGTGTTGCGTTCGCAGGTAATTCGACCCCGGGCTCGTCGCGGGAAGCCGGACCGTTGCGGGTGATGGTCGTCGATGACTCCGTCGTCATCCGCGGTCTGATCTCGCGCTGGATCGGCGCCGAGCACGACATGGAGGTCGCGGCCTCGCTGCGCACCGGGCTCGAGGCGGTCAACCAGATCGAACGCATCAATCCCGATGTTGCCGTGCTCGATATCGAAATGCCCGAGCTCGACGGCATCTCGGCGCTGCCGCAACTCCTGGCGAAGAAGCGCGATCTCGTCATCATCATGGCCTCGACGCTGACCCGCCGCAACGCGGAGATCAGCTTCAAGGCGTTGTCGCTCGGCGCCGCCGACTACATTCCGAAGCCTGAATCGACGCGCGAGGCTTCGGCTGCGGACATCTTCCATCACGACCTGATCCAGAAAATCCGCCACCTCGGCGCACGGCTGCGCCGCAAGGCCGCGGTTGCGAGCCCGCCGCTCGCGCCCGCAACCGCAAGCCCGGCTCCGGCGACACGTGGGCCGGTTGTCGCGCGGCCTGCCGCGTCCGCGGCCGCTCCGGCCGTCCATGCGCCGTCGTCGTCCTCGGTGCTGTCCACGCGTCCGTTTTCGACCCAGGCCCCGAAGGTGCTGCTGATCGGCTCATCGACCGGCGGTCCTCAGGCGCTGATGGCGCTCGTCGCCGAGCTCGGTCCCGTGATCGACCGTGTCCCGGTGCTGATCACCCAGCACATGCCGCCCACCTTCACCACCATTCTCGCGGAGCATCTGGCACGCACGAGCCGCAAGCCGGCGGCCGAGGCGGTGGATGGCGAGCCGGTGAAGCCGGGCCGCATCTATCTTGCGCCGGGCGGCAAGCACATGCGCGTCGTGCGTAGCGGCGCCGACGTGGCGATCGCGCTCGACGACGGTCCCGCCGTCAATTTCTGCAAGCCCGCGGTCGATCCGCTGTTCACTTCCGCCATCGACATCTGGCATGGCGCCATCCTCTCCGTGATCCTGACGGGCATGGGCTCGGACGGCATGCGCGGCGGCAAGGACATCGTCGCCGCCGGCGGCAGCGTGATCGCGCAGGACGAAGCTTCCAGCGTGGTCTGGGGCATGCCGGGCGCAGCGGCCAATGCCGGCATCTGTGCGGCGATCCTGCCGCTCAACCAGATCGGCGCCCGGGTCAATCGCCTGTTCGCAGGAGACCGCTCGTGACGCCGGTTGACTACGACTATCTGCGCAAATTCCTGAAAGAGCGCTCCGGCCTCGATCTCTCCCCGGACAAGCAGTATCTGGTCGAGAGCCGGCTGCTGCCGCTGGCCCGCAAGGCGAGCCTCGCCGGGATTCCCGATCTCGTGCTGAAGATCAGGAATGGCGACGGACGGCTTGCGAGCGATGTGGTCGAAGCGATGACCACCAACGAGACTTTCTTCTACCGCGACAAGATCCCGTTCGATCACTTGCGCGAAACGATCCTGCCGGGACTGCTTCGGGCGCGCGCAGCGCGCAAGTCGCTGCGCATCTGGTCGGCGGCGTCGTCGACGGGACAGGAACCGTATTCGATTGCGATGTGCGTGAAGGAGATGGGCGTAGCCTTCGCCGGCTGGCGCATCGAGATCGTCGCCACCGATCTGTCGCAGGAGGTGCTGGAGAAATCCAAGGCCGGCGTCTACAGCCAGTTCGAGGTGCAGCGCGGCCTGCCGATCCAGCACCTGATGAAATACTTCACGCAAGCGGGCGAAGTCTGGCAGCTCAATGCCGACATTCGCGCGATGGTGCAGTTCCGCCAGCTCAATCTGTTGCAGGACTTCTCCCATCTCGGCACGTTCGACGTGATCTTCTGCCGCAATGTGCTGATCTATTTCGACCAGGACACCAAGGCCGTGATCTTCGAGCGCATGGCGAAGGTTTTGGAAGCCGACGGCACGCTGCTGTTGGGCGCCGCCGAATCCGTCGTCGGAATTACCGACGCGTTCCGCCCGATCGCCGATCGTCGTGGCCTCTATCAGCTCAATCCGACGCGCTCCGGGCGCCCGATGGGTGGATTGATGCCGCCGTCATTGAAGGTAGCAGCGGCGCGGTGAGATGCGTTCTTCCCCTCTCCCCTTGCGGGAGAGGGTGGCTCGCCGCGTAGCGGCGAGACGGGTGAGGGGTTCTATCCGCGAGCCCACCGACACTTGAACTCGCGGATAGAACCCCTCATCCGGCGCTTCGCGCCACCTTCTCCCACAACGGGAGAAGGAATGAAGAGCGCACCTCACAAGATCGCATGCGGCAGAAACCGCGAGCCGTTGCCGGTGATCGGGCTTTCGTCCTCGCGGATCGACAGGCCGCAGGGTTCGTGATCCACCAGCCAGCTTCCGATCACGGGATAGAAGCCGGAAAAATTCGGCAGCGGCGCGAGCGCCTGCCGCACGAATCCTTCGGCGCCGTAGGGGCCTGCCTGCTCGTCGAGCGGCATTCCACCAGACACCAGCGTGACATTGGCCCCTTCGCGCGACAGCAGCGGCTTGCGCACATAGGAGCTGCCGAGCTCGGCTGCCCGCGGATCGTCCTCGAAGAACGCCGGTAGCAGATTGGGATGGTTCGGAAACATCTCCCAGAGCAGCGGCAGGATGCCCTTGTTGGAGAGCACCGCCTTCCACGGCGGTTCGATCCAGCGTGTCTGTGCATCCTTGAGCTTTGCGCTAAAGGCGTCGTGGAACATCCATTCCCAAGGATAGAGCTTGAAGGCGAGCGTGATGTCGCGGTCGCCGAGATCGACGAAGCCGCCGGTATCATTGCGCCAGCCGATCGCCTCGATGTCGAGCAGCGTGGTCGTCAGTCCCGCGTGGCGCGCGGTATCTTCGAGATAAGCGAGCGTGCCGGCGTCCTCCTCATTGCCCGTGGTGCCGGTGAGATGGACGTGGCGGCTAGCGGCAATCTGCTTCCAGGCTTCGATCAATCGTTCGTGGATGGAGTTGAACTGGTCGGCCCGCGACGGGATGATGCGCCGTTCGATCGCCTGTTCGAGCCAGGTCCATTGAAAGACCGCGGCTTCGAAAATCGAGGTCGGCGTATCCGCGTTGTATTCGAGCAGCTTTGCCGGTCCCTTGCCGTCGAATTTCAGATCGAGCCGGCCATAGAGGCTGCGGTCGTCTCGTGCCCAGCTCTCGGCGATCAGGCTCCAGAACGCCTCCGGTATCTTCAAGCGCTGCAGATGGCGCTCGTCGCCGATCACGCGGCCGGCGAGCTCCAGGCACATCGCGTCGATCTCGCCGGTCGGCGCCTCGATGCCACGCTCGATCTCGTCGAGCGTGAAGGCGTAATAGGCGCGCTCGTCCCAATAGCGCTCACCGTCGATGGTGTGGAAGGCGAAGCCGCATTGTTCGGCGGTCTGCCGCCAGTCGTCGCGCTCGGGGCAGACGATGCGTTGCATGGGTCAGCCGCCGCCGGAGAAGCCATGGCCAAACGAGCCGAAGCCGCCGCGGCTCACGCCGCCGGAGCCTGAATCGGACGACGTTCCGGACGAGGAATGGCTCGAGGAGTCGCTGCTGAAGAAACTCGATCGCGACGAACTGCCGCCGCCGCTGGAGGAGCTGCGGCTGCTGCTGCACGAGGTGCTCGCTTGCACCGCCGGGTCCATGCCGGCAGGGGAGGGCTCGCAATTCTGCCGCGGCATCAGTGTGTAGGCGGTGGTGCCGACCGCGATCGTGCCCATCACCAGCAGCGCGACATGGCCGGAGCGCTTCACCGGCTGTTGTGCAGGCGGCGGTCCGGCCGCCGGCCGGCGCTTGCCGAACTCCTTTTTGGAGCGCTTGTCGGTCATGTCAGTAGATCATGCAGGCGGCGTTGAGCAGGCCTGCGGCGAGCGAGGACAGCCCGAGCCAGATGGCAGCTGCAAGTTCGCCGGCGGCAATCCGCGCCGACAGGTTCGGCACCGGCACTCTCACCAGGAAGAACACGACGATCTGGACGATCAGCGCGATCATCGCCCAGATCAGGCAGTCCAGCACATTGGCCGAATGCGCGATCGCGCTGACAAGCGGCGCCACGAAGCCGAGCAGGCTGAGGCCGAGTGCGATCGCCGCAGCCGGATCGTTGTCGCGGATCAGCTGGAATTCGTTATGCGTCGTGATGCGGGTGTAGACGAACAGGTACGCCACGATCGCGATCAGCCCGGTGCAGAAATAGACCAGGAAGGCGGGCAGGCCGGCCAGTGATTGCAGGATCATCGTTCCCCCATCGTGCAGCGACCATTCGTCGGCGGGGGAAGGATAGCGGTTCAACGGCGCAAGGACGATGAGGCCCCGTTCGCGTCCCCAAAAAACAAAACCCCGCCATTTGCGGCGGGGTCCAGGCTGGGAGGAGCAAGCCCCGAAGGGCTCGCGGGTAAAACCCAGGATCAGGCGGGGATGCGCTCTTCGACCTCGTGCGGCTCGCGCAGCACGTAGCCGCGGCCCCACACGGTCTCGATGAAGTTGCGGCCTTCGGAGGCATTGGCGAGCTTCTTGCGGAGCTTGCAGATGAAGACGTCGATGATCTTCAGCTCGGGCTCGTCCATGCCGCCATAGAGGTGGTTGAGGAACATTTCCTTGGTGAGGGTCGTGCCCTTGCGGAGCGAGAGCAGCTCCAGCATCTGGTATTCCTTGCCGGTCAGATGCACGCGCTGACCGCCGACTTCCACGGTCTTGGTGTCGAGGTTGACGACGAGGTCGCCGGTCTGGATCACCGACTGGGCATGGCCCTTGGAGCGGCGCACGATCGCGTGGATGCGGGCAACCAGCTCGTCCTTGTGGAAGGGCTTGGTCATGTAGTCGTCGGCGCCGACGCCGAGACCCTTGACCTTGTCCTCGATGCCGGCGAGGCCGGAGAGGATCAGAATGGGTGTCTTGATCTTGGAGACCCGAAGCTGCTTGAGCACGTCGTAGCCGGACATGTCGGGCAGGTTGAGGTCGAGAAGGATAATGTCGTAATCGTATAATTTACCGAGATCGACGCCTTCTTCCCCCAAATCGGTCGTGTAGACGTTGAAGCTCTCAGACTTCAACATCAGCTCGATCGACTGCGCGACGGCGCTGTCATCTTCAATCAGCAAAACGCGCATGCCAGTTCCCCATAGTCGCCGCTCCTGGGCGTCAGGTCGGCCGCATTCGCGGCACACAACAAAACGCCTTTGAACAACTGATTCGGATCCTGACAACAGATGGTTAACAAATTCTGATTCTGGAACGCAAGCCCTGTAGATGCAATTTTCGTCGAATCGCCCTAAGGTCTTGTGTGCGAAGCAGCTTTCGTTATCCGGTTGCGTTCAAGTTCCACTTTAAGAGACGGGCCTAACCGACTCTCG
Organism: Bradyrhizobium sp. 45; assembly: GCF_023073155.1. NCBI lineage: Bacteria > Pseudomonadati > Pseudomonadota > Alphaproteobacteria > Hyphomicrobiales > Nitrobacteraceae > Bradyrhizobium > Bradyrhizobium sp. 45. The sequence goes on along the minus strand of NZ_JADPIX010000134.1, from coordinate 82,292 downwards.
CGACTCAGCCTTCTTCTGAAGGGGAGCCACGCTCAGTCACAAAGACAGTGACGCAATGATTAACGATGCGGGTAAACACGAAGTTAAGCGCCGTTCAGAAATATGGCGAAACTTAAGGTTCTCGCCACGAAACCCCGGATTATGAAGGCGATCACCCTCATGAAGGCCCTCTTGTGAAGGCTCTTGCCGAACAGATCGGCGACATTGACGGCATCAATATTTATGGCCGTGTGGTCGGCGTGCGCGGCCTGATGGTCGAGGTCGCCGGTCCGATCCATGCGATGTCGGTCGGCGCGCGGCTCGTGATCGAGACCGGCGGCAACCGTTCCATCCCCTGCGAGGTGATCGGCTTCTCCGGCAACAACGCCGTCGTGATGCCGTTCGCCGGTCTGGACGGCGTACGGCGCGGCTGCAAGGCCGTCATCGCCAATGCCGCAAATCAGGTGCGGCCTTGCGCGGCCTGGCTCGGCCGCGTCGTCAATGCGCTGGGGGAGCCGATCGACGGCAAGGGGCCGCTGCCGCAGGGCCCGGCGCCGATGCCGTACCGCAATTCGCCGCCGCCGGCGCACTCGCGGAAGCGCGTCGGCGCGCCGCTCGATCTCGGCGTGCGCGCGATGAACACCTTTCTGACCTGTTGCCGCGGCCAGCGCATGGGCATCTTCGCAGGCTCCGGCGTCGGCAAGTCGGTGCTGCTGTCGATGCTTGCGCGCAACGTCGATGCCGCCGTCAGCGTCATCGGGCTGATCGGCGAACGCGGCCGCGAGGTGCAGGAATTCTTGCAGGACGACCTTGGCGAGGAGGGCCTGGCCCGTTCCGTGGTCGTGGTCGCGACCTCCGACGAGCCGGCGCTGATGCGCCGCCAGGCCGCCTATCTGACGCTTGCGGTCGCCGAGTATTTTCGCGACGAGGAGCAGGACGTCCTCTGCCTGATGGATTCGGTGACGCGCTTTGCCATGGCCCAGCGCGAGATCGGCCTGTCCGCTGGCGAGCCGCCGACCGCCAAGGGCTACACGCCGACCGTGTTCACCGAGCTGCCGAAGCTTCTGGAGCGCGCCGGTCCGGGCCTCGGGGAGGGCGCCATCACCGCGATCTTCACGGTGCTGGTCGATGGCGATGACCATAACGAGCCGATTGCGGATGCCGTCCGCGGCATCCTCGACGGACACATCGTGATGCAGCGCTCGATCGCCGAGCGCGGCCGCTACCCCGCCATCAACATCCTCAAATCCATCTCCCGCACCATGCCGAAATCGGCCGACCCGCAGTTCTGGCCGACCATCCAGAAGGCGCGGGCGGTGATGGCGACCTATGCCGACATGGAAGAATTGATCCGTCTGGGCGCCTACCGCGCCGGCTCCAGCCCCGAGGTCGACGAGGCGATCCGCCTGCACGAGCCGCTGGAGGCCTTCCTGCGCCAGCGCAAGGATGAAAATGCATCGCTGGCGGACGGCTACCGCCAGTTGGCGCAAATCCTTGGTGATTTGGAAACGGAACGCTAACTTTGTCCCGTCATCATCCCATCCCACAGAGTAGTAGAGCCGGTCTTGGCCCCCGTCGGGCCTGTGGGGAGACCGGTGTTGTCCCACGTGCAGCCAAGGGACTTCTGGGGAGTACGAGTCGATGAAGTCACGTGATACACTCATCCGCCTGAAGAAATTTCAGGTCGACGAGAAGCGCCGCCGGGTCACCCAGATCGAGACCATGATCGCCGACTTCCAGCGGATGTCGACCGATCTTGAACGCGAGATCTCGACCGAGCAGGAGCGCGCCGGGATCAACGATCCCTCGCACTTCGCCTATCCGACCTACGCCAAGGCTGCCATCCAGCGTCGCGAGAACCTGACCCGCTCGGCCGACGAGCTGAAGGGCCAGCTCGACGAAGCCAAGGCTGCGCTGGCCGAAGCCTTCGAGGAGCTGAAGAAGGTCGAGCTCCTTGACGAGCGCGATCAGGCCCGCGAACGCGCCGAGGAAAACGCCCGCGAGCAGGCCGATCTCGACAGCATCGGCCTGATGCGTGCCCGCATGGGCGCCGTCGCCTGAGACGCTAGCCGCCAGACCTGCGAGAATTTGCAGAACCCGGACCCCAAGGTCCGGGTTTTCGCATGCCCTGTCCACAGTGTGGCGCCGCGCCCCCTTGGTGGTCGGCTTTGTCGCGCGCTATGGTGGCGGAATGCCAGCGCCTGCGCGGAATGCGACGGGCCGCGCATTGGGGGGCTGAATGCTGACGCCAGCAGAGCTGGTCGGGCTGATTGGGGCGATGGCGCAGGGCGATCAGGCCGCGTTCGAGCGCCTCTACGTCGCCACGCGCGCGAAACTCTATGGCGTCGTGCTCCGTATCTTGCGCCGACAGGATCTCGCAGAGGAGGTCATTCAGGAGACCTACGTCAAGATCTGGAACAGCGCCGGCCAGTTCAATCCCGCTCTCGCGTCGCCGATCACATGGATGGCGTCGATCGCGCGCAACCGCGCCATCGACATCGTGCGCAAGAAGACGGAAGTCTCCATCGAGGAAGAGCCCCAGGCGATGGAAGTCGCAAGCGACAGCCCCGATCCGCTGGCGCGGAGGGAGATGACCGAGGAATTGAAGCGGCTGCTGGAATGTATCGGCCGGCTCGAGCCGGACCGTCAGAGGCTCGTGCTTCTCGCCTATTACAACGGCTGGAGCCGCGAGCAATTGGCGGAGAAATTCGCGGCGCCCGTCAACACGGTGAAGACGTGGCTTCGGCGCAGCATGATGGATATTCGCGAATGTCTCGGGCTATGAGATTCGGGCTACGGGAGCTCATACGGTGAGGGTGGGTCTGGACCGCAAGTGATGGCCTATACGGAGGACCATATCGCGCTCGCCGCGGAATATGCGCTCGGCACGCTCGACGCCGGCGAGCGCGCGCAGGTCGAGACCATGATGGCGGTGGACAAGGCGTTCGCCGATGTCGTGCAGGCGTGGGCATTCCGGCTCGGCGTCCTCAACCAGATGGTCGGCTCGATCGAGCCGCGGCCGATCGTGTGGGAGAACATCAGGTCCGAGCTCGCGCGGACAGGCTTTGCGCAGGATCCGCCAGCACTGCCGGACGCAGCGCCGCCGCCACCTGTGCCGGAATATTCCTCGCCCGACACCGTGCCTCCGCAGGTGCCGTCGGAGAATATGCAGCAACCGCCGCCGCCTCCCGAAGCGGAGCAGCCTGCCCCGGCGCGACTTGAGACCGATGCGATTCCCGACGTCGTGCCGCTATTCATGCCGCAGGTCCACGCGCCGGACCCGGAGGTCGCGCGTGCGCCACCGCCGCCGGTTGCCGACAACAGCAACGTGATCCGGCTCGAGGGCCGCGTGAAGCGCTGGCGCACCATCGCATCCGCCGTCGGCGCGCTCGCGGCCGCGCTGCTCGTGACGCTGTCGCTTCAGATCTTCCTGCCCGACGCGCTGCCGGGCGGCTTGCGACCGGTACCGCGCATCCAGACCGTCGAGGTGAAGACACCGGCGCCGCTCCCGGCGTCGTCGCAATATGTCGCCCTGTTGCAGGGCCAGGGCGGAGGTCCCGCCTTCATCCTCACCATCGACGGCGCGACCAAGAACTTTACGGTGCGTAAAGTGGGCGCGACACCGGAGCCCGGCAAGAGTTTCGAGCTCTGGCTGATCTCCGACAAGCTGCCGCGTCCGCGTTCGCTCGGCGTGATCGGCGCCGGCGATTTCACCGCACGACCGGTGCTCGGCTCGTACGATGCCGACGTTGTCAACGGCGCGACCTACGCCGTCACGCTCGAGCAGGCGGGCGGTTCGCCCAACGGCCAGCCGACCTCGGCGCCGGTGTTTTCCGGCAAGCTGATCGAAACCGTGCCATCGTCACAGCCACAGGCGCCCGCGAAGAAGTAGGTTTCCATTGTCGTCCTGGCGAAAGCCAGGACCCATTGCCCCAAGAGCTTGTTGCAAGAGTGAGCGATGGCAACACGGGTGAGCAACCACTCAATCCCCGAGGTAATGGGTCCTGGATCGGCGCTCGCTCTGCTCGCTTGTCGAGGACGACCCCGGGGGGCATTGGACGCTTCAACATGTGGTGGCAATGCCTGATCGGTTCTGTCGCCACGGTCCGTCCCGCGTCGTCTTCCGACAAATTCCGCCGAATCCGCCCCCGATTTGAACCTCTCCGCGTTTCGCGGCGTCAAATGCCCGGAATTTGCAGTCGGCGCCCCCCAATCATGGTGCCGGAGAGGGGCGAGAAATCAGATGGATGCAGCGAAAACGTCGGGCATCTTCATTCACCAATATGCGGGGCTGCCACACGGTCCGGCCTTCGAACATTGGCGCGAGCGGACTTTCGGGGCCTGTGGCCTGGATATCGGGCCGAGCCGGGGCGACAGCATCGATTGCCGGCTCCAAGTCAGCGTGGTCGACAATATCGCGCTCGCCATTCCCGAAGGCGCCTCCGCACAATATTCACGCACCCAGAGCCATCTTGCCGACGGCAGCGACGATCTCGTCCTGATCGCCGCGCATGCGGGCCTCGTCCGCGTCGGGCAGAACGGCCATGCCGTGGAGCTTGCGCCCGCGCAAATGGTGCTCGTCGACATGGGCATCACCGGCACCGTCGGCCACACCGAGGAAGATCGCTTCACCACCATCCGCATGCCGCGCCGCGCGCTGCTCGAGATCCATCCGCGCGCCGAGGACAAGCTGTCGCAAGTGCTCTCGGACGGCGCGCTCGCCGAGACGATCTTGCGCTACCACTCCCTTGCCGCCCATCATGCGCCGCATCTCGATGCCGTCGGCCAGCGCCTCACCGCGCAGCACATGGTCGATCTCGTCGGCCTGCTGCTCGGCACCGACGCCGAACATGCAAGTCTCGCGCGCGGGCGAGGTCATGCGGCGGCCCGTCTCGATCTCATGCGCGCCGACGTGATGGCTGCGCTTGGCCGCAACGATCTCTGCCTGTCCGAGATTGCTACGCGCTCCGGCCTGAGCCCGCGTCAGGCACAGCGCCTGTTCGAGCAGGCCGGAACGACCTTCACCGAATTCGTGTTGGAGCAGCGCCTGCTGCAGGCGCGCAAGCTGCTCAGCGATCCCCGCGCCAGGACCCGCAAGATCAGCGACATCGCGCATTCGTCTGGCTTCTCCGATCTGTCCTATTTCAACCGCGCCTTCCGCAAGCGCTTTGCCGCGACGCCGTCGGAACTGCGCGAGGCCTGAGCCGACCGAGAATTTGTGCGGCGCGCCGGTACCACCGCAGTTGGTCCATCCGGCAGGATGAGCTATATTTGTCTGCGCGGTCAGACAGCTTGATCGTTCGTCGCTTCGTCGTCGCTCTCTTGGGAAATGCAGTCAACGGACATGGCGCGTATCGTCGTGCTCGGCGCCGGGTTTGCAGGTCTGTGGGCGGCCATCGGTGCCGCACGCAAGCGCGAGGAGATCGGCGCGGCCGGCCGTGACATCGAGATCCGTGTCATCGATCGCAATCCCTACCACAACATCCGCGTCCGCAATTACGAGGCCGATCTCAGCGAGGTCGCGCTTCCGCTGCCGCAGCTGCTCGATCCGATCGGCGTCAGTCACGGGATCGGCGAGGTCGAAGCCATCGATCCGGCACGGCGGGAGATTTCGCTGGTCACGGGAGGCGGCGACGAGACGCTGGCTTATGACCGGCTGGTGCTGGCGCTCGGCAGCGAAGTGATGCGTCCCGACATTCCCGGGCTTGCCGAGCATGCTTTCGATGTCGACACTTATTCAGCGGCGCGCCACCTCGAGGATCATCTCACCTCGCTCGGACGCAGCGTGCCCGCGCCGGGGCGCTCGACGATCGTCGTGGTCGGCGCCGGCTTCACCGGCATCGAGGTCGCGGCCGAGATGCCCGACAGGCTGGCGCGCGCCGGCATTACCGGCAGCCGCCGCATCATCCTGGTCGATCCCAATCCGGTGGTGGGCGCCACGATCGGCGCGCATGCGCGTCCCGTCATCGCGACGGCGTTGGCCTCGCTTGACGTCGAGACGCGGCTCGGCGTGCGCGTCGTCTCCGTCGAGGCCGCCGGACTGCGTCTGAGCTCGGGCGAATTCATTCCGACGCGGACGGTGATCTGGTGTGCCGGGATGCGCGCGAGCCCCTTGGCCGCAAGCTTTCCGGACGCACGCGATCGCCTCGGGCGTCTTCTGGTCGATCCCATGATGCGGGTTGCGGATGCCGGCGGCGTGTTCGCGGCCGGCGACGTCGCCTCGAGCGTGGTCGACGGCTTGCATCCGACCGTGATGTCCTGCCAGTTCGCGCGTCCGATGGGCCGCTTCGCCGGCCACAATGTGGTCGCCGATCTCGCGGGCCTGCCGATGCTGCCGCTGCGGATAGACTGGTACGTGACCGTGCTCGATCTCGGCGGCTGGGGCGCACTCTATACGGAAGGGTGGGACCGCGAAGTCCGCGCCACCGGCGCGGCCGCGAAGGCAACCAAGCAGACGATCAACCGCAAGCGCATCTATCCGCCGTTGTCGGGCAGCAAGGACGAGCTATTCGCTGCGGCAGTCCCAACCGTGCAGGCGCCGCCGCCGACGTATGGGGCGCGGTAGTATCCGTGCCTGTTGCGGGATGACGGCGGTACGTTTTCCATCGTCATTGCGAGCGTAACGAAGCAATCCAGAATGTCTCTGCGGAGGGATTCTGGATTGCTTCGTCGCAAGAGCTCCTCGCAATGACGCAGCTGCACGCGCGTGCGCTCACGGTGACGACATACCCCAGACATGAGAAAGCGCCCGTGGGGGGCGGGCGCTTTCTGTAGTCGACTTGGGGTTGGGGTCGTCTACATATCCACGTGGCGACTTTGGGGGGCTGATAAAGAGCCGCGTGAATTCCTGAAACTCAAATCTCCTTAGCGAACGAGGGAAACGTTCGAGCTGGTGATAGCGATCGGCTTGCCCGCCTTCATGACGCGAGCGGTCTGGGTCAGGCCGTCATCTGAACTCGTACGCGCGGTGATCCCGAGACCCGCCACCGTGATGCCGGCAACGAGCCACGATCTTGAGGTGGGTCGAGCGATCTGCGCTGTAAATCGAGTGGTTCATGGAAGGCTCCTGCCGCCATCTACCCGAAGTAGTCGCCTGCGTGCTTGGGCAGGTTCATGCTTCCGGTGCCCAACAACCTAGTATTGGGGGGATTCGTTCCCAAGAGGCGATCACAAGGGCGTGACAGGACGTGAGAAGCCGCGATCAGAAAACGACCCTTGATCGTGCAATTTAGCAATTATTTCAAAGCTGTAATGTGTCTGCCAAGCGCCTTGCCCGCCGTCGATCGGCAAGGCGCCAAAACCTGAAAAACCATTTGCCTGTGGCCAAAAAACACACGGCTTCTTAAGGCAAATCAGATGCTTCCGACCGTTTTCAACCTCGCCCTGGGGTGGATTTCAGCCTGCGACAGCACGGTCGTCTGGGCCCGGAACCGCTCGACCAGGGAACGCACGAAGGGACGAATTGCCGCAGAGGTGACCAGCACCGGGGCCTCGCCTTCACGCGCCGCGCGCTCGAAGGCGTCGCGCACGCCGGTCATGAACTCCGACAGCTTCGAGGGCTGCATCGCGAGGCTGCGCTCCTCGCCCTGGCCGATAATGGATTCGGCGAAGGCTTGTTCCCAACGGGCCGACAGCGCGATCAGCGGCAGGTAGCCGCTGTAAGAGGTGTTCTGCGCACAGATCTGCCGCGCCAGGCGGGCGCGGACGTGCTCGACCATGGTGGCCGGATTGCGCGAGAAGGCGAGCGAGTCGGCGATGCCTTCGAGGATGGTCGAGAGGTCGCGGATCGAGATGCGCTCGGCGAGCAGCAGCTGCAGCACGCGCTGGATGCCGGAGACGGTGACCTGTCCGGGCACGATGTCCTTGACCAGCTCGCCCTGCTCCTTCGGCAGCTCCTTGAGCAGCTTCTGCACCTCGCCATAGGAGAGCAGGTCCGACATGTTGGCCTTGAGCAGCTCGGTGAGGTGGGTCGAGAGCACGGTCGCGGCGTCGACGACGGTATAGCCCTTGAGCGAGGCCTCCTCCTTGAGGCTGGCATCGACCCAGGTCGCGGGCAGGCCGAAGGTCGGCTCGGTGGTGTGGATGCCGGGCACCTGCACCTGGCTGCCGCCGGGGTCCATGACCATGAACTGGTTCGGCCAGATCTTGCCGGTGCCGGCGTCGACCTCCTTGATCTTGATGATGTAGGTGTTGGCTTCGAGCTGGACGTTGTCGAGGATGCGCACGGCGGGCATCACAAAACCCATCTCGATCGCGAGCGAGCGGCGCAGCGCCTTGATCTGCTCGGTGAGGCGATCGGTGCCGTCGGGGCCGTTGACCAGCGGCAGCAGGGCATAGCCGAGCTCGATCTTGAGATCGTCGATCTTCAACGCCGCGGAGATCGGCTCCTCCGCCGCAGCGGAGCCGGCTGCGCCCGGCGTTCCCGGCGCAGGTGCGGTCTTCGCGACTTCCTCAGCCCTGGCAGTCGCCCGGTTGCGGTTGCGGGCGTGCCAGGCGAGCGCACCGGCGCCGGAGCCGAGCGCCAGGAAGGGAAGGGTCGGGATGCCCGGCAGGGCCGCCAGCACCAGCATGACCGCCGCGGACATCGCGAGCGCCTGCGGATATCCGGAGAACTGCTTCATCAACGCCTTGTCGGCGGCGCCGGACACGCCGGCCTTGGAGACGAGCAGGCCGGCCGCGGTCGAAACGATCAGCGCCGGCACCTGGGTGACGAGGCCGTCACCGACGGTCAGCAGCGTGTAGCTGCGGCCGGCATCGGCAAAGGACAGACCCTGCTGCGCCACGCCGATGATCATGCCGCCGACGACGTTGATGAAGACGATCAGGAGGCCGGCGATGGCATCGCCGCGGACGAATTTGGAGGCACCGTCCATGGCGCCGAAGAAGCCGCTCTCGTCCTCCAAATCCTTGCGCCGCTGCTTGGCGACCGTCTCGTCGATCAGGCCGGCGGAGAGGTCGGCGTCGATCGCCATCTGCTTGCCGGGCATGGCGTCGAGGTGGAAGCGTGCCGCGACTTCGGCGATACGGCCCGAACCCTTGGTGATGACGACGAAGTTGACGATGATCAGGATGGCGAAGACGATGATGCCGATGACGAAATTGCCGCCCATCACGAAGCTGCCGAAGGCTTCGATGACGTGACCGGCGGCATCCGTGCCCTCGTGCCCGTGCGACAGGATCAGGCGGGTCGAGGCCATGTTGAGCGACAGCCGCAGCATGGTCGAGATCAGCAGAACGGTCGGAAAAGCGGAGAATTCCAGCGGCGCCTGGATGAACAGCGACGTCATCAGGATCAGGATCGAGAGTGTGATCGAAATCGCCAGGAACAGGTCCAGCACTATCGCAGGCAGCGGAAGGATCAGCACCACCAGGATGGTGAGAACGCCGAGCGCGAGCGCGATATCGCCGCGCTTGAGGATGTTGCCGACTTCGGCAAGGGTCGGGAAACCGGCGTTCGTGCTGCCTACGCCCTGTCCTGCGGTGACGTCGACCATGGTAGCTGCCCCTCCGCGCGACTGCCGTCCGCGCGCCCCAAATGTCTGCGCGGCGGCCGAGGGGCCGCCGTTCCGAAAGTGAGGCACCGCACTGGCGTCCACGGGAGCTCCCGTTCTACGCGGCTGACGACACTCGACTCCACTGGGCAATTCTTGCCGGGTGTATGGTTAGCAAAGGGTTAATAAAGGGTGCGGCATGGGGGCTGACCGGGGTATTTCGGCCATCTGGCAGGCAAGCAGTCGTCATGCCCGGCTTGTCCCGCCGAAGGCGTGGATGGCCGGGACGAGCCCGGCCATGATTTGTGGAAGCGTCTGGGGCCGATATCGGCGGACGGAGGAAGTGGCCCTACTTCGCCTTCTCCATCCGGGTCACCGTATAGCCCGAAGTCGCCTCTTCGGCTTCGAAAGTCACCTTGTCGCCGACCTTCACCTGCTTGAGCACGGCCGGGTCCTTGACGCGGTAGATCATGGTCATGGGTTCATCCATGCCGAGGTTCTTCGCGGGCCCGTGCTTGAGCGTGATCTTGCCGGCGCCCTCGTCGATCTTCTTGACCTCGCCGCTGATCGCGGCGCCCTGGGCTGCCAGGGCACCTGTGGCAAGGCCGACGGCCAGCGCCAGCGCGGCGGCGATACGGATGATGCGGTTCATGGGAGCCTCCCTTGCGTTACTTCACGGTGACGTGGCCGACCATGCCGTAGTCGCGGTGGTCGGGAATCAGGCAGGAAAATTCGAACGTGCCGGCCTTGCTGAACTTCCAGAGGATCTCGGCTGTCTTGCTCGGCGCGAGCCTGACCCCGTTGGGATCGTCATGCTCCATGTGCGGGTGCTTCTTCATCTCCACCGCATGCGCGAGATTCTCCTTTGTGGTGGCGAGCAGGAATTCATGGTCCTCCTTACCGACATTGCGCAGCACGAAGCGAATCTGCTCGCCGCGTTTGACCTCGATCCTGGCGGGGGCATAGTCCATCTCGTTCAGCAGGATCTCGATGGTGCGCGCGGGCTTTTTGGGATCGCCGGGCTCGCCGGCCGAAAAGGTGCCGTGCCCGTGCTGGTCGTGGGCCAAGGCCGGCGCGGTGGAAAGCGCGGCCAGCGCGAGACCGAGCTTGATCGTCGTCTTCATTGGTAGCTCCAGTTGGTGGTGGTTCATCGAAACGCTCACATCTTCATGTTCTTCATCGGCGGTCCGCCTGGTTGTTGCCGCACGGGCTCCGGGGCCGGCGGCGTGACCTCGTAGGCGACGGTGCCCTGCGGGAATTGGTAGGGGCCGGGATCGCGATAATCGTCCCGCGCGAGGCCTTCGCGGATCTTCATCACCGTGAACATGCCGCCCATCTCGATCGGGCCGAACTGACCGGTGCCGGTCATCATCGGCAGCGTGTTGTCGGGCGCGGGCATCTCCATGTTGCCCATCGCCATGCCGGTCGAGCCCATCGCCATGCCGTCAGGCGCGAGCTTGCCGACCGCCTTGACGAGATCCTTGCGCGACACCCCGATCATATTGCGCATGTCGTGTCCCATCGCATTCATGGTGTGATGCGACTTGTGGCAGTGGAACGCCCAGTCGCCGGGGTTGTCGGCGAGCACGTCGAACACCCTGACAGCGCCGACCGGTACGTCCGTCGTCGTCTCCGGATATTGCGCGCTCTCCGGAATCCAGCCGCCGTCGGTGCAGGTCACCGCAAAGCTGTGGCCGTGCAAATGGATCGGATGGTTGGTCATGCTGAGATTGCCGATGCGCACGCGCACCTTGTCGCCGAGCCTGACCGGCAGCGGATCGATGCCGGGAAACACCCGCGCATTCCAGGTCCACATGTTGAAGTCGGTCATCTCGTTGACCTTCGGCAGATAAGTGCCGGGATCGACGCGATAGGTGCTCATGACGAAGACGAAGTCGCGGTCCACGGCCCGAAAGCTCGGGTCGCGCGGATGCACGACGACCATGCCCATCATGCCCATCGCCATCTGCACCATCTCGTCCGAATGCGGATGGTACATGAAGGTCCCGCTCTTCCTCATCTCGAACTCGTAGACGAAGGTTTTTCCCGGCTGGATGTGCGGCTGGGTAAGTCCGCCGACACCGTCCATGCCGCTGGGAATGATCATGCCGTGCCAGTGCACGGTGGTGTATTCGGGCAGCCTGTTGGTCACGAAGATGCGGACCTTGTCGCCCTCGACGGCCTCGATCGTCGGGCCCGGTGACTGGCCGTTATAGCCCCACAAATTCACCTTCATGCCCTCGGCGAATTCGCGCACCACGGGCTCGGCGACGAGATGGAATTCCTTCCAGTCGCCGTTCATCCGGAACGGCAGCGACCAGCCGTTCAGCGTGACGACGGGGCGATAGTCCGGCCCACTGACGGGGTGCAGCGGCGGCTGCATCACCACCTTGTCCATGTGCGGGGCTTCCGGAATCGAGGCGGCCTGGGCGCGGCCGCTGACGACGGATGCGCCGGCGAGCGCGGCGCTACCCAAAAATCCTCGGCGGGAAAACATGTTGGCCTCCATGTCAGTGACCGCCATCGGCAGGCGCTGCCGCGGCGAGAGTGGTTGAATTGTCGCCGTCAGCAGGCGCGCCGCCGCCATTGACGGCGGTCTGCAAGTCGGATTGGGCAAGGAAAAATCTTTGCCTGGCATCGATTGCACCGCGCAGCGACGCGAGCCGCTGCCGCGCCTCGGTGAGCAGCGCGAAGATATCGACCTGCATGCTGGAGAAGCGGAGCTGCATCTCCTCCGTGATGATTTTTCGCAAGGGGATGATCTCGCGCTGATAATGGCTGGCGATGTCGTAGCCGGAGCGATAGACCCGATAAGCATCGCGTGCCTCGGAGCGTACATTCACGGCGCGCTCGGTCAGCCGGTTGAAGGCGAAATTGTAGGTCTCCGCCGCCTGCCGCACCCGCACCTCGCCGCCGTCGAAGATCGGGATCTGGAACTGCACGTCGAAGCCGCGCTCGCGGAACGGCGCGCCTTCCGGATCCCGGGTCCGGCGGGAGATGCCGGCAAGATCGAGCAGTGTCACGAAGCGCGTCGCCTCCGTGAGGTTCAGCGACTTTGCGAGCGCGCTCAGCTCGAGCCGCGCGATCTGCAGGTCGATGCGATGGGCGACCGCGTCGGCTTCGATCGACGGCAAAGCCTGCGGCCGGCGCGGCAGCGGCGGCAGTTGATTGGGCAGCCGGAAGTCGAGGCCGCCGTCCCACAGCCCCATCAGGCGCGCCAGCTTTTCGCGCGCGCTCGTCGCCGTCTGTCGCGCGGTGGCGAGGTCGGCGGTGGTTTCGGCGTAAAACACCTGTTCTCGGGCCTGATCGAGCTTGTTGATCGAGCCAGTTTCGCCGAGCTTGACCGCGAGCTGCGCGGTTGATTCCGCCGTCGCCTTCGCATCCGTCAGCAACGCCACCATCTCGTTGCCGCCAACGGCGCGCCAATAAGCGCGGCGGACATCGGCGGCAAGCCGCAACGTCGCCAGGCTTGCGCGCAATTGCGCCTGGCGGAAACGGTCGCGGGCGATTTCCGAGCGGAACGGCAGGGTGGCGAGCGCGAGGATGTCGCCGACAATTTGACGCTCGATTTCGCTGGCGCCGTTGCCCGAGATCCGGGAGACCGAGAACACGGGATTGGGCGGCAGGCTCTGCTCGACGAGATCGGTCTCGGCCAGCGCCAGCTCGTTATAAGCGGCCTGAAGCCCCTTGTTGTTGAGCAGTGCGATCTGCACGGCGGTCTCGATGCTGAGTGTTCGCGACAGCAGCTGGCGAACGCGCGCGTCGACCGCGCCGGCTCCTTCGGTTGTTCGCACAAAGGCGACATCCTTGTTGATGGTCTGGCTCGTCAGCTCCGAGACGGCATTCATGCCGCTGTCCGGCGAGAAGGCGGCGCAGCCTGCAAGTCCAAACGAGGTGAGACCGAGCAGGCTTAGCGCGAGACGATGTGTCATGGCGCGCTCCTACCGGTCTTGCTTGAGCTGCGGCGCGACGCTCTCGTTGCGCTCGCGCCATGGTGCCGGCGTCGCGGGCCGCAGGCTGGTGTAGGGCGCAATCGTCGAACGATAGCCGGCGCGCGCGATCTTGGCCGCGGGATCGGCAGGATCAGCGCCAGCGACTTGTATCGTTGCCGGCATGCAGCCGGACAACGCCAAGGCCGTCGCGGCCAGCAGCGGCCAATTGAATCGAAAGTGTCGTCCCCGCGCCGCGGATGCAGCGGCGGACTTCGCCCCGGAAAGCGTAAGCATGAGTCATCCCTGATCTGTCTGGAGACCACAGGTGCGCGCGCGCGGATGCGCGCTCGGCCTGACGTCGTCGCGCGTCAGATCAGGCGATCGGAGGGCGGTAGTGCAGGGGCGGCGCCGCGCTGTGCAGGCTGGCCACGATCTCGGGCGAGCAGGCGGAAACCGGCTGAAGCGACTTTGCGACGCTGGGCAGGTCGGCCGGCAGCGCGCTCACGCACATCATCGCGCAGCACGGTCCCGCCGTACCCTTGCCGCCGTGATGATGAGGGGTGGGGGGCGCGTCCTGCACGGCGCCCTGATGATGCGCATGCGGCCTGGCGTGGTCATGCGAGGCGCCGTCATGCGTGTGGCCGGCCTGCATCTGGTGATGCACCGGCACGCGGTCGGCGAGAAGCGCGTCGTCGAGGCACGGTGCTGGAGCGCTACCCCAGGCGAGGCTTGCGGCCGGCGCGATCACGCAGAACAGATAGGCGAAGGCAATGAAGCGCCCCACCTTGATCCGCATCGATCGTGTCAATCGCAGCAACATTCCGCCGACATGCTCTCCGCGCCGCCGTGTTGCATGCGCTGATTTGCAAAATAATGACAAAACGCGCGTTCGCCAAGCTCCATCTTACCGCAGTGCACCGTGCATGCCCAATATCGCGCCACAATGGTTGACCCTGTGGTGATCCGCGGGCCATGGTCCCGCCCGTGCACGCACCAAATCAGTTAGGACAAACACCCGAAGCATTCACCCCTGATTCGCGTCAGGCCTGGATGCGCCTCGTCATTGCGCTTCTGATCGGCTCGATCGGCGGTGTCGGCATGTGGGCGATCGTCGTCATGATTCCCGCGGTGCAGGCCGAATTCTCCGCCACGCGCGGCGCGGTGTCGCTGGCTTTCACCCTGATGATGTTCGGTTTCGGGCTTGGCGGCGTCATCGCCGGCAGGATCACCGACCGCTTCGGCATCGTGGCGGCTATGGCGATCAGCATTGCCTTCCTCGGGGTCGCCAATGTGCTGGCGGGTCTGTCGACCCAGCTCTGGCAGTTCGTGGCGGCGTATTTCCTGATCGGGCTCGGCACGTCGGCGACCTTTGCGCCGCTGATGGCGGAGGCCTCGCACTGGTTCGAGCGCTATCGCGGCCTGGCCGTGACGATCGTCGCCAGCGGCAATTATGTCGCCGGCACGATGTGGCCGCCGCTCGTGAGCACGGGCATGCAGACGATCGGCTGGCGCTTCACTCATATCGGCATCGGCCTCGTCTGCGTCAGCCTGATGACCATCCTGGTGCTGGTCCTGCGCGCGCAGATGGGCGACGACAAGGTTCACGATCATGCCAATGCAGCGCCGCCGCGGGTCGACCTCAAGCTCTCGACCAACACGCTGACGGTGCTGCTCTCGATCGCCAGCATTTCCTGCTGCGTCGCCATGGCAATGCCGCAGGTGCATATCGTCGCCTATTGCGGCGATCTCGGATATGGCGTGGCGCGCGGCGCCGAGATGCTGTCGCTGATGATGGCCTGCGGCATCGTCAGCCGGATCGGCTCCGGCTACCTCGCCGACAAGATCGGCGGCATCCCCACACTGCTGATCGGTGCGGTGGCGCAAGGCTTTGCACTCGTGTTCTATCTGTTCTTCGACGGCCTGACCTCGCTCTATTTAATCTCCGCGATGTTCGGCCTGTTCCAGGGCGGCATCGTGCCGAGCTATGCCATCATCGTGCGCGAGGCGATGCCGGCGAGCGAGGCCGCAACCCGCGTCGGCATCGTGATCTTCGCCTCCGTGTTCGGCATGTCCTTCGGCGGCTGGGTCTCGGGCGTCATCTTCGATGCGACAGGTTCCTACGCCGCGGCGTTCGCCAACGGCGTGGCGTGGAACGCGCTCAATATCGGCATCGTCTTGACGCTGCTGATCCGCTCGCGGATCAATGCAGTCAGGACCGGTCCGGGTTTTGCGACCTAGACTGCCTGTCCCGCCTTCAGCAGCGAACAACCCGTGATCTTGTAGCTGCCGTCCGGCTGCTGCTCCAGCGTGTAGAGCGCTTCCCAGGCCTCGCCATTGGCATCGATGATATGGACGTGCTGGGCAATCCGGCTGCCCTCGCTCTTGCTGTCGCCAAATTCAAAGCTCTTGTGCCGATAGACCGGCGGATAGCCGTTTTGCACCATGGACATGAAGATGTCGGGCGCGGGGAAGATCTCCTGGATCGCAGGAGCGGCGTAGGAATAGGCCCCGCGCGCGTCGTCGCGGCCGAATGCCTGCTCCTGGGCGCGGATGATACTCTGTGCCGTCGCGACATCGTCGGCGCGCGCTGAGATGGGACCGAAGGCGACACTGAGAAAGACCATCAAGGCGGCGATGCGCATGACAAGCTCCGCGTTGAAATCCCGGCGGCGCCGATCCTAGCACATCTCGCGGGCTATCGCTTCCGCTTTGCAGCCGGCTTCGCAGGCTTGGCGGACGCGCGGACCTTGGCTTTCATGGCAGGCTGCACCCGCAAACCGTCAACGAACACGTCGAGCATCCGCAGCACCGAGGATTGCCAGCCGGGCTGGTCGTGCATGTAGCACATGCCGAAGAACGCGCGCAGCAAGTCCTCGGGACTGATGTCCGCGCGCATCGCGCCGGCCGCGGCTGCGCGATCGAGCAGCGAGCCGATCGCCTTGGTCAGGCGCTCAAAGGAAAAGGCATGCAACTCCGACCCGCTCTGCACCGCGAGTGCCAGGGCTGCCACCATGCCCTTCTTGGTGGCAACGAATTCGACTCCTGAGCGCAGCCAGCGCCTGAGCGCGTCGACCGGGTCACTGGCGTTCTTCAACTGCTCGGCGAGCTCGCTGAGCTGCTCGACCTCGCGCCGGTACACCGCCTCGAACAAATCCTCGCGGGTCGGGAAATGCCGATAGAGCGTGCCGATGCCGACGCCGGCGCGTTTTGCGACGGCCTCCAGGCTCGCCTCCGGACCACCCGCGTTGAACACGGCCTTGGCCGCCTCGAGCACGCGCTCGCGATTGCGCACGGCATCGGCGCGGGGCTTGCGGGTCTGGTCGGTGTGCTCGTCCATCCAGGCAATGTAGATCACGAATTAGTTAGATTGAACCCTTGTGGGGCTGCATCGCGTTGATGCGCACGGGCTTTTGACGAATTCCAAATATTTCCCGCCGGCCCTTGTTAAGCGGAGGCTGCCTCCGTATCTTCGCTGAAGACGCTGGCTCGGATGATATTCGGACGGCGCGGAATCGACGGCGGCCACGGCGGTGGCGCGCTGCACGATCACTCATGTCTATACCTGATCGGAGCCTTGTATGAACCACTCCATCAGCCTCACCGTGAACGGTGCACGGCGCGACTTCGTCCTCGACGATCCGCGCGTCACGTTGCTCGATCTCCTGCGTGAGCGCCTCCATCTGACCGGAACCAAGAAGGGATGCGACCGCGGCCAATGCGGCGCCTGCACCATTCTCGTCGACGGCAAGCGCATCAACTCCTGTCTCGCGCTGGCCATCAGTCATGACAGCGCCGACATTCTCACCATCGAGGGCGTGGCGCGCGGCGACCAGCTTCACCCCGTGCAGGCCGCTTTCATCGCCCATGACGGATTTCAGTGCGGCTTCTGCACGCCCGGCCAGATCATGAGCGCGATCGGCATGATGAGCGAGGCGCAGGCCGGCAACGATCCCGAGCGCATTCGCGAATGCATGAGCGGCAATCTGTGCCGCTGCGGCGCCTATGCCGGCATCGTCGATGCCGTGCTCGACGCGCAGGCCGGCATGGACGAATCCAATCAGAGGCGCTCCGCATGAAGCAATTTGATTACGTCAGGCCGGCCACGGTTGCCGAGGCCGTCGCCGCCGCGACGCAGCCGGGCGCCGCCTATCTTGCCGCCGGCACCAATCTGCTCGATCTGATGAAGGGCGGCGTCAGCCGTCCGGATCGTCTGGTCGACGTTACCCATCTCGACGGACTCGATCGGGTCGAGCGCCTCGCCGACGGTGGTATCCGCATCGGCGCACTAGTGAGTAACGCCGATCTTGCGCATGACGCAGATTTTGCCAAGGCCTATCCGGCCGTCGCCGAAGCGCTACTCTCCGGCGCATCGGCGCAGCTGCGCAACGCCGCGACCATCGGCGGCAATCTGCTGCAACGGACGCGCTGTGCCTATTTCTACGACACCGCAAGTCGCTGCAATAAGCGCGAGGCCGGCAGCGGCTGCGACGCTCGCGACGGCGAGAACCGCACCCACGCCGTGCTCGGCTGGAGCGAAAACTGCATCGCCACGCATCCGTCCGACTTCTGCGTGCCGCTGGTTGCGCTCGACGCCATCGTCGAGATTGAGGGCAGGAACGGGCGGCGCGAGATCGCGCTCGACGAATTGCATCGCCTGCCCGGCGATACGCCCGAGCGTGAATCGGCGCTTGAACCGGGTGATCTCATCGTCGCGGTGCGCCTGCCGCCCGCTGCGCGCGGCTTTGCCGCTCATGCGCGCTATCTCAAGGTCCGCGACAGAACGTCCTACGCGTTTGCCGTCGTCTCGGCTGCCGCTGCGCTGCGGATCGAGAACGGCAAGATCGCGGAGGCGCGGCTTGCGCTCGGCGGTGTCGCCGCAAAGCCCTGGCGCGCCCGCGCTGCGGAGGATGTGCTCAGGAACGTCGCGCCCACGGTGGACGCTTTCCAGGAAGCCGCCTCGCGCGCGCTCGCCGACGCAAAACCGTCCGGCGACAACGCCTTCAAGATCGAGCTCGCGCGCCGCATCGTCGTACGCGCGCTGAGCCTCGCCGCCGCCGGTACGCCCGTGCGCATCCCCGCGCTGCCGGCCTCTCCCTTTGCCTCGACGTCCGGAGCCATTCATGCCCGAGCTTAATCTCACCAGCGCGCCCGCTCATCTGCGCCACGGCTCGAACATCGGCCAGCCGCTGACCCGCCGCGACGGGGTCCTCAAGGTCAAGGGCCAGGCGACCTACGCCGCCGACAATCATCCGCCCGGCATGCTGTTTGCGGTGATGGCCGTTTCCAGCATTTCGCGCGGTCGCGTGACTTCGCTCGATGTCGCCGCTGCCAAGCGCCACCCCGGCGTCGTCGATGTCATGACGTCAGACCACAAGCCTGAGCTTGCGATCGACCCCGAGATCAAGACCAATCCATTCGTGTTCCGGATGGAGGTGTTGCAGAGCAATGAGGTCCGATACGCCAACCAGCCTATCGCCGTCGTGATCGCCGAGACGCTGGAGGCGGCGACGGAAGGCGCGGCGCTGCTGGCGCCGCGCTACGAGACGCTGCCCGCGCTCATCGGCCTCGATGCGGGTGAAAGCTTCGTGCCGCCGGTCGTCGGTGTCGGCAACCCCACGGAAAATCACCGCGGCGATGTCGAGGCGGGGCTTGCCTCCGCCGACAAGCGGATCGACGCGATCTACGAAACGCCGCCGCAATATCACAACGCAATGGAGCCGCATGCGATCGTGGCTGCCTGGAACGGCGACAGTCTGCAGATCGACATGCCGACCCAGGGTCTCATGCTGTCGCTGGCGCGCGTTGCCGAATTGTTCGGCATCGCACACGACAAGATCCACATCCGCAGCCCGTTCCTCGGCGGCGGGTTCGGCTCGAAGGGGCTCATGGCCGGCCCTCCGGTGCTCGGCATTATGGCGGCAAAGCTCGTCGGCAAACCGGTCAAGCTGGTGCTGCGCCGTGAGCAGATGTACGGCCCGGTCGGCCATCGCGCGCCGACGCGGCAGCGGCTGCGCATCGGCACAGATGGCGAGGGGCGCCTGACCGCGCTCGATCACCATGCGAGGACCGTGTCGAGCACGTTCGACGATTTCTACGAACCCGCGGCTGATGCCTCGCACACGCTCTATGCGGCGCCCGCGATCCGCACCTCGCATGATGCCGTGCGCGTCAACACCGGCACGCCGTTGTTCATGCGCGCGCCCGGCGAGGCCACCGGCTCGATCGCGCTAGAGAGCGCGATCGACGAGATGGCGTGGGCTTGCGGCATCGATCCGCTCGCCTTTCGTCTGAAGAACTATGCCGAGGTCGAGCCCATCACCGGCAAGCCGTTCTCGTCCAAGGCATTGCGCGCCTGCTACGAGCAGGGAGCGGCGCGCTTCGGCTGGGCGAAGCGATCGCTCCAGCCGCGGCAGATGCGCGACGACGATGGCCTTCTGGTCGGCTGGGGCATGGGCACCGCGACGTTCCCGGCGCTGATGTTCCAGGCCGAGGCACGCGCAGTGCTTCGCCGCGACGGCTCCGGCGCCATGGAAATCGGCGCGCATGACATGGGGCAGGGCGCCTGGACGGCGCTGGCGCAGATTGCGGCCGACGAACTGGGGCTTGATATCGACCGCGTCGAGTTCAAGGCGGGTTCATCCGACCTGCCCGATGCCGGCATCGCCGGCGGCTCGGCACACACGGCAACCGCGGGTGCCGCGATCCACAGCGCAGGCGCGGCCGTGATTGCAAAACTCGCCGATCTCGCCACCAACGATGAGCGCTCGCCGCTGTTTGGCGCCGGCAATGCCGGCGTGATCGCGCGCGATGGCAGGTTGATCCGGCGCGACGACGAGAGCCGCGGCGAAAGCTATTCCGAGATTCTCGCGCGCGCCGGCGTCGCCGAGCTCGAGGCGCGCGGCACGGGCGCGCCGAATCCGGCGGCGATGGAGGAGTATGCGATGCACGCCCACGGCGCGGTGTTCGCGGAGGTGAAGGTCGATCCCGAGCTCGGCCAGGTCCGCGTCACCCGCATGGTCGGCGCTTTCGCCGCGGGACGCATCGTCAACCCGCGTATGGTGCAGAGCCAGCTGTTCGGTGGCATGATCTGGGGCCTGTCCTTCGCGTTGCACGAGGAAGCCATCACCGACCGCCGCACGGGCCGGATCATGAACGCCAATCTCGGCGAGTACCATATCCCGGTGAATGCCGACGTGCCGCCGCTCGACGTGATCACGGTCGATGAGCACGACCCGCACGTGAACGCGCTCGGTATCAAGGGTGTCGGCGAGATCGGCATCACCGGCAGTGCGGGCGCGGTTGCCAACGCGGTGTGGCATGCGACGGGCGTCCGTGTCCGCCGTTTCCCGATCCGGATCGAGGAGTTGCTGACGTAGCCTTTAAGCAGCGGCGGGCGAGGCCGTCTCGCTCTCCGCCTGCTAGTGCAGCTTCTTGCGAAGAGCCTTGAGCGCTTCTCGCTGCGACTCGATGTAGTTCGCGATGGCCTTGCGCAGCTCCTCCGAATGGAGCTTGTCGTTGTCGCGCTGCACTTCATCGAGTGCGGCCTCTGCATTTGCGAGCGTGATCTTCATAGCGAGCCCTGTTACGAAGCGGCTCCGGAAAGCGGAGGCTGCTTGGCTATGGCTCGAAATATATAGAGGATCAGGCTGCGGAAATTGAGATGGCTCAAGCTCCGTAAGATACCGGTGGCTCCGTAGGATCGCGGATAACTTCAAAATGTCGGCGGTGT
Organism: Bradyrhizobium sp. 45; assembly: GCF_023073155.1. Classification (NCBI taxonomy): domain Bacteria; kingdom Pseudomonadati; phylum Pseudomonadota; class Alphaproteobacteria; order Hyphomicrobiales; family Nitrobacteraceae; genus Bradyrhizobium; species Bradyrhizobium sp. 45. The sequence goes on along the minus strand of NZ_JADPIX010000134.1, from coordinate 61,161 downwards.
GCAGGCCGAGATCACCTCGCACGGCTTGCCGCCGACGCAGCGGAAGCGATGCGGACGCCGGCTCTCGAAGTAATAGGCATCGCCCGGATTGAGGATGCGGCGCTCGTCCTCGACGGTGACTTCGAGCTTTCCCGAGATCACGATGCCGCCTTCCTCGCCGTCATGGACGAGGTGAACGCGCCCGGTGTCGCTGCCGGGCTCGTAGCGCTCCTTCAGAATCTGCAGGCTGCGACCGAACAGATTGTCGCCGATCTGCCGATAGGAGATCGGCTTCTTGCCGACCTCGGTCAGCTCTTCGCCGCGGTAAAATATCTTGCGCCGGCTCTCCGGCTCCAGCGCGAAGAATTCGGCGAGCCCCATCGGAATGCCGTCGAGGATGCGCTTGAGGGCGCCGACCGACGGGTTCATCTGGTTGGATTCGATCAGCGAGATCGTCGAATTGGTGACGCCGGCGCGCTTGGCGAGTTCGCGCTGCGACAGCTTCTGGCGCGCCCGGATGAATCGCAGCCGTCCACCGATATCGACGCTCATGTCCCTGTCCCGTGTTGCAGGTGTTGCGGATCGCGCAAATATGGACCGGCAGCCCCAGTTAAATCAATGGCTTGCAGCCTCTCAGAAAAGGACTTGTTGCGCTATTCAAGCCGTGCCTCTGGTAGCAGGTCAGCAAAGGAGCGTGGCCCGTGACCCTTCATCAGATTCCGAACACCATCAAGACCGACTCGTTCTGGATGCCGTTCACGGCCAACCGGCAATTCAAGAAGGCGCCGCGCCTGTTCTCCTCGGCCGAGGGCATGCACTACACCACCGTCGACGGCCGCAAGGTGATCGACGCCTCCGCCGGCCTCTGGTGCGTCAATGCCGGCCACGGCCGCAAGCAGATCGCCGCCGCCGTCGAGCGCCAGCTGATGACGCTGGACTTCGCACCGTCGTTCCAGATGGGCCATCCGCTGGCATTCGACTTCGCCGAGCGTCTGGCCGAGATCGCGCCGAAGGGTCTCGATCGCATCTTCTTCACCAATTCCGGCTCCGAGTCGGTCGACACCGCGCTGAAGATCGCGCTCGCCTATCACCGCGCCAACGGCCAGGCGAGCCGCACCCGTTTGATCGGCCGCGAGCGCGGCTATCACGGCGTCGGCTTCGGCGGCACCTCGGTCGGCGGCATGGTCGCCAACCGCCGCGCCTTCGCGACCCTGCTGCCGGGCGTCGACCACATCCGCCACACCCACGATCTCACCCGCAACGCCTTCGCCAAGGATCAGCCCGAGCATGGCGCCGAGCTCGCCGATGATCTCGAGCGGTTGGTGGCCCTGCATGGCGCCGAGACCATCGCCGCCGTCATCGTCGAGCCAGTGCCCGGATCGACCGCGGTGTTGCCGCCGCCGAAGGGCTATCTCCAGCGCCTGCGCGAGATCTGCGACAAGCACGGTATTCTCCTGATCTTCGACGAGGTCATCACCGGCTTCGGCCGCCTCGGCACGCCGTTCGCCGCCAACTTCTTCGGCGTCACGCCTGACATGATGACGACGGCCAAGGGCATCACCAACGGCACCGTTCCCTGCGGCGCCGTGTTTGCGAGCCGCAAGGTTCACGACGGCCTGATGGTCGGCCCGGAGAACGCGATGGAGCTGTTCCACGGCTACACCTATTCGGCGCACCCGGTCGCCTGCGCCGCGGGCATCGCGACGCTCGACATCTACAAGGATGAAGGCCTGCTGACGCGCGGTGCTTCGATCTCTGAATACTGGCGCGACGCGCTGCATTCGCTGAAGGGCCTGCCTAACGTCGTCGATATCCGCAATTGCGGCCTGATGGGCGCGGTCGAGCTGTCGCCGCGTGACGGCACCGTCGGCGTGCGTGGCTACGACGTCATGGTCGACTGCTTCAATCGCGGGCTGTACTTCCGCATGAGTGGCGATAGCTTTGCGCTGTCGCCTCCGCTCATCGTCGAGAAGAGCCACATCGACGATATCGTGTCGATCCTCGGCGACGCCATCAAGCAGGTGGCCTGATAATTGCTCTCGCCGTTGCCGAGTTCCTCTTGCAGCGGCGAGCGTGATGCCGCGGGAGTTTGACCAAGCGTGAAAGTTCTGATCCTCGGCAGCGGTGTCATCGGTGTCACCTCTGCCTACTACCTCGCGCGTGCCGGCCATGAGGTGACGGTTGTCGACCGTCAGCCCGAACCGGCGCTCGAGACCTCCTTTGCCAATGCCGGCGAAGTGTCGCCCGGCTATTCCTCGCCGTGGGCCGGTCCCGGCGTCCCGGTGAAGGCGGTCAAATGGCTGCTGATGAAGCACGGCCCGCTGGTGATCCGGCCGAAGCTCGATCCCGTGATGTGGGTCTGGCTGCTCAAGATGCTGCGCAACTGCACCAGCGAACGCTACGCGATCAACAAGAGCCGGATGATTCCGATCGCGGAATACAGCCGCGATTGCCTGCGCGACCTGCGCCGCGACATCGGCATCCAGTATGACGAGCGCTCGCAGGGCACGCTGCAGCTGTTTCGCTACCAGGCCCAGCTCGACGGCACCGGTGAGGACATCGCCGTGCTCAAGCAATACGGCGTGCCGTTCGAGGTGTTGAGCCGCGAGGGCTGCATCGCGGCCGAGCCGGCTCTGGCGGGCGTGAAAGAGAAGGTCGCGGGCGGACTACGCTTGCCGCAGGACGAGACCGGCGACTGCCACATGTTCACGCAGGCACTGGCCAAGCATGCCGAAGCGCTCGGCGTGCGCTTCATGTTCAATACCGGCATCGACCGCATCGTCACCGACGGGGCGCGCGTCAGCGGCGTCGCGACCAGCGCTGGGATGTTGCAGGCAGACGCTTACGTGCTCGCGCTCGGAAGCTGGTCGTCGCGGCTGGTCGCGCCGCTCGATATTTCGCTGCCAGTCTATCCCGTGAAAGGTTATTCGATCACGGTACCGATCAAGGACGCTTCCGGCGCGCCGGAATCGACGGTGATGGACGAGAGCTATAAAGTCGCCATCACGCGCCTCGGCAATCGCATCCGCGTCGGCGGCACCGCCGAAATCTCCGGCTTCTCGAGCCAGCTCTATGGTGCGCGACGCGCCACGCTCGATCACTCGCTGACCGATCTGTTCCCGCGAGGCGGCGATCTCTCCAAGGCGACGTTCTGGAGCGGCCTGCGCCCGATGACGCCGGACGGCCCGCCCGTGATCGGCCCGACGCAATACGCCAACCTTCACCTCAACACCGGCCATGGCACGCTAGGCTGGACCATGTCCTGCGGCTCCGGCCGCGTGCTCGCCGACATGCTGTCAGGCAAGAAGCCGGACATTGATGTGAGTGCGCTGACAGTGGACCGGTACAAGTACCGGTTTGGCTAAGACTCTATCCTCCCGTCATTGCGAGGAGCTCTCGCGACGAGGAATCCAGAGTGTCTCCGCGGTGAGAATGTGGATTGCTTCGCTTCGCTGGCAATGACGGCTGCGCTACGCCGTCCCCGTCACGCAATTCACCCACAGCACCACCGCCTTCGCGTCATTGGCTGGATTTGAAAACCGGTGCGGCCGACGGCTTGCAAACCGAAAACTGTCGCCCGTCTTCAGCGACCACGTCTCGCTGTCCACCGTCAGCATCATCTCGCCTTCGAGAACGAGGCCGGCTTCCTCGCCGTCATGGGTGTAGAGCTCGTCACCGGTGGAGCCGCCCGGCTCCAGATGCACCAGGAACAGGTTGAGCCGGTTGTCGGGGCTGGCGGGGCTCAGCAACTGCTTGGACACGCCGGTGCGCCAGAGCTTCAGCTCGGGCCGCTGCAGTCCGCGCGTGACCACCTGATCTGGTGCACCGTCGGCGTTCGGGCTGGCGCCGAACAGCGCGGCGATGCCGACGCCGAGCACGTCGGCGAGCGTGGCCAGCACGCGCAGCGACGGCGACGACAGTCCGCGCTCGATCTGGCTGAGGAAACCGATCGACAGCTCCGTGCGCGAGGCGACCGTCTCGAGCGAGAATTGCCTGATGCGCCTGAGATCGCGAATGCGGCGGCCGACCGCAACATCCATCGCCGGCTCGGCCGCTTTGGCGATAGCCCGGGCGGAGGCTTTCACCTTCACCTTCTTCACCGGCTTTGCGGCGGCCGGCCTGTGCATTCTCTTGCCACCGCTCACGTCAAACCGCTTCCTTCATGTGCATGAAAACCACTTGCATCGGCCGCAGAAGTGTGACCAAATTTTCATACTGGTGAAAATAGGCCGAAACGGCTTTGCCCGCAACGTCTGCGATGAACGAGGTTTGCGAGCGCCGCCATCGGTCGGGCCCAAGGGGGATGCGATGAAGCGTTTTGGTCTGGCCGCGCTCGCGGCACTCGCGATTGCCGCAGCAGCGCCGGCTTCGGCGCAGCAAGTGCTGAAGGTCGGCTCGACGCCGACAGGCATTCCCTTCACCTTCCTCGACACCAAGACCAATAGCATCCAGGGCATCATGGTCGATCTCGTCACTGAAGTGGGCAAGGATGCCGGCTTCAACGTGCAGATCGAGCCGATGCAGTTCTCGGCCCTGATCCCGTCGCTGACATCAAGCAAGATCGACATCATCGCGGCCGCGATGTTCATCACAGCGCCGCGCAAGGAGGTCGTCGACTTCTCCGACCCGATCTACACCTATGGCGAAGGCCTCGTGGTCCCCAAGAGCGACACCAAGGCCTACGCCACCCAGGACGATCTGAAGGGCGAGACGGTCGGCGCTCAGGTCGGCACCGCCTTCGTCGACGCGCTGAAGAAGTCCGGCCTGTTCGCCGACGTCAAGGCCTACGACACCATCCCCGACATCCTGCGCGACGTGAACACCGGCCGCCTCAAGGCCGGTTACGCCGACTATCCGATCCTCGCCTACAATCTGAAGCAGGGCGGCTTCCCCGAGGTGCGCCTGGTCGATGGCTACAAGCCCGTCACCGTCGGCTCGGTGGGCATCGGCGTGCGCAAGGGCGAGGCCGCGCTGCTCGGCAAGATCAACGCTTCGCTCGCCAAGCTGAAGGCCAACGGCACCATCGACAAGATCCTCGATAAATGGGGTCTGAAGGCACAGGGTTGATCGGCAGAGGCCATCGATGAAAGCTGATCGATGAAAGGCTTCTGGCACGACGCGGCCGAATTCTTCCCGATCCTGATGAGCGGCGTCGCGCTGACGATCGTCGTCACCATCGGCTCGCTGCTGCTTTCGACGGTTCTTGGCCTCGTCTGGGCGATGATGCGGGTCTCCGGCATCCGCGTCCTGTCGCTGCTCAGCGCCAGCCTGATCAACGTGATCCGCGGCATTCCGATCATCGTGCTGTTGTTCTACCTCTATTTCGTGATGCCCGATCTCGGCGTTACCCTGTCCGCGTTGCAGGCCGCGATCCTCGGGCTCGGCATCGCCTACTCGGCCTATCAGGCGGAGAATTTCCGCGCCGGCATCGAGGCCATCGACAAAGGGCAGATCGAGGCGGCGCAATCGATCGGCATGGGCTGGTGGCTGACCATGCGCCGGGTCGTGCTGCCGCAGGCGGTGCGGATCGTGCTGCCGCCCTATGGCAACGTCATGATCATGATGCTGAAGGACTCTTCGCAGGCCTCGACCATCACGGTCGCCGAGCTCGCCCTTCAGGGCAAGCTGATCGCGTCCTCGACCTTCAAGAACACCAACGTGTTCACGCTTGTCGCGCTGATGTATCTCACCATGAGCATTCCGCTGATCCTGCTGGTCCGTCACTTCGAGAAGCGGGCCGGCAAGAAATGATCGAGTTGACCGACGTCCACAAGAGCTTCGGTGCGAACGAGGTGCTCAAGGGCATCACGGCGTCCGTCCAGAAGGGCGAGGTGGTCTGCATCGTCGGCCCCTCCGGCTCCGGCAAGTCCACCATCTTGCGCTGTATCAACGGTCTCGAAAGCTACGACCGCGGCGAGATCAGCGTCGAGGGATTGAAGGTCGACCGCGACGCGCCGTCGATCGTGAAAGTCCGCACCCAGGTCTCGATGGTGTTCCAGCGCTTCAATCTGTTTCCGCACCGGACGGTGCTGGAGAACGTGGTTGAAGGTCCGCTCTATGTGAAGCAGGAGCCACGCGCTGCCGCATTCGAGCGTGGCCGCGCGCTGCTCGCCCAGGTGGGCCTTGCCGAGAAAGCCAACGAGCATCCGCCCCAGCTCTCCGGCGGCCAGCAGCAGCGCGTCGCGATCGCACGGGCGCTGGCGATGCAGCCCAAGGCCATCCTGTTCGACGAACCGACCTCGGCGCTCGATCCTGAATTGGTCGGCGACGTTCTCGGCGTGATGCGCAAGCTCGCCGACGACGGCATGACCATGGTCGTCGTCACCCATGAGATGGGCTTTGCCCGCGACGTCGCCGACCGCGTGCTGTTCATCGACGGCGGCGTCATCGTCGAGCAGGGGCCGGCCAAGTCGCTGCTCAATCAACCCCAGCATCCGCGCACGCAGGACTTTTTGCGCCGCGTGCTGCATCCGCTCTGACCGGTCTTCGCCATGACCACGCGCCTGCCTCTGCCGCCGTCCCTCTACGCCGACACCGCCGTCGTGCCGCCGACTACGCCGCCGCTCGACGTCGACAGGACGGTCTCGGTCGCGATCGTCGGCGGCGGCTACACCGGCCTGTCCACGGCGTTGCACCTGGCGGAGCAGGGTGTCGAGGCACTGGTGCTGGAGGCGCAGGAGCCGGGCTGGGGCGCATCCGGCAATAATGGCGGCCACACCAATCCGGGACTGAAGCACGACCCCGATCAGATCGAGGCCGATTTCGGCGCTGAGCTCGGCCGCCGCATGATCGACTTCTCCTACGGCACCACGAATTTTACGCATGATCTGATCCGCCGTTACCAGATCCCGTGCGAAGCGCGGCAGAACGGTACGTTGCGCGCGGCCTATAACGAGGCCAGCGCGGCCGCCATCGAGAAAACCGCACAACAGTGTATCGCCCGCGGAATGCCGGTGTCGTATCTCAATCGCGAGCAATTGCGCGGGATGACCGGCACGGATCGCTATATCGGCGCCATGCTGGATGCGCGCGGCGGCGATCTGCATCCGCTCAGCTACGCCCGTGGTCTCGCGCGTGCTGCAATCTCGGCAGGCGCGAAGGTGCACGGCGAAACACCCGCACTATCACTCCGTCGCGAGGGCAGCCGCTGGCGCATCGAAATGCCGCGCGCGGTGGTGCATGCCGACAAGGTGCTGCTCGCGACCAACGGTTTTACCGACGATCTCTGGCCGGCGCTTCGCCGCACCATCGTGCCGGTGTTTTCCTCGATCGCGGCCACGGCCCCGCTCTCTGACGACGTGGCCCGTTCGATCATGCCGACGCGTCCCGTCCTTTACGAGAGCGGCCACATCACCGTCTATTACCGCATCGATCAGCAGAACCGCCTCTTGATGGGGGGCCGCGGCCCGATGCGCTGGATCAGTTCGCCGCGCGACGTCGCCTATCTCATGCGATACGCCGAACGGCTATGGCCGCAGCTCAAGGGCGTGGCCTGGACCCATGGCTGGAACAGCCGGCTCGCCATCACCGCGGATCATTACCCGCACGTGCACGAGCCCGCGGACAACATCCTGATCTCGCTCGGCTGCAACGGTCGCGGCGTCGCGCTCTCGACCGCGATGGGCGCGCAGCTCGCGCGGCGTCTGATCGGCGGCGCCAAGGCCGAGCTCGACATGCCCGTCACCGGCATCAAGCCGATCCCGATGCATGCCTTCTGGCCGGTCGGCGTGACGACGGCAGTGATCGCTGGTCGCCTGCGCGACCGGCTGGGGATCTAGGCTCAGCCCTCCGCCACCGCGTCGGCCCAGGGCTGGAAGATCTCGACCGCGCCGGAATTGGTGTCGCCGTCGCGCATCACGACGCTCGGGCAGGCGAACTTCTGCGGCAAGGACTGCACCCGCGCTTCCTCATAGTCGAATCGCGCCGCGAGCGTCTCGCGTGTGTCCGCCGGCAACCTGGTATCGCCGATCACGATCGCGCCTTCGCTGGCGTCGATGCGCGGTTGATGGATTGCGGCATCGAGATCCATGCCAAAATCCATCGCAAACGACACGATCTGCATCACCGACGGGAGGATGCGGCGACCGCCGGAGGCACCGACCGCGAGCCGTCTGCCGTCCTTGGCCTCGGCGATGACGGGCGTGTAGTTGGTGAGACAGCGCTTGCCAGAGGCGAGCGAGTTGGTGGTGCCTGGCTTCGGGTCGAACCACATGATGCCGTTGTTCATGGCGATGCCGGTGTGCGGCGTGACGTATTTCGAGCCGAAGGACGACAGCAGCGTCTGCGTCACCGCCGCGATGTTGCCGTGGCGGTCGACCACGGAGAAGTGCGTGGTGCAGGCGGGCGCCAGATAGTCCGCGCCGAGCGAGCGCTTGCCGTCGGCATCGCCCATATCCTTGAGCCGCTCGCGATAGGCCGATTGCAGCGCGGCGGCATATTCGGCATAGGCGCCCGCATCGGGCGCGCTTCCCGGCTTCAGGTTCTGCTGCAACAGGCGCAGCGCATGCGCCATGGTCGGTCCGGCCGTCAGCTCCGGTGTCGCAAACACCTTGCCGCCGCGATAGGGGATCGCCAGCGGATCGCGCAGATGGGCTCGGAACGCGGCGAGGTCCTCCACCGATAGCGCGCCGCCGTCAGCCTTGATGTCGGACGCGATGCTCCTGGCGAGGTCGCCCTGGTAGAAATCGCGCGGACCGGCGTCGGCGAGGTGCGCCAGTGTCGCCTTCAGCGTGTCCAGCGGCAGCCGCGTCTCGGACTTGATGCCCCACGGCGCGCTCGGCGGGAGGCCGTCCTTCAGGAACGTTGTCGCGCTCGCGGGATAGCGCCGAAGATCGGACGCCGATGCCGCGATCGTCAGCGTGGTCCACCAATCGACCAGCAGGCCTTCGCCGGCGAGGGCGACGGCCGGCGCGACCAGATCGTTCCACGGCAGCCTGGCGTGACGGCGATGCGCCTCCTCCATGCCGGCGACGACGCCGGGCACGGCGATCGAGCCGGGGCCGTGGATGTTGCGGTCGTCCTTCACCCGCTGCCAGGGAAACAGGTCGGAAGCCGCGCCTTCGCCGCTGAGCGGATAGTCGGCGGCGCGCAGGCTTTGCGGCGCGCACATGCCGTAGTCGATCACCTCGTAGAGATTTTCCGCGGCACGGTAGAGCACCATCCCGCCGCCGCCGCCCATGCCGCTGTTCCAGGGCTCCAGCACGTTAAGCGCGAAGGTGGTGGCGACGATCGCGTCCACACAGTCGCCGCCCGCCGCCAGCACTTGCGCCCCCACTTCGGCCGCCCGCCGCGATTGCGCGGCGACGATGCCGCCTTTGGATGTGACGGCGGGCTTGCGGACGGTTTGGGTGTGGCTGAACTGGTGCGGCATGATGATGTCTGTGTGCTGTCTTCGGTTTGGCTTCGTTGCGCTGAGCTCCGCGAAGAATGGCACATCGCCCCCATCGAGAACATCGAAAGGGCGACGCGGCATGGCTGGTGTGTAACAGCGGGGGTGGCGCAGTCGGCAAGACGTAGATGCCAAGACGAGAAAGCCCGGGACAGGCCCGGGCATGACGAGTTATGAGACCGATCAGTGGGAAGCGGAAGCCGCAGGGCTCAGCGCGCGCGATCCAGCCGGCTGGCCTGATACCTGGCGTGCCATTTCGGGCCAGGCCCGCGCATGTAGTGGAGCTCGGGGCGGTAGGGATTGCCCGCGATCCGGATCAGCGTCAGCCATTTGCTGGCGATGAAGTTCAGGGGCTGGCGGAGCAGGGTCAGTGACGCGAGCAACATGGCATCACCTCAGTGCGGCTTGCCGAGCATGGCAGTGAAGGGGAGGTCGAAGATCTCCTCGCCGTCGGAGCCGCTGACATGGATTACCCAGTCGCGCCAATCCTCAGCGCCGGGCGTCAGGATCATCGCGTTCATGATCTGGGCGGCACGGTCGCGCGCCTCGGTCAGGTTGGTCACGGCTGTGCCGCTGCGATCGATCAGCGTGCCGTCCAAGTTGGAGCAGTGAAAATAGACCTGGACCATATGCGTCTCCTATTGGGAGCGATTGGGACGGCAAACCGATACCATTCCAAGCCTTCGCGAAACATTCGGGTCGAGCCCGGTAAGGGAATCTACGGAGATTGGTCGGCGCCAAGCCCCCTGCTGGTTTGATCACAAGGGGGTGTTGATCAACTGGACGGCGTTCCCGCGGCATGGAACAACCCTGGACGGAACGTCCGGGAGGCGCCGTGAACCACCTCACATTTTGGCGTGAAAGCCGAAGCCTGCGCGCATGCACGGGCGCCTTGGTGGTCCTCCTGACCCTCGCCTCGGTAGGCTCATCAGAACCGGTCCGCAAGAGCGGCTATGCGATCGGCACGGAGACCTGCGGCAGCGCCGATCTCGCCTTTCCCAGAATCCAGATCGACATGAAGGCGGGATTTTGCGCTGGCCTCGTCGCCAGCGAGGAGGATCGGCTGAAATTCCCGCGCTCGATCATCCAGGTGCCCGGTCGTGACCTGTTCGTGGTCGCCGACATGGCGGGCTGGGGCCATACCGATGGCCGGCTGCTGTTGCTCGACCCGCGGGCACCCCAGGGACAGCGGTTCAAGGAGTTGCTGACTGCAATCGAATATCCGTTCGGCCTCGCGATCGGCCCGGACAAGAAGCTCTATGCCTCGAGCGCGGAGACGATCTTCCGGTTCGATCCGCTCGCCGACAATCCGCGCGACACGGTCGAGACCGTCGTCCGTCACATGCCCGGCCGCCGGATCACATTGCCCGACGGCAAAAAGCTCGACGAGAGCGCGCATCCATTCAAGCAGTTTGTCTTTGATAAGAACGGCCGGCTGTTCGTCAATGTCGGCTCGCACAGCGACGACTGCATCACGCCGGCGCCGATCACGAGACCTTGCGCGGCGGCCGAGGGCGTTTCCGCAATGGCGTCGATCTGGCTGTTCACGCCGCCCCCGGGCGGTATCTTCCCGGCGTTGAAGCCTGGCGAACCCGACCCGCCGCACGGTGTCTATGCGCGCGGCCTGCGCAACTCGATGGCGCTGGCGCTGCATCCGAACTTCCCTGATGCGGGCTATGCCTTTCTGCAAGGCGAGAACGGCCGCGACCTGCCTGACATTTTCAAGCCGAACGAGGAGATCAACGCGATCGAGCAGGGCAGGCATTACGGCTGGCCCTATTGCTACGATTTGTCGACGCCGAGTCTAGAATTCAGGATCGTATTGCGGTCGGGGGTCTACAAATCGCTGTGCACCGCCAACGCTCTCTACAAGGCGCCGTTCTCGCTGCTGCCGCCGCACGGCGCGCCGCTCGCGATGCTCTATTATCACGGCGCGAAATTTCCGGAGCTCGAGGGCAAGCTGCTGGTCGGCCTGCATGGCTACCGCCCGACCGGCAGCCGCGTCATCGTCTATGACGTCGACGATCACGGCTTCCCGAAGCCCGCCCCGGCGCCGGTACGCTATCATGTCAGTTGCGCGGCCGATCCGACCCACAGCTTTCAGACCGAGGCCGGCGCCGTCGCCGCCGCGCCGTTCGAGGAGCTGATCGCAGGCTGGCACCGCGTCAACGGCGCGCGGCCGCAAGGTGCGCCGGTCGGCATGACGGTCGCGGAGGACGGCGCAATCTGGCTGGTCGAGGACAAAAACCAGACCGTGATCCGGATCGACCGCGCCGCGGGCGATGCGCCGTCGCCGCTGCCCTGCGACGTGCGTAGCCAGGCGCTGATCGAGCAACTGGCGGTCTTCGTGGCCAGGGACGCGCAGAACAGCGTCCGGCTCACCAATTTGCGCAAGGGCCTCGTCGAAAAGCACTGCGTCGGCTGTCACTCGGATTTCGGCCTGAAGCGGGGGCCTATCGGACGCTCAGAAGGACGCGACGGTGCTTCGCTTCATGCTGTCGCAGGATGGCTGGATCTATCCTGGTGGTCCCGATTCCGGAAAGTTGCGCACGCGGCTTCGTGGGTTGGGCGCGGAGAAACTGATGCCGCCGGGTGGCGACGGCCTGCCGAAGGCCGAACCCGGTTACACGCGCCTGCTCGACACGGCGGATCTGCTGGTGTCAAGAATGGTTCCAGGCATCCGGATGCGGATCAAGTCCGGCCCGCCGCAGCGCAAGTTCTTTGGCAAAACGAACAAGGAATGCGGCGAAATACCGGCTGCCAAGGTCGTCGTCGTGACACAAAGGAACGCTGTAGACAAACCCGGTTTCAGCCGCTTCTTCCGATCGGCCGATGCCTATCTGAATGGCGAGTGCAGCGACGGCGATGGCTATTACATCCGGCAGGAATTTCTGGTGCCTGTGCAGTAGCGTTGTTCTCGTCCTTGCGACGGCACCGGCCCGAGCGGAAACGAAACTGTTCGAAAGCGTGCAGGTGACGCCATCAGGCGAATACACGTTCGGCATCGAAGGGCCGGCCGCCGATCTCGACGGCAATCTCTTCGTCGTCAATTTCGGCAAGCCCGGCACCATCGGTAAGCTGCCCGTCGGCGGCACGGCGTCCGAGCCGTTCACGGCGCTGCCCGAGGGCAGCGTCGGCAATGCCATCCGCTTCGCGCGCGACGGCACCATGTTCATCGCCGACTACAAGAAGCACAACATCTTCGCGATCCCGAAGGGATCGACCGAGCCCGCCATCTGGTTTCACTCCGACGAGATGAACCAGCCCAACGACATCACCATCGCCCGCGACGGCACGATCTACGCGAGCGATCCGAACTGGAAAGGTCGCGAAGGCCACATCTGGCGCATCGCGAAGGGAGCCGACGGAACGGTGCAGGGACAGCTGATGTCGGCGCCGCGCGCGATGGGCACGACCAACGGCATAGATCTCAGCCCTGATGACAAGACGCTCTATGTCGGGGAATCCAGCAGCGGTCAGATCTGGTCCTATACGGTCGCCGGCAACGAGCTCACCAGTCCAAGACTCGTCAAGGCATTTCAGCCCGACACTGTCGACGGCCTGCGCACCGACATCGCTGGCCGCCTGTATGTTGCGCGCATCCTCAAGGGCACGATCACGTTGATGAAGGCCAATGGCGCGGTGGAGCGGGAGATCACGCTGAGAGCCAAGGAGCCGACCAACCTCGCCTTCGGAGGCCACGACGGCAAGACGATCTTCGTCACTCAGCGTCAGGGCGGCTTCGTCGAGTCCTTCCGCACCGACCAGCAGGGCCGCGAGCACTGCCTTCAGCGCGGGCGCTGCTGAGCTTCACGAGGGATCTGCTTCCGGCGCAGGGCGGTGCGACAGGGGCGGCATTCTTCTTGCTTGCATCTCGCCGCCGCGGGGATTTAGACATCTGTGGCACCCTCAAAGCGACCACGGAGTGTTCGAGTGAAAGCCGTCCATACCGAGCTGCATCGCAGCCACGATCCGCAATTCTTCCTGGTTCGCGGTGTGGTCAAGCGCACCACCGAGCAGCCCGAACGTGCCGACCGCCTGCTCAAAGGGCTCAAGGACGGCAAGCATCAACTGGTCGAGCCGACCACATTCGGGCAGGGACCGCGTGCGCGCATCCACAGTCCGGAATATCTGTCGTTCCTGAGCGAGGCCTGGGAGGCCTGGACCGCGCTCGGCGATTCCGGCCCGGAGATGATCGGCAATATCCATCCGGTGCGCCATGCCGCGACTTATCCCACCCATATCACCGGCAAGCTCGGCTGGCACACCGCCGACACCGCGGCGCCGATCGGCCCGGGCACCTGGGCTGCGGCCTGCGCTGCGACCGACGTCGCGGTCACCGCGGCACAGATGGTGATGGACGGCGAGGATGCGACCTATGCGCTCTGCCGGCCGCCCGGCCATCACGCCTATCGCGACATGGCCGGCGGCTTCTGCTTCCTCAACAACAGCGGGATCGCGGCGGCGCATCTGCGGCAGAGGCACGAGCGTGTCGTGATCCTCGACGTCGACGTCCATCACGGCAACGGCACGCAAGGAATCTTCTACGCGCGGCCGGATGTCTACACGGTCTCGATCCATGCCGATCCCGTCGCGTATTATCCTTACGTGTGGGGCTATGCGCATGAGCGCGGCGAAGGTCCCGGCCTTGGCACAAATCTCAACATTCCCCTGGCGATCGGCACCGGCGATGACGGCTATATCCAGGCGATGGACGTCGCGCGCAAGGCGATCGAGTCCTTTGCGCCCGGCGCCCTCGTCATCGCGCTCGGCCTCGACGCCTCCGAGCACGATCCGCTCAAGGGTCTCGCCGTCACCACGCCGGGCTTCCGCCGCATCGGACAGGCCATCGCGAAGATGGGCCTGCCGACCGTGTTCGTGCAGGAGGGCGGCTACCTCTCGGACATCCTCGGCGCGAACCTGACCTCGGTGCTGGCCGGATTCGAAGAGGCGCGCTGATTCTCGCTGAGTGGCCCATCATTCTCCGTCATTGCGAGGGTAGCGAAGCAATCCAGAATCTTTCCGCGGAGGGACTCTGGATTGCTTCGCTACGCTCGCAATGACGATGTGGATGGTTAGGTCGACTTCATCCACAACTCAAAACATCCCGCTTGCCGCGAGCGCCTTGCAGACGTGCTGCATCTCGGTCTCGTCCGCGACCATGTCGAGCATGATCGTGGTCAGCCCCTTCGCGGCAAACTCCTTCAGCTTCGCGCCGATCTCCGCGTAGCTGCCGACGAGGTAGGGGCAGTCGGCCTGGAAGGTCAGGAACGGCAGCAGCCAATAGCCATTGTCCGCGAGCTCGCCGCTCTGGCTCTCGTAGAGGCGCCGTTTCCACACGGAATCGCTGTTCTCCACGGTGAGCGCGAGCAGCTCGCGATCGTCGGCATTATCGCGGAAACGCGCCTTTGCCGCTTGCCGCGCCTCGTCGCGTCCCTCGCGGGCGAAAATTCCAAAATTCATGCCCGGCGCATCGAGGCCGCGGTCGAGATCCGGCGGCAACATCTGCATCTTGATGCAGCCGGTCTCCTTTGCGACGCGCTGTGCCGGCTCGGACTGGCCTGCGACCAGAAATTCCGGCATCAGCTCCGGCGGCAGGCGCGGCCGCAGTTGCAGGTTGCTGGCGCGGTAGAACCGGCCCTCGAAAGTCGTCGGACGCGGGCTTGCCAGCAGCTGGCGCATCAGCGCAACGAATTCGCCGAGCCGGACATAGCGATCGGCGTGCGACTGCTCGTCGCCGAGCCCCTGCAGATCGCTGACCGCCGTCCCCGTGATCATGTTGAGATAGACCTTGCGGCCGTGGAGCTGCGCAAAGGACGAGACGAATTTTGCCGCCGTGAACGGGTGCATGTAGACCGGATTGACCGCGATCAGCGGCGAGGATCGGGTCGTCTCGCCGATGATGTGCTGGGCCATCGCCCAGGGCTCGACGAACACGTCGTTGCCTTCGAATAGCAGGATGCCTTCGAAGCCGTTGCGATCGGCGAACTGCGCCACCCGCATCAGCTCGTCGACATATTTCTTGGGGTCGCGGTTGCGCGAAATCGCGGGAAAGACGCGCAGCCGCCGCGGCGTCATTCAGCCGCCTCCTGTAGCGGCCATCCATTGCGGGTGATGGGAAGGCCGCCGGTGGCGCGGGAGCCGTCCGCGATCGCGAGACGATGCGAGGGCGACGGCGAGATCAGCTGGAATCGCCAGCCTTGCGGATCGTCGGGGATATCGGGCTTGAAGCTGATCTCGATGGCCTCGCGCGATACCTGCATCGCGAAGGCGTCGAGCGGCAAATTGAGGCCGAAACCCCTGGCCTTCAGATAGGCTTCTTTCAGCGTCCAGTAGTCGAAGAAGCGCTCGGTCGCGGCGGGCTCCGGCAGCCTGCGCAGCGTTTCGACCTCTTCCGGCGCGAAGAACCGAAGCGCGGTCGACAGCGGCGCCACCCGACGCGACACGGTCTCGACATCGACGCCGACGGTCTCATGCCCCGACACGACGCAGGCGACGCAGCCGTCGGCGTGCGACAGGCTGAAATGCAGCGTGCTCGATGTCCTGGGTGATGCGACAAACGGCCGCCCGTAACGCCCGGCCGCAAATGACCAGTCGGTCGGTGCGACCTCAGGTGCGACGTGCGAGAGCGCAAGGCGCAACATCGCGTGCGCGAAAATATACTGTCGCTGGTGCCGCTCGAACACGAAGCGGTCGGCTCGTACCCGTTCGTCGACCGAGAGCAGGCGCCGGCACGTATCGATCGCACCTGGCGTGTCAAAATTCTCGATCAATCCGACAAACAGTTCAATTCTGTCGTCTGCCATCAATTGGGCCCATGGCGCCAAGCCGGGGCCAAATCCCCTGCCATGACGGAAGAATCAACTGAGCAAGAATCAACTAAGCGGACCGCTTCTAGCGGTCCACTCGGGCGAATCCTTGTCGATTGCTGGCCGGTTTACGGGCGCAAGCTTGTGCGAGACCCCAACTCGACACGCGAGCGGCCAAATGTGAAAAATGAAGCCCGAAAACTGAAGCCTGAAGATTCGTGCGGCGTCCCGGCCGACGAGTCTTACGTCTTCTTCTTCTTGGACTTCTTGGAGCCGCCCAACATCGAAATGCTGGCGTCGACGTCCTTCAGCGCGGACTGCAGCTTCTTCTTCTCGGCGCCGAGCAACTTCTGCAGGGCCTTGCGGTCCTTGTCGCTCAACGAGGTGCCCTTGGTAAATTTGATGAAACCCATAACGAACTCCCCGGTTGAAAATACTCGTCCAAATCAAAACGCGAGAATAATCTTGCGCGATGGCGCCAAATAATCAAGATGCAACTTGGTCATTCACAGCTTTGACGAGTGACCCCGTATTCGTCCGTGATGTACGGTCGGTCATGCCGCCCTGCGATTGAGCAATCGGCCGAGCGGTGTGTTGGGTTGGGCGAGGGCGGCCGCGAGCAGCGCGACGAGATCCTCCATCCACTGGCCGACCGTAGCGCCGTCGAGCAGCTCGCTCTTGTAATTGCACGAACCGGTGATTCCCGTCGGCCGCTCCTTGAGCATCAGCGACAGCCATGTCTGGTCGATCGGCAGCACCGGCTGGCCTTCGCGGGCGATGTTGCCGATCGATCCTGTCGTGAGATCAGGCAGATCGAGCGGCTGGCGCAGCGGATTTTGCAGGGTGAAATAGACCTGGAGCAGCGAGGCTGGATTGACCCCCTCCTGCTCCAAATGATCGGCCAGGATGTTGAAAGGCAGCTCCTGGCGCGCATGCGCGTCAAGCACGCTCTGGCGGACCCGGACTAAGGCTTGCGCGAACGACAGCTCCGGCGTGATTTTGGTACGAACAATCACCGTGTTCTCGAACGGACCGACGATCCGGTCGGTGTCCGGCTGGGCGCGATTGGCCATGGCGGTGGCGATAGAGATGTCGTGGCGGCCGGTCCGCGCCAGCAGCACGGCTTTCAAGCCGGCCAGCAGGCACATGAACGCCGTGCAACTGTGCTGGCCGGCGAAAGCCGCGAGCCGGCCGATCAGCTCACGCTTGAGACTGACCGGATGGTGCCCCCTGGACGGGCCCGGCCTTGATTCGCCCTCGAAGAGGGGAGCCGCCCCGCGCAAATTCTCGGTCCAGTCGGCCGCCTGACGGCGGGCGGCATCGGTGCCGCACCACCAGCGCTGCCAGCGCGCCACGTCCGAAAAGGCCGGCGGCGGTTTCGGCAGCGGCACCGACGAATATCCGGCCAGCGCCGCATAGCGGTAGGACAATTCCTCGAACAGCACGCCGATCGACCAGCCATCGACGACGGCGTGGTGCAGCGTCAGCAGCAACACGTGATCGCCATCGTGGAGCCGCAACAGCCGGGCGCGCAGCAGCGGCGCGCGCGTGGTGTCGATCGGGACATAGGTCTCCTGTTCGATCAGGAGATTGATCTTGCGGAGCTCCAGCGCCTTGCGCCGCTTGTTGTTGTGGGGCTGACCGTCGCCGATCGTCCCGACAGTCAGGACACGGCCGAGGGCGCCGGGCGCGGCGATGCGGCTGACGGGCTCCCCGCCGCTCCAGCCGAAATGAGTCCGCAGCGATTCGTGCCGGCGCACGATGTCGTCGATCGCCTGCGCCAGGGCGGCCGGATTCAGCGGCCCCTGGAGGCGGAAAGCGAAAGGCAGGTTGAACAGCGGCAGTCCGCGAAGATTCTGCTCGATCCGCAGCATCTGGTCCTGCGCGATCGAGAGCGTGGGTGGGCTGCCTTCGGCCAGGCTCGCGCCAGCCAGCCTTGCAAAACTTGCAGCCGGCTTGCGCGGCTTTGCCGCCACGACCTCGTCGACCCGCCGGGCAAGCTCGTCGATCGTCGGTGCCTCGAAGATGGTCTTGATCGGCAGCGACGCGCCGAGCGCCCGAGCGACCCGCGCCATGACTTGGCCCGCCAGCAGCGAATGGCCGCCGAGGTCGAAAAAATTGTCGGTGACGCCGAGGCTCTCGACCTTCAGCAGGTCGATCCAGATGTCGGACAGCACCTTTTCGGTGAAGCGCCGCGCCGGCGCGGCCGCATCCGGTCCGAACGTTTCCTGCTGCGCCGGCGCCAGCAGCGCGGTCCGATCGATCTTGCCATGGGCATTGAGCGGCACCTGATCCAGGAACAAGAACGCGGACGGGATGGCATGGTCCGGCAGCCGGCTCTTCAGGAAGTCGCGCAGCTCGCTGGCGCTGCTCCGGCTGCCGGATCTTGCGACGATATGGGCAATCAGCCTGACATCGCCGCTCGCTTCGCGACGCGGCTCGACGATGCCGGCGCGCACACTGGGATGGTCGGCAAGCGCGTTCTCGATCTCCTTGAGCTCGATACGGTAGCCGCGGACCTTGACTTGATGGTCGGCGCGACCGAGGCATTCGATCGTGCCGTCGGCACGGCGGCGGGCGAGGTCGCCGGTCCGGTACAGCCGGCTGCTTGCTTTGCGCGAGCACGGATCGGGCAGGAAGCGCTGCCGGTTCTGCGCGGGATCGTTGACATAGCCGCGGCCGACACCGGCGCCGCCGATGCAGAGCTCGCCGGTCACGCCGACCGGCTGCGGCTGCAGGTTTGCGTCGAGCACGTAGAGCTGCATGTTCGGCAGCGGCGCGCCGACCGGGACATGGCCTATGTCGGTCGCCGGCGCCTTGGTCAGGCGATGCAGCGAGACGTCGTCGGAACATTCCGACGCACCATAGGCGTTGATCAGCGGCACTTTCGGACAGCGGGCGAACCAGGCCTTGCACAGATCGACGGGCAGCGGTTCGCCCGTCGAAATCAGAAGGCGCAGCCTCGCAAAGGCGCGTCGGATTTGTGCCTCGTCCATACGATCGAGGATCACTCGCAGCAGCGACGGGACGATCTCGAGCACCGTGATGCCCTCGCGCTCGATCTCGCGCGCGAGCAAAATCGGGTCCTGCACGATCGCGGTACCGCAGACATGGACGCGCGCGCCG
This sequence comes from Bradyrhizobium sp. 45, assembly GCF_023073155.1. Lineage (NCBI taxonomy): Bacteria > Pseudomonadati > Pseudomonadota > Alphaproteobacteria > Hyphomicrobiales > Nitrobacteraceae > Bradyrhizobium > Bradyrhizobium sp. 45. The sequence goes on along the minus strand of NZ_JADPIX010000134.1, from coordinate 41,859 downwards.
ACCATGGGCCCCGCGAGGAACTGCCACACCGAGATGACAAAACTCTGTGGCGCGGTCTGCGCGATCACGTCCCGGGACGAGAGGTTCAGCTCGGAGATGAGCGAGGCCAGATGGTTCGAAAGCCCGCGCTGCTCGATCATAACGCCCTTGGGCGCCCCGGAGGACCCGGAGGTGTAGATGAGATAGGCGAGGCTCGAAGCCGCGCGCCGCGCCGCACGGGCCGGCTTGGTCGACGCTGGCGCGATCGCGTCCTCGAGCTCGGCCATTTGGATGCGCTCGACCAGCGGTTCGAGCAGCGCCTCCGCCATGGATGACTGCGCCCGTCCGATCAGCAGCATGCGGGCCCCGCTCGATCCGAGGATGGTTGCGAGCCGTTCCCGCGGCTGGTCGGGATCGAGATTGAGGAAGGCGGCGCCCACGCGTTGCACGGCGATCATCGCGGCGAGCAGGTCGGGCCCGCGATCTGCAAGCAAGGCGACCACGGCCTCGGCGCCGACGCCTTCGAGAGTGAGCCAGCGCGCAGCCGCTTGGCTGCGGCGCGCCAGCTCGCGGTAGCTCAGGGATGTGCGGCCGTCCGACACCGCGATCGCGTTCGGCGTCTTCTTGACCTGGCGATCGAAACCTTCGCTCAAATTGCCGCGCGCGACGAAATTGGCCAGCACGCCCCGGCCCTGCGCCAGCAGCTGCCGGCGTTCGGCCTCGGTCAGGAGTGCCAGGCGGGAGATGCGCTGCTCCGGATCGGCGATGACGGATTTGAGCAGGGTTTTCAACTGAGCGGCCATGCCCTCGATCGTCGCCGCGTCGAACAGATCGGTGGCGTATTCGAAGAAGCCGGTGAAACGGCCGTCGGCCTCGACCAGTTCGAGCGTGATGTCGAATCGCGCCACTTTTGGATCGATCTCGATCCGCCGCGTCGACAGACCGGAGAATCGTGCCGCCTCGATCGAGGCATTCTGGAGGATGAACATGATCCGGAACAGCGGATTGCCGTCCGTCCTTCGTGCGATCTGAAGCGAGCGCAGGACTTCCTCGATCGGGAGATCCTGATTGCGATAGGCATCGAGCGTGACCTGCCGTACCCGGCGCAACATGTCGCCGAAGCTCGGATCGCCGCCAAAATCATTGCGCAGGATCAGGGTGTTGGCGAACAGTCCGATCAGGCGCTCGCTCTCGATCTGATTGCGGTTGGCGATCAGCGATCCGGTCGCGACATCTTCGTGTCCGGTGTGACGGAACAGCAGGCACTGGAACACGGCGAGCAGGGTCATGAAGGGCGTGACGCCCTGGTTCTGGCTCAGCGCGCGCAGGTCGGCCGACAGGGTTTTGGAGAATTCGAGATAGTGACGGGCACCGTGGCCGCTCCAGACCTCCGGCCTTGGGCGGTCGGTTCGCAGCGGCAGCGTGGTGACGCCGTCCAGTTGCACCCGCCAGTAATCGAGCTGCTCCTTGGCCGCCGGCGTCTGCGCCCAGCTCTGCTGCCAGAGCGCAAAGTCGCGATACTGGAAGGCGGGCGAAGGCAGTGCCGCCACGTCGTTCTTGCGCGCTGCCGAATAATGGGCGGCGAGTTCTTCCCAGAACAGCCGCTGCGACCAGCCGTCGGTGACGAGGTGGTGGACGTTGACCACCAGCACATGGCTGCTCTTGTCGAACGAGAGCAGCGTGACCTTCAGCGGTGCCTCGTTCGCAAGGTCGAACGGATGTTGCGCGAGCCGGAGTGCTTCGCGCCTGACAACAGCGACCCGCTTGTTCGCGGGGCAGGGCTTGAGCTTGATCCGCTCGAACCGCGGTGGCGATTGCAGCACAAGCTGCACCGGCTCGCCCTCGCGTTCGACGATGACCGACCGCAACGCCTCATGGCGCGCCGATACGGCGGTGAGGCTCGCAGAAAGTGCGGCGACGTCGAGCCCACCCTTGAGGAGCGCGACTTCGACGACGTTATAATTGTAGCGCGTGGGGTCGAGCCGCGAGAGCACGTACATCCGCTGCTGCTGGAACGACAGCGGCGCGTCTGCTTCCCCGGCCTGGCGCCAGGCCGGTAGCATCGTTTCGCGATGGATTGCGGCGGTCTCGATCCGGGCCGCAAGCGCGGCGGCCGTGGCGCAATCAAAAACGTCCTCGAACGAGAAATCGACATTGAAGTGTTCGCGCAGGCGCGAACGCATCTGCGTCACCGCGAGCGAGTCGGCACCGAGCGCAAAGACGTCCTGATCGCCCCCGACCTGCGGCAGCTCCAGCAGATCGGCCCAGATCCCGGCGAACTCGGTCTCCAGCGCGTTGCGCGGCAGACGGGCCTCCTCCTCGCCGCCGCCCGTTGCAATCAATTCGGCGAGCGCATTGCGCTTGACCTTGCCGCTGGCGCCTTTCGGCAGCGTCGCGACGCTGCGGATCAGGCTCGGCACCTTGTAGGCCGCGAGCCGTTTCCGGGCGAACTGGCGCAACTGGTCCGAAGTCGCCTCGGAATTCGGCCGCAGCACCACGATTGCGGCGACGTTCTCGCCGAGCTTCGGGTGCGGGACGGCAAACACGCCGGCCTCCAGCACCGCCGGATGGCTGAGCAGAACCTCTTCCACCTCCAGAGGCGAGATCTTCTGCCCGCCGCGGTTGATGACGTCCTTGATGCGGCCGACGATGAAGAGATAGCCGTCGGCATCGAGATAGCCGAGATCGCCGGTCCGGAACCAGCCGTCGCGGAAGGCAGCCTGCGTCGCCGCCTCGTCATTATAGTAGCCGCGGCTCATGTTGGGTCCGCGCAGCATGATCTCGCCGTGCTGGCCGCTGGCGAGCGGGCGGCCCGTCTCGTCCATGATTGTGATCTCGGGGCCCGCGGCGCGGCCGACCGATCCGACCTTGCGCAGCTCGAACGGGTTGGCCGCGATCTGCGAGGCCGCCTCCGTCATGCCGTAGGTTTCGAGCACGGGAACGCCGAACGTCGCCTCCAACCCGTCGAGGATCGCAGGCGCAAGCGAGGCCGAGGCGGAGCGGATCACGCGCAGCGACGACGATCGGGCAAGATCCGGGTTGGCTTCCGCCGCCGTCAGCAGCGCGCGATGGATGGTCGGCACTGCCGTGTACCAGGTCGGTCGCAGCTGCCGCATCCAGCCGAAGAAGGAGGCTGCGTCGAAACCCTCGGTACAGACTACGCTGGAGCCCGCGGCCAGCGCCGTCAGCAGGCCGGAAATCAAACCATGGGCGTGAAACAGCGGCAGGACGTTGAGCAGACGATCGTGGGACGCGAGCGAGAGCACGCGGCCGGCATTGTAGGCGGAGAGGCACACATTGCGATGCGTCAGCGGCACCATCTTCGGCCGCGCCGCCGTGCCCGAGGTCAGCAGGATGAACGCGTCGTCGTCGCCGCGCGAGGCGCCGCTGCTGCTCGCCGGTCCGACCGCCGGCCCGACCAACGCGCAGCCGCCGAGATCGTCTTGCGGCCCCGGCACGAAATCGATCACCGCAATATCGAGCGCCTTGGCGACATCGCGGGCCGCCGAGTTCGTGTCGGCCCGGGTGACGAGCGCCGTCAGCTTCAATTCGCTGAAATAGCGTTGCAGCTCGTCCGCCGTCAGATCGGGATTGACGGGAACGCAAGCGCAGCTCGAGGCTACCGCGATCAGGGCCAGTGCGCTGTCGGCACCGCGCGGCAGCGCAACCGCGATGCGGTCGGTAGGAGCGATGCCGAGCCCGCGCAGCGTGCGGACGAGATCCTGCGTCCGCGCGCCAATCCCGCCGTAGTTGAGGACCGGCCGGCCGGGGGCGAGGAGGGCGGGGGCCACCGGCATCTTGCGGGCATGGAAATCGAGAAGACCGCCGATATCCTCGAATATCTTCGCTTCGGCCGTCGTGCTCGCTTCCCGCGGGGCTGGGCGTGTGGCGTCCGACAATTCCGTTCCCTTTTGATCCGATTGGGCTATTCTTCCAAGAAGTTAGGAAACGCGTCCAGTCTGAGGTGAAGTTTTGGCCCCAAAATCTGTGGTTGCGGGGCCCTAAGCCCTTCGACGGAGTGATTGGTCGGGCGGAATCACCATGCTGGAGAATGAGCCGGGCACGGGAGCGGAAGGCGGGCTGAAGCGCTGGCTCGAGGGTATCGGTCTTAGCCACTATACCGATCTCTTCGCGCAGCACCGTCTCGATCTCGACGTCATGGCGGACCTGACCGAATCCGATCTGATCGAGCTCGGATTGCCGCTCGGCGATCGGAAGCGGCTCCAGCGCGCCATGACCGCGTTGTTCCGGGCCGAAACCGCGGAGAAGCCCGACGCGACGGCTCGCCCGCAAATCCGGACGGAGGTCGGCGCCGAGCGGCGTCAGCTCACCACCATGTTCTGCGACATGGTGGATTCCACCTCGCTCTCGGTGCAGTTCGATCCGGAAGACGTGCGCGACATGATCGCGAGCTTCCGCGAAACCTGTGTCCGCGTCGTGAAGCATTACGAAGGTTTTGCTGCCCGCTTCGTCGGAGACGGTATTTTGGTCTATTTCGGCTATCCGACCGCACATGAGGACGACGCCGAGCGCGCCGTGCGTGCGGGGCTGGAAATCGTCCGGGTGCTGTCGACCGCTCGCGCGATCGAGCCGCGTGGCGCGCTCAGCCACTCACCCGCCGTCCGCATCGGCATCGCAACCGGTCTCGTCGTGGTTGGCGACCTCGTCGGACAGGGCACCGAAGAGCGCGACTCCGCGGTCGGAGAAACTGTCAATCTCGCCGCGCGCCTGCAGGGCCTGGCGCCGCCCAACGGTGTGGTGATTTCCACGTCGACCCAGTCGCTGCTGAAGGGGAAGTTCGACTACCGCGATCTCGGCGTCCACGTGCTCAAGGGAATCTCGGAGAAAGCCCAGGCCTGGCACGTGATGCGCGCCTCGCGGGTGGAGACCCGCTTCGCCGCCGCCATGGGCACGCGGCTGACCCCGCTCGTCAACCGGGAGGAGGAGATTGCGCTGCTGATGGGGCGCTGGCAGCAGGCCAAGGAGGGCGAGGGCCAGGTCGTGGTCAAGTTCGGCGAGCCCGGCATCGGCAAGTCGCGCATCATCCAGGAGATCTTCGACCGGATCGCGGGCGATCGCCATGGACAGGTCTCGTTCCAGTGCTCGCCCTATTACACCTCCACGGCGTTCTATCCGTTCGCCGAGCAGCTCAAATTCTCTCTCGGTCTCGATCGCGAGGATGCGTCCGTTCAGTCGCTGGCGAGCCTGGAGACCGCGATCGCCGCCGCTCATGGCGACATCGAGCAGGTTGCGCCGCTGTTTGCCGTGCTGTTGTCCATTCCGACCGGCGACCGCTATCCGCCGCTCGAGCTGTCGCCGCAGCAGCAAAAGGATGCGACCGTCGCGGCGCTGGTCAATCATTTCCTCGGCCTTGCGCGCGAGCAGCCGCTGGTGATCGCATTCGAGGATCTGCACTGGATCGACCCGACGTCCCGTGAGGTGATCGATCTCCTGGTCGACCGGGCACAGAACCGGGCAATCCTGGTCATCATCACCGCGCGCACCGAATTCCAGCCGAGCTGGAACGCCCATTCGCATATCACGACCCTGGTGCTGAACCGGTTGAGCCGGCAGTTGCGCGCGACGCTGGTCGAGCGCGTGGCGGGACGCGAGCTTCCCAAGGAGGTCATCGAGGAGATCATCGTCAAGACCGACGGCGTGCCGCTGTTCCTGGAGGAGCTGACCAAGACGGTTCTCGAATCCAACCTCCTGACCGAACGGCACGGGCGCTACGTGCTGTCGGGTCCGTGGCGGCAGCTTGCGATCCCGGCGACGCTGACGGACTCGCTGATGGCGCGGCTGGACCGGATGGGGCCGTTCAAGCGGATCGCGCAAATCGGTGCCACCATCGGCCGCGAATTCTCCTACGAGACTCTGCACGCGGTCGCCAACACACCCGCCGAACAGATCGAGGCCGCGCTCAATCATTTGGAGGAGGCCGGACTGATCATGCGCCGCGGCCATCCGCCCGACGCGCTCTACTCCTTCAAGCACGTGATGATTCAGAACGCCGCGCATGCGAGCTTGCTGCACAGCGAGCGGCGCAAGCTGCATTCCCGGATCGCCCAGGTGCTGGCCGAGATGTATCCCGAGAAGACCGAGCGCGAACCGGAACTGCTCGCCCATCATATGACCGAATCCGGCCAGAGCGAGAGCGCCGCCAGCTTCTGGCTCAAGGCCGGTAAGCAGGCGGCCAAGAGTGGCGCCAATCTGGAGGCGATCGGGCATCTGGGCCGCGGCCTCAGCGTCGTGCAGGCCAATGCGCGCATGCAGGGCGCCGACGAGATGGAGCTCGAATTGCGCATCGCGCTCGGCAACGCGCTGATCGCCGCCAAGGGCTATGCCGTGCAGGAGGTCGAGGAGAACTACGTCCGCGCCCTCGAACTCGGCCAGCAGCTCGACGACGACGAAAAGGCCTTCGCCGCCACGCGCGGGCTCTGGGTCTGTCATTTCATCCGCGCCGATCTGACCCGCGCGCACGATCTCAGCGTCGAGCTGTTGAAGTTCGCCAAGCGCGAGCGGCTGAACGAGGGGACGCAACCGGCGCAGCAGACCGGCTATCTGATCGAGGCGCATCGCTCGATCGCGATGACTATGCTCTATCGCGGGCGCTTTGCCGCGTCCCAGCATCATCTGCACCGCTGCATCAACCTCTACAGCCCCGACCTGCACTCCGATCTGATGGAGCGGCACGGCACCGATCCCGGTGTCGTCTCGCTGTCCTATCTCGGCTACCTCCTGTGGTTCCTCGGCCGGCCCGACGCGGCGCGCCAGCACAGCGAACAGGCGATCGCGAACGCCGAGAAGATCCGCCACCCATTCACGCTCGCCTTCGCGCTCGTGTTCGGCGCCTATCTCTGCCAGCATTTGCGCGATGTTGAGGGCACGCGCGACCACGCCAACCGCGCCATGATCATCGCCACGGAGCACAATTTCCTGCACTGGAAGCAGCAGGCGGCGATCCTGCGCGGCTGGGCGCTGGCGCAGCTCGGCGAGGCCGACGAAGGCCTCAGCCAGATGCGGTTCGGCCTCGACGAATACGAAGCGATGGATTCCTGGCTCGCCGGCTGCTGGTTCCGCTGCCTGCTCGCGGAGGCCTACGCCAAGGTCGGAATGCGCGATGCCGCCTTGCGCGCGCTGGACGGTGCGCTCGCGACCGCAAGACGGACCGGCGACCACTCCTACCTCGCCGAAGTCTACCGCCTGCAAGGCGAGATCACCCTGTCGGATGAGAATCCGGCCTCGGTGCAGGAGGCCGAGGACCTGTTCAACCTGTCGCTGGAGATCGCGCGTAAGCAGGGCGCTCTGTCCTGGGAGCTTCGCACCGCCGTCAGCCTCGCGCGCCTGTCGTACCAAGCCGGCAAGCGCGAGCACGCTCGTCTCCTGCTCGTACCGATCATCGGCAAGTTCAGCGAGGGCTTTTCCACGCCGGACCTGAAACAGGCGATGCAACTGATCGACGAGCTCGGCGTGGACGCGCTTGTTCGTAAACAGGCCGATTCCGTGAGATGAGCGATCTTGCCGCCGCGCGTGCGCGTTACGTGGAGCTGATCTCAAAACGCGAACGGATCTCTTCAACGCGCCTGCTCGAAGCCCTCGGCACTGTTCCGCGCGAAAAGTTTCTGGCGAAGGGGCCGTGGCGCATCAAGACCGAGGCGGCGCGCAACTATCGGCTGACGCCGGATGCCGATCCCGTTCATCTCCAGGACAATGTGCTGGTCGCGATCGATGCGCGCCGCAAGCTTGATACCGGACTTCCGAGCCTGTGGGCGCATTTCATCGATTTGCTCGACGTCGGGGAAAAAGACCGTGTGGTCCAGATCGGCTGCGGGCTCGGCTATTTCTCAGCCGTGCTGTCGAAGATCGTGGGCCCCAAGGGCAGGGTGCAGGCAATCGAATGCGACGAGCGGCTTGCGGCGCGCGCCGCAACCTATGTTGGCGCCTATCGCAACGTCGCGGTCGTCCATGGCGACGGATGCGAGGACATCGGCGAACCCGCCGACGTGATCATCGTTCATGCCGGCTTCTCGCAGCCGCATCCGCTCTGGCTTCGGTCGCTTCGTCCGCGCGGCCGGCTTCTGGTGCCGCTGACCCAGCGGGACCGCGAAGGCGCCGCCCTCAAGATCACCCGCAAGGGCAGTGGGTTCGAAGCCGAGGCGGTGCAGCAGATCCGGATATTTCCAGGCCAAGGCCGCGGTCGGACCGCGCTCGACGACCGCGTCGCCGACTGGTGGCAGCGCGCCTCCGCGCTGGCGCCACTGCGCTTTCGCGGCATCGCGCAGGGGTTGCCGTCGGATGGCTAATGCTTCGTTTCATTTTACCTTGATTGCGAATGTAAGTATCCAACGCGTCTCGGCGCCGCTATGACTGCGGCCTGATCGCCATACGAGCGCGCGCCATGCATTCCGTTGCCCTGCTGACCGCCAGCTACGCCAAGGACATCGAGCGCTTTTCGCTGCTCAGCGAGAGCATCGACACATGGTTGACGGGCTACACACGGCATTATGTTCTCGTTAACGATGAGGATCTGCCGCTGTTCGCGCGGTTCGCTTCCGACAAACGCGTCATCGTTCCGGCCTCGCGCTATTTGCCGAAATGGCTGTGGGCGTTGCCGCCGGCTCTGCAGTTCATCAGCAAACGGCGCGTCTGGCTGTCGCTGCTGTCGTCACCTGTTCATGGCTGGCACATTCAGCAGATCCTCAAGATCGCCGGCGTCCTCAACGCGCCCGAGCAGCGCGTCTGCATCCTGGATTCGGACAATCTGTTCTTCCGCGAATTCGACGTCGGTGAGTATGCCGGCGCCGAGAAGACCCCGCTGTTCGTCACGCGCAACGGGATCGACGCCGCCCACCCCTTGCATGTCCTGTGGCTCCGCACCGTCGATCAGCTCCTTGGCATCAAGGACCGGTCCTTCCCCGCGGACGACTATGTCGGTAACGCGCTGGTCTGGGACAGGGACACCGCGCGCGCGATGACCGATTCGATCAAGTCGGCAACGGGATTGAACTGGGTTCTGGCGCTGTGCCGGAAGAAGAAGTTCTCGGAATATCTCATGTACGGCCATTTCGTCGCGAACTCGCCCGCGCATCTGGCCGCTCATCGGGTCACCGAAGACAGCATCGCGGTCTCGCATTGGGACGACACGCGCCTCGACCGTCCCGCCATCGAAGCGATGATGCGGGCCGCTTCGCCCGACCAGGTCGCGCTGTGCATCCAGTCCTATTCGTCGACCTCCATCGACGACATCCGCGACGTGTTCCGCCTCAGCTCGCGCGACCGTCGCGGTCCGAGTCTTTCGCCCGAGCACATGGGCGACGAGGCCCAGTTCGAAGTGCCGAAAGCTCGCTAGACCTTACACGTCTCTCGTGAACTTGCTGATCACGTTCATGAACGGCTTCGGCTTGAACTCGCCGTCGAGCGGCAAAGGACGGTTCGGCTGCTTGTCGGCGCGGGCAAAGGTGCCGTTGATCCAGCTGTAGCGGTCCGAGAGGCCCCAGGTCAGGATCGAGCGCACTGGTCCGCTGGTCGAGATCGCGGTCAGGAGATCATCGACGCGCTTGGCGACGATGGCATCGCGCTCCGCCGGCGTCCCCGTCAGCTTCTGGTCGTCGACATCGAGCTCGGTGACGAGCACCTCGAGGCCCCAGGCGCGCAGCTCGGTGACGAATTCGGCAAGCCCATGGGTGTCGATCTCGAGCTCGGCATGCAGATGCGATTGCAGTCCCACGGCGTGCAACTGCACGCCCTGGTCGAGCAGCTCCATGATGAGATGGCGGTAGGCCGCGCGCTTCGCGATGAACGTGTCCTTGGCCGACTCGATGTCGTATTCGTTGATCGCGAGCTTGACGAAGGGATCGGCCGCGGCCGCCGTGCGGAACGCCAGCGGAATCCAGCGGTTGCCCAGATGCTGCGTCCAGAACGACTCGCGTCGGTCTTTCGGGCTGTGCGGATTGTCCGGGATCGGCTCGTTGACGACGTCCCACGACGTCAGCTTGTCCTTGTAATAGGAGACGACGGTGCCGATGTGGTCGACATAGGCGCGCTCGACGCCCTTGGTATCCTTGATCTGCTTGGTCCAGTCCGGAATGTCGTGATACCAGGCGAGCGCGTGGCCGCGCATCGTCAGGTCGTTCTGCCGGGCGAAATCCAGGATCGCGTCGGCGCGTTCGAAGGCAAAGGTGTGCGCGTCCGGACGCAGCATCGGCCATTTCAGCTCGAGCACCGGCACGACTTGTGTGCAGTAGGTGCTGATGGCTTCGCCGAGCCTGGGATCCGCTTGCAGATCCCAGAGCGTGGCCGCGGCACCAAATCCCTGATAGCGCTGGGCGAGTTTCGACGCCGGCGCTGGGGACGCCGATGCGGCTGCCGCGAGTGCTGCGGCGCTGCCGAGGAGAAATTCGCGTCTGTCGAGCCTGGTCACGGCATTCCTTGAGCCAACGCGCCACCGTACCAAGCGACGCCTTGCAACGCCGGGGATTTCCCTCGTTGGGTTAACTTTGCCAGTGCGAAATCACGGTTCCTTTCGGTGGCCGTGGCGCCGTCAGGGAAGGGCAAATTTAACGCTAACCCGCGAAAGCGGCTTCAAAACCGGATTCGCCGCCCGATCTCCAGACTTATGTGACACTCTTGAGAGATGTTGCGGCGCAATTCGTTCGCCCCGCCATGGTCCAATTGATGAACGGCCGTCACACTCGCAACAATGTTGTCGGTCCCGTGCTCGCATGCTGAACCGCCATTTCTCGATTTATCTCGTCGCCTACATCCTGCCTGCGGCGGTGGGTTTCTTCGCCGTCACGGCCTACACGCGACTGCTGACGCCGGCGGAGTACGGCGTTTATGTCGTCGGCATCAGCCTGGCCGGCATTCTAGGCGCGATCTTCTTCGCCTGGATCAAGCTGTCGGTGTCGCGCTATCAGGCGATGTCGGCCGAGGTGGATTTCCGCGGCACTGCAATGGTCGCCTTCGCGCTCACCGTTGCCGTCCTCTGCGCCACCACGCCGCTGGTTTTCCTGTTCCGCAATGATCTCAGCGTTGGGCTGCTGCTTGCCAGCATGTTCGTCGCGATCATGGCGAATGCCGTCGATGTCGGCCAGGAGTTCGAGCGCGCAAAACTGCGCCCTTACAGGTTCGCGGCGATCTCGATCGTGCGCAGCGTGTCGGGCGTCGGTTTCGGCCTGCTCGGCATCTGGCTCGGCTGGGGTGGACTGGGACTGCTCGCCGCATTCGGCCTGGGTTCGCTCGCCGGGATCATCCTGAACCTTCTCGGTGACCGCACCAGGATCGCGCGCTTTCAGCGCAGCCAGTTCGTGCAGCTCGCGCGCTACGGCCTGCCGCTGACGCTGGCCGGATTGTCGATTGCGGTCTACTCGGCCTGCGACCGCCTCATCGTGGCTTATTTGCTCGGCAAGGACGCCGCCGGAATCTTTGGCGTCGCCGCCGATCTGCCGCGACAGTTCATGGTCATGATCGCCTCCAGCGTCGCCGCGGCGACCGTGCCGTTGGTGTTCCGGTCATTGTCGGACAAGAACATCGAGACGACGCGGGAGCGGCTGACCGAGAGCCTCGAACTTCTGCTCGTCGTAGTTGCGCCCGTCGCGGTCTGGCTCGCGCTCGCAGCCGACCAGGTCGCCGGCACGCTCGTCGGCGTCGACTTCCGCGCCGGCGTGTCGGTATTGCTGCCGACCCTGGTGCTCGCGCGCTTGTTCGGCATCGCCAATCAGTTCTATGTGCAGATCAGCTTCCAGCTTGCCGAGCGACCGTTCATGCTGGCGGCGCAGTCGTTCCTGACGCTGGTCGTCAGCGTGGCGTTGATGTTCGTGCTGGTGGCCGGCCATGGTCTCTACGGCGCGGCGCTGGCGACCCTTGCAACCGAAGCGATCGGTTTCCTCGTTGCCGTCGTGCTGATGCATCGCGCCCATCCGGTCCCGTTCGACCTCCACCGCCTCGCCGGCGTTGCGGTCTCCGCCGCGGCGATGGCGGCTGCGATCCTCGTGGCACGATCCCAGGTCAATGGCATCGGCCTCGTCCCGCTCATGCTCGTGAGCCTCGCCGGCGGGCTCGCTTATGCCGCTGCCGCGTGGTTGCTGAACATCGCAAACGTCCGGACGCTGTCGCTGCGTTTCCTGCGAACCTTCAACCGCAAGGCGCTGGGCGTTTAAGCCGCGATGCCTGACGAGGCTCGGCCTCAGCGTCTGAAGCTCTGAAAGCGCCGCCTGGCCTGGCGATGGCTCGGTTCCGACCGGAAGCGCACAGCCGCCCGGGTCTAGGGCGGAGGGCGATTTTGTTGCGTCCGTGGCCATAACTGTGCTTCTTGGGCGGCATGTCGGGAGCAGAGCAGATATGACCCAAGGAACGCCGGAAATCCGCGCATCGGCGCAGTTGCTTGCCCGCTATCGCGAGCCTGACAATACGCGGGGTGTCCTCGAACTGGCGATCACGGCGATCCCGTTCGTCGTCATCTGGGCTCTGATCTGGGTCGCTCTTGACCAGGGCTATTGGTTTGCCCTCCTGCTCGAGGTGCCCGCGGCGGGTTTGCTGGTCCGCCTCTTCATGATCCAACACGATTGCGGACACGGCTCGTTCTTCCGCGGCCGCGTTGCCAACGATTGGGTCGGCCGTGCCATCGGCGTGATGACACTGACGCCATACGGCTACTGGCGGCATAACCATGCGGGCCATCACGCGAATTCCGGCAATCTCGACCACAGGGGCTTGGGCGACATCGATACGTTGACCACGCGCGAATTTCTCGGGCGGTCGCGATGGCGCCGGACGCTGTATCGCTTGTATCGACATCCCCTCGTGATGTTTGGCGCCGGTCCCTCGTATTTGTTCATCTTGAAGCACCGATTGCCGGTCGGGATGATGCGTCGCGGCTGGAAACCCTGGTTGAGCACGATGGGCACGAACATCGCCCTCGCGGTTCTCGCCGTCACGATGATCTGGCTGGTCGGCTATGGGCCGTTGCTGCTTGTGCATCTGCCGATCGTTGTCCTGGCGGCGTCGATCGGTGTGTGGCTGTTCTACGTCCAGCACCAGTTCGAGCACACGCATTGGGCCCACGACGAGACCTGGAACTTTCACGACGCCGCGCTGCACGGCAGCTCTCACTACCAATTGCCGGGTGTCTTGCGATGGTTCACGGCAAATATCGGCGTCCACCACATCCATCATTTGTCCAGTCGAATTCCCTGCTATCGCTTGCAGGACGTATTGCGCGACCATCCGCAGTTCGCTGGTGTCGGGCGGATCACGCTGCTCCAGAGTTTGCGGACCGTGCGGCTGACCTTGTGGGACGAGGAACGGCAGCGGCTCGTCTCCTTTGGAGAGGCAGCCTTGTTTGGCAAGGCAGCCTTGTTTGAAAAGGCAGCCTTGACTCCAGTGGCTTAGCTTTACGCCGCCCCGCGCGGCCGCCGACCGGCGTGAATCCGCGCGATCGGAACGCGATGGGCGTCTAGCGGCCGTTCAACGTGGCTTCGCCGTCCGACGCCGGGCGCTGGCAGCCGTGTCACCGATCCCCGGTCATTCTGTCGCAGCGATAGACCGCCAGCTTCGGCCGCGCGGCGCCCTTCCGCCTGCGTTAACCGTCGTATATGAGATTTATCGCCGGAACGTGCCGAATGTCGCCACAGACGGAACGTAAGGCGGCTGCGATTTCTTAATTCAAAGATCGCAATCTGATCAATGACCGGCGGACTGGCATTTCGACCGAGGATGGCATGAGAAACCTGATGACAACGGCGCAATCCACCGTGGCGATGCGGCGTTGGGGGCCCCCCGGAATTGTGACCCTGGCGGCAATGCTCGCCTTTGCGGCCGTGGCTCCGGCCAATGCGGCCAAGCAGGCGCGTCAGCCGGCCGAGGCGGTGGCACCGCGCGAGGCCGGCGAACCGATCATGGCGATCGTGTCGATCAAGAGCCAGCAGGTCACCTTCTACGACGCCGAGGGCTGGATTTTTCGCGCGCCGGTTTCCACCGGCACGACGGGACGCGAGACGCCGGCCGGCGTCTTCGCCATCATCGAGAAGGACAAGGACCACCACTCGACCATGTATGACGACGCCTGGATGCCGAACATGCAGCGCATCACCTGGAACGGCATCGCGCTGCATGGCGGGCCGCTGCCCGGCTACGCCGCTTCGCATGGCTGCGTGCGGATGCCGTTCGGCTTTGCGGAGGGCCTGTTCGACAAGACCAACATCGGGATGCGGGTGATCATCTCGCCGAACGACGCGGCTCCGATCGACATCGTTCATCCCGCACTGTTCATGCCGAAGCGAGACGCCATTGCGGCGGCGCCGGGCCAAATCGGCAGGCTCTCCGGAGAGGCCGAGGAGGCCACAAGGGCGGCCGACGAGGCCAAGAAGGCCGCGACGGCGGCCGCGAAAGAGGCGGCATCGCTGCCGGCCTCGTTGCGCAAGCTGGAACAGCAGAAGACCCGCGCCGACGCCGAGCTCGCCTTCGCCGACAGGCAGCTCGCGGCCGCCAAGACCGATCAGGCCCGCGCCAAGGCCGAGGAGCTGAAGCAGAAGGCCGCCGACGCGGCGACGCAGCTCGATGCCGCCAAGAGCGCCGCACAACCGAAGCGCGACGCGGTGGCTGCCACGAAAGAGGCCGCCAAGGCGGCAGCGGCCAGGAAGGCCGATGCCGTGAAGGCCGCGACCGACGCAAAGCTCGCACTCGAGCCGGTCTCGGTCTACATCAGCCGCGCGACGCAGAAGCTCTACGTGCGGCGGAACACGCACAAGCCGGCACCGGACGGCGGCGGCGAGGTGTTCGACACCAGCATCGAGGTTCCCGTCACGATCCGCAATCCGGATCAGCCGCTCGGCACGCATATCTTCACCGCGATGGCGAAGACCGACACCGGCCTGCGCTGGAGCGTGGTCACGATCGAAGACAGCGACAACGCCAAGAACGCACTCGACCGCATCACCATCCCACAGGAGGTGCTCGATCGCATCGCGCCGACCGCGTTGCCGCGCTCCTCGATCATCATCTCGGACGAGCCGCTGAGCAGCGAGACCAACTACCGCACCGAGTTCGTCGCAGTGCTGAGCAACCAGCCCCAGGGCGGTTTCATCACGCGCAAGCCGACCGCGCCTCCGATGGCCATGGCGAGCGATGACGGCTGGGACAATGGCGGCAACGGTTTCGGCTTCTTCTTCCAGCGCGATCCGAATCCGCAGCCCGTCAATCCGCGCCGGCGCGGCCAGTATCAATATTATCAGCCGGCACAGCCGATGCAGCGGGGCTTCTGGTAGGAGCGGGCGGATCGAAGCTCGCACTATCGCCGCGCCTCGATGACGATAGCCTGGATCTTGCCTTCGATCGGTCCGGACCCATGGCGCGTTCGGATCGCCTCGGCGACGATGTCGGTCGCAGCCTGAAGCTTGCTGGCATCGCGTGCCTCGATCTCGCTGCGCAGCGGCGTGCCCTGGCAGAGCGCGATCGCGACGTGCTCGGGCGACGGGGCCCGGCTTATTTCAGCTCGCGTTTCGATCGATATGTCACGGAAGCCTGCGCGTTCGAGGTCGGTTCTGATGACGGCCTTGTCGTGATAGCCGTGCGGCGTCCGGGCCATGAAACGAGGCGGGTCGTCGGGAAACAGCTTTTCGAGCGCGACGGTCGCTTCATGCGTCAGCACATTGTCCTCGATGCGATCCCAGACGTTGAACACGAACGTGCCATTGCCGTTGAGGACGCGCTTCACTTCCCCGTAGGCCTTCACGCGGTCCGGAAAGAACATGGCGCCGAACTGGCAGCAGACCACGTCGAAGGCTGCATCGTCGAAGGGCAGGGCCGACCCGTCGGCCTGGCGCCACGAGATTCGATCGTCGTCTGCCTGACGCTGCGCCGCGACGGCGAGCATCGGCTCGTTGAGGTCGGTGGCGACATAACGGACACCGCGCGGCAGCGCCGCCGCCACCGCGCGCGTCACGGCGCCGGTGCCTGCCGCGATCTCGAGCAGCACGGAGGGAGACCGGGCCGCGACACGTCTTGCGATGTCGTCGGCGTAAACGGCGAAGATCATCGGCACCAGATATTCGTCGTAAAGCTTCGGGATCGAGCCGGCGAAAACCTTGTCAGTGTTGGACATGCTTGCCTCGCTGAAGTTCGGAGACGAGGCTCACGTTACCATGGATTGCCGTCTACCGCGCCAGCAGCGCGGTGAACCCGGCCGGTTCCTGCATCGCCTTCGCCGGCCAGCGTCATCGGCCCCCTCCGACCTCGCGGATCGGCCGCGTGCCGTCCCAGCTCAAAGCCGCCTGCCGGACCTTCTCGAAGAACGGCCCCTTGGTGCCGCTGATGTCGGAGATCTCGATCACGGTGCCTGGATGGGCCTGGGTGTCGAAATAGGCAAAGCGCCCTCTGTCGCCGCCGATCTGGCCCTCGTGGCCGATCCTGTAGCCGAGCCCGAGCGCCCTGTCGTAGAGCGCCTGGTAGTCGTGGCTCCAGTAGGACATGTGCTGGAGGCCTTCGTGGCCGGACTCGAGGAATTCCCTGTATAGCGAGGGCGCGTCGTTGCGCTGCTGGATCAGCTCGATCTGGAGATCGCCGGAATTGGCCAGCGCGATGCTCATCTCGACGGCGGAGTTTTCGCCGCGATGGCAAAACCAGTCGGTCTTGACGCGGTCCATGTAGTACCAGGGACCGACGCCCATCACCTCGATCCAGTGCTTCATCGCGGAGTGGATGTCCCGCACCACATAACCGTTCTGGCGTACCGCGCCGAAGATGCGGCTCATGCCCGCGCTCCTCTTGTCAGCTTGATCACTTCAGTTCAATGCCGGCGTCCTTGGCAACCTGCTTCCAGGCCGCGATGTCGCGGGCGTTGATGTCACGCTGCTCGTCGCCCGGCACGAATTGCGGCGTGATGCCAAGCCCCAGCAGCTTCTCCTTCACCTCGGCATCGGCGAGCGCGTCCTTCAGCGCCGCGGACAGCTTTCTTGCGATCGGTTCGGCAAGCCCCGCAGGCGCATACATCGCCCAGGACAGGCTGCGGTCGAACGGCACGCCTTGTTCCTTGTAGCTTGCGACATCCGGCAGGCTCGGCGAGCGTTCGCCGCAGGCGGCCAGCGCCTTGATCGAGCCGTCCTTCACCAGCGGCGTCGCGGTCGCCATGTCGAGCGTCGCCAGCGAGATGTGGCCGCCGAGCAGATCGCCGGCCAGTTTGGCGATGCCGTTGAACGGCACGTGGTCCATCTTGATTCCGGTCTGCTGCATCAGGATTTCCGCGCAGAACTGTCCGGTCGAGCCGACGCCCCAGCTTCCGTACTGGATCGGCTCGCCCTTCCTGGCCAGCGCGATCAGGCCCTTGATGTCGTTGGCGGCAAAATCCTTGGTCGCCACCAGCATGATCGAGGACGTGCCGATGCGCCCGATCGTGGTGAAATCCTTGATCGAATCGTAAGGCAGTTTCGGATAGATCGCCGGCGCCAGCACATGCGTGGTCATGCCGCCTACGGTGATGGTGTAGCCGTCATTCGCCGACGCCGCGACCATCTGGGTGCCGAGCGTGCCGGCAGCCCCGGTGTGGTTCTCGATATAGACGCTCTGTCCGAGCGTCTTGCCTATCCTGTCGCCGAGCAGTCGTCCGATCACGTCGCCGCCGCCACCGGCCGCATAAGGCAGCAGCATCCTGATCTTGTGCGTGGGATAGGCGGCCGGATCCTCGGCCCGCGCAGGCAGCACTGCCGAGAACGTTATGACCAATGACAAAGTTGCGGCGCGCAGCAGACGAAAATGGACGAAGCGCGCCATGACCTGATCTCCCCAGATTGCTCTCCGCTTCTTTTGACAGCGGAGTTGAAGCGCAAGACCGAACGAGCGATCGTGCCGGCGGTTGACTAGCGAACGATCGTTCGTTAGTCAAGCCCGCATGGCTGTCCACACCACCAGCGCGGCGGAAGCGGCTGCGCCCACGACCCGCGCGCGCATTCTCGCCGAGGCGCTCGATCTGTTCGCGCAGAGCGGCTATGGCGGCGCCTCGATGCGCGAGCTCGCGCGTCGCGTCGGCATTCGCGAGAGCAGCCTCTACAATCACTTCGCCGGCAAGGCCGCGATCCTCGAGGCGATCGTCAGCGAGCACGGCCCGGCCAGCTCGGCGAGCCGGCTGAAAGAGCCGCGCTACAAGCAGCTCGCGCGCCAGCCCGCCGCGTTCTGCCGCCAGTTTGCACTGGATCTCGTCGAGCAATGGTCCGATCCGCGCGAGCACCAGTTCCAGAAAGTGATCACCGCCGAGCGCAACCGCGTGCCCGGCATCCGCGCCAAATTCGCCGATCATTTCTATGCGCGCGAGCAGAGCATGATGACGGATTATTTCCGCGGCTTTGCGCTCGCCGGTCTCGTCTCGACGCCGGACCCACGCGAGACCGCGCGGCTGTTCGCGGCCGGGCTGATCTACATCCGTCTCGAGCATTACGTGATGGGCGCGGCACCGTCGCCGCGGCCGAAGGTGATCGAGGCGATCGACTGCTATCTCGCCTTCTTCCTGTCGCTGATCGCGGCGGATGGCGGGACACAGGACAATAAGAAACGAAAAGCCAAGGGAGAGACTCGTGGCAAGGCTGCCCCTGATTGATCCGGAGACGACGAGCGGCGACATCCGCGCCTCGTTCGACCGCATGCCGGTCAAGCTGAATATTTTCCGCATGATGGCCCATGCCGAGGCCAACATGATCCCGGCGATGCGGCTCGGCAATTCGATCCTGCACAAGCAGAAGCTCAGTGCGGTCCATCGCGAGCTCCTGATCCTTCAGGCCGCCCAGCTCGAAGGCGGTGCCTATGAATGGCGCCAGCACGTGCCGATCGCGCTCGGAATGGGCTGCACGCAAGCACAGATCGATGCGGTCGAGCGGGCCGACTACGATGCCGCCGGCCTGAGCGAGGCCGAGCGCGCGCTGCTGAAATTCGGCCGCGAAGTGGTCGAGCACGTTCGCGTTCCCGAGCTGATCTTCGCCGCCATGCGCGCGCATTTCAGCGACCAGGAGATCGTCGAATCCATTGTCGCGCTCGGCTTCTACATGATGATGGCGCGTGTCACCGAGGCGACCGAGACCGATCTCGACCCGGCAGCCGGCATGAAGGTCTACGACAGCGGCAAGAGATAGGCGGCGCGCATGCGTGAGAATTCCGAGACCAGGCCGGAGCGCTATGTTCGCCCGCCGAGCGCGGAATCGCTGGGTGAAGCGCCGGGCAGGGGGCGCCTTGAGAGGCGTCGCATCCTGATCGTCGGCGGTGGCCAGCGTGTGTTCGACGCCGCCACCGATCCGATCGGCAACGGCCGCGCCATGAGCATTCTTTGCACGCGCGAGGGCGCGAAGGTCGCGGTCGCCGATCTCAACCACACCTCCGCGCAGCAGACCGTCAAGCACATCACCGACGAAGGCGGCGAGGGCTTTGCCATCACGGCCGATGTCACCTCTGAATCCGACGTCCAGCGCATGATCGAGGAAGCACATCGCGCCATGGGCGGGCTCGACGGCATGGTCCTCAACATCGGCACCTTCGGCGAGGTCGGCCTCGACGCCGTCAGCCCCGAGGAGTGGAATGCGATCTACGACGTCAACGTTCGCGGTCCGATGCTGTGCTGCCGCGCGGGCCTGCCGAAATTCGACAACGGCGGATCGATCGTCTTCATCTCCTCCATCGCCGCTCTGAAGGCCGGCTCGCAGATGGCGGTGTATGATTCCTCGAAAGCCGCGCTCGGCGGCCTGATGCGCAACATCGCCCATCTCGGATCGCGCCGCGGCATCCGCGCCAACCTCGTCTATCCCGGTCTCGTCGACACGCCGAACGGCCGCGAGGCCGGCGCCGGCCGCCCCTCGCGCGGCAAGGGTCACGTCCCGTTCGGCCGCCAGGCCACCGCCTGGGAAATCGCCTATGCCGTGCTGTTCTTCCTCTCGGACGAGAGCGTCTACGTCACCGCGCAAACGCTCGCGGTCGATAACGGCCTGAGCGGGATGTGACGTCGATCCGTAACAGGCTGCGGCTCGACGCGACAGTTTCGCAGGGCCTGCTCATCTGATACGCCTCAAAGGCATGAAAACCACACTGCTGAAATCCGAAGACTACGCCCGCTCGCCCTGGAAGAACGGCGGCGGCATCTTCACCGATATCGCGGATGCCCACCGCGCTGATTCCCCAGTGAAGGATTGGGACAGCCTGCTGTGGCGCTTCGCGACCACGCCGATTGTGGCGCCGGGGCCATTCTCCCATATGCCCGGCATCGACCGCCTGCAGATGGTGGTCGGCGGACGCGGGCTGGTGCTGAAGTCGCCCACCGAGGAATTCGACGAGCGCGAGCCGTTCACGACGGTGCGCTTCACCGGCGAACTCGAGATCGTGACCAGGCTCGAGGAAGGGCCAGTCGAGGTGGTGAATTTGATGGGCCGGCGCGGTGCGGTCGCGCTTGAGCTCGAAGCGCTTAAGGAGCCCGGTGAGCGGCGATTGTCCGCCGGCACGCATCTAATTTATGCGGCGCGCGGCGACTGCACTATCCGTCTCGAAGGCACGGATTTTTCGATTTCGCACGAAAACACCTTGAAAGTCGAACTGACGGGGGCATCGACGCTTGCGCTCGTCTCGGGGCTGGCCGTGCTGGGCTCTATCCAGATCGTCGGCTGAACGGCGTTCCAGCCCACCAGAGCGATGCGCACAATCCGTGCAACTGGCTAGGTTGACGCCGTCGCGCCGGAGCACGATATCTGCCCTGATGCAGCCGCCGCCCAAAAGCCAAAGCACGATATGGGCGGCCACGATATGAACGGGCAGATATGACCGCGCCAGAGAACAAATCCGCCACGCTGTCCGACGGCGTCGTCGACTGGTTGATCAACGGCACGCGCGACCAGCGCTTTATCGACAATATCTTTGCCGAGATGTGCATCCGGCTTCAGCAGGCCGGCATTCCGCTGGCGCGCTCAACCCTTCACGTGCTGATCCAGCACCCGCAATGGCTGGGCGCCCGCTTCATGTGGGCCGACGGCATGCGCGAGGCAGAGATTGCACGGGTCGACCATGACGTCCGCGAGCGGTCTGAATATATCGGCAGTCCCGCCAACGAAATGTTCGACGGCGCGACCGAGTTGCGCGAAAATCTCGAGCAGGACCCAGCGCTCGGCCGCAAGCACGCGCTCTACCGCGAGATGCGCGCGCAGGGCCTCACCGACTATGTGGCTTGGCCGCTCTATCATACGCTCGGCAAGCGCCATCTCGTCACCTTCGCGACCAACCGGCCCGGCGGCTTCGACGACACCCATGTCGCTGCCCTCAAGAACTTGTTGCCTGTGCTGGCGCTGGTCAGCGAGATCCGCGTTAAGAATCGATTGGCGCGAACGCTGCTCGAGACCTATGTCGGCTCCCATGCCGGCGAGCTCATCCTGGCCGGCGCCACGCGGCGCGGTACCGGTACGACGGTGCGCGCCGCGATCATGATCTGCGATCTGCGCGACTTCACCAAGATTTCCGACAATTGGCCGCGCGACGACGTCATCGATCTGCTCAACGATTATTTCGACGCGATGTCGGAGCCGATCGCGCGGCATGGCGGCGAGATCCTGAAATTCATCGGTGACGGCCTGCTCGCCATCTTTCCGCTGAGCGAGCCCAAGGCCTGCGCAAACCTGCTGCATGCCGTGACCGAAGCCAGGCAGGCCATGATCGCGTTGAACGCGCGCAACGACGGCACCGGCCGAGCGCCGCTGAACTACGGCATCGGCGTCCATGTCGGCGACGTCATGTACGGCAATATCGGATCGTCCACCCGGCTCGACTTCACCGTGATCGGTCCCGCCGTCAACATGGCCTCACGCCTCGAAGCCTTGACCAAGCAATTGGGAAAGAAAGTGTTGCTGTCACGCGACTTTGCCGAGCTGGTCGAGCGAGAGTTCGAGCTGGAGCATGTCGGAAAATATGAGGTGCGCGGCTTCAGCGATCCGATCGAGCTTTTTGCGTTTTGAAGATGACGGAGGCCCCCGGCTAAGCAGCGGGCGATCATCGAGTCCTGTTGCCAACGCAGGATTGTGTGACTACGCTCGGTGCGAAGCGCAACCAAGCGTTTCGTCCAAGCGTGTCATCGATCGGCCGCAGTACATGCCAAAATTCCTCCGCATCGGAATCCATCAGTCGAACGTATCGGGTTACACGTCGAAGGCGTGGTGTGTCCGGCGCGTTGGCACGGCGATCCTCCTGAAATGGGGCGCCGTGGAAGTCCAGGGCGCGGGTGACGGACGAAAGGTCTACTGGACGCGTCTGCCGCAGCAGAAGACAATTCGCTGCGGCAGCGCGCAGCGTGCCCAGGATTACGCCAAGGCCGCGATCGCGCGGCGCCGCAATCATCGCTATGAACCGCTGACCGGCGCGATCGTGCTCCGGCGCCGACCGGCCGCAGGCAACACCGAGCTCAAGCGGGCGCTTGCCACGATCCTGATCGTCGATATCGTCGGCTCCACCGCAAAAGCCGCAAAGCTCGGCGATGTCCGCTGGACCAAGATCATGGGCCATTATTACGCGGCGGTCCGCAAGGAGCTGAAGAGCTCGCGCGGCAAGGAAGTCACGACGACGGGCGACGGCGTGCTGGCGACGTTCAAGACGCCGGCCGCCGGAATCAATTGCGCGACCGCGATCCAGAAGGCCGTGCGTACGCTCGGCCTCGAGATCAGGGTCGGCCTGCATGCCGGCGAATACACCGTGAGCGGCACTGAGGCGGTCGGCCTGGCCTTCCACATCGGCACCCGCGTCGCCGCAAAGGCGAGCGCCGGCGAGGTGCTGGTGTCGAGCGCGGTGAAGGAGCTGATGGCGTCGCAGTCGGCGATCAACCTGAAAGATCACGGCATTCACCGGCTCAAGGGCGTGCCGGAAAAATGGAGACTCTATAGAGTGGAGGGGTGAGAGTGGGTGAAGCTCTCACCGTCCTTCGTAAACGGGTGGACGCTTCTGTGCCTCGGCATCCCGCCCTTCCTGGAAGTCCCTGGTCGTGAGCAGCGCACGATATTGGTCGCCAAGTTGGGCAAGCGCGGCCTCGGGGTCTTCGAGCGCAAGGTGCGAGGACGCAATCGAGGTCTTGATGCCGAGGGGAGCGCATGCGGCGATCTTCTCGGCGATCTCGACGGCCTTCGCGCGAGCGGCGTCGCGGTTTGTTGCCACCTCCTGAACCGTTCCCATCCGGAGCGCTTCGTTCGCATCCCAATGATCGCCCGTCAGAATGAACCGCATGGCATTTCCCCAGCCGGCTTCTCGTGGGAAGCGAACGGTTGAGCCGCCGCCGGGAAAGCGGCCGTGCGTGTTCTCGTCCTGGCCGAAATCCGTGTCTTCCGATGCTATGCGGATGTCCGCAACGAGGAAGATTTCGTGCGCCATATTCCAGGTATCGCCATGCACCGCGACAATCAGCGGCTTGGTGAGCGCCGGTTTGGTCCGCCCGAGAGGGTCGATGAAGCCGGGTCCCTCCATCATCGTCTTTCCCGATTGAGCAAATGCCTTGTAAGCGTCGACATCGACACCTCTGGAGAAGCGTTCGCCGTAGCCGAACAGAACCGCTGCACGCAGCGAGGGATCTCGATCGTACTGGTAGTAGGCTCTCGCCAGGCTCTCTGTCGCCTCCGGGTCCAGCCGATTGTCGATGCCAGGCCGGTTGATGCCGATCAGCACGATGTGGCCTTTGCGCTCGATGGTGATCTTCGTCCGCTCACCGTACGGAATGTCCGCCATCGGCGCGGACTCGTCAGATTGTGACATCATGGATTCTGTCTTCCCGTGCTGATGAGAGCGCTGCAGCGATGATGTGGTATCATGCAGAAGATTGCATCAGGCCCGACATGGGCGATCGTGCGTATCGGAAAACGCATCTGCGTTTTCGAAACGACGATGAACGAGGGTGTGGGCTCAAGAGCGTGCCGGAGCGGTGGCGGGGTGGGGACTGAGGCGATTGCGCGCGGGGCGGATCCACGCCCTCATCTCATCTGGACGACGATTTTCCCCCTGGCTCGTCCCTTTTCGAGATAGGCCAGCGCGTCTTTCGCCTGTTCGAACGGAAAGACCTTGTCGATCACCGGCCGGATACGCTCCGCCTTGAGAAGCTCGCCGATCTCGGCGAGTTGCCTGCCGTCCGGGTGCACGAACACGAACGAATACTCCGCGCCGATCTTGCCGGCGCGGCGAATGATCTTGCGGCTCAGCCATCCGAACAGGAACACCATGACGACGTTCATCCCGCGGTCGCGCGCGAACGCGGCGTCCGGCGGCCCGACCAGCGAGGCAATCCTGCTCCCCCGCTTCAGGATCCGAAGCGATGTCTCGACCGCATCGCCCCTGAGCGTGCCCAGCACCGCGTCGTAGTCCCGCAGCACTTCCTCGAATTGCTGGGTCTTGTAGTCGATCACCTCGTCAGCCCCGAGGCTGCGCACCAGATCGATATTTCCAGTGCTGGTCGTCGTCCCCACTTTGGCGCCGAAATATTTCGCGAGCTGGATCGCGAACGTGCCGATCCCGCCGGCGCCGGCGGGGATGAAGACTTTCTGGCCGGGTTTGAGACGTATGCGCTCCCTAAGAGCTTGCCACGATGTCAGGCCGACCATCGGGATCGAGGCCGCGTGCACGAAGTCCAGGTTCGGCGGCTTGAGCGCGGCGGCATCCTCCGGCACGGTCGCGAATTCGGCGAGAGCGCCTGTGCCGAGATCAAAGATGCTGGCGAAGACGGCGTCGCCCGGCTTGAAGCGGGTCACGCGGCTTCCGACCTCGACGACGACGCCCGCCAGGTCGCTGCCCAGCGTGGCCGGCAGTTCAAACTTCAGGATCGGCTTGAACGTTCCCTTCGGAATCATGTTGTCGATCGGGTTCAACCCCGCGGCATGAACCTGGACCAGGATTTCGTTCGGCTTCGGCGTCGGCCGCGGGATATCGGCCAACGCGATCTGGTCCGGCTTGCCGTAGCGCTTGAACACGAGGGCTCTCATTTTTTCTCTCGGTCCGAAGGTTCTTCGCACTGGCAAGATTGCGGCCCTCAGAAAGCCCGCGCGGTGCGGGCGGGCTGCAGCGCCGCCGTCGCATCCAGCCGCAAATCCTTTCGGATTCCGGCATCCACCAGGGCTGCGGGCGCGAACCGGCGCAGAAATCGCAGGCGCTTCGCAAGGCTGCCGGCCGCGTATTTGAGTTGCGGGCGCACCGCGCTCGCGGCCTTCAGCACGGCATCGGCCACGACGCCGGGCTGTTCGGCCGTCGCCATCACCTCGTTCACCCGCTTGGTCACGCCGGCGCGCGCCTCGCGATATTCGTCGAGCGTGGCGTCGGGCTCCATGAAGTTCGCGTCGAACGGCGTCTTGGTGTAGGCGGGCTCGACTACGGAGACCCGGATGCCCCGCGTGCGCAGTTCATGGTCGAGCGATTCCGAATAGCCTGCCACGGCGTGCTTGGTCGCGGCATAGAGCGCGCCGTAAGGCATCGGCAGAAAGCCGAGCACTGAGCCGATGTTGATGATGCGGCCGCTTCCATGGCGCCGCATGTGCGGCACGACGGCGCGCGTCATCCGGATCAGGCCGAAGAAGTTCGTCTCGAAAATCGCGCGCGCCTGCTCCATCGAGCTCTCTTCCGCGCCGGCAGGGGCAACGCCGAAGCCGGCGTTGTTGACGAGCAGGTCGATGCGACCCTCGCGCCGGATCACTTCGCCGACGGCGGCTTCCACCGATGCATCGCTGGTGACGTCGAGAGCCAGCATCTCGAATGCCTGCTTGCCCGCCTGCGCGCCCCGCCTGCTGGTGCCGAACACCTTGTAGCCGGCGTTCGCGAGTCGCTCCGCCGTCGCCTGGCCGATGCCTGAGGAGGCGCCGGTCACTAGCGCGATCTTCGGTGTAATCCTGTTCATAATGCCTCTCCGACGCCACTACCGGGCCTGAAATCGTTTGATTACGATCGTAACTATTGATATACATGACGATCGTAATTATAAAAGTCAAGCCCCGCCTCTAAGGATCGGTCCCATGCGCGTCTCAAAGGAACAGGCCGCCAAAAATCGCGAGCATATTCTCGAGACTGCCTCGCGCCTGCTGCGGGAGCGCGGCATCGCCGGCGTCGGTGTCGACGCACTCGCCGAGGCGGCCGGGATGACGCACGGCAGCCTCTACAGCCAGTTCGGCTCCAAGGAGCGGCTGGTCGAGGAGGCGGTGGCCCATGCGATCGACGCCAAGGGTCAGGAATTCCCCGAGGCCTTCGAGCTCGAGGACTATGTTTCGCACTATCTCTCGCCGGGGCATCGCGACGATCCCGCCGCCGGCTGCCCCTTCGCTGCGCTCGCCTGTGAAGTGTCACGTCAAAGCGGCGGCCTGAAGCAGCGTTTCACCGCCGGCGTGCGCGGCGTGATCGGCTTGCTGAGCAGCCGAATGGCCACCGATCTGAAGCCACGCCAGCGCGAGGACAAGGCGCTCGCCGCCGCCGCCTCCATGGTGGGAGCCCTCGTGCTTGCCCGCGCCGTGGACGATCCCAAGCTGTCGGACGATATTCTTCGCGCGACGAGGAATTCGCTGGCGGGGTGAGGCCGCGTCCCGGCGGGGCGCCGAAAGTCCGGAACAAAATTCCGGTGACGACGTTCGACGTCGCGGACAGCCAAAAGCGATGGCTGCCGATCTTCGACATCGACATACTTTCGAACGCGCATGGATGACTACAGCGATCTGGTGCTCGGCATGTTGGCCCTGGCCGTCGCTGCCCTCCTGTTGGTGGCGGGCGAGCTCTATCTCGTGACCCGGCCAGAGCCGCCGCAAACTCACGCGCCGGCCCCACCGGTCGTTACATCGTCGGCCGAAACCATTTTTTGTCATGTCGATTTTGGAGCGTAAGCAGACCAACTCGAAGAGGTGGGCAATGGGACGCACTGCAACTGTTCCGATGCTGTCGTCTGAGGGCGGATTGACACATTACCTGGCGGAAATTCGCAAGTTTCCGATGCTGCGGCCCGATCAGGAAATCGCCTACGCCAAGCGATGGCGCGAGCACGGCGACCGCGAGGCAGCCTATCATCTCGTCACAAGCCATCTGCGGCTCGTTGCCAGGATTGCGATGGGATATCGCGGCTACGGCCTGCCGGTTGCGGACATCATTTCCGAAGGAAACGTCGGCCTGATGCACGCCGTCAAGCGTTTTGAGCCGGAGCGGGGCTTTCGGCTCGCGACCTACGCGATGTGGTGGATCAAGGCGTCGATCCAGGAATACATCCTGCGGTCCTGGTCGCTGGTCAAGATTGCCAACAGCGGGGCGCAGAAGAAGCTGTTCTTCAAGCTTCGCCGGACCAAGGCGGAAATTTCCGCCCTGGAGGATGGTGATCTCCGCCCCGAGCACGCCAGCCGGATCGCGCGGCGGCTCGGCGTGCAGGAGAACGACGTGATCGAGATGAACCGGCGCCTCGGCGGCGACCTGTCGCTCAATGCCTTGGTGCACGACGCCGACGGCGGCGAAGTCCAGGACTGGCTCGTCGACCCCGCGTCCAGTCCTGAAGCCGCGTACGCCGAGCAGGAAGAAACCAGACGGAGGCGTGAAGCCCTCGCCGGCGCCATGGGCGTCCTCAAGCCGCGCGAGCGCGACATTCTCGAGGCGCGCTGGCTCTCCGAGCCGCCGCTGAGACTTGAGCAGCTCGCGGCACGGTATGGCGTTTCACGCGAGCGGGTGCGGCAGATCGAAATGCGCGCGTTCGAAAAGGTTCGGGCTGCTATCGGCGGGCGCCTGGCAGCCGGCTCTTGAAACCAAATCGCCGCCTCCTAATTCTTTTGGCAGCCGCATGCGAGTGCGGTGCCGGACGCCAAAGCAGGGTCCAGCAAGGCCATCGGGGCTCGCCCCGGTGATGCTCTTAATCCATGTTGCTCACAGGAGGATGTGGTTATGAGAACCGACGATATGTCTCCCCTCTGGCGTTCGACCATCGGTTTCGATCGCCGTTCCGCCGCGTCGCATCGCGATCGATGCTGCCGGCAACGCCGACCCGAAATCGAGCACAAGCAGGCGGCCTGACGAGCTGATCGTCCGGGCTTTGCAGCGCGTGCGTGGCCCTCGCCGCGCGCCGAGCTGCGCCAATCGACCATCAAGACAGGAGATAAGGAGAAACGACAATGGCACTACGCGATCTCATTCCGTGGAACAACGGCTCACGCAACATGGCCGTTCAGCGCGGCGAAGCCGGCAACCCGCTGCTTGCGCTTCATCGTGAGATGAACCGGCTGTTCGACGACGCCTTCCGCAGCTTTGATCTCAGTCCGTTCGGCTCCTCGACCGCAATGGGCTGGCCGAACGTCGAACTCGACGAGAGCGACAAGGAAGTCAAGGTCGTCGCCGAGCTTCCCGGTCTCGAACAGAAGGACGTCAACGTCGAGCTTGCAAACGGCGTGCTGACGATCAGCGGCGAGAAGAAGAGCGAAACGGAAGACAAGGAGCGTCTCTTCAGCGAGCGTTACTATGGCCGTTTCGAGCGGCGCATTCCGGTCGATGACGTCGACCAGGAAAATGTCGCGGCTTCCTTCAACGACGGCGTTCTCACCGTCACCCTGCCGAAGTCACCGGCGGCACAACAGAAGGTGAGGCGCATCGCGATCAAAGGCAAGTAAGCATGAAGCGGCGGGCGGGAGCCGCCGCTCTCGCCCGCGCGCGGCCGGCGGCCGCATTCGCGTCCGTCGGCTCGCTGCAAAATTTTTGGGAACGCTCGGAAACTTCAATTCCGGTCTGGCGTTTTGCGGTCGGTTTCCAAGTTCTGGGAGTCGCACATGAAGAAACTTGCTTTGGTCCTGACGATGATCTCGGCCCTGTTCGTGGCGGCGGCCTCGCCGGCGGAAGCCCATGGCTGGCGCGGCGGCTGGCACGGCCATTGGGGCGGTCCCGGCATCGGCTTCGGTCTTGTTGCCGGTGCGCTTGCGGCGGGGCTGGCGGCCGATGCCTATTATGGCCCGCGCTTCTATGGCCCGCCCTACGGCTATTATGGACCGCGCGTCGTGCGGCGGGCCTATTATGTGCCTTACGCCTACGCTCCACCGCCCTATTGGGATCCCTGGTGGTGACGAGACAAGGCCCGGACCATCATCCGGGCCTTTTGCGTGAGGGCAATCGGTCAGCGGTTCGCGGCGCGCCTATTTGCGGTTCGCTCCCGTCGAGCCTGAGCCCGGCATAGCCTGCTGACCGCCCTGGGTTTGCCTGGTGTCGTTGTCGCCTGGCCGGGTCGTGGAGGACTTGGCCGGTGCGTTCGCGCCGCCGCCATTGTTGTCCGATGACGTGTTGAGGCCGGAGGCTCCCGCTCCCGTCGTGCCGCCGGTGCCTGAGGAGTCGATGCTCGACCCGGTCCTGGACGCACCCGCGCCGCCTTGCGCGAATGCGGAAGAGGGGAATGCGAGAGCCGCAACGAGCCCTGCGAGAACCAGCTTTTTCATGTCCGCTCCTGTGCTTGACGTCGTCACATGCCGTGCCGAGGCAAAGATCTCGGCACGCACCTGTTCCTGGGCGGGAGCGGAAATCCCGCGACAGCGACGATGAGTCATCCCGAGCTCATCGCACGCGGGGCGATCCGTTCCTGCGCCTGCGGCGTCAACTCGTAGCGATCGCCGGCTTTCACCAGCCAGCCCGCCTCGATCATGCGTCGCGTCATGCCTGCGCTGCACAGCGGGTGGCTGCCGCCGGGATGAAACAGCGCGCCCTCGCGTTCGATCAGGTAGCCGTAGAGCCGCGCCTGTCGAAGCGGGTTTTGCATCCCTGGTGTGGGCGCCTCCATGGTCTCTCGCGCAGTCCTCCAAGACGGCCTGAGATGCCGGGCCGATCCCCCGTCAGGCGGCCCCGGCCTGTGGCCCGGGGGCGGGGCTTCGAGCCGAGGCCGCCATTGCCGGAATCGCAAGGACCCGGCGCGGCCCAATACGCAACGGCCCCAGGTCGTTCCAACGACGTCGTTCCTGCGAGCTCGGTCCTACAAACTATCCGTTGCTCTTTCCGGATGGGGGTGTCGGCAAGGCGAATTGCCTAGGCCGACCAACGATCCTGCTCTTCCTGGTGAGCATGCTCGTTCAGCCGTTCGGCGATCTGATCCGCGATCTTCTCCGACTCGGCCGAGGCCACCGGCTCGCCCTTGTGGGTCCTGAGCTTGTCCTTGTCGGCTTCGATGGGAAAATCGTCGGGCTTCAGTCCGGCATCCTTGGTCATGGCGCGCCTCATTGTGTCTCGCATCCGGAAAACACGGGCGAGGGCCGTTCGTTGCTGGAACAATGAAGCCGCGATCGAAAGCCACAGCCGGGCTCAAGCGCCGCGCGGCCCGCGCTTTGCTCAGGCCCCGCCGACGGCCCGGATCACGGTCCCGCTGCCGCCGCACGTCGCGCAGGGCGCGCCGTCGATCCGCCCCTTGCCATGGCAATCCGGACACACATCTTCGCCGGTGCCCATCGTCCCCGGTGCGGCTTCGTCCCCGGGGTTGAGCGCCGCCGAACCCGTCGGCGGTGTCCCGGTCTTTACGCCCTCCGTGTCGGTCTTGGTCATCTGCAGCTCCCTCGAAAAGACCGCAACGCGTCTTGCCGCAGGAAGTGCCAATCGTGATGTCAGATGCGGTGCACGTCAGTCGCGAGCCTGCGCAACCTGGGAAAGTACGCCGTCCGCATTGGAGGCCATCACCTCATCATCACCGCACGCCCGTGCCTTTGCAGCGCTGGCACTTCACCACCTTGTCGCCCTTCTTGAGCAGGCCTTTGCCTTCGCAGTTCTTGCATTTCTGCTTCTTCTTGATGTTGGGGCCTTTTTCATTGGTCATGGACGGCTCCTGCCGCGAAAGAGCGGTTGATTGAGCATTGTATGGGCGGGTTCTCGGCGAGAACACGCAGCGTTTCTGGTGGGCAGCCCAGCGGAACAGCCGAACGGTGCCAGATAAGCCCTACGCTCATGTCGGCTGCGGCACCACCCGCACAACGATGGCGCGTGATCGCGCCGATTGTTCGTCGCCACACGGCTCCCTAGCCTCGGAACGTTCACCGCCTAAATGCATTTAGGTGGTGTAAAGACGATGGAGGCCCGAATGGCGAGCGGGCTCACGCACCGGCGCTTGGCGTTGAACGGGATGTCGATCTTCTATCGCGAAGCGGGACGCGCCGGCGCGCCGGTCCTGCTGCTGCCGCACGGCTATCCCTGTTCCTCCTTCCAGTTCCGCCGGCTGATGCCGGCGCTCGCCGACCGGTGGCGGACGATCGCGTTCGACTGGCCGGGCTTTGGTTACAGCGGCACGCCCGACCCGTCGGAATTCGCCTATGATTTCGACGCCTATGCAGACGTGCTGGCCGGCCTCGCCGATGCGCTCGGCCTCGGACGATACGCCTTGTGGCTCCACGATTACGGCTCCCAGATCGGGCTAAGGCACGCGATCGCTCACCCCGAGCGGATCGCCGCGCTCATCATCCAGAACGGCGATATCTATGAGGATGTGCTGGGCCCGAAATACGCGACCATCAAGGCCTGGTGGGCCGACAAGACGCCGGCGAGGCACCGGCCGCTCGAGGAGGCCGTGAGCGAGGATGGCTTCCGTGCGGAGTTCGTTGGCGAAGTGACGGACGACGTCGCTGCCCGGGTGCCGCCCGACCTCTGGAAGCTTCATTGGCCACTCATGGACACGCCAGTGCGCCGACAGGTCTGCGTCGGGCTGATGGAGAAGCTGGAGGAGAATCTCGGCTGGTTCGCGCGCTATCAGGCGTATCTGCGCGAGCACCGTCCTCCAACGCTCGTGGTGTGGGGCCCCGAAGACGGATACATGCCGGCCGAGTCCGCCCGCGCCTATCGCCGCGACTTGCCTGATGTCGATCTGCACCTGCTCGACGGCGCCGGACACTGGCTGCTCGAGACGCATTTCGATGAGGCGCTGCCCCTGGTCCGCGCCTTCCTTGCGGGTGTCCATGCCTGATCGTCCCACGGCGCGGCCTTCGCCGCGCTGGTGTCCCTTCGCCGCCTAAAGGAGGAAGCAAGCATGCCAACCAATCCTTCCATCGCACGAATCTGGCGTGGTCGTACCCGGCGGGACATCGCCGACAGCTACGAGCAATATCTGCGCGCTGAAGGCATTCCGCCGCTCGAGAAGACGGCGCTCGGCGTCCAGCTGCTGCGCGAGGACCTTGACGAGGAGACATGGTTCACGACCATCTCTTACTGGTCCGACATGCAGGCAATGACTGCCTTCACCAAGGCCGAGCCGACCAAGGTGCATCACCTCGACCGCGATCCCGAACTCCTGATCGAACTCCCTCAAAGGGTGGAAATCCACCGCGTTCTGGTCGATCGGTACGGCATGCGCTGAGCACGACGGTGCGCAACTTTGTCCTCTTCGCCGCAATGTCGTTGATCTGGGGGCTGACCTGGGCCGCCATCAAGGTCGGGCTCGGCGATCTGCCCCCGCTGCTGCTCGCCGCCGCGCGATACCTGCTGGCGGCCGCACTGCTGGCCATCGGGGTGCGCGGGGCCGGCGCCGCATTCGCCGAAGGCCGCGCACGGCCAACGATCGTTTCAGCTCTGCTGGTCAACACCGGCACCTACGGCTTGCTGTTCTGGGGGATGCAGCACGTGCCATCAGGGCTGTCGGGGCTGGTCAACCTTACCCTGATTCCGGTCCTGCTGTTTGCCCTCGCCGCGTTGACCGGCGAGGAGAGGCCGACCTGGCATCATGCCGTCGTGCTCGCGATCGGTTGTGTCGGTGTCATCGGGCTGTTCTGGGCGCGGCTCGGGGCCGAGTCCGATGCGAGCGGCCTTGGGCTCGCGGCGATCGTCGCCGCGACCGTGAGCTATTGCGTCGGCAGCGTGGTCGCGCGTCCGTTGGTCGGTCCGGTGAAGCCCCTGGCGCTGACGATGGTGCAGGCGGCGATCGGCGGCGCCGCCCTGCTCGTCCTTTCGCTGGTGCTGGAACCCGTATCGAGAGACACGCTCGACGCTTTCCTCACTCCGGCGGCAATCGGCAGCCTGTTGTTCCTGTTGCTGCTCGGAACGATCGTGGCTTATACGATCTATCTCGTGCTGCTGCGTGAATGGGGTACGATGCGCGCAGGTCTGTATGCCTTTGTCTCTCCGATCATCGCGCTTGGCACCGGTGCGTGGTTGTTCGGCGAGGCGATCGGCTGGCTCGAGATCGGCGGCGCTGCCCTCATGCTGGTGGCCGCCGCGATGGCGCTGCTCCGGCCTTGGGAAGAACGTCCGACGTGAAGCGTTTGCGCAGCATCGCCGATCGACCGCCGCCGCTTCACCGCGTAGCGGGGAATCTGGCGCTCGATTTCGCCAACACGATCAGCTGGCGCGGCACGGACCAAGAGGTCGATCACTTGCGCGACGCCGAGGGAATGCTGGCCTGGGCCAGGGATGCTGGACTGGTGGGCGTCGATTTTTCGCCTAATGCAAGGCAGCGGGCGTTGCTGGTCTACGATGGCCGGCGCCTGCGCAACGCGATCGACCAGGTAGGCGCTGCGATCGCGGACGGCGACGAACCGCCGGCGCTGGGCATGGCGGTGATCCACGATGTTGCGGCCCGTACCTTCACGGCCGCATTGCTGACCGGTTCGCCGGCCACCATCGAATTCACGCACGGGGACCGAATCCTTGGTCCGCTTGCCTGGGCTGCGGTCGACCTGCTGCGCGGCGACGAACTCGACCGATTGAAACGATGTCCACAGCACGACTGCCACTGGCTGTTCATCGATCGCACCAAAAACAGATCCCGTCGCTGGTGCGAAATGGCCACCTGCGGAAACCGCGCAAAGATGCAATCGCGCCGGTAAGCCGACAGCCGCCTTGAACAACAAGCCTCCAGCTCTATCTTGCGCCCGCGAAAGCATCCGCTGCGTAGACGACCTTACCGCCCACGACCGTCAGCAGAGACGATGTGGCGCCAATTTGCTCGACGGGGACCGACATGAAGTCCCGATCGAGAATCGCGAAGTCGGCGAGCTTGCCGGTCTCCAGCGTGCCGCGCCGCGTCTCGTCGAAGCAGAACCACGCGCTTCCCACTGTGTAGAGGCGCAAGGCATCTTCGCGGCTGGGTGTTTCGTCCGGGCCGCGCGTCGAGTGTCCACCGACGGTCTTGCCGTCGAGCATCCATTGCAGCGCCACGAACGGATTGTAGGATGCGACCCGATGCGCATCCGTACCGGCCCCGACATGGACCCCAATGCGCAACGCCGTCACGATCGGCGGCATGCTGCGCGCGGCTTCGCCCACCTGCGCCACGATACGGTCGCCTCCGAGATACATCGCGTCCTGCATGGTCCAGCCGATACCAAGGGCTTTCATGCGCGCCAGCGTTTGGGGCGAGGTGTTGTCGAGATGGGCGATGGACCAGCGCAACGGCGCGAGCGGCGTCTCCTTGTTGACCTCGTCATAGAGGTCCAGGAGGTGATGGACGGATTTGTCTTCCTGCCAGTGGATGGTGACTGTCAGCCCTTGCTTGGCCGCCCAGCGAATGATCTCGCGGAACTTGTCCTTGGCGGCCGCGTCGGGCGCATTGTTGTTGTACATGGCGCCGGTGATCCGCTCGCCTAGTCCGTTGAACCGCAGCATGTCGTCGCCGAATCCCATCGGCAGGAACGGCGTGAGAGTCTTGTACTCGTCGAATTCCGCGCCGACATTCTGGGCGAACAGGCTGAAGGCAACGCGAACCGACAATGATTTGTCACGCCAGAGCTTTTGCAAGGCCGCGTAGTGGCTGGGATAGATGCTGAAGCCGCCGGGATCCACGATCCCGGTCACGCCGAGACGATTGAGCTCCGTGAAGAACTGCCGGGTCCCCGCGACATTCTCTTCGAAATTCGGCCTCGGCAGCCGATCGAACAGCGCGGAGATACTGACGATGGAGCCGTTGAGCCACCCCGTGGCGTCGCCCGATGCGGCGCGCTCAGTCGTGATACCGGCCGGCAACTGATCCGCTGATATCCCGAGGGATTGCTGCGCTTTCGGCGTCATTAGCACCGCGGAATAGAACAGCTGGATGTAGGCCGGATTATCGGGAACGGCCGCCATCACCTCGGCGAGCGTTGGCCGCCGCTTCTCAGTAAACTGCAATTCGCTCCAGCCGCCGGCCACGATGATCCAGGATGCCGGGCGCGCTGTTGCCGCCTGGCGCAAGCGTTCCATGGCCTCGGGAATCGTCTTTGCGCCGATCCAGTTGACCTCGGTTGCGTAGGTGAGGCCGGCGCGCACGGCGTGAATATGGGAATCGATCAATCCCGGAATGATGGTGCGTCCACCTGCGTCGACCCGGCGCGTCGCGGGCCCGATCAGGCCTTCCACGGCATCGTTGCCGCCAATAGCAACGATCCTGCCGTCGCGGACTGCGAGAGCCTGCGCGATCGTCGATGCGGGATCCAGCGTCACGAGCTTTGCGTTCGTGACAATGAGGTCGGCCTTTTGTGCGTAAGCCAAACTGGCCCAGCACGAGATCACCAAAATCGCCAGAAGCTTTCGCATGGTCAGTCCCGAAATGAGAGAGGCAGGTGTGAAAGAGGCCGAAGCGGCGCCACACATCCGCCGCTGGATGCGCTCGCGGACATCGCGTGTCGCAACGGTGTCGTGATATTGATCATGTCTAGCACCAACAAAATCAGCCGGCCCACCGAAAAATTTGGTGGCGGCCCAAGCAATTGATGTTGCAGCCGCCTTCGCCCGCCTCGCAGCAGTTCGTCCGTCTTCGCTCTCACTTCGTTCAATCTACGCCGGACACCACGCTTCGCCCTCGTTCTCCGCGCGGCTGCGCCACCCGTAGCCCGAGGTCAAGAAAGAACCGCCCGGACGCATCGCATCACAGGCGCGCCCGCATCCAAAGCGCTCGACGAGGCCGGCGACGAGAGCGCCCGAACGACGCCTTGCCTTCGAACGGCACGACCCGTTTTTCCGGTGGATTGTGGTAAGCGGAAAGAAAAGGCCGCGCCTTCGGGTGCGCGGCCTTCGTTGCGTTCAGACGGACCGCTCTCACCAGTGGTGGCGATGCCAGCGGTGCCGAACGACCGGGTAGGATCCGCGGTAATAGGCGTATGCAGGTCGCACGACTCGACGGTAGCGGTAGCCGTAGGACACGGGCGCCGTGTAGTAAGTCGTGGTGGCGTACCCGCCACCCCAGCGATACGGCTCGTCATACCCGTAGTCGTACGCATAGGGTCCGCCGTAATAGCCCGCTCCATAGTAGCCGGGGCCACCGTAGTAGCCATAACCTGGTCCCCATCCATACGCCGACGAGGCAAGCCCGCCGATCACAGCGCCGGCCAACAGGCCGCCGGCGATGCCCGGTCCCCAGCCCCCTCGCCAGTGGGCTTCTGCAGGAGACGTGGCGGCCACCGAGGACAGACCAAGAGCGCCGACCAGCAGCGCCGACATCGCGATCTTCTTCATCGAGATTCCTTTCACATTGCTGCGCCCTGTCGATAACGGGAAAAATAGGCAATGGTTGCAGCTGCACCCCCGCGGCGAGGGGGCAATGGATCCTCGCCTCCTGACTCACCTCCTTTCGTATACTTCCGGGAAAAACTGGAAACCTTCCAGATTGCCTTGAGTTGGCAGCGACTGGGTTCGGTCTCCGGAGAGAGTAAGTATGGTCGACGAAGTCGTCTTGAAGAACGCCACGGAGACCGCCTGGACGGTGTATCGGGCGCGGCACCCCGAGGTCGATGCGCATGACAGCCGGCGCTGCCTTCTGGAGCGCCACCTCCACAGCAGGTCGGAAGCGCGAGAGAGCGATACCGAAGAACTCGCTGGCTTGGGATAGCCTACCTGCAGCGGCTTCCTCCAGACGAATGTTGACGATCGTGAAGACGCTCGCAGCGCGCGTGGTCCGTGGAAGCACGAGGCCCAATTGGACGCTGCTTGCGATTTCATCCCTCATTTCCGCTGGGATCGTCACGGTCCTGCGGTCCGTGTTCGGGGCCTAGCCGATGCGGATTGCCCAGCTTGCTCCCTTGGCCGAGAGCGTACCTCCAAAGCTCTACGGCGGCACCGAGCGTGTGATAGCCTGGCTGGTGGACGAACTGGTCGAATCCGGGCACGACGTCACCCTGTTCGCAAGCGGGGACTCGAAGACGAAGGGAAAGCTCCACGCGGTGTGGCCGCGCGCGTTGCGCCTGGGGCGGAAGGGTGCGGATCCGAACGCCGCCTGCGCGCTTCTGATCGAGGCCATCGCCGAGCGCGCGCGCGACTTCGACGTGATCCACTCCCACGTCGACTGGTTGCCTCTTCCGGTGCTGAGCCGGACCGGCGTGCCTTTCCTGACGACGATGCACGGTCGGCTCGATCTGCCCGGCCTGCCCCAGGTAATCGGTGCCTTTGCGGACGCTCCATTCGTCTCGATTTCCGCCGACCAGCGTCGGCCGCTTCCGGAAGCGAACTGGATCGCGACGATCCAGCACGGACTGCCCAAGGACATGTTTAGGCCCTCCTACGAACCAGGTTCGTACCTGGCCTTTCTGGGGCGGCTGACGGCGGACAAGGGTCCGGAGGACGCTATACGAATCGCGCGCGCGGCCCGGATGCCGCTGCGGATCGCGGCCAAGATCCCTCGGCGGAGACGGCCTACTTCAAGAACGAGCTCGAGCCGAACATCGATGGCCAGGCGGTTCAGCTCGTCGGCGAGGTCGACGACGCGAAGAAGCAGCCGTTTCTCGCGAACGCAGCGGGCCTGCTGTTTCCGATCGATTGGCCCGAGCCGTTCGGTCTGGTGATGATCGAGGCGATGGCCTGCGGGACACCCGTGATCGCTTATCGATCAGGCTCGGTACCGGAAGTCGTGGAGGATGGCGTCACGGGCTTCATCGTCGACGGTGAGGAGCAGGCGATCAGAGCAGTGAAAGAACTGGGCCGGCTGGACAGACGAGTGGTCCGCGCCCGGTTCGAGGAGCGCTTCGCCGCAAGCCGGATGGCGAAGGAGTACGACGCCCGATATCGCGACTTGGTCGCTCGCAGAGGACGCCTCGCGTGAGAGATCTATTGCGCGGCTGGTTTGTCGGACAGGCGCGATCGAATCCTTGGCAATCCGTTCCCCGTCGGGAACAAGCGGTAATTCGGGGCGTTGAAGCCGGGCATCCGAACGGATGCGGCTCACGTTGGAGGAGATAATCCATGAAAAGCTTCCTTGCCGTCGCGTTGCTTGGCACTGCTGTGATCGGCGGCGCTGCTTTCGCGCAATCCACTCAGCCCGTCGATCGCACGGCGCCGGCGGCCACCGCCCACCCCGCCGATGCGAAGATGGCGTTCAAGGGAAATTGGCGCGCCTCGAAGCTGATGGGCCTGAACGTCTACAACGAGGCCAACGAGAAGCTCGGCGATGTCAACGAACTGCTCGTCGACAAGAACGGCAAGATCAACGCGGTGGTTATCGGCATCGGTGGCTTCCTCGGCATGGGCGAGCACGACATCGCGGTCTCCATGGACAAGCTGAAGTTCGTTGAAGAGCCGGTTCGAACGAGCTCGAGCGGCACGTCGACCCCGGCCCGCGACACCACCACGACCGGGACCGCGTCCACAACCACGACGAACCGCACCGCGAACGATTGGGTTCCTGACCACGCCGTCATGAGCGGCAATAAGGAGCAGTTGAAGGCGCTACCGCAGTTCAAATATTCGGACTACAACTAAGCGCGACGAGTGCTCTCGGCGAATTGGGGCCCCATTACGGGGCCCTTTTTTGTGCCCACAGGGCTAGTGTACCGATCTGGCGCAATGAAAAACGGCCCGCCCAAATCATTGGGCGGGCCGTTCATCCGTGCGGGGTCATCCGCTCAGTGCATGTGAACCAGGAAATAGCCGACGCCGCCAACAACCAGGACGGCTGGAACGGCCCACAAAATCAGTACGGGCATTTTTTCCTCCAATCGTTGTCAGAATGCTTAAACGGCTCTTACCGCCGTCGCGACTATTACTGCTCGGTGCAGACCTTCGTGGTCTTGACCGCGGACTCTGCCTCTACCTTGGTCTTGTAGACGCCGTCGCCCACGACCGTCGTGGTGGTTGTGGTCGGCTTGGTGTCGACGATGGTGCACTTCTTGGTGGTGGCATCGCGCACGATGTAGAACTCGGCGGCGCTGGCGGCCTGCGTGCCGAGGGCGAAAGCGGCAAGAGCGCCGCACACGATAAGCTTCTTCATGGTGTTCTCCTCAAAGTGAAAATGACTCGTAAGTAGTCATTGCCAACGACGCTGCGCGACCGAAGTTCCCACTCTCACGATTTGCACAATTTCGGGATAAAAGAAAATGCACATCTCGCGCAATTGCCTAGTTTTCCCCGAATGGAACCACGCGTCTCGCCCCAGGTTGTCCGACGTCCGCATTAAGGAGGTTCAGATGAACAAGCGTTTATTTTTGGCTACCACCGCTGCAGTCGCGATCGCGACTTCCGCTTTTGCCCAGTCGTCTCCGAGCACGTCGAACTCCAATCCGCCGTCTCGTCAGCAGGATTCCACATCCACGACGCCGTCGACTTCGCCGACCAATTCATCTTTGGGATCCGCACAGTCCGCCAATCCTTCGACGAATTCGGCCCAGACGCAGTCGCCGTCCTCGAGCGGTCAGACCGCTGCAGGCCAGCCGTCCAATTCGGGTGCCGGCACCAACACCACGCAGGCGCCTGCCTCGAACAACTCGACCAACCAGGCTCAGACCAATCAGCCGTCCAATCAGACAACTACGCCTTCCAACCAGGCGCAGACCAATTCTCCTTCGAACACGAATACCCAGACGCAGAGCGCCAATCCGCCTGCTCCGGGCAACAACCAGGCACAGTCCCCGGCGGGCAGCGGTTCGACCAACACGGCGCAGCAGCCGAACAATCAGCAGAACACGGCCGATCGCTCCTCGAACACCAACGTGAACGCGTCGGTGAACATCAACGATCAGCAACGGACCCGGATCAGCACGTCGATTTCGCATCTGAACGTGCAGCCCCTCAACAACGTGAACTTCTCGTTGTCGGTGGGCACGGCGGTGCCGCGCGATGTCCGCTTGCAGCCGCTCCCGGCGGAGGTCGTCGAGGTCGTGCCGCAGTACAGAGGCTACAACTTCGTGTTGGTGAAGGACGAGATCGTGATCGTGGAGCCTTCGAGCTACCAGATCGTCGCGGTCCTCCCGTACTCGGGTCGTTCGACCGCGGCTGCGCCGGCCCGCACCGAACAGCGCAAGGTGACGTTCAGCGATCGCGATCGCGAAGTGATCCGCAAGCACGCCAAGGCGCGTTCCGAGGCGCGTCCCGTCGAGCGCGAGCGGCAGACCACCGGCAGCACCGCGCGCACCGAAATCCGCAGGGGTGAGCGCCTGCCGGCAGACGTAGACGTGGAGACGTTCCCCGAGGAGGTCTATCGCGACGCACCGAGCCTGCGGGAGTACCGGTACATCAACCGGGATAGCCGGACTTACATCGTCGAACCGCAGGAACGTCGCGTCATCGAAGAGATCGATTGATCTCGTCACAACAAGGAGAACGAACATGAGGACTATTGCTCTCGTAGCGTTTGCGGCCACCGCCATGCTCGCGTCGGCGGCCTCGGCAGCTCCGCTCAATCCCAGTCTGGTTGGATCGGAGGAGGCGGCAAACGTCGATCAGGTTCGCCTGGTCTGCAACGAGTACGGCCGCTGCTTCCGCACCCGCGGTCCCCGCTATGTGCAGCGTTACTACGGCGACGATGACAGCTACGTCGTGCGCAGGAGCTATGGCTCCTACGGCGGTCCGGGCTATTACGATCGCGGATACGGCTATTACGGAGGCGGGCCGAGCATCGGCTTCAGCTTCGGTACCGGCCGCTGGTGATCGATGATCTAGGCGCCGCCCGCAAGGGCGGCGCCATTCTGGATGGATCGACAGTTCAGTCTGCCGCTCCAGCGGGCCTCGTGTGGCTGCCAACGATAGGCAGCCGATCAGCCTCGCGGAGCAGTCAGGCTCAGGCTCATCACGCGTACGACGAGGTTCTGAGAGCGCTACGTCGATCCGCAAGGGAACGATCGGCATTCCACCGCGTCGAGTCCTTGCTCTCGGCCCCCTTGCCCCCCAAAGCCCCAGCCGGGAGCAAAACCTAGCCCATAGGTTGGCGACCTCGACCCCGGTCGAGGTCGTTTATCCGTTTCCCTCGTGAATTCCGGGCGTCGTGCCGGCCGCTGCGGGAGCATCGACCTTCTCCAAGGATCCACGTGAACCGCCCCAGACGATCTTTCTTCCTCGTCGAAGACGAAGCCTTGATCCGAATGATGCTCGTCGACATGATCGAGGAGCTTGGACACGCTGTCGTCGCCGAGGCAGGGCGGATCGAGGATGCGGTGCGACTTGCGCACGATCCGGCCTTCGATATTGCCATCCTAGACATCAACCTCGGAGGTCCGACAAGCACTCCCGTCGCGGAAATTCTCGCGAAGAGATCTGTTCCGTTCGTCTTCGCGAGTGGCTACGGGCAAGAAGATATACCCGAGGGCTTCAAGAATAGACCGATGCTGCGCAAGCCCTTCCAGTTGGATGGTCTTGACCGAGCGATCCAAGCGGCCGTGGCGGAGCATGAGAACTAGCCGCGTTCCACCTTCGAACCGGTCTCCTGCCGCTGCGGATTCAGATCTGCTTCGAGTTCGGATATAATGTCCTGCAGCAGCCGCGCAGCCAAAGGATCCGTCGTCTCGGCGTGAAGCTTGCGGAATCGGTCCAGTTCCTCGGCGTGTTTTGGTGATCGATCGACCATAGTGTTCTCGCAAGCTCCGACATCATCTACGTCACAAGCCGTCCATGGTTGCAGAGGAAATCCGAAAATGCTTCGCGGTCTTCAGCTGTCGAGCGCGATCGAGACTTGCACCTTGTCAATCGGCCCTTTAATTGCGGTTTGTTGTCAAGCTACCATTCTTCCTCTCTCCAGTGACACGCCGGTAGCGATTGCTCCGTCGGAGCTGGTCAGGTTGCGGA
>NZ_JADPIX010000018.1:0-1001 GCF_023073155.1 Bradyrhizobium sp. 45 | reverse complement strand
AAGCACTGTACGAGACCTAGTGGCAGGTGCTGGCCTCAAGTTCGTCGATCAGGGACCGGCCGAGCTTAAGGGGCTTGCCGAGCCGATGCGCCTGTTCGCAGCGGTCACCTGAATTTAATCCGGGGTCGCCGACTGCGCCGTAAAAAGCTGAGCAGCTTTCACCCGATGTCCAATTGTGGCCCGTGTGAGACATGCCGGGGCGGTCTGACGATGTCCGTTCACTGGGGTAGACCGGAAGAGAACGGCACGCGGCCAAAGTGACGACGCGATTGACCCTAAGCCGAACTCCGCCTTGCGCCGATTAGAATCGGAGGCGCTTCACATCATCGTCCCGGGTATGAAGCAGCGAATGCTCACACCCATCGGGCCATAGAGCGGCCAGACCAGCGTCGCTTTAGCCCTGTTCGGCTCGTCGATGACGGCGTCGTCGGGTACGTAAACCCACTCGGTTTCCACGTTGGTGGCGCCAGCCATCGCGCCCGAAGCCCCCAGGCGTTGTCGGCACGCGGACACGGTAATGGATGGTTGCCGGTGATCTCCCAATCTACCTCTGACAAATGCATCGCTTCGCTACCATCGCAGCACAGATCTCCCTTTCGGTCATAAAGCTCCGCAAACCACTTCGACAGATCAAGCCGATTGTGATCGTGCGCGAGCACGGCGCTGGTCGATACCATCAGCGCGACCGCGAACTGACGCGTCTAAGAGTATCGGCGCCATCGATCTCCTTGATCCCGAGGGCATGGGGGTTAGGATCGACTTTGAGCTTTCTTCCGGGATCGATCAGCGCCACGATGTTGGAGCCGCCGAACGGCACCACCATGCCTGGCGGGCTGCGGCCCTCATCGATGCCGGAGCGGCGGAAAACCTCTTGGAAAGCGGCCATGTCCGGTTCTCCTGTTCTAGCATTACAGTTGCTTTTGTTGCGGGCTTCTGAATCCATGGGCAACCATGATTCGAATGTCGTGGGCGCGGGCCGCGTCGGTTGAGGCGACGCTTGC
>NZ_JADPIX010000115.1:0-1006 GCF_023073155.1 Bradyrhizobium sp. 45 | reverse complement strand
CGATCGCGCGCGTCGTGATGACGCCGACGGCATTCGAGCCGGAGGCCCATCCCGAATCGATCCTGATGCGGGCGCGCAAGCTCGGCGTGATCGTGAGCCGCATGCCCTCGCTCGAGAGTGGCGATACGCCACGGCTCACGGCCGTTGCCGTCGAGGACCTGCTGCTGCGGCCGAGCGAAAAGATCGACTATGCGCGGCTCGAGGCCCTGATCGAGGGCAAGGCGGTGATCGTCACGGGCGGAGGCGGCTCGATCGGTTCCGAGATCTGCGAGCGTGTCGTCGCGTTCGGCGCCGCGCGCCTTCTGATCGTGGAAAATTCCGAGCCGGCGCTCTACGCGATCACCGAAACGCTCGCGGCGCTCGGCACTGCTGCTTCGATCGAAGGGCGGATCGCCGACATCCGCGACCGTGAGCGCATCATGCGCCTTATGGCCGAGTTCAAGCCGGACCTCGTGTTCCATGCCGCCGCGCTCAAGCACGTGCCGATCCTCGAGCGCGACTGGAGCGAGGGCGTCAAGACCAACATCTTCGGCTCGATCAACGTTGCCGATGCCGCGCACAGCGCCGGCGCCGAAGCCATGGTGATGATCTCGACCGACAAGGCGATCGAGCCGGTGTCGATGCTCGGCCTCACCAAGCGCTTCGCCGAGATGTATTGCCAAGCGCTCGACCATGATCTTGCGGCGGGTCACGGCGGCGCCAGGCGGTCGATGCGGCTGATCTCGGTCCGGTTCGGTAACGTGCTGGCGTCGAACGGCTCGGTGGTGCCGAAGTTCAAGGCCCAGATCGATGCCGGCGGTCCCGTCACGGTCACGCATCCCGACATGGTCCGCTACTTCATGACCATCCGCGAGGCCTGCGATCTTGTCATCACGGCGGCAACCCATGCGCTCGGAACGCAGCGCTCGGACGTGTCGGTCTACGTGCTCAACATGGGCCAGCCGGTGAAGATCGTCGATCTCGCCGAGCGCATGATCCGTCTCTCGGGCTTGCAACCCGGCTACGA
>NZ_JADPIX010000055.1:0-96180 GCF_023073155.1 Bradyrhizobium sp. 45 | reverse complement strand
CCCCGTCAATCTCGACCCCCGCATGGCCAAGCTCGCCGGCGGTGTCCACCGTCTCGACGGCCAGCTCATGGTCGTCCTCGACGTCGATCGCGTCCTCGAACTCAAAACCGAAGTGCAAATGGCTGCGTGAGCCCCAAAAACATCGAAGCCGGAGAACCCAAATGAAGACGTGCTTGGTGGTCGATGATTCCAGCGTCGTGCGCAAGATCGCACGCCGGATCCTGGAAGGCCTGCAATTCGAAGTCACGGAGGCCGAGGACGGCTCCAAGGCGCTCGAGGTCTGTCAGCGCAAGCTGCCCGACGCGGTGCTGCTGGACTGGAACATGCCGGTGATGGACGGCTTCGAGTTCATGGGCCACATGCGCCGCCTGCCGGGCGGCGACCAGCCCAAGGTTGTATTCTGCACCACCGAAAATAACGTGGCTCATATCGCTCAGGCGCTCAGCGGCGGCGCCAACGAGTACATCATGAAGCCCTTCGATAAAGACATCATCGCCGACAAATTCGCAGAAGTCGGCTTGATTCC
Source organism: Bradyrhizobium sp. 45 (assembly GCF_023073155.1). Taxonomy (NCBI): domain Bacteria; kingdom Pseudomonadati; phylum Pseudomonadota; class Alphaproteobacteria; order Hyphomicrobiales; family Nitrobacteraceae; genus Bradyrhizobium; species Bradyrhizobium sp. 45. Next base: position 95,654 of record NZ_JADPIX010000055.1, on the reverse strand, counting down.
GGTCGGACAAGCCATGGTCTGAGTGTCTGGCGGAGTGTTCCAGCCAGAGTGTTCCCAGTACAGCTTCCGAGAGGCCTATCCGTGACCCCGACCGAGTATGATTATCTGCGTAAGTTCCTGAGGGATCATTCCGGGCTCGATCTGTCCGCAGACAAGCAATATCTGATTGAAAGCCGGCTGTTGCCGCTGGCGCGCAAGGCCGGGATCTCCGGCATCGGCGAGCTCGTGCAGAAGCTGCAAGGCGCTGGCTCGGGCGCGCTCGTCACCAGCGTGGTCGAGGCGATGACCACCAACGAGACCTTCTTCTTTCGCGACAAGGTCCCGTTCGATCATTTCCGCGACACCATCATGCCGGAGATCATCAAGGCCCGCGCCGGCCGCCGCAGCGTCCGCATCTGGTGCGCCGCCGGCTCCACGGGGCAGGAGCCCTATTCGCTCGCGATGAGCCTAAAGGAGATGGGTGCGGCCCTAACTGGCTGGCGCGTCGAGATCATCGCGACCGACCTGTCGCAGGAGGTGCTCGAGAAGGCCAAGGCCGGCATCTACAGCCAGTTCGAAGTGCAGCGCGGACTGCCGATCCAGATGCTGATGAAATATTTCAAGCAGATCGGCGAGACCTGGCAGATCAATCCCGAGCTGCGGGCGATGATCCAGCACCGGCAGCTCAATCTGCTGCACGATTTCGCTCAGCTCGGCACCTTCGACGTCATCTTCTGCCGCAACGTGCTGATCTATTTCGATCAGGACACCAAGATCAACATCTTCAACCGGCTGGCTCGCCAGATCGAGGGAGACGGCTTCCTGGTGCTGGGCGCGGCCGAAACGGTGGTCGGACTGACCGACACGTTCAGGCCGATTCCGGAGAAGCGCGGTCTCTACAAGCCGAACGACCCGCGCGCGGCGGCCGCCAAGCCGGTTCTTGCCGGCGCAGCGCCGCGCCTAGCGGTCATGGCGGGACGATAGGCATGGCCGAGGATGGCAAAGGCGCGGAACGCGTGACGTTCAGTCGCGGCTATGATGTCTGCATCATGGCCATCGACGGCACTTGGCGCCGCGACTGCAAGCTCAACGCGATCTCCGACACCGACGCCATCCTGACGGTGGAAGGCTCGATTCAGGGCCTGAACCTCAAAGAGTTCTTCCTGCTGCTGTCGTCCACCGGCCTTGCCTACCGCCGCTGCGAATTGGTGCGCGTCAACGGCGTCGAAATGGACATTCAATTCCTGCGGGGCAAGAACCGGAAGAAGCGGGCCGTCGGTGGCCGTGACGAGGCGGCGTGATCTTCACGTGCGTCGCGTCGCCGTTTTCCGCGACGTTGGTTCGCATTTGCTGAAACATCCGACTGAATTTGCCGTCGCGGCTTTACGTCGCCTAAGCGCGAACGGTGTATCCATTGCCGGTCTCAATCTCAGGATACGGCAATGCCCAGAAGCTCTTTCTCCTCTCTCCCGTCAAACCTGCCCGACGCCGCCGAGCGGCGCGCGCTTCAGCTTCTGGTGGTCGATGACGACGGCACACAGCGCAGCCTGATCACGATCGCGGCCAAGCAGGCCGGCCACGAGGTCACCGTGGCGCCGTCCGTGGCCGAAGCGATCGAGAAACTCCGCACCGCGCGCTTCGACTGCGTGACACTCGATCTCGTGCTAGAGGATGGCGACGGCATGGACGTGCTGGGCGAGATGGCCAAGGCGAAATTTGGCGGCGCCGTGATCGTCGTCAGCGGCATGGACGGCAAGCGCCGCAGCGCCGCCCGCAGCTTCGCCCGTTCCGTCGGGATCGAGCTCCAGAGCCTGCCCAAGCCGCTGGATCTGGCCGCGTTGCGCATCAGCCTCGCCAATCTCGGCAAGACCGCGATGGGCCTGCCGGCGATCCACACCTGGGGCGGTGTCGCCACCGACGCGATCGTGGAGCGGCACCGCGCCTGATCCGCGGCCGGCCATGCGATGAAAGAATGCGGTCGCCGCGTCGCAGCGATCGCGATCTACAGCGTACCGCTGGCCTCCGACAGGCATTCCAGGGCGTGGCCAAGGCCCGCCCGGCAGGCGTCGAGCGCGGCGATCGCCCTGGCATACCGGGGTGTGACATCGTCGAGCACGAAGACGTCGGCGGAACTTTCCGGATCGCTCCCGTGTTCTTGAGCCATGGCTGTGGCGGTCCGGCGCATGCTGCTCTCGATCTGCGAGATCAGCACGCGAAGGTCGGCCGCAATCAGCTCACGGCTCTCGACTTCGGGCATTGCCACGAAAGGCGGTAGCGGCCAAAATTAGCATGGATATTCTCCGTCCTCTGCAATTAGGCGCCTCGCCGCTACTTGTGCGTCAAGTTCATGTCCCGTACAAATACGGTGGGCCGAATCCGCGCCGAACGCCATAACGGTTGGGGCGGACGCGAGTCCTTCATGCCAACCGGATGTGTGGCACATGGCCGAACAAAGCTCTCGCGGTGAAATCTTCGTGGTCGACGACGACGCTGCCGTTCGCGACACCTTGTCGATGGTGTTGAAGGCGGCGGGCTATGAGGTGATCTGTTTTGCGGACGGCGCAGCATTGCTCTCCGTCGCGCGAAGCCGCACACCTGCAGCGGTCCTGCTCGACGTGCACATTCCCGGCAAGTCCGGGCTCGATATTCTCAATGAGCTGCACGGCGAGGACTATCCGGCACCGATCTTCATGATCTCCGGACAGGGCGATATCGCGATGGCGGTCGGGGCCATCAAGAGCGGCGCGCTCGACTTCATCGAGAAGCCGTTCCGCGGCAGCGAGATCGTCGGCCGGCTCGACGAGGCGATCGACGCCTATGCCCGCAGGCAGTCGGAGAACGCAGCGCCGAAGTTCGGCTCGCTGCATTTCCCCGGGCGCGAGCCGTTGACGCGCAGGGAGCGCGAGGTGCTTGAGCAGTTCGCCGCCGGCGCTTCCAACAAGGAGGCCGGCCGCACGCTCGGCATCAGCCCGCGCACCATCGAGGACCATCGCGCCAACATCATGAAGAAGCTCGGTGCGCGCAATGCCGCCGATCTGATCCGGATCGTGATGACCGCGGCGCAGCGCGCGTCGTAAATTCCGTGGGCGACATTTCGTAGCCCGGATGAGCGAAGCGACTTCCGGGACCTGGCTCGTGGTGTTCCCGGGTATCGCTTCGCTCACCCGGGCTGCGGGCTCTCACCCGACGCGCCATCAACTGTTCAACGCCTTGCGGATGGCCCGCGCCAGATCCGATTTGCGATAGGGCTTCGCTAGCAGCAGAACGCCCGAATCCAGCCGGCCGTGATGGATGATCGCGTTCTCGGTATAGCCGGACGTGTAGAGCACCCGGAGATCGGGACGCGTTCTCTGCAGTTCGTCGGCGAGCTGCCTTCCGTTCATCTTGCCGGGCATGATGACGTCGGTGAACAGGAGGTCGAACGGTTTTCCGGCGGCGACGATTGCGAGCGCCTCCGCGGCGTTCGCAGCCTGCAAGGTGACGTAGCCGAGCGAATGCAGCTGTGCCAGCACGTAGTCGCGCACCAGCCGGTCGTCCTCGACCACAAGGATCGTCTCGTGTCCGCCCTCGATGGTCGCCGGCGTCACGCCCTCGCCGACCGCCGTCGGCGTCTTGCCGGGCGGCAGGTACATCTTGATCGTGGTGCCGTGGCCTTCCTCGCTGTAGATCTTGATATGGCCCGCCGACTGCTTGATGAAGCCGTAGACCATCGAAAGCCCGAGTCCGGTGCCCTTGCCCGGTCCCTTCGAGGTGAAGAAGGGGTCGAACACCCTGGCCAGCATGTTGGCGGGAATTCCGCTGCCGGTGTCGCTCACGGCGATCAGCACGTAGTGTCCCGGCGGGACGTCGTTGACGCTGGCATAGACCTCGTCGAGATAGGCCGCGCCCGTCTCCACGATCAGCTTGCCGCCGCCCGGCATGGCATCGCGGGCATTGAGCGCGAGGTTGAGGATCGCGGTGGTGAGCTGGCTGGGATCGACGATCGCGACGCAGTTCTCGTCCTCGAACACCGATTCGATATGGATCTGCTCGCCCAGCGTCGGCCGCAATAATTTCGCCGTGTCGATGATCAGCGCGTTGACGTCGATCTCGCGCGGCTGGAGCGGCTGCTTGCGCGCAAACGCCAGCAGGTGCTGCGTCAGCTCGGCGCCACGCCCGGCGGCCTCGTCGATCATCTTCGTGATCGCCGCGAGCTCCGGCTCGTTGGCCACCGCGTCGGCCAGGATCTCGATCGTTCCGGTGATGACGGTGAGAATGTTGTTGAAGTCGTGCGCCACGCCGCCGGTGAGCTGGCCGACCGCCTCCATTTTCTCGGCCTGGCGGATGCGCTCGTCGGCCGCGATCTTGTCGGTCAGGTCGCGGTAGAACGAATTGAAGAGAACGCCTTCGCGTCGCTGGAGCGCCGTGACGCTGAGCTCGGCCCTGAACTCCTTACCGTCGCGTCGCCGCACCAAAAGTTCGCGCCGTGGATTAGCCAGCGATTGTTGCTCGGATTCGAGAAAGAGCTTCAGTCTGGCCCTGACGCTTTCGCGCTCACTGGGGGCGACGAAAAGCTCAATCGCATTCTTGCCGATCGCCTCCTCACGGGTCCATCCGAAGAGCTTCTCGGCCTGCGAGTTCCAACTCAGGATGGCCCCGGTGTGGTCCGTCTGGGTGAAAGCATCGAGCGAGGTCTCGACGATGTTGCGCGCAAGCTGTTCGCTCTCCCGCAAGGACTCCTGTGCAAGCCTCGCTTCTGTCATGTCGCGCCCGACAAAGAAGTAGCGCTGGGCGTGGTCGGACCAGCTGCCGAGCCAGGACAGCCAGACCTCACGACCGTCCTTGTGGAAGCAGCGGGTGTCCGCGAGCTTCAGCCGCTCGCCGCGCCTGAGCGCGCGCATCTCGTCGCGCGACTGGTCGAGATGGCCGGAATGAATGAAATCGGCGCCGCTGCGGCCGATCATCTCCTCCGGCCGGTAGCCGAGAATGGCCTCGCTGCTCGGACTGATCTGCGCGATGTGGCCGCGCGCGTCCATCACCATGATCAGATCCTGGGAGGTCTCGAAGATCTGTCGCCGTTCCTCGAGCTGCTGCTGCAGCGCCCGCTCGGCCCGTCGCGCCTCGGTCAGGCTGCGCGCGGTGCCGGAGGCGCCCACGATCTCGCCCGATGGGCCCCTGATCGGCGACAGGCTGAGTGAGATTTCGACCGGCGTGCCATCCTTGCGCAGGCGCACCGTCTCGAACCGTTCCATCGGTTCACCTCCGGCGATCCGCCGCAAATAGTCCTTGCCTTGCTCGCGTCGGTCGGGTGGGACGATGATCGAGGTGGATTTCCCGATCGCCTCATTCGCCGAATAGCCGTAGAGGCGCTCGGCGGCGGCATTCCAGCCGGTGATGATGGCGTCGAGCGATTGCATCACGATCGCTTCGTCGGAGGATTCGACGGCGGCGCTGAACAAGCGCTCGCGCGCTTCATGATGGCTTCGCGCGGCCTCGGTGCGGCGATGCTCCTCGATCTCGCGTTCAAGCGCGGTCGTCTTCGCTCTCGTTTCTTCGACCATTTGCGCGAATGCCCGCGCCAGCACGCCTGTCTCTCCGCTCGCATCGACGGGAATCTCGGCGCGCCGTCCGCTGCCGATCGCTTCCACCGCCGCGGTCAGACGCCCGATCGGCCGCGTCAATGAGCGCGCCAGCAGTACCGCAAGCAAAGCTGCGGCAAGGACAGCAAGCAGGCCGACCAGTGAGGAGGCTTTTTGAATGGCCGCCGGAACGCTACTGAACACGGATGGTGGGGCCGTCTCGATGACTGCCAACCACTCCTTGCCGGCCAGCAGTGCCGGTGCGAGCGCCGCTCCACTCGGCCGGCCCGCTTGGTCGCTCGTAAGCTGCGTGGATCCTTGCGGCAGGCCGGCCCGGGCTGCAAAGAAAGGAAAGTCCCGGCGCCAATCGTTGGCGTTGCCAAGCAATGCACCGAATTCCCGCGCACGATCAGGGTGGACAAGATAGTCGCCACGCGAATTCACGACATAGATTTCTCCTCCTGCGCTCGTGGTCGAGCGGACGCGGTCGAGCGCAGGACGCATGTCGATATTGGCGATGACGATGCCGAACGGCTTGCTATCAGGCGTGAACAGCGGAGTCGCGACGCGCAACGTCGGAATGTGAGGGTCCGTGGTTCCTCCCTGCCGCGTGGCGAGATCGACGGGCGAAACATAGATGTCGCCCGGCGCCAATCGAATCGTCTCCTGGAAGTAGGTTCGGTCGCTCTTGCGTTCCAGTTCGCCGTCGGGGACGATCCGTGCTGTTCCGTTCGGGCCGGCGCGATCGACGCGGACCAACTCGCGCTGGTCGTCGTCAAGGCCGATGATTCGAAATTGCCCGTAGCTCGGTTTCGCGTCGATCTCGGCTGCGAGCCGGGCTGCGATGCGCTCGCGCCAGGTTTGCTCGGAAACGCCGTCGACATCGTCGAGGCCTCCACCGATGTGGGCACGGATCAGGCCGTTGATGGCCGCGGCGGAGCGATAACCGAGCAGATCGCCGCGCGCGCCGGCAACGTAGGATTCAAGATGGGTGGCCAGCAGGCTCGACTGGGCTTCAATCCGTTCCAGGACCCGCGGAATGACGGCCTGGGTGATATTGCGATAGCCGAGCCAGCCGACTGCGGCCACGGTGACCGCCACCAGCAGGATCATCGCGATGGCGAGCCGCGTAGCGAGTGTCATGGGGAAATCTGCACCGCTTCCTGAATGGCCGTGCCCGCGCTCGGTTGGAACAGAATGAAGGTTCTTGTCATCGGCGGCCGGTGCTGACATCCGGATTCCTCACCGATGCCGTCCGCGCCGCGTCCAGGCAGCCAGCGACCGCGGCGAGCAGCGCGTCGGCCCGGAACGGCTTCTGCAAGCTCGCCACCGCGCCGAGCTTGGTCGCCATCTTGAGGAAGTCCGGCTCCGCATGGGCGTCCGGCGTGAACGAACGGCCGGAAATGACGACGATCGGAATCGCCGGCTGCAGCGCCCGGATGTGGCGCATGGTCTCCAGGCCGTCCATGCCGGGCATGAAGATGTCGAGAAAGAGAAGGTCGAACTGGCCGGCCTCGAACAGCGCAAGTCCCTTGCGGCCGTCTCCGGCGACGGTGATTTGATGACCGGCCCTCTCCAGGAGCAGCCGAATCGTCATCTGCACGGCCGGATCGTCATCCACGATCAGGATGTTGGCCACGTCTGGTATCCTCCCGGGCCGGATGGGGTGTCCCAGCGACCGCAAATCAAACCATCAACTCTGAAATTGTTGCGCGGATTGCATCTGGCCTGCAAGCACTTCGCCATCGATCCCAAGATTGCTCGCAAAAGGCGAACTCGGTTGCGTCAATTTATGCACGGTGACGTGCACAAGCGCTCGCGACAACCGCGCGCCATATGCCTAGTCGGTCAAATATTCCGGATAGTGGCTTCGGATCGTGTCGAGCTCGCTCAACGTGCCCGACAGGTGCTTGCGCAGATGCTGTTGCGCAGCATCGGCGTCGCCGGCCTCGATCGCGCGCGTGATCAGCTTGTGGTGGCGGACGATGTTCTGGGCCTTGCCGGGTGAGGGCAGATGCATCCGGCGCAGCCGGTCGATATGTCCGCTACGGCTGCGCACCAGCGTCCAGAGTTCCTGCTTGCCGGCCGCGGCATAAAGCTGCGCGTGAAAATCATTGTCGCCAGCGATGAAGCTCTCGAAGTCTCCGGCCTTGGCGAATTGCTGCTGGAGCGCGATCGTGTGGTCGAGGCGTATGACCAGGGCTTCGCCGTGCTGCTGCGCGAGCAGCCGGACGATTTCGAGCTCCAGCGCCTGGCGCAGGAAATGGGCCTGCTCGGCCCGACCGACGTCGACGCGGCTGACGACGGTGGCGTGCTGCGGAAACACGTCGACCAGCCCTTCTTCCTCGAGCCGCATCAAGGCGTCGCGGATCGGCGTCGAGCTGACGCCGAATTGTGCGGCGAGATCCGTGCGCGACAGCGGCGAGCCCGGCGGCAATTCGAGCGCGAGAATGGCATTGCGCAGCCGCTCGAATACTTGCGGTGCGGCCTGCCGGGCCCGGTCGAGCCGCGCGCCGGGGCGGGGGGCTACGCGGGGCGCGGGTTCGGCTGGTTCCATGCGAAGCGCTCCGGCCAGCTTGCCTTTGATACACTAATGCATTAGTGCATTAGCAAGATCGCTCGTCAATGGCGGCCGGAGGAAACGAACAACAATGATCAAGCAATTTCAGTGTGGCCTCACGGCCGTCGCCCTGATCGCCGCAGCGGCGCTGACGGCTTCGCCAGCAAAGGCGCAGCAGAAGTCCGAGATCTCGCTGTCTCGCCAGCCCGGCATTTTCTACATGCCGAGCCACATCATGGAAAAGCAGAAGCTGATCGAGAAGCACGCCGCTCAGCTCGGGGTGGTCGGCGTCACCACCAAATGGGTCACCTTCTCCGGCGGCGGTGCGCAGACCGATGCGCTGCTCGCGGGCGGGGTCGACATCCTCAACACCGGCACCGGCAATCTGCTGCTGCTGTGGGACCGCACCCGCGGCGGCGTCAAGGGCATCGTCGCGACCTCGGCGCAGCCGATGACGCTGATCAGCCGCGACGCCAACATCAAGTCGATCAAGGATTTCGGCCCCAACGACAAGATCGCCGTGCCGACCGTAAAAGTCTCGACCCAGGCCATCGTGCTCCAGATCGCCGCCGCCGAAGCCTTTGGTCCCGACCAATGGTCGAAGCTGGACGTCAACACGGTGCAGCTCGGTCATCCCGACGCCTATGCGGCGCTGTCCAACGCCAAGCACGAGGTGCACACCCATTTTTCGATTCCGCCGTTCACCTTCCTCGAGCTGAAGAACGTGCCGGGCGCGCATGTCGTGCTGTCGTCGCCTGACGTGATGGGCGGCCCGCTCAGCCAGGCGCAGTTCTTCACCACCACGAAGTTCGCTGATGCCAACCCGAAAATCATCCAGGCCGTGCGCGATGCGACCAAGGAAGCTCAGGATCTGATCCGCAGCGACACCAGACAGGCGGTCGAGATCTACAAGGAGATCACCGGCGACAAGACCTCGGTGGAAGAGCTGCTCGATCTCCTCCAGGAGCCCGGCATGATGGAGTGGAATCTCGAACCGCAGGGCACGATGAAATTCGCCGCCCATCTGTTCAAGACCGGCACGCTGAAGACTCAGCCCAAGGCCTGGACTGATTATTATCTGCCCGTCGCCCACGATCTGAAGGGCAACTGATGGCGCTGCTCGACGTCAGCTCCGTGACGCTGCGCTACAAGACCTCCAGCGCCGTCGTCACGGCGACCGAACGGGTCAGCTTCACAGTCGACAGGTCCGACCGCTTCGTGCTGCTCGGGCCGTCCGGCTGCGGCAAGTCGACCCTGCTCAAGGCCGTCGGCGGCTACATGGCGCCGAGCGAAGGCCGCATGACCATCAACGACCGCGAGATTCGCGGTCCCGGCGCCGATCGCATGATGATCTTCCAAGAGTTCGACCAGCTGCTGCCTTGGAAAAGCGTGCTGGCCAACGTGATGTTTCCGCTGCTGACCGCGCGAAAATTGTCGCGCAAGGATGCCGATGCGCGGGCGCGGGCCTATATCGAGAAAGTGGGCCTCACCCGCGTGGTCGACGCTTATCCGCACACGCTCTCCGGCGGCATGAAGCAGCGCGTCGCGATCGCGCGCGGCATGGCAATGGAGCCCGACATCCTACTGATGGACGAGCCGTTCGCCGCGCTCGACGCGCTGACGCGGCGAACCTGCCAGGACGAGCTGCTCCAGCTCTGGAGCGAGACCAAATTCACCGTGCTGTTCGTGACCCACTCGATCGCGGAAGCGATCCGCATCGGCAACCGCATCCTGCTGTTGTCGCCGCATCCCGGCCGCGTCAAGGCCGAGGTGGTCGACGTCGACAAGGTCTCCAATGACGATGGCAGTGCCGGCCGGCTGGAGAAGGAGATTCACGATCTCCTGTTCGCCTCCGAAGCAACGGCGCATTGAGGGAGCCTCTCATGGGCGAAGCGAGAATAATGCTGCGTGACGCGCCGGTCGTCGGCAGCGCAGCCGAGGTCGAGCGCAAGCTGAGCGTGCCCGAGCTGTTGTGGAACGACGGCTTTGTCCGCAAGACCGTCATCATCCTGTTCCTCGCGGCGGTCTGGGAGGCCTACGGCCTCGCCCTCGACAATCCCCTGCTGTTTCCGACGCTGCACGACACGATCCTCACGCTCTACGATCGCGTCAAGGACGGCACGATTCCCATGCGGGCCTGGGCTTCGCTAAAAGTGCTGTTCATGGGCTATTCAGCCGGCATCGCGCTCGCCGCGATCTTCACCGTGCTCGCGATCTCCACCCGCATCGGCACCGATTTCCTTGAGACGGTCACGGCGATGTTCAATCCGCTGCCGGCGATCGCGCTGTTGCCGCTCGCTTTGATCTGGTTCGGTCTCGGCAACGGCAGTCTGGTGTTTGTGCTGATCCATTCGGTGCTGTGGCCGGTCGCGCTCAACACCCATTCGGGCTTCAAGAGCGTGTCCAACACGCTGCGCATGGTCGGCCGCAATTACGGCCTTCGGGGATTGCCGTACGTGGCGAAAATCCTCATCCCCGCCGCGTTCGGCTCGATCCTGACCGGCCTCAAGATCGGCTGGGCCTTTGCCTGGCGCACGCTGATCGCGGCCGAGCTGGTGTTCGGCGTGTCGTCGGGGCAGGGCGGGCTCGGCTGGTTCATCTTCGAAAACCGCAACCTGCTCGACATACCTGCGGTCTTCGCCGGCCTCTTGACGGTGATCATCATCGGGCTTTTTGTCGAAAACCTGATCTTCCGCGCCATCGAGCGGAACACCGTGCAGAAATGGGGCACCCAATCATGACCAAGAAGAAACTAACGCCCGACCAGCTCCGCAGCGCGCGCTGGTTCGCACCCGACGATCTCCGCTCGTTCGGCCATCGCTCCCGCACCATGCAGATGGGCTACGCGCCGGAGGAGTGGAAGGACCGCCCGATCATCGCGATCCTCAACACCTGGTCGGACGCGCAGCCCTGCCACATGCACTTCAAGTCGCGCGTTGACGACGTCAAGCGCGGCATCCTGATGGCCGGCGGCCTGCCGCTGGAGCTGCCGGCACTGTCGCTGTCGGAATCGCTGCTCAAGCCGACCACCATGCTCTATCGCAATCTGCTGGCGATGGACGCCGAGGAGCTGTTGCGCAGCCATCCCGTCGACGGCGTGGTGCTGATGGGCGGCTGCGACAAGACCACGCCGGCGCTGCTGCTGGGTGCGACCTCGATGAACATCCCGGCGATCTATCTGCCGGCAGGTCCGATGCTGCGCGGCAATTGGAAGGGCAAGACGCTCGGCTCGGGCTCGGACGGCTGGAAATACTGGGACGAGCGGCGCGCCGGAAAAATCTCCGACAAGGACTGGCTCGACATCGAGGCCGGCATTGCGCGCAGCTACGGCACCTGCATGACCATGGGCACGGCTTCCACCATGACCGCGATTGCAGAGGCGATCGGCATGACGCTGCCGGGCGCGTCCTCGATTCCCGCCGCTGATGCCAACCATATCCGCATGGCCTCGGAATGCGGGCGCCGTATCGTCGAGATGGTCTGGGAAGATCTGACGCCGAAGACAATCCAGACCCGCAAGGCGTTCGAGAACGCGATTGCAGTGGCGATGGCGATGGGCTGTTCGACCAACGCCATCATCCATCTGATCGCGCAGGCCCGCCGCGCCGGTCTCGACATCGGCCTCGACGATTTCGAGATTGCGAGCCGCAAGGTGCCCGTCATCGCCAATGTGCGGCCGAGCGGCGATGCCTATCTGATGGAGGACTTCTTCTATGCCGGCGGCCTGCCGGCGCTGATGGGGCAGATCAAGCCGCATCTGCATCTCGACTGCATCACCGTCACCGGCCTGACGCTGGGCGAGAATATCGCGCATGCCGAGGTCCACAATGACGATGTGATCCGCTCGATCGACAATCCCATCTACAAGGAAGGCGCCCTCGCGGTGCTCAAGGGCAATCTCGCACCCGACGGCTGCGTCATCAAGCCGTCGGCCTGCGCGCCGCGCTTCCTCAAGCACACCGGGCCGGCGCTGGTGTTCGACGACTACCCTTCGATGAAGAAGGCGGTCGACGATCCCGATCTCGACGTCACCGAAGACCACATCCTCATCCTTCGCAACGCCGGGCCGCAGGGCGGGCCGGGCATGCCGGAATGGGGCATGCTGCCGATCCCGACAAAACTCGTGAAGCAGGGCGTGCGCGACATGGTGCGAATCTCGGATGCGCGCATGAGCGGCACCAGCTACGGCGCCTGCATTCTGCACGTCGCCCCCGAATCCTATGTCGGCGGACCGCTCGCGCTGGTGCGGAACGGCGACCGCATCACGCTCGACGTCGCCACCCGCACCATCAATCTCGACGTGTCGGAAGCCGAGCTCGACAAGCGTCGCGCCGCCTGGAAGCAGCCCGAGCGCCGCTTCGAGCGCGGCTATGGCTGGATGTTCACCAAGCACATCAAGCAGGCCAATGACGGCTGCGACTTCGACTTCCTCGAGACCGATTTCGGCGCGCCGATCGGCGAGCCCTCGATTTACTAGAGAGCGTGACATGACCAAACTTGCCGAGGCCACCCGCAACAAGCTCAAATCCGTCTCCACCGCCACCGTCGCAACCGCGTTGTTCAAGCGGGGCCTGCGCATCCAGATGATCCAGGATGTGCACCCGCTCAGTGCCGACCAGCCGACCATGGTCGGTGAAGCCTTCACGCTGCGTTATATGCCGGCGCGCGAGGATCTCAACACCATCGAGGTTTTCAAGGACCGCTCCCATCCGCAGCGCAAGGCAGTCGAGGATTGCCCGGCGGGCCACGTGCTGGTGATGGACAGCCGCAAGGACGCGCGCGCCGCGTCCGCCGGTGCAATCCTGGTCACGCGCTTGATGAAGCGCGGCGTCGCCGGGGTCGTCACCGATGGCGGTTTTCGCGACTCGGCCGAGATCGCCAAGCTCGGTATCCCCGCCTACCACCACCGCCCAAGCGCGCCGACCAATCTGACGCTGCATCACGCCATCGAGATCAACGTGCCGATCGGCTGCGGGGATGCGCCGGTGTTTCCCGGCGACGTCATTCTCGGCGACAGGGACGGCGTGATCGTGATCCCTGCGCATCTCGCTGAGGAGATCGCCAACGAGACCTTCGAGATGACCGCGTTCGAGGACTTCGTCACCGAGGAAGTCAACAAGGGCCGCGGCATTTTCGGTCTCTATCCGGCAACGGACCCACAGACGCTGACCGACTTCGCCGCATGGCGGAAGGCGAACGGAAGGTAAAGGCCGCGCGCCGACACCAAGCATATCAAGAAACAGGCCGGCCGCAGCAAGCGCCGGCCTTAAATCACCCAGGGAGGACTCCATGAATTTCACGCGACGCAACCTCTTGGCCGGCGCCGGCGCTGCGGCCACCTCCGCGCTCCTCGCCCACGCCGCCGGTGCCCAGTCGTTTCCGTTCGCGCCGAACCAGCGCTACCCCGATCCCGCCGTTCAAATCCTCGATCCCAGTTTTGGAAAGTACCGGCTCTATTCCTCGACGCTCGAGCAGGTCGCAACCGGCATGCGCTGGGCGGAAGGCCCCGCCTATTTTCCCGAAGGCGGCTATCTGCTGTTCTCGGACATTCCCAACAACCGGATCATGAAGTTCGACGAGAAGACCGGGCAGACCAGCGTGTTCCGCGCCAACGCGAACTACGCCAACGGCAACGCGCGCGACCGCCAGGGTCGCCTCGTCAGCTGCGAGCACTCGGTGACCCGCCGCATCACCCGCACCGAGAAGGACGGCAAGATCACCGTGCTGGCCGAGAAGTTCGAGGGCAAGCGGCTGAACGCGCCGAACGACATCGTGGTGAAGTCCGACGACAGCATCTGGTTCACCGACCCGCTGTTCGGCATCAACGGCGAGTGGGAGGGCAAGAAGGAAAAGGCCGAGCAAGCCACCACCAACGTCTACCGCATCGCTAAGGACGGCAAGCTCAGCGCTATGCTGACCGACCTCGTCAATCCGAACGGCCTCGCCTTTTCGCCTGACGAGAAGAAGCTCTACGTGGTCGAGTGGAAAGGTACGCCCAACCGCAGCATCTGGAGCTATAGTGTCGGTGACGACGGTTCGCTCAGCGGCAAGACCAAGCTGATCGACGCGGCTGACCAGGCCTCGCTCGACGGTTTTCGCGTCGACCGCGACGGCAATCTCTGGTGCGGCTGGGGCTCCAACGGTGCGCTGCAATCCGAGCCGACCGACATCGCCGGCCGCAAGGTTTATCAGCTCAAGGCCAAGTCGGAGGATCTCGACGGCGTGATGGTGTTCAACGCAGAGGGCAAGCCGCTCGCCTTCATCAAGCTGCCCGAACGCTGCGCCAATCTCTGCTTCGGCGGGCCGAAGAACAATCGCCTGTATATGGCAAGCAGCCACTCGGTGTATGCGCTGTATGTGGAGGCGCATGGGGCCGTGTGAGGCTTCGCCTCTCTCGAGGCCGTAGCCCGGATGGAGCGCAGCGCAATCCGGGGCTGTGATGTCGTCTGCACTAATCCCGGATTTCGCTGCGCTCCATCCGGGCTACGAAGTCACGCCTCCGCCATCCCCGCCGCCCACAGCGCGAACGCATAGACGATCGCGACTTCATCGAGCCGGTTGAAGCGTCCCGATGCGCCGCCGTGGCCGGCGCCCATGTTGGTGCGGAGCAGGACCGGGCCGCCGCCGCTCATGGTCGCGCGCAGGCGCGCGATCCATTTGGCGGGCTCCCAATAGGTGACGCGCGGATCGGTCAACCCGCCCATCGCCAGGATCGCGGGATAGTCTTTCGCCGCGACATTGTCGTAGGGCGAATAGGACAGGATGGTGCGGAAATCCTTCTCGCTCTCGATCGGGTTGCCCCATTCCGGCCATTCCGGCGGCGTCAGCGGCAGCGTGTCGTCGAGCATCGTGTTGAGCACGTCGACGAACGGCACTTCGGCGACGACGCCGGCGAACAATTCGCCGGCGCGGTTCGCCACCGCGCCCATCAGCATGCCGCCGGCCGAACCGCCGTGGCCGACAATGCGCTTTGCACTGGTGTACTTCGCATCGATCAGCGCGCGTGCGCTGGCGGCAAAATCGTCGAACGAATTGGTCTTCTTCTCGCGCTTGCCGTCGAGGTACCAGCCCCAGCCCTTGTCGGCGCCGCCGCGGATATGGGCGATGGCATAGACGAAGCCACGGTCGACCAGCGACAGGCGGTTGGCGCTGAACGAAGCCGGCATCGCCATGCCGTAGGAGCCGTAGCCGTAGAGCAGCAGCGGCGCCGCGCCGTCGAGCGTGAGTCCGCGGCGATGGAGGATCGAGACCGGCACCTCGGCGCCGTCATGCGCTTTCGCCATGATGCGGGTGGTGACGTAGTCGCTCGCATTGTGGCCGGACGGGATCTCCTGCCGCTTGCGAAGGGTGCGCGTGCGCTTGACCATGTCGTAATCGTAGACTTCCGACGGCGTCGTCATCGACGAATAGGCGAAGCGCAAATTGGTCGTCTCGAATTCGTAGGAGCCCATCGTATCCAGCGAATAGGCCGCTTCGTCGAACGCGATCGCGTGCTCCTCGTTCGAGGCGAGGTCGCGGATCACGATGGACGGCAGCGCGTTGGCGCGCTCCAGCCGCACCATGTGGCCGGCATAGAGATCGAGGTCGATGATGTAGATGCCCGGGCGATACGGGATCAGATCGCGCCAGTTCTTGCGCTCGGGTGAGGCGAGCGGCGCGGTGACGATCTTGAAGTCGATGGCATGGTCGGCGTTGGTTAGGATGAAGAGTTCGTCGCCACGGTCGGCCAGCGAATATTGCACGCCTTCCTTGCGTGCCGCGACCAGGCGCGGCGGTGCGTCGGGGTGGGCGAGGTCGATCAGCCGCTGCTCGGAGGTCTCGTGGTCGCCGCCCGCGATCACGCAGAAGCGGCCACTGGTGCTCTCTTGCAGATGGGTGAACCAGCCGGAATCCTGCTCCTCGTAGACCAGCGTGTCGTCGGCTTGCCCAGTGCCGAGCTTATGCCGCCACACCTGCATCGGGCGGTGGTTGTCGTCGAGCTTCACGTAGAAGAACGACGTCGCATCCTTGCTCCAGACCACGCCGCCGTCGGTCTCCTCGACGACGTCGTCGAGGTCCTTGCCGGTCGCCCAGTCGCGCACGCGGATGGAGAAATACTCCGAGCCCTTGGTGTCGGCGCTCCAGGCCTGCAGCCTGTGGTCGTTCGAGTGCCGGCTGCCGCCGAACTTGAAGTATTCATGGTCCTTGGCGAGCGCATCGCCGTCGAGCACGATGTGGCCCTCGCCGCCGTCGCGCGGCATACGGCCGAACAGCTCGTGCTGACCGCCCTCGCGGAATTTGCGGAAATAGGCGAAAGGACCATCCGGCGACGGCACGCTGGAATCGTCCTCCTTGATCCGCCCCCGCATCTCGCGCACCAGCGTTTTCTGGAGCGCCGCGGTATGGCCGAGCAGGCTCTCGGTGTAGCCATTTTCTGCGTCGAGATATTTGCGGATGTCGGGATCGAGCACCGCGGGGTCGCGCAGCACCTCCTGCCATTTCTCGTCCTTCAACCAGGCATATTCATCCGTCACGGTGATCCCGTGTCGCGTGAAGGAATGCGGCCGGCGCGGCGCGAGGGGGGGCAGGGAAGGTGTTTTGGCTTGTGTCACTCGATCCTCATTCAGATGCGTGTTTCACCTTATATCGTCCCGCTTCCGTGAATTGCCAGCGTCGCTGCGGGCGTCGTCGCCGGGTTGTTGACGGGCCGCTTGTATGCTTTAGGGGCCGGGTCTTTAGTCCTGCCGCCGGTCCAGCCTGATGTTGTTCAATTCCTACCCGTTCATCCTGCTGTTCCTGCCGGCCGCGCTGGCTGGCTATTTCTGGCTCGGGCGGCGCAGCAATCTGGCCCCGGTGATCTGGCTGGCGGCGGCCTCGCTCACCTTCTATGCCATTGGCAACTGGCAGTTCGTGGCCCTGTTGCTGCTATCGATCGCCTTCAACTACGGCATAGGCCACCTCCTCATCGTGGCCAAGCTTACTTCGTCGCAACGAAAGGTGGCACTGGCCCTCGGCGTCGCCGGCGATCTTCTCGTACTTGGCATCTTCAAATATGCCGGCTTCGTCACCGAGAACGTCAACGCGCTGGCCGGCACGCACTTTGCGGTCCACATCCTGCTGCCGGTCGGCATCTCCTTCTACACGTTCACCCAGATCGCGTTCCTGGTTGACGCCTGGCGCGGGCAGGTCGCGGCCTACGCGCTGCCACACTATGCGCTGTTCGTGACCTACTTTCCGCATCTGATCGCGGGGCCAATCCTTCACCACAAGGACATGATCCCGCAATTCGAGCGGGAGGAAACCAAGCATCCGCATGCGCATCTGATCCTGTGCGGCCTCATCATCTTCGCAATCGGCCTGTTCAAGAAGACCTGCCTTGCCGACGGCATCCAGCCGCTGGTCGCGCTCGCCTTCGATGCGCGCGCGCCGAGTTTTGATCAGGCCTGGCTCGGTGCACTCGCCTACACGTTCCAGCTCTATTTCGACTTTTCCGGCTATTCCGACATGGCGATCGGGATATCGCTGATGTTCGGCATCTTCCTGCCGGTCAATTTCAACTCGCCCTACAAGGCCACCAGCATCGTCGAGTTCTGGCGCCGCTGGCACATGACGCTGTCGCACTTCCTGCGCGACTATCTCTACATCCCGCTCGGGGGCAACAGGCGCGGGCGCGTGCTGCGCTACATCAACTTGCTGCTCACGATGCTGCTCGGCGGGCTCTGGCATGGCGCGGCCTGGACTTTTGTCATTTGGGGCGCCCTGCATGGCGCCTATCTCTGTATCAATCACGCTTTCAACGCGCTGGTGCCGAATGTTCCGAAGTGGCTCGCGCACCCGACGCGTGTCGCCGGAGCCGTGCTGACATTCCTCGCCGTCGTTGTCGCCTGGGTCTTCTTCCGTGCCGAACGGGTCGATTGGGCAATGCGGATTGTGAATGCGATGGCCGATCCCTCCAACATCGTGTTCGGCCGCGAGGAGATTGCGGCGTCGGTGATGGTCACGATCTATGCCGCGCTGGTGTGGCTGGCGCCGAACACGCAAGGACTCATGGGGTACGACCACGCCAATCGCAGGGTCGGCGACGGCCTGATGTCCGGACGGATGCGGCCGCTGGTCCTCTATGGTGCGTCGCTGGTGCTTGCGTTCGGGATTTTGGGTATCCAGAGCCACAGCGAATTCATCTATTTCCGGTTCTGATGCGCGGCGCGTTCACAAATCCAGGGCGTCTTCTCCTCGCGAGCATCGCTTGCGTGCTGGGCGCGGCTGCGCTCACCTATGTCATCGATCCCCTGCAACTGTTTCGGCCTTCGCGTCTCGTCGCGCCGTTCTATTCCGATGACACGCGCGTGCAGAATGCCGGGCTGATCCGCAGCCAGTCGTTCGATACCGCGTTCATGGGCACCTCGCTCGCGATCCATTTCCGCCAGAGCGACATCGACCATGCCCTCGGCGTGCACTCGCTCAAGCTGGCGATGACCGGCTCCAATTCGTGTCAGCAGGGCTTTGTGCTCGAGCAGGCCATCGACCGCGGCGCGAAGCGCGTGATCTGGGCGATGGACGACTTTATCTTTGTCGATGCTGCCGACATCGAGACCGATCCTTATCTCGCTGCCGATCTCTATCGCGGGACGGCAAAGGGGATCGCGTCCTATCTGTTCAGTGCGGCGATGGCGAAGGAATCCCTGTTCGCATTGCTGCGGTCGGTTCCGCCGCTGCGGGAGCCGCTGACCCGGGCGGCGCCTTTTCTGCCCGTCAAGTTTGCGCTTGAAGACGTCGACGACATTTATGCGTTGCCGCGCGATATCGACGTCGCGCGCGCCTATAATGCGAAAAGGACGCTCGCGGCTTTCGCCTATATCACCGATCCCGTGCGCAGCCGTTTTCTCGGCGAAGGCTATCGTTACGACGCGATGGTCCGGCATTTCGAGCGTGACGCCGTCGGCCTGATCGCGCGCCATCCGGACGTGACCTTCGACATCTACTTCCCGCCCTATTCGATCCTGCAATTCGTCGCGATGCGCGACGCTTCGCCTGCGACGCTGAAAATCGTCACGGACCTCACGGCCGTCATTGCGCAGCGCCTGACGCAGCTTCCCAATGTGCATCTGTACGATTTCCGGGCGATCAAGGACGTGACGCACGACCTCGACAATTACGGCGACGTCATCCACCATTCGCCGGTGATCGATGCGAAGGTGCTGTCGTGGCTGGCGCGTGGGGAGTATCGGGTCGATCCGACGGCGCCACTTGCCTCGCTGGACGCGTTGAAGGCGCAGGTCGCGGCGTATCGGTTCCCGCGCTGACTTCCCCTCTCCCCTTGTGGGAGAGGGTGGCTCGCCGCGTTAGCGGCGAGACGGGTGAGGGGTATCTATCCGCGAGTCCGGCAGTTGCGATTGCGGAGACAACCCCTCATCCGGCGCTTCGCGCCACCTTCTCCCACAAGGGGAGAAGGAAAAAAGAGGCTTACACCGCCACCTCTTCGCCGAGATAGGCAACCGCCGCTTCGAGCCCGCCTTTGCCGTGCGGGATCTTCAGCGCGTTCAGCCCGATCTCGATCACGCCCAACGTGCCGAGCAGCATCGGGGCGTTGACGTGGCCCATATGGGCGATGCGGAAGGCTTGTCCCGAGAGATCGCCGATGCCGGTGCCGAGCACGACGCCGCACTTCTCCTTGCAATAGCGTTGCAGGATTGCCGGATCGTGGCCGTTGCTCATGGTCACCGTGGTCACGGTGTTGGAGCGTTCGCTGGCTTCGGCGACGTTGAAGCCGAGCACCTGGCCTTCCGACCACGCGCCGACCGCGCGGCGTGCGGCCTCGCCGAGCAGGCTGTGACGTCGGAAGGCGTTCTCCAGTCCTTCCTCGTGCAGCAGGTCAATGGCCTGGCGCAGCGCGAACAGCAGATGCACCGGCGCGGTGCCGGCATATTTGCGATAGTGCTCGCTGCCCTCGCGCTCGCTCCAGCTCCAATAGGGCGTGCTCATGTTGGCGGTCTTCTGCACCTCGCGCGCGCGCGCGTTGGCCGCGACGAAGCCGAGGCCGGGCGGCGTCATCAGGCCCTTTTGCGAGCCCGACATCGCGACGTCGATGCCCCATTTGTCCATCTCGAACGGCATGCAGCCGAGCGAGGCCACAGTGTCGACCATGTACAGCGCCGGATGGCCGCTGGCCTTGATCGCCTTGCCGATCGCCTCGATGTCGTTCTGCACGCCTGAGGCGGTGTCGACCTGGACGACGACGACGGCCTTGATGGTGTGCTCCTTGTCGCGGCGCAGGCGCTCCTCGACCTCGTGCGGCCGCACTGCGCGGCGCCAGTCGCCCTTGAGCACCTCGACCTCGGCACCCATCAGCGCCGCGGCATGGCCCCAGCCGATCGCGAACCGTCCGCTTTCGAGCACCAGCACCTTGTCGCCGCGCGACAGCACGTTGCTCAATGCTGCTTCCCAGGCGCCGTGACCGTTGGCGATGTAGATGTAGGACTTGCCCTTGGTGGCAAACAGTTTCGAGATGTCACTGAGCAGGCTCTCGGTCAGATCGGTCATCTGTTTGGAGTAGATGTCGATCGCCGGACGATGCATCGCCCGCAGCACCTCGTCGGGCATATTGGTGGGCCCGGGGATGGCCAGAAATTCCCGGCCCGCGCGAACGGTCATTGCTGTTGGTCCTTGTTGCCTGAGAATAGGATGGTGGGTCGCTGATTCACACTTTTACGCGGCGCCGCGGTGCAAGAAAAGGCCGGAAAACGCAGGTCTGACGTGGGTTATCTCTTAGTCTCGCGGCAGCCCGCATCCTCGGCTTCCTCCACCGAGCAGAACCAGCGCGTGCCCTTGCTGATCTTCATCTTGATCTGCGCATACCAGCGGCTGGTCGGCCGGTGATAGATGCACTCGCCGGCGCTGTTGACGTTGCCCTTGATGGTGCAGTCCGGCGAGGGCGCGACCGGGCCCGAAGCCGAAGCGAGCAGGATCGCATGTGCGCCATCGGGCGGCTTGGTGGCGCCGAGGATGGTGGTCTTCTTGTTGCGCTCGCGCCAGTCCCAGGGCGCGATGAAGGCGCCTTGCCACATGCCGGCTTTTGCCTCCCGCGCGGCGGCATCATCGGCTTCGTAGTCGCGCGAGACGCGGGTGTAGGCCAGCGCCCAGCCTGCGCGCACCAGCCATTTCTGGATATCCTCGCCGCCGACGTCGCAGCGCGCCACGGTGCGGCCGCGCCGGTCGATCGACCGCGCATGGCAGACCCAGGTCTTGCCGTCGGCGTATTTGGCGAGCTCGTCGCGGGCCGCGATGCCGCAGGTCCAGCGCTCGCCCTTGTTGTTGAGGCAGAGCTGGTCGACCGCGGGGGCGTCGATGCCGCCGAGCCTGATCCGCGTGTTGCCGATCACCACCGCGTCGCCGGCGCGGACCTTCGCTGTGCCGGTGATGTCGGCGGCCCGCGCCGGCGATGGCAAGCCGGACAAGGAGAAGCCAAGCAATGACAGCGCAATCAGGGGTTTTCGCAACATGCCGGCCCGCGTGTGATGAAAACTGCGATAGACCTCGCAATTGTGGTCGGCTTTTGTCCGCTCGGCCAGCATATGCCTGGCAATTGGGCTTTCAACTTCCTGTCATCGGGCGAAGTTTAGTAGGGGTGGGTTAGCCGAAGGCGTAACCCACCTCTTTCGTCTCCACGGCGGCAGAAGTGGTGGGTTACGCTTCGCTAACCCACCCTGCGCGACCTCATCCCCGCGCCATCGCCCGCTCGGCCACCGCCAGCGCCATCAGCACGAACGCCGACGTGACCTCCGGACCGCCCACCAGGATCCGCGTCGGCGTCTTCATCTTGTTCCACTCATAGGCGCGGAACGGGCCGCGGCGGCCGCCTTCGCCGACGCTCGCGACGATCACGTTCAGCGCCGGCGCAAAGGCGCGCGGGTCGGCGCCGAGATGGCCGAGCGCGATCAGGGCGAGCGCTGCGTCGAACACGTTCATTTCGGCGGCCATCAACTCGCCCTTGACGTAGGAGAGCACGCGGTGGCGGATGAAATCGAAATCGCCGTCGGGATCGATGATCGCCTGCGCCGCCAGCGGCAGCGCCAGGAAGGCAGCATAGCAGCGACCGAAATAGGCGCTGTAAAGCTCAGGCAAATAGTAGATATGCGAGCGCGGATTGGCGAAGGCGCCGCTCGCCGCCAGCCGCTTCTGGAAGCCGAGGATGCGATGCACGGTGGCGAGCCGCGCCGGCGTCTCCAATACTTTCCAGCGCGCGAGGTTGCGAAAGCTGACCTCGAGAATGTCGAGATTGAGCGTCGGATCGAGATCATTGCCATAGGGCCGCTCGCCCTTGAGATTGTCGATCCAGGTCGCAACCCCGCCCTCGTAATCGATATTGTCGTTGATCGGCACGGTCACGCGCGGCTCGTTGACGCCGGCGCGCACCTGATAGCCGGCATAGAAATCCAGCAGCGGCTGGTCGAGGATCGGATCGGTGCAGCCGGCCTGCGTCGCCGCGGAGATCGAGCACGCCGTGGTGTCGCAATCCGGCACGTAGACGCCGAAGCCGAGGTCCTGCTTGATCTGGGCGAAGTAGCGTGAGAAGCGCGGATGCGGTGCCGGCGCGAGCGCGGTGATGACGTTGAACCGCGCCCCGTCGATGCCCTCGACCTCTTCGCGGCTGATGTTGACGCAGAAATCGACCATATCGGCAACCGCGCGCTCCGCCGCCATCTTGTCGGAGAGCGAGGCGAGACCGGTCTCAACGTAGCTCAACAGCGCCTCGATGAAGAACGCGTCGTAATAGGCCGAGCGGTGGCGGATCTGCACCGGCTCCCACATCGGTTCGGCAACCCCTCGCCAGGGCGGATTGACGACTGCGCGCGCCGGAGATCGCGCGATGAAGACACGGGCGAGGTTGAACAGCAGCGAGGAGTTCTTGTAGCCGCGCGCGTTGAGACCCGTGAGCGCCATGGTCAGCTCTCGGCCGCGGAAATCGGGATCGCCGATCAGGTTGAACGCGGCGTAGGTCGGCAGAAAGCCATTTTTGCGGTACGAGCCCAGCAGATGCTGCGCGCAGTCGCGGATCACGCCGTCGATCTGCGATTGTTGCGGCATGGCGCCGGTGAACATGGCCGGCGGCGGCTTGGGATGATCCAGCGCGATGCTGTCGACGAGATCGGCGACGGGCTGGCCGACCGCCGCCCAATTGGGCTCGGCCTCGTCGCGGGCGCGCACTAGGGCCTGGCGCAGCCGGGCCAGTTTGCCTTCGTCGCGCAGCTCGGGCAGCCCGGCCCGGCGGAGCAGCACCCGCAATGCGGGATTGCCGAGCGCGGTCTTGTAGAACTTAGGCAGATGCGGATCGCCGCTGGCCGCAACAGACAGTACGGGATCGCAGACGTCGTAAAGCGAGGGGCCGTCCTTCCGCGCCGTCAGCGCCCGGCAGGCGGCGCCGGCAAAATATTGAAAGCTCATGAAATAACCTGGTCGCGGGAATTGGCCGGGGGGCCGGCCGGCGCGCTCCCAGCCGCGCGCCACCCCCTGCAAGTCGTTGAAAAGCTACCCGGATTCGCAGGAAATACAAATGTGATGAGGGTCACAGAAAAAGCCGGCACGAAGCCTGCATAATCAGGCTCCGGAAGGCTACGGGGACGCAAAAAAATCACACATTGGGCAGTAAAAATTAGCTCATGTTTCCAGAGACTTAGCTCAAATTTTCGGCGATCTATTGCGGGGGAGGCGATATCCGGTTAAGGCTTTGTTTGGTGCGGCGCCGCAAATTGCGCGCAATTCGGGGGCACACCCCCGGCCAATCCCTCAAACCCAAAGACGCTATCGCGCTACTCAAACAGTGTGCGCGTGTTTGGCTGGTCTTTGGCACTGACAGGAATGACGCGAGATGAATGTAACGCAGCTCGACATTTCCCGACGCACGATCGCGGTGGCCGCAGCCCTCATCGGCACGGTCTCGCTCGTGATCGGCGCCCATGCTGCCCTCAACATGCGGGCGCTCGATGCCGCCAAGGCCGTCTCGACCGACCAGGTCACCGGCTCGATCGGCCAAGCCTCGCGTCTCGCCCTCGTCATCGGCAATGGACATTACCCCGACGCCAGCGCGCCGCTGACGCAGTCGATCAACGACGCCCGCGCGCTGTCCTCGTCGCTGCGCAAGAACGGTTTTGACGTCGACATGGTGGAAGACGCGACCAAGGACGACATGGTCCGCGCCGTCAATCGCCTGAAGTCCCGGATCAAGCCCGACACCGTCGTCATGCTGTTCTTCGGCGGCTACGGCGTGCAGGCCGGCCGCGAGAGCTACATGCTGCCGGTCGATGCCGTGATCTGGAAGGAAAGCGACGTCCGCCGTCACGGCGTCTCCATCGAGGGCGTGCTCGACATGATGAAGGAGCAGGGCGCCAAGGCCAAGCTCGTCGTGGTCGACGCCTCCCGCCGCAATCCCTATGAGCGCCGCTTCCGCTCCTACAGCCACGGCCTCGCGCCGATCAGCGCGACGGACAATGCGCTGATCCTCTCCTCGGCTTCGCCGGGCAAGGTCGTCGACGACGGCAAGGGCGAGCACAGCGTGCTGGTCAGCGAGTTCCTCAACAACCTCAATACGCAGGGCAGCGCCGAGAGCGTCTTCAACAAGACCCGCCTTGCCATCTCCCGCGCCAGCGAAGGCGACCAGGTCCCGACCGTCTCCTCCTCGCTGCTCGAGGACGTCCATTTCGGCGAAGCCGGCGGCTAGTTTTTCTTAGGTTCTGCGAAGTCTCGTGCCCCGGACGCGGCGCATCATGCAATGATGCGACGCAGAGCCGGGGCCTAGTTTTTAAGCTTATCGCTTGGACGAGAGATGGGTCCGGCTCTGCGCGGCAGCGTCACACGCTGCAGCGCGTCCGGGACACGAGCAATCCTACTTCGCCGCTTCCGTGGCCATCACCGTGCGCACCGGATCTCCTTCGCGCAGCAGCGCGCCGGCGCGGGCGACGACGATATCGCCCTCGTTGAGGCCGTCGCGAATCTCGATATTGCCGCCCGACATCAGTCCGACCTCGACGCGCTTGGTCTCGACGCGGTTGCGGCGGATCACCTGCACGACGGTGCCGGCGGAGGAATACTGCACCGAGGTCAGCGGCACCGCGACGTTGCAGCTCTGGCCCGACTTGATCAGTGCGCGCCCGCTCGCATTCAGCAACAGCCGCTTCTGCGAGGAGATGCCGATATAGACCATGCCCTGCTGGATGTTCGGCTCGACCGTCGGGCCGATGCGGCGCACCTTGCCGTCGATATCGCCGGCGCCGGCGATGCGCACGGTCGCCACCTGGTTGACCGCGAGCTTGCGCATATCGCTGGTCGCGACGAGGGCGACGAGATCGTACTCGCTGCGCGCCACGATCGTGAACAGCGCCTCGCCCTTGGCGGAGGCGAGGTTGCCGATCTGCGCGGTCGACGTCGCGATCACGCCTGCCACGGGGGCGGTGACCTGAAGCGTGCCGCCCTCGGGCAGTGCCAGCCGCGCCAGCACCTGGCCTGCGGTGGTGGTGTCGCCGGCTTCCGCCAGCACCTCTGTCACCTTCAGGCCGGGCCGCTCCGGCCGCACCGAGCTTGCCTCGCGCGCGATGATGGTGCCGGTGCCCTCGACGATGTCGGAGAAACAGGATTTTGCGACCTTCAGCACCGTGACCGCCGGCCCCTTGGGCGCGTCGTCATCGGCGGCGGCAGCGGGCTGGGCCGACAGCAACAGCAGTCCGGCGAGCGCAACGAGATGTCTGGAAACAGAACGCGCAGGCAATGATCGCATGGGTCATTCCGGTTGGGGCCTTGACGGCCTCATCGTTAGCAGAAGCGATCGCTGCGAGCCAAGGGCACGTCAGGGCCGGCCGGATCAGAATGCCGCAGCAGCACGGGCGGCGCGATGCCGCCCGTTGAATTAGTCGCCGCACAAGCAAAGAGGTTCGTCGGCCGCCCAACAAACGCGTCATGCCCGGGCTTGTCCGGGCATCCACGTTCTTTGTGCCGCGTAGCTAGGCGTGGATGGCCGGGACAAGCCCGGCCATGACGACGAGGAGGTACCAGCGCCCGCTCACGGCAGGCTCAAAAACTCCACCCAGTTCGGCTTCTTGCCGGTGGCGTAGGATTTCAGCTTGGTCAGCACCCCGCTGCTCTGGTCGATGGCATAGACCGTCATGCTGTCGGAGAGCTCGCCCACGGCGGCAAGGTAGCGCCCGCCGGGATCGATATGGAAGCCGCGTGGCTGCTTCTCGGTCGGCACGCTGCCGATGGTGGTCAGCTTGCCGGTGGTTGCATCGACCTTGTAGGCGGTGAGCGTGCTGGTGGTGCGCTCGGAGGCGTAGAGGAAACGGCCGTCGGGGGTGATTTGGATGTCGGCTGCCCAGGGCTTTCCGGTAAATCCTTCGGGCAGCGCGCTGGTGCGCTGGATCTCGTCCCATGCGCCGCCCTTGGCCTCATAGGCGAACGCCGCGACGTCGCCGTTTAGCTCGTGCAGGAGATAGACGAACTTGCCGTTGGGGTGGAACACGAAATGCCGGGGTCCCGATTTCTCCGGCACCTTGTGGGCCGGCGGATCGCTCGGCGTGAGCGTGCCGGTCGTGGCATCGAACGTGAAGGCCAGGATCTGGTCGGAGCCGAGATTGGTCGCGAACGCGAAGCGGTTGTCGGGCGAGGGCAGGAAGGCGTGCGCGTTCAGCCCGGTCGGGATCACCTGCTTCGGTTCGCCTGCGACGCCGTTGGCGAGCAGCGGATTCAGCGCGACCTTGTTGCCGCCATAGGAGGCGCTGAACAGGAATTTGCCGCCGCGGTCGATGGCGATGTAGGCCATGCTGTCGGCGAGCGGGCCGTTGCCGATATGGCTGAGCTGGCCGGTCTTCGGATCGATCGCAAAGCTCACCGCGAGAAACGGCTGCGAGCGGACACCGGCGATCAGCACGCGATGGTCGGGCGTGATCGCGAGCGGCGTCGAGGAGCCGGGCTTTTCGACGCCGGTGAAGCCGGCCGTCTGCACGGGCGTCATCTCGCCGCTCTCGGCCATCTTGAACACGCTGATGTCGTTACTGTCGGCATTGCCGACATAGGCGAACGTCTCGGCCATGCCGGCGCGGACTCCAGAAATGAGAGTGAGGAAAGCAAGCGTGGTGGCGATCGCGGCGCGGGGTACGCCGGATCTGATGCGTCGGGTCGATCTCAACATGGGGTCCTCCTGGATGCCGGTGCGGCATTTGTCGTTTTGCCGGCGAGGATAGCGGCAGCCGCCCCGCCGCGCCAAACTCCAATGGGGATCGATCGATGCCGAAATGGTATCGGTGGAGGTCTACCGTATGGCCGCTGTGCGCGAGGGCAGATGGAGCCCGGGCCGGGTGTGGGGCGGCCCGAGCACGGTCCACACGGTGACCGCGAGCAGCGCGCAGGTCAGGATCGTCCAGGCGACGAGTCGTTTCCGCATCAGGCCGAATCCGTCAGTCATATGAAGAGAATGCTCCCGGGGAGCGGGCCTGGCGATCGTGCACTGCAAATCGCGGCGATCCTATGAACTCGTTCACAGGCGAACCGAACCAATGCCGCGCGAGCGCATTGAACCGGCATGCCCCGTGAAAACGATCTCGAAGGTAAGCCCGACATGGGCGGCAAGCATGGCGGTCAGGCCGGCCAGCCCAAGTCGCCGCCGCGCCCGCGTCAGGGCGAGCGCGATGAGGACGTCGTGGCAAAGCGCCACACCGGCCAAACCGATCCCAACTCCGCGCCGACCAAACCAAAATAGCATCTCGCCCGCGCTGCACTCGCACCGGGAACGGCAGCCTCGTCTTGCCGTTACCCTGATCCCGCGGCGGAGCAGATCGAAACGGAGGCTGGCACGTGTTTTGGATTTATTGGGACACCGCCTGGTCGCTCATCATCAGCGGCATCATGTTCGCCACCATCGTCGCCCATCCCGACTCCGAGTTCGTCGAGATCCACGCGGCCAAGCAGGTCAAGTGAGCCCGCGCCGGCCGGTTTGACGGCGCATCATCGCATGCTGCGCCGAGACGGGACGAAGGTTGAGACCTCAAATCATGCTGCCGGGCATGAAGCAGCGGATCATGGCGCGGCCGTTGACGTAATACGGCCAGACCATGGTGCGGCCGACGCGGTTTGGCTCGGTGATCACGGCGTCGTCGGGCACCTCGATCCAGTCGCCCAGGAGTCTCACGCGATAATGTCCGTTGCTGGTGTCCCAGTCGACATCGTCCAGCGCCGTGCCATCGGCATCGGCACAGCAGGGACCGCCGCCCTTGCTGCGCAGGCTCTCGAACCAGCCCTTGAGGGGCGAGTTCGCGTAGCGACCGTCGTCGCGGGCCTGCACGGATGGGCCGATCATGGCGGCAACCGCCACGAGAGTGATCATCCTGAATGCCGCGATCGCCATGTCGCCTCGCTCGATCTCGCGCGCGCACGAACGCAGACGAGGAGCCGCCTGCGCTGCACGCGACGCAATGCTGGCTGGCGCCGCCGACCGGTTCCAGCCGTCTCAGCGGGGCGATAACCGCGAGGGTCGATGTTTGATCCTATTTTCAAGGGCGCGGACTTGTCGAGTCCGCGCCCTGCTTCAGCTCCAACCCGGCAAGCGGTCAGTAGTCCCAGAACACCGGCACCCAACGGAAGGCGTCGCCGTCGGCTGCCACCCGGCCCACGGACGGGAACGGCAGGTGCGTGGCCACCAGCATTTCCCCGGTCTCGGCAAGCTGTCGCAACAGACGGATGCGAACGCGCGCGGCCTCCTCGGGGTCGTGTTCGAACCCGTTAAACCAGTCGGGTTGCTCGAACCCGACGGCAAACACGGCGTCGCCGGCGAATGTCAGCGCATCATCGCCGGACGCCATGCGAACCACGCTATGTCCGGGGGTGTGACCGCCGGTGCGACGGGCGATGACGCCAGGTGCAATCTCGTGCTCGTCATCGAACAGCCTCAGCTGACTGCCGTACTCCTTCAGGAAATGCTTGGCGGTCGATCGAAGCGCGTCCGGAAAGCCTTCCGGCATGGCAGTGCGGGAGAAATCCGGCTTTTCCCAGAACTTGACCTCGGCGGCCGCGACGTGGATCCGCAGGTCCTTGCGCAGCTGCTGCTTCACCCCCTCGACCAGCAGGCCGCCAATGTGGTCCATGTGCAGATGAGTCAGCACCAGATCGGTCACCGCCGAAAGATCGATGCCGGCGGCCGCCAGTCGCCTGATCAACTGCCCGGCGCGCGGCAAGTTCAGGTTCGGATCCGAACCCAGTCCGGCGTCGATGAGGATGGTCTTGCCGCCGCTGCGAACCATGACGGCGTTCAGCGCCCAGTCGAAAGCGTCCTGCGGCAGGAACATGTCGTGCAGCCAGGTCGCCCGCACCGCCGGGTCGGCGTTGTGCGCGAGCATCTTGGTCGGCAGCGGCAGCACGCCGTCGCTGACCACCAGCACGTCGATCTCGCCGATCTTCAGTGCGTAGCGCGACGGAACGAGCTCTTCAGGTCCCGATGACACGGGATATGAGGTGTTGTGCAGATTCATGTTGGTCTCCTGTTTCAAGGTTGAGGCACTTGGTTGGTGTTGACTCTGGCCGGTCCTGGTTGAGCAGGCCGCGCCGCCAGCGAGAGCGCGGCCGTCATCGCTTGGTGAGTTAGAGGCTCGTCACGCGCTCATTGCGCGGTCCAGCCGCCATCGACGGAGATCGTCGTCCCCGTGATCTGGTCGGCCGCGGCCGAGCACAAGAAGGCGACGGTGCCACCGATCTGCTTAGGGGAGGCGAAGTCCAGCGATGGCTGTTTTTCGGAGAGAAGCTCTTCGGCCGCTTGCTTCTGGCTGATGCCTTTCTCCGCCGCGATGTCGCTAATCTGTTTCTCCACGAGCGGCGTGCGCACCCAGCCGGGACAGACCGCGTTGCAAGTGACGCCGCTGCCGGCGGTTTCGAGGCCTACCACCTTGGTGAGGCCGACGAGGCCATGCTTGGCCGCGACATAGGCTGCCTTGTGGGTGGATGCGACGAGACCATGCGTGGAAGCGATGTTGACGATGCGACCCCATCGCTGCTTTTTCATCTGGGGCACGGCCGAAGCGATGCCGTGAAATGCGGCCGACAGGTTGATGTCGAGAATGGCCTTCCACTTGGCGGGCGGAAACTCCTCGACCGGTGCGGTGAACTGGATGCCGGCATTGTTGACGAGGATGTCGAGCCGTCCGAAGTTCTCGATGGCTGCCGCGATCATTCCGCGCACGGCATTGCCATCCGACATGTCGGCGCCGTCATACGCGACGCGGACGCCGTCCTCGTGTTCGATGCCGCTGCGGATCTTCTCGATCTCTCCCGGATCTCCAAAACCGTTCAGGACGATATCGGCGCCGAGCCTGGTCAGCTCTCTTGCGATCCCGAGGCCAATGCCGCTGGTCGATCCGGTGACGATCGCTACTTTGCCTTTCAACATGAAAAACTCCTTTCGATGATGGTTGCCGGCGAGGTCAATCGCGGCGGTGAATGTCGTAGGTGACGATGCCGAGTTCGGAAGGCGGCGGCTCGAGGCGCCGTCCGTCGGCCAACGTGCGGCGGATGTCGTCCCGTCCACTTTGCCAGTGCGCGCGCATCGCTTTCGGTCCGAACTCGTAATCCTTGGAGTGACCTTCGTGGAGCTTGGACTGGTAGATCAGGTGGATGATGTTGTGGGAGCGGTGACGGGCGAGCTCGGCGATGGCGCGCATTTCGGGATCGTTTCTTGCGGCGTCCGGCAATCTGTCGATCGTCCGCTGCAGCGCCTGCCGCATCTCCTGCATCCGTAGCGCCTGGTCGGTGACGGCGCGGGTACGACTGGAATACTGAATGTCCTTCTGCCGGCTCGACACCTCCATCATGTCGTGCGGCACGCGGCCCCGCGCCGACCAGAGATCGATCTGGAACGTCAGCGTGTCTTTCGCATCGCCCGACAGGACGCGAGAGAGAGGCGTGTTGGAGACCACGCCACCATCCCAGTAGTGCTCGGAGTCGATTTCGACGGCGGGAAATCCGGGCGGCAGCGCGCCCGAAGCCATGAAGTGTTTCGGACCGAGCCGCCGCTCGGCTGTGTCGAAATAGGTGAGATTGCCGGTGCGGACGTTGACCGCGCCGACGCTGACACGCACTTCGCCCGAGTTCAGCCGGTCGAAATCGACGAGCTGTTCCAGCGTCCGTTGCAACGGCGCCGTGTCATAGAAGCTGGTCGACGCGTCGCCCGAGAAGGGCGACCACAGGGGCGAGGGGAAGCGCGGCCTGAAGAAGCCGGGCTGGCCTTGGAACAGCGCGCGCATTGCGGCAAGCGTGTTGTGCAGGGAGTTGAAGTCGAACGCGAACGGTAGCGCACCGGCCAGTCCCTCGCCGGCAGGCCATTCCACCGGGGTTGCGCAGATCGTCTCCCAGAACTCGCGCAGCCGTGCCACGCGCTCGTCTTCCGGGGAGCCCGCGATGATCGCGGCGTTGAGCGCGCCGATCGAGATGCCGGCCAGCCAGTTCGGCCGGATCCCGGCCTCGTGCAAGCCTTCGTAGACGCCGGCCTGGTAGGCCCCGAGCGCGCCGCCGCCCTGCAGCACCAGCGCAACGACATCGTAGGGCAGCGGATTGATCGGTCGTGCGGAATCGATTTGTTCGCGTGTCACGTTGAACATGGTGACTACTCCTTGCAATGCGACCTGTTCGGTCAGCCCGCGTGTGTTTCGGTCAGGATTTCAGATCCGGCTCCACGCGATCGCGCCGCCGCGGACCGCTCCAGATAGTCGTGCACCACGGTGCCTAATCCGAGCGTCAGATCGGCAACGATATGCTTGGCCGAGAGCACCTGAAGAACCGGCAGCTCGGCGACCGGTGCGAGCGCGTGGGAGAAGAGATCGAGCGCGGCGGGCCCCGTCCATGCGCCCTTCACCGTCACGTCCTCGAGATGGAAGCGCACCAGTTCGCAAATGCGCGCGGTGCCGTCGACATGCGGAATGATCTTCAACAGAAAATTGGGAGCGATGAGCTTTCGTGCTTCGGTGGAAAGATCGAGGGCGCGATGCTTGTAGCCCATGGTGCCGGTGGCGATGCGCACCGAGCCGTAGTCGAGCGTGCCGACCAGGGTATCGGTCTCGACGGCCAGCTTCGGCTGGGCCAGCTTCTTGGGAAAGCCCCACAGCTCGCGGCCGCCGGCGATCGGCGGATGATCGTTGAGGAACATCTGGTGGACGAAGCTGCCGGTCTGGCCGCGGAACGACACCGGGATGATCTGGCCGCTTTCCGTGTAGTCTCCGAAGCCGGTGGAATCAGGCATGCGAATGAATTCGTAATTCACCACAGGCTCGGTCAGCTCCAGCGGCTCCGGCACGATCCGGCGCAACGCCTCCGGGTCGGTCCGGTACTGGATGATGAAATATTCGCGGTTGATGAAGCGATACGGGCCGGGCGGGAAAGCCGGATTCGTCAGCGGCATCGCGAAGGCGACGTTGCGGATCTGCTGGTTCATGCTGTGGGTTCCTGAATGGTCGGTGCTGTGGCGGGCCGCGCGCCCCGCGGGAGCGCGGCCATCATCACGTGAGGCGTCTAGACTTCGGTCACGCGTTCCGGATCGGCCGACGCGAGCGCCAGGGCGCGCTCCGCCTTCGGCGGATAGATCCAGACGGTGTTGATCTCACGCTTGGTCTTCTTGGCGACATCGCCGACCAGCTCGACCTTGCGCTCCCAGCCGCGTGTGAACAGCGCGCCGGCTTCGCCGAGGTCGAGGCAGGTGACGTAGGCCTTCTGGTGGTAGGGCCTGGTCGGAACGCCGAGCAATTCGGCCGCGGCATTGTTGCCGGCAAAGGCGCCCATCCGCGTGGCGTGCTGGCACGACATCAGTGCGTAATTGCCCTCGTCGTCGCAGGCGGCGCGTGCCGCGTCGCCGGCCGCGAAGACACCCTGCACGCTTGGCACCTGCAAGCAGCGATCGACCAGCAACCGTCCGAAATTGTCGCGCTCGGCGGGAATCTGCGCGGTCAGCGGCGCTGCACGAATGCCCGCCGCCCAAATCACCGTCTCGGTTTCAATGTGCTCACCGCTGGACAAGGTGACGCCGGTGTCGTCAAGCGCGGCGACGCCGGCGCCGAGCCGTGTCTCTACGCCAACCTTGCGCAAGGCTTCCTCGATGACGGGGCGGGCGCCTGCACCCATGTCGGGTGCGATCGCAGTGTTGCGATCGACGATGACGACGCGAGTCTTGGCATCGGGGCCCAGGATTTCGCGCAGCCGCGTCGGCATTTCGGTGGCCGCCTCGATCCCGGTGAAGCCGCCGCCAGCGACGACGACCGTGTCGCGTCCGTTCGCGGCGGGCCGCTCCGCGAGGCCATGCAGATGCTTGTCGAGCGCTACGGCATCGTCGAGCGAATCGACGCTGAAGCCGTGCTCGGCGAGGCCCGGAATGTTCGGACGGAATAGCCGGCTGCCGGTGGTCACGACGAGGCGGTCGTAGGACAGCGTCTTTCGCGGGCCCTTCGCGGGCGTGATCTGCACCGTTCTGGCCTCGGTGTTGATCGTCTCGGCGCTGCCCTGGATGTAGTCGACGTCGATCGCCTCGAGGACGTCGACCAGCGGGGCCGTCACGGTTTCCGGCTTCGACTCGTAGAGCCGCGGACGGACCACCAGCGTCGGCTCCGGTGAAACGAGCGCGATCTGCAGATCTTGCGGCGAGGCGCCCCGGATGTCGCGCAGCCGGGCTGCGGAAAGCGCGGCGTACATGCCGGCGAAGCCGGCCCCGATGATGACGAGTCGCATGGGTTTTCTCCTTGGTTGCTGTTCGAAAGACCGCGCGCGACCGCGCTGCTGCGTTGAGAACAGCGTCCGGCGTCGGCGCGTGGGGTGGGTTGGATCGCTGGCCTCAGGGCGCGATGCAGCGTGCCTGCAGATTCGGCGGCCGGCCGTAACCTAAGACGACGGGCTGAAGCTCACTTCGACTCCAGTCCTGATAGGGAAGGCCGGCGCCATTTCGGATCATGATGGAAACGGGCGGTTGTGCCGGGTGCATGGTGTAAGCCGGAATTTCCACTTCCTCGCCCGTCGCCGACGTGAAGCGAACGGCCAGCGAGAGTCCGTACAGGGTTGCGGTCGCGAGGCTTCGGCGGCGTGAGGCAATCAGCCGTCGGCTGACGAAGTTTTTCCAGGTCATCTTTGGTCTCCCTCGATTGGTCTGGACATGGAGATGATGTAGCTGACCCGATTTGCCGTTGCCCCAGCGCGATTGCCGTCGCTGTCGAGAGATTGCTGCTAACGCATACGCCTGCGCCAATCGCTCGGCGTCTCGCCCGTCAGCTTCTTGAATGCTGCGGCGAAGGCCGTTTGCGAGGAGTAACCAAGCGCCGCGGCGACCGAGACGATCGATTCGTCGCTCTCCCGCAAGATGTTCATGGCCTGCTCGAGCCGGTGCTGACGCAGCCAGGCATGCGGCGATAGCCCGGTGCTCTCCTTGAAGGACCGGCAGAAATGGAAGCGCGACAGTCCGGCATCGGACGCCAGCGCATCGAGCGAGACATCCGCTTCGCTATCGCAGCGCAATCGTTCGATCGCACGGAGCAGGACCTTCGGCGCCAGCCCGCCCATGGTCGGCTGGAACGTGGTTGGCGAGCCTGCATGCGCAGCCAAAAGGCGCGTGGCCAGAAGATCCGTGAGCTGATGCCGGAACAGCGCATCAAGGACGCCATGGCCCCCCAGCGAATCCGCGGCGCTCAGGAGCAGTCGGGACGTGATGGTGTCGGGATGCGCCGTTCGCTCAATCAATTCGGCGGTCCCGGCGGTCCCGGCCTCGCCAGCGACGCGCTGCAGCGTTGCGTCGGGAAGGTAAAGCTGCACGACGTCGACGGGCTTCGGAATGTCCCATCGGGAGCTCGACCCTTCCGGAACGATGTTCACGACCCCCGGACGAAACGTGCCGATCGCGATCGATTTTCCCGAGCGCCGCTCCATGCGCTGCATCACGCCTTTATGCGCCATGATCACGTGGTGGCGCATGGGCTCGACGACGTCGTGCAGCGCATCATGTTTCCAATGCGCGATCCCCGCGCCGGAGGAGTCCAAGGCCATGCGAAACGGCTCGGTTCTGAGCACGCGCGCCATCTCCGCGTCGGCGGCGCGCCGCTCGGACGTCGAGCGATCGTCAGGCTGTACGTCGGGTGCGGGCGGCAAGCCCTTGTGCGAGGGATTGCGCATGAGTGCAGTGTTCCCGGTCATGATGTGGCTCCTGCTGATCAGCTCGGGCTTTCGATCAGTCGTCCGTATTTGTACGGAACGGCGCGTGTTCTAGGCGCCGTGGCTGCCGGGCGTATTTCCTGAACCCGCCATGTTTTGTCCGATCCTGCTCCAAGCCGGCCGGCGCTTTCGCGAACGCACGGCGGGCGGGAGTGGACAGAGATGTTGATGACAAAGCGTGCGGCAGTGCGCCGCTAGGCCGCGGCCGCCTGCGCCGACAACAGCTGCTTCAGTTTCGCGGCCGGCACGGCCGGGCTGAACAGCCAGCCCTGCATCTGGCTGCATCCGAGCTGGAGCAGCACCGCGCGCTGCGCTTCGGTCTCGACGCCTTCCGCGGTCGTCGCCATGTGACGGGCGGCGGCCATGTGCACCACCGCCTGCACGATCGGCGAGGAATCTTCCGACTGACCGATGTCGCTGATGAAGCTGCGGTCGATCTTGATCTTGTCGAACGGGAAACGATGCAAATAGCTCAGCGACGAATAACCAGTGCCGAAATCGTCGAGCGCGATGCGCACGCCGAGCTCGCGCAGCTGCTGCAGGATCGTCAGCGCCTCCTGGTCGTCGCGGATCAGGACCGTCTCGGTGATCTCGAGCTCGAGCCGTCCGGGCGCGAGACCCGACTCGGCGAGTGCGGCTGCGACCTTCAGCGCCAGCGTCCGCGAGCGGAACTGCACCGGTGAGACGTTGACCGCGATGTGGATGTCGCCGGGCCAGGAGGCCGCCTCGAGGCAGGCCTGCCTCAGCACCCATTCGCCGATCTCGCCGATCAATCCGGTCTCTTCCGCAACCGGGATGAAGTCGGCGGGCGAGACCATGCCGCGTTCCGGATGGTGCCAGCGCAGCAGCGCTTCGCAGCCGGTGACGACATTGGCCGCGAGATCGACCAGCGGCTGGTAGTGCACCTCGAACTCGCCGCGGGCCAGCGCCTGCCGCAGATCGAACTCGAGCTGGCGGCGCAGCCGCGCCTTGGCGTCGTGTTCGGGCGCGAAGATACGGAACGTGCGGCGGCCCTCGGATTTCGCCGCATACATCGCGAGATCGGCGCGCTTGAGCAGATCGTCGAGATTGTCGCCGTGGTTGGGGGCGATCGCGATGCCGATGCTGGCATCGGTCGGGATTTCCTGGCCGTTGCAGTCCACGGGGGCGCGCAGCGCCTTCAGGATCTGCTCGGCGAGGGCGGTCAGTTCGGCCTCGTCGCGGCTGCCGGCCTTGACGATGGCGAATTCGTCGCCGCCCAGCCGTGCGACCATGTCGCTGCCGCTGACGCAGGCGCGCAGGCGGTTCGCGACCTGGCGCAGCAGCTCGTCGCCGACCTCGTGGCCCAGCGAATCGTTGACGCCCTTGAACTCGTCGACGTCGATATAGAGGATCGCGAACGGCTTGCCCTGGGCAAGCTCGGCGACGCGCCGCTCCAGATGGCCGCGCATCAGCACGCGGTTGGGCAGGTCGGTGAGGGCGTCGTAATGCGCCATATGCGCGATGCGCTCGTCGGCGCGGATGCGCTCGGTGACGTCGTCATGGGTCGCGAGCCAGCCGCCGCCGGCGCCGGGCTGGTTCTTGATCTCGATCAGGCGGCCATCGGAGGTCTCGACTATCGCGCTGTGGGTCTGGCCGACGCTGCCCAGAATGCCGTCGCAATAGGAATCGACGTCGCCGTCGAACGAGCCGGTGTCATGGCGATGCTGAATCACGTCGCGGAAATACGCGCCGGGCTTCACCAATTCGGCCGACAGCCCGTACATCTCGATGTAGCGGCGGTTGCAGACGATCAGCCGCTGGTCCTGGTCGAACATCAGCAAGCCCTGCGTCATCGTGTTCATCGCGGTGTCGAGCTGCTGCTTCTCCACGGCGAGCCGGCGCGTCATCTGGCGGAAGATGGAATAAAGCGTCAGCACGAGCAGGCCGATCGACAGCACGGCGACGGTCACGAAGAATTTGGTCTGCGTGTGCCATGTTGCCAGCGTCGCATCCAGCGACTTGGTCGCAACCACCACCAGCGGCTCGCCGGTCAGGAGGCGTGCGGCGACGATGCGATCCTTGCCGTCGATCGGGCTTGCGAGCTGGGTCGTGACGAAGGTGCGCTCGAACACCGCCATCTGCTCGCGCGTGCCGTTGCGGAAATTCTGCCCGATCATCGCCTCCACATGCGGAATGCGCGCCAGCAGCTGGCCGTTCTGGTGGTGCATCGCGATCGAGGAATCCTCGCCGAGCCCGCTCGAGGCGAAGAAGGATTCGAGCTGGTCGGGCGTGATCGCGCGCGAGACCAGCCCAAGGAATTCGCCGTGGGGACCGGAGACGCGGCGCGCGAACACGATCGCCGGTCCGCTGCCCAACCGTCCCGGCACGACCTCGATCTCTTCCTGCGACGCCGGATCGTTCTTGAGGCGATTGAAATAGCCGCGGTCGGCAACTGAAACATCGGCGACCGGCCAGCGCCGCGACGAGTTGATCAGCACGCCCTTGGCGTCGAACACGTTGGCGCCGGCGACGTCCGACCAGCCGCTGGCTTTGGCGCGCAGCGCCTCGTGCACAGCGAGCGTGCCCATCTCGCTGCGGAAGACGTCGGCGGAGTCGATACCATGGCTTTCGAGCTCGGCGATGATGCTCTTCTGCAGCACCGCGAAGTCCTCGAACTCGCGGTCGAAATGGCGCGCGAGCAACCGGACCGCGCTCTCCACGCTGTCGCGGCCGCTTTCGATCGCATTCTGCCGGAAGCGGTCGACGGTGAGCGCGGTGCCGATCGCCATTGCGGCCATCAGCACGAAGCCCCCTGCGATCAGCCATGTCAGCGGCGCGCCGCGCCAACGGCGCAGCAACGCGCGCATGCGCGCGCTCCATCGGATCGATGTGCCCATGCAGCCCTCCCGTGGGATGCAAGATGCGGCAAAACCGACAAGACCACGTTACCAGTGAGGGTTAGGAAAACATGAATCGGAATGGAATCAGAGGGTTGGTTCCATCGCTTGTCTGAAGGTGCGGGGCCATGGTTCCCTCAGCGTCGGATTTCCCATCGCAACGCTTCCGCATTGGTCTTGGCGAACATCGCCGGCACGTCGAAGGTCCCGGTCTTGAGATCATAGCGGCAGCGCCAGTCGGCCAATCCCTTCACGGCGACGTTCTTCGGGTGCTTGTCCATTTCGCCCGAGATCACAAGGTAACGGTTGTCCGGCCAGTGCACGCCAAGCCCGCGATAGGCCTCTTCGGTGCCTTTCACGAGATTGGCCGAGATGTGGTAGTCGAGCTTCATCTTCCCCGTGTCCGGCCGGCTGTGGAAATAGGCCCAGGCCAGATCGCTGAACGAGGTCTTCGTCACGCTGACGAAGGCGCCTTTGTCGACATGGTAGAGATAGAGGTCCTGCTCGCCGGAGCCGGTCTTCTGCATCCGCACCAGCCATTGCGAGTCGGGGGTGAAGCGGAAGCCGGCGCCGTAGCCCTGCTCGGGCTTCAGCTCCGTCATCTGGTCGCCACGCCTCGCCCAGGCCTGCCATTTGACGTCGAAATCTCCGCTGTCCTTCATGTACTGCTCGATCTTGGTGGCTTTGTCGGGCGAGGTGAAGGCTAGATCGGCATCGTCAGTGAGAGCGAAGCCAGACGGCGGGCCGGAAGCGGCGAGCGCCGGAGTTGCGGCCAGGATGAGGGCAACCACCAGCCATTGTGCGGGACGGCAAAATGCGGTCACGGAAAAAATTCCTCAAGAAAAATGCCGCGATGCGGCCTCGATCATTTGACGCCGGCGGGGGTGCGCCGGTTCATCCCGGCGTGCCGGCGCATCATCCCATCGACCGTCTTGCTGCCGTGGCCAAAACGGCGCACCTTGCCGGCTCGATTGATTTGCTAGGTTCTTCCTGATCAAGGTTCGTTTCCGATGGTGACCGCGACCAAGGCCTTCATTGCATTCTGTCTGCTCGCGGTGGGCGGCACCGTGCTGGTGATCGGCCCCACCGAGCTGCGTCGCATGCTGCCGATCGGGGCCAAGACCGATTCCGTGGTCGCCGCCAAGCCGGAGGCCAAGGTCGAACAGAAGGTCGAACCCAAGCCGGAACTCAAGCCGGAACTCAAGCCGGAAGAGCCCAAGCTGGCCGCAAGCGCGCCGCCGGTGCCGGCCGCGTCCCCCGCTGAAACGAAGGCGGGTGCGCTGGCCGAGACGCAAAAGCAGGTCACGGCCGCGCTTGCCGATCTTGCACCGGTCAAGCCGCCGCCGGCGATTGCGGATACCGGCCCCCGCTTCGACGTTGCACGCGTCGACGATCACGGCGAGGCGGCGGTGATCGCGGGCCGGGCGACGCCGGGTGCCAAGGTCGAGCTGCTGCGCGACGGCAAGCCGATCGACACAGTCGTGGCGGATGCGTCGGGCCAATTCGTGATGACGCCGCCGCAGCTTCCCGCCGGTTCCTACGAGCTGACCTTGCGGGCGAAATCGCCTGACGGCACCGTCACGCAATCCGGCCGCAGCATGCCGGTCGTCATCGCCGAAGCCGCACCGCCGCCCGCTCGCCCTGCACCGGTCGCGCGGCAAGAGGCGAAACAAGAGGCGAAGGCCGAGAAGCCCGACGACAAGTCGGATGTCGTGGCATCGGTGTCGGACAGGCCCGCAGCCCGGCCGAGATTGATGGGCGCACCGAAACCGAAGGGCGGATCGGGGGTCATGGCGCGGGCGCCCGCGGCCACGACCGTTGCATCGGCCTCGCCGGCGGACGCCGTCAGCGGAGCAGCGGCGGAAACAGGCGGCAGCCGGGTGATCTCTCGCGGCGACAGCCTGTGGGCGCTCAGCCGGCTCGCTTACGGCGACGGCGCCCGCTTTGCGGTGATCTACAACGCCAACCGCGCCAAGATCCACAATCCCAATTTGATCTATCCCGGCCAAACCTTCGTGCTGCCGCAAAAGGCGGAGTAACACCGCATCGGCTCTGCCGGGGCGCGTTGCGACGCTTTGCCCTGTACGCTTCCGGAACATTTGGTTCCCTCGCGCGTCATGGTGATGCGACGCGATGTGCGCTTGGCGCCGGAGGAGGGCCAAGGTGGACAGGTCAGTGGTCATGTCGAGATCACGCTTGGCACTCAGGCCAAGGCTGGGGCTGGCGCTATCAGGCGTAACCCTCGTGATTCTGGCCGTGCTGTTGCCAGGTCGCGCCGAGGCGCAGTTCGGCTTCCGCGGCGGCCCGCTCGGTGTTGCGCGCTTTGCCGTCGGCCACATGATCGGCATGTCTCGCTTGCGCCATGCCCGCATGGCGGTGCGGGGCAGCCGATACCGCTCCGCAGCGTTGAGGTCGCAAGATCCTCGCGGCGCAGAGCGCGGCCAGCCTGCGAATCCATACGTGCTCCGTGCGGCGATGACCGCGCAAGCTGCGCTGTCGGGCTGGCGTGGCGGCCGTCGTCCGCAGGGCTGGTGGCGCCATCCCGACGGCAGCTACGGCTGGGTCGGCCCGGTGTTCTGGCCATTCGCGCATGACGATCTCACCACCGCGATCATCCTCGGCGATACGACCAGCCTCTCGCTCTACGGCTATGGCGACATCTATGCCGCGATCTTCGCGCCCTATGCGGCCACCGAGCTTGCGGCCTACACCACGCCGCAGGGCCGGCGCGGACGGCGGGTCCCGACCGCAGAGACTGTCTGCGATGCCAGCGACACCGGCGGCCTGCCGGTCGATCGCATCGCCGCTGCCGTGCAGCCGAATGAATTGCAGCGCACAGCGCTCGACGAGCTCGCCACCGCGTGGGCATCCGCGCGCGACACCATCCGCGCCGCCTGTCCGACGCAGGTCCCCGCGATGGCCATCGAGCGCCTCGGCCTGATGCGCGAGCGCATCGAGGCCATGATCAAGGCAACGGACGCCGTCGCACCTTCGCTCGCAAAATTCCTCGACCTCCTCGACGACGACCAGAAGGCCAAGCTCGATGGCCTGGCCAAGGAGCGCCGCGCCGCGCTCGCGTCGATCCAGCAAAAGAATCCCGAGGCGGCGTCGGCCTGCCAGGCGGACAGCGATCCCCGCTACGACGAGAAGCTGCAGCGCCAATACGAGCAGCTCGTGCAGCAGCAATGGCCCGCGGCCGAGATCGCCTCCACGCTCAAGCTCGACGACACCGCCCGCGCCCGCCTCGACGTGCTCCAGGACACCACACTGCGCACCATGGAAACGCTCAGCGCCTGTCCGTCACAGGCCCCACCGACACCACAGGCACGCCTCACCGCCGTGAAGGCGCGGCTGCAGACGATGCTGCAAGCGGTGAACGGCGTCAGTGACGCGCTCGACGATTTCGAAGCTGACTTAAGCGACGAGCAGAAGGCCGGCTTCGAGGCGATCGGGCCGAAGCGCGGGGTGTGATCAACCGCACCGCCTCCAGCCAATTCCGTGCCCGCGTAAGTCATTGATCTTGCAGGCCCCTGCTACTGTGCATGGGGTTGTTTTCGCAGTTTTTTGTTGTGGCTACCCTCTTCGCCTTGCCGCGGCGGCATCCACCACGCTCTCCACCTCCTCGCGCCACGACAGGATCTCCATCGCGAGCACGGGGTGGTTGAAGCCCTTGAGCACGAGATCGTCGAGCGCGCGGGCTTCGACCCAGGGCTCGACCATGCCGTAGACGCGGCGGCTGACGACGACCTGGCCGGCCTTGGCTTCGTCGCAGAGGCGGGAGGAGAGATTGGTGACGCTGCCGATCGCGGCATATTCCAGCCGCTGCTCGAAGCCGATCTGGCCGAGCGTGGCGTAGCCCATGGCGACGCCGACGCCGAAGCCGAGCGAGTGGCCGCGGTTCTTCCATTTCTCGGTCAGCTTGCCGATCGTGTCGCGCATCTCGACCGCCATCTTCACGGCGCGCTTGGTATGGTCGGCGAACTGAATCGGCGCATTGAACAGGATCATCACGCCGTCGCCGGCAAAGCGGTCGAGCGTGCCTTCATAGCGGTGGATCAGCTCGCCGAGCGCGGCGTGATATTCGCGCAGCACGTTCATCGCCTCTTCCGGCTCGGTCGCCTCGGTGAACGAGGTGAAGCCGCGCAAATCGCAGAACACGACGGTGACCTCGCGGCGATGGCTGTCGAGCAGCGCATCGTGGCCGTCGGACGAGGCGATCAGTTGCGCGACTTGCGGCGCGAGGAAACGTTCGAGCCGCTTGATGCGGCCGATCTCCCCCAACTGCTTCTCGACCCGCTCTTCCAGCGAGCGATTCCAGTTGCGCAGCTGCTCGGTCTGCTCCTGGAGCTTTGCGGCCTGCTGCTGCACGGTTTCGTGCGCAGCCGCGAGTTCGCGGCCCTTGTGGTCGACCTCGGTGAACAGCCGCGCATTGCGCATCGCCAGCACGGCCTGGTTGGCGAACGTGCGCATCAGGCCGATGATGCTGGCGGCGAACTCGCCGCTGGCGCGGCGCAGCACCACCAGCGAGCCGAGCGTGCCCTGCTGGTCCACCAGCGGCACCACCAGCACCGAATGGAAGCCGGCCTCGACCGCGACGTCGCGCAGCGGCTGCTCGGAGGCCTGGTCGAGATCGGCGATCGCGATCGGTTCGCCGCTCCCGGCCGCATCGCTCAGGATATCCTGGCCTTCGTCGATGGTGACATGGGCGCCGTCGGCGGATTTGTCGATGCCGTTGGCCTCGACCAGATTGAAGCGGCGCATCTCAGCGTCATAGCCGTAGATCAGCACCGCATCGGCATGGGTGATCTCGATCGCGCGCGCCGCGATCGTCGGCAGCACGGCGTTGAGATCGAGCGAGGCGGCGACCGCGCGGCCGACCTCTTCCAGCACCTTGAGCTCGTTGATCGACTGCGCGAGATCGCGGGTGCGCTCCTCGACCTTGGTCTCCAGGTCCGAATAGGTCTCCTGGATCTGGTCGGCCATGCGGTTGAACTGGCCGGCGAGATCTTCCAGCTCGTCCGCGGTGTGCACCTCGATGCGATGGCTGAAATCGCCTTCGCCGAGCTTGTGCGCGCCGTCGCGCAGCGCCGTGATCGGAATGATCATGCGGCGCGCCAGAAGCGTGCCGGCAAGGATTGCGACCAGCAGGCCCATGCCGATCAAAAGCGCAATGCGCACCAGCTGGTCGCGGATCGGCATCAAGGCCTGCGTGGCCGGCTGCTCGAACATCACGCTCCAGCCGAGCTTCGGCACGGTGCTCGCGGCGCTCATCACCGCATGGCCGTTGAAGTCGGTGCCCGAATTGTCGGGCTCGTGGCCCGGTGCGACCGCGGCCGCAACCTGCGGCAGCTTCGACAAATCCTTACCGATCTCGGGGCCTTTCGAGGACGTCGCCAGCACGCGGCCGCGCGGATCAACCACATAGGCGAAGGCGGCTTTGCCGACCTGGGCGTCGATGAGGTACTCGGAGAGAAAGCTGAGGTCGAGCTCGGCCACGGTGACGCCGGCGTTGAAACCGGAATGCGCCACCGAGATCGACATGAACGGCGTCCGGTCGGAGAACCAGGCCGGCGCGTAGCTGACGCCGCGGGCGACGGTGTCGGTGAAGCGCATGTCGCGGGAGAGGTCGGCATTGCTGCCGGTCGTGGTCGACTGGCGCGAGACGCGCAGCACCTCGCGGCCGTCGCCGTTGAGCTGGAACAGCTGAGTGACGACCGAGACCTGGTGCAGCAGTTGGGCGTAGTCGGCGCGGCGCTTCTCGAGTGTGTCCTGGCTCGCCCGCGTCACCCAGCTGATCTGGCGCTCGAGTTCCGAGATCGACTGCTCGATCCGCCGCGCGGCAGCCTGCGCCTTGTCCTCGAGACCGTCGGTCAGCTGTGTCTTGGTGGCGCGGTAGGAGATCCAGCTCTCCATCGCGCCGTTGACGGCAAGCACGAACACGACGAGGCCGACGAGAGAGACGACGTATTTGGCGAACAGGCCCTCGCGCAGAAAGCGTGTCTTGTCGTTCGCTCCTGC
The DNA here is from genome assembly GCF_023073155.1 of Bradyrhizobium sp. 45. NCBI lineage: Bacteria > Pseudomonadati > Pseudomonadota > Alphaproteobacteria > Hyphomicrobiales > Nitrobacteraceae > Bradyrhizobium > Bradyrhizobium sp. 45. The sequence goes on along the minus strand of NZ_JADPIX010000055.1, from coordinate 51,498 downwards.
CATCCCGATCCTCTCGCGCCGCCATCGGCGCCGGCGCTACGGGCCGCACGGACCCTGCGAGCCTTCTAGCACAATTTGGTCCCAGGGGACTGTGAAGGGACTGGTCAAGGGACGGCCGAGCACCCGGCGTGGTTACCGGCCTCGGTTACTCCCTTGGATGCTGGCAGGCGGAAGCATGGTGAATTGTCGCAGTCTCATCCGTTTGGAGGAAGCCGCGGCCGGGGACGCCGATGTAAGGGGATCGCCTTGGCAAGGGAGGGCTGGAGTCCAGCGCTTTGGTCCTGCAATCATCGATTAAAGAGCTGCCGCAGCACGTCGTTCATCGGCTGGCTGTCCTGCTGCGCCGCCGGCGGGTCCTCCAGGGCGGGGGACGCCGGCGAGGCTTGCGGCATCAGTGCGGATGGCGCTGCAGGCAGGCTGCGGCTGCGGCCGGTGGCAGTCCCGGTCCCGGTGCCGTTTCCCGCGCCACCGGAAAGTCCCTGCTGGATCAGATTGCCGAGCGCCTCCCCCAGGGGGCCGCCGAGCAAATTGTTCTGTCCGGCGGGCTGCTGGCTTTGCGGATTGGCAGTGCCGGCGGCATTACCGCCACCCGGCGCGGTGGCTCCCCCGAGACCAAGGCTGCCCAAAATATTGCCGAGCCCGGCCCCATCAGCGCCGAACAGCCCCCTGCCCATCTCGCGCAGCTTGGCATAGGCGGCGTCCGGATTGTCCAGCATGCCGGCCATGTCGGGATAGATTCGCGGCTGCGACCAGGTGCCCTGGATCATCACGGGAATGCCGAAGCCGACCGGCTCGGCGGCGCGGCCCTGGCCTTCGGTCGTCATCACCAGTTTCGGCTCGACGCGAAAGCCCATCATCTTGGTGTCGAGTGCGATCGTGCCGGCACCGGTCACGCGGACGAGCGGTCCGGTCAAGTTGAGATCGGTGGTCACCGCCTGGCCCTTGTCGATCCGGAACGACGCCGAGAGCTGCGACAAATCCGTGCTCTGCTCCCGACTGCTGTCTCCGTTTTCCTGCCAGCCGGACAGCGTGCCCGATGTCAGCGAGCGGATCATCTGTGCGACGTTGATGCCGCGAATGGCGCCGTCCTGGAAATTGACGAAGGCCGTGCCCTGCATGTTCGCCATCAGCGCGCGCTGGCTGCTGCCGGCGCTGCGCAGCGCGAGCTTGGCCTGCAGCTTGCCGTCGATCCGGTCGAATTCGGCGAGGCCCTGCAGCAGCGGCAGCGCGCGCACGCCGGCGAGGTCGGAATGCATGGCAAAGCTCGGCGCGCCGCTGGTCGCATCCAGGATCAATTCGCCCGTAACCTGGCCGCCATAGGCGCCGAGATTGGCGGTGCCGGCCTTCAGCACGCCGCCGGCGAGTTTTGCATCGACCGCCAGCGGCGCGAGGCGTGCCTCGCCGATCACCGCCTCATGCGCGGAGATCCTGATCTGCGCATCGACATAGTTGAGCCCGGAGACGTCGATCGGCGCATCGCTCCAGGGCTGCCCGGACGCGCCTTCCGGCGATTTCGCCAGCGGGATCGCGAGCCGCTGGAAGTCGAGATCGAGCTTGACGAGAGGCTTGCTCGCGATATCGACCGAGGCCCAGCCATTGAACGCGCCATCGCCGAGCGTGCCATTCAGGCCGTTGATCATCACGACATCGCCGCTCAGCCGCATCTCGGCATGGCCCGCGAGCCGGGACTTCAGCACGTCCGGCATGTCGATGGCGAAATCCACCGGAATGGTCGGTCGGTCGGCCGGCGGCGCTGGCGTGGTCGCCTTGATGTCGAATTTGGTCGGATGCTCGCCGACCCGTGCGGTGCCGGTGATGTTGAACTTGCGGTCGCGGCCGACGATCGCATCGGCATTGACGGCGCTGATGCGGCTCTCGACGCGATCGCGCACGCGCGCGAATGCGATCTCGCCATCGGTGACCTTGATGCGATCGATGGCGGCGCCGTCGAGATCGAGCGCGACCGGCTTCGACGTGCCGCCGGCATTCGGCAGGCGCTCACGCAGCAGCGGCTGGTAGAGCACGGGATGGGTGACGACGAGCTCGCTGATCTTCGGGCGGCCCGACCAGACGCTTGAGAGCGACATGTCGGCCCGCACGCTGTCGATGGACAGGCGCGTGATGCCGCTGCGGTCCTTGGGGTCGGCAAGCGTGAGGTCGTTCAGCGTCACGTTCAGCGTCGGCCACAAACTGATTCTAGTGGTGCCGTCGACCGACAGGCGATAGCCGGTCGCGCTCTCGACACGCGAGGCAATCGTCGAACTCAGGAAGCCCGAGGGGATCCCGACCACCAGCAGGAGTGCGATCACGATGACGATTGCGGCCACCGCCGCGCCGGCGAATTTCACGGCTCTCATATCGACTTTCCAGCGGCGGACGATCGGCGTCGAATCCGGCACATGACCGTCATTTGCACCCGTCCTTGGCTCCTGAGTTTATCCCGGGACGGGAAGCGGCTCCAAGCACGTAAAAATAGTCTGGGGGTGCTGCAAAGTTATGTGACTTATGGCACACTTCCCGGGCGCGGTTTTACGCGATCTTGATGTTGATGGTTCCAAGCGATTTGCCAACGAAATTCACAAGGATATTGAAATGAGCAAGCAGGCCGAATTTGCGGTCATCCTCAAGATGAATGCGATGTTCGCCGATCTCGGCGCAGACGAACTCCAGCGGCTGGCGAATCTCTGCCACACCCAGCATCTGGGGAATGGCGAGGTGCTGTTCCAGAAGGGCGACCCAGGCGATGCGCTGTTCGGCGTGCGCCGAGGCCAGGTCCGTATCGAGACCGGCGCCTCCGACGGCAGCCGCCTGACGCTGAACTTCATGGGGCCCGGCGACCTGTTCGGCGAGGTTGCGGTGCTGGATGGCCAGAGCCGCACTGCGGACGCCACCGCGGGCGAAGCCAGCGAGCTGTTCGTGCTGCGGCGCGAAGACTTTCTCGCCTTCCTCGAACGCGAGCCGAAAGTCGGGATCAAGATCATCGCGCTGCTCTGCCAGCGCATCCGCTGGCAGAGCGAGCGCATGGAAGAGTCCATGCTCCAGCCGCTGCCGGTTCGCCTCGCGCGGCGCCTCTGCGCGCTCGCCGCCGATTTCGGCTCGGAGGTGCACATCTCGCAGGAGCAACTCGGCGTCTTCGTCGGCGCCGCCCGCGAGAGCGTCAACCGCCAGCTTCAGGCCTGGCGCAAGGAAGCGATCCTCGATCTCCAGCGCGGCCGCATCCTGCTGCGGAACATGACCAAGCTGACGGCGATCGCGCGCAACGAGTAGGGGGGCCGTTAGGCTGGGTCGCTATCGGGGCGAAGGAGTTCGTCAGAAGAGTCTCAACTCGCGACCCACGCTTTAACGACCTCGATCGGCACAGCACGACCGGTACGTCTGAATGCCTGGTAGCGAAGACGATCCTCCGCTATGTCGGGTTCTCGGATGGCCCTCGCTGAACTGCCTCGTGTGCTTGACGCTGGTGCACATCTACTCCGCCGCAGGGTGCACGATGTTCTTCGGCCGCGGCCTCGCTTCGGCCGGCGCAGCTCCGTGATGACTTGCGCCCTCCGCATCTTCGCTGTGCACGACCAGCCGCTTGGCGAAGCGCCAGATCAGGGCGCCGAGATCGTCCATCACCATGAACATCGCGGGCACGAACACCAGCGACAGGATGGTCGAGAAGATCAGGCCACCGATCACCGCGAGCGCCATCGGCGAGCGGAACTCGCCGCCCGCGCCGACCGCGAGCGCGCTGGGCATCATGCCCGCGGCCATCGCGATCGTGGTCATCACGATCGGGCGAGCGCGTTTCATGCCTGCGTCGATCATGGCTTCTTCGCGCGGTGTGCCGGCGTGAATGGATTCGATGGCGAATTCCACCAGCATGATCGCGTTCTTGGTGACGATACCCATCAGCATCAGGATGCCGATCCACACCGGTGTCGTGAGCTGCTTGCCGGTGATCAGCAGGGCCGCGATCGCGCCGCCGATCGAGAGCGGCAGCGAGAACAGAATGGTGATCGGCTGCAGGAAGGTGCCGAACAGCAGCACCAGAACGGCGTAGACCATCATCAGGCCCGCCGTGATCGCGGTGGCAAAGCCTTCGGACAGTTCGTTCAGGCTTTCGGCGTCGCCGGAGGGGGAGACCTTCACGCCCTTCGGTCGGCTCTTCATGACCGGCAGATCGTAGATCTTCTTGGTGGCGTCGCCGAGCGCGGCGGAGCCGACGAGATCGGCCGCGACGGTCGCCTGTCGCTCGCGATCGTAACGGTTGATGCTGGTCGGACCCTGGTCGAGCTTGACGTCGGCGATGACGGACAGCGGCACGCCGCCCTTCTCGCCGTGCTCGCCGAGCGGCACGCGCAACTGTTCGAGCGTCTTCAGATTGCCGCGCGCGGCATCCTCGAGCTGCACTCGGATCGGCACCAGACGGTCGCCAACGTCGAACTTGGCAAGCGCGGGGCCGACGTCGCCGATGGTGGCGACGCGGATGGTCTGCGATAGGCTTTCGGTCGAGACGCCGAGCCGTGCGGCGAGATCGGCGCGCGGTTCGACGCGCAGCTCGGGCCGCTCCAGCGTGGTTTCCGAGATCACGTTGGAGATGGTGGGAATCCGCTTCATCTGCGTCGCGAGTTCGCTGGCGACGTTGTTGACGATGTTGGCGTCTGCGCCGGTCACGACCAGCGAGATGGCGCGCAGGCCGTTCTCGTCGAGGAACCAGAAGCGGATGTCTGGAATGTTCTCCAGCTCCTGGCTGATCGAGAATTCGAGCTCGCGCTGGGTGATGTCGCGGCTGTCCTTGGGCGTGTAATTGATGATCAAGGCGGCGCGCCGGACTTCCTGGGTCCCCGGTGGAACGCGGCCGCCGTCGACGAAGATGCTCTTCACCTCGGGCCGCTTGCGCAGGCGCGCCACGATGTCTTCGGTGACTTTTTCGGTGTAGGCGAGCTGCGTGCCCGGCGGCAGCTCGAGCGCAACCAACGAGCGCGAGCTGTCCTGCGCCGGCAGGAAACCCTGCGGCAGCAGCGTAATGCTCCAGATCGAGGCGGCGAAGACGCCGAAGCCGACCAGCACCGTAATGAAATAGTGCTTCACCGACCAGGCCACGAGCCTGTGATAGGACCGCAGCACGCGGCCGGGCGGCGGCTCTTGGTGATTGCTATGTTTGAGGAAGTAGGCGGCGAGCACCGGCGTGACGAAGCGCGCCGCGAGCAGCGAGAAGAACACCTGTACCGAGACGGTGATGCCGAACTGCTTGAAGAACTGTCCGGCGATGCCCGACATGAAGCTCGCGGGCGCGAAGATTGCGATGATCGTCAGCGAGATCGCGATCACCGCGAGGCCGATCTCGTCGGCGGCTTCCAGGGCGGCACGATAGGGCGACTTGCCCATGTTCATGTGCCTGACGATGTTCTCGATCTCGACGATGGCGTCGTCGACCAGAATACCCGTCGACAGCGTGATGGCGAGGAAGCTGACGAGGTTGAGCGAGAAGCCGAGCAGGTCCATCGCCCAGAATGCCGGGAAGATCGACAACGGCAGCGAGATCGCGGCGATGGTGGTGGCGCGCAGGTCGCGCAGGAACAACAGCACGATGACGACGGCGAGGATGGCGCCTTCGAACAGGGTCGAGATCGCCGCGTGGTAATTGCCATTGGTATATTCGACCGAGGTGTCGATCACCTTCAGGTCGACGTCGGGATAAGTGGCCTTGAGCGTGTCGATGCGCTTCTGCACGGCCTCGGCGACCTTCACGTCGCTGGCACCCTTGGAGCGCTTGATGCCGAGCGCGACGATCGGCTCGCCGTTGAAGCGGGCGAAGGTACGGCGGTCTGCGATGGTGTCGGTGACGGTGCCGAGATCGTCGAGCCGGACCTCGCCGCCGCCGAACAGCGGAATCATGGTGCCGGCGAGATCGCTCAGCGTCTTGGCGCCGGCGAGGGTGCGGATCGCCTGGTCGTTCTTGCCGATCTCGGCGCGGCCGCCGGCGACGTCGACATTGGTGCCGCGCAGGCTCTGGCTGACGTTGACGGCCGTCAGCCCCATCGACTGCAGGCGGTCGGGATCGAGCGAGACCAGGATCTCGCGCTCGACACCGCCGATGCGCTCGACCTGGGCGACGCCGCGCACGCCTTGCAGCGCGCGCTTGACCACGTCGTCGACGAAATAGGAGAGCTGCTCCGGCGTCTTGCCGGGCGAGATCGCGGCATAGGTGACGATCGGCAGGCCGATGACATCGACGCGCTGGATCAGCGGCTCGGTGACGTTCTGCGGCAGGTTCGAGCGCACGCGCGTCACCGCGTCCTTGACGTCGTTGAGCGCGCGGTCGGTGTTGGTTTCCAGCGCGAACTGGATTGTCGTCACCGACAGGCCGTCGGTGATCTGCGAGGTGATGTGCCTGACCCCTTCGACACCGGAGACGGCGTCTTCAACCGTCTTGGTGACCTGGGATTCGAGCTCGGCGGGTGCCGCGCCGAACTGCGATACCGCGACCGAGATCACGGGAATGTCGGCCGAGGGTAGCCGCGTCACCGCGAGCTTGGTGAAGGACACCCAGCCGAGGATCAGGAGGATGATGGAAAATACGACCGACGGCAGCGGATTGCGGATCGACCATGCCGAGATATTGAGAGCCATCAGCGTACCCGCGTGCGATCGAGTTCATCAGCGAACATGGTCTTGATCTGGTCGCCGTCATGCAGCGAAGAGCCGGCGTCGGCGACGACGATCTCGCCGACATTGAGGCCTTCCAGGATTTCCGTCGCGCTGTCCGAAGACAGCCCGACCCGTACCTTGCGCGTCTCGACAATGTTGCTCTTGACGACCTGCACGGTGAGATGGTCGATCGCGGTCTTGGGAACCGCGACGCCGCAGCTTCGCTTGGCGTCGATCGAGGCGCGGGCGAACACGCCGACTTTCAGCGAGGGATTGTTGGTGACGCTGATGCGCACGCGGCCGAGCTGGGTGGCGCGATCGATTTCGGGCGCGACTAGCCTGACCCGCCCGATCAAATCGGGCGCGTCGTCGCGGCTGATGCGCACGGTCGCGCCGGAGCTGAGCTTGGCCATGTGCACCGCGGGCACCTGCGCGTCCAGTTCGATCTCGTTGTTGACGGCGATACGGAACATCGGGCCGGCCTGCGGCGAGGCCGGCGCGCCGACGATGGTGCGGACCTCGGTGACGAGGCCCGGCGCAGAGGCCTTCAGCGAGACCGGACCTTGCGGGCCGGGCCGCGGCGGCTGGCCCGGAATCTGGGGCGGTGCGGTCAGGCGCGCCAGCTCCTGATTGTCGGTGACGAGGGTGCCTTCGGTGACGAAGAGGTCGGTGACCCTGGATCCCTCCTGGTCGGCGACGACCACGGCTTCGCGGCGCGGCACGAAGAAGCCGGTCACCCGGACCAGGTCGGAGAAGCAGGCATTGGTCGACTTGGTCACGATGACCAGCGCCTCGCTCGGCGTTTCCTTGGGCTCGGCGCGGTGCCGGTGCTCGAACAGATAATAGCCGACGCCGAGCGCGACGACGAAGATCACCGTTCCGGCTGGCTTGAGATATTGGGAGAGGTTCATTGCCGGATCGTCCTGGCCTGGCTCACGGCCATCCGCGCGCGGCCCATGGAGAGCGTTTCCCTGAAATAAAGCAGCGTCCCGCAAGGCTGCGGGACGCGCGCTGGGAGCGAGACTTTACACCACATCACGACTTGTCACTTCAAAGGATTACGTCGTGGTCACTTCGATGCGGTAGTCTTGTTTTCCATGTTGACGACCTGCACGCGACGATTGACTTCCGCCATCGGCTGGGCCGGGTCCTTCAGCTTGCTCTTGCCGTAGCCGACCGTGACGAGGTCGGTCGCGGAGATGCTGTATTTGTCGACCAAATAGCGCTTGATCGAATCCGCGCGGCGCTCCGACAGATCCTGATTATAGCTCTCGCTTCCGGCGGCGTCAGTATGGCCGGCGACCACGAAGGTCGAGCCTTTCAGGTCGGGGCTGGTCAGCGCGCGGCCGAGCGCCTGGACCGAGGCAAGCGATTTGGCGCTGATATTGGCCGAGTTGTAGTCGAACGTGATTTCCAGATCGATGTTCGGCTTGTCCTTGGCCGCCGACGCGATTTCTTCACGCTCGGTCGACGACAGCGACCGTGTCGAGCGGCCGCGCACGGACTGGATCAGCTTGGTCTCCGTGGCACTCGGTGCGGGATCGGCCTGCGGAGCGATCGAGAGGCCGCGGGTCAGCGGCTTCTTCGGCGGCGGCGCCAGCGCGCGGACGATCTCGTCCTCGGTGACGTTCTTGCTGTTGCCGTCGTCGGCTGCGAATGCCAGCGGGATCGTCAGCGACAGCGCGGCGCCGACGGTGATGATGGACAGGATTGCGGTAAGTCCCTTTGCAGCCAATCTCATAGCCAGTCCCTCCTGCGCAGCCAGCTGGTGCGGTTCGAAAATCCTGCAATAAGCCTCCCGAAAGGACGGCCTGCGGCATCCGTTCGATTAGTCTTCGCCGGGCCGTCGCGGGTTCGAGGCACATCGGCCCCGATTCAAAAAAATATCAACGCACTCCGTAGCTTGCGAATTCCTGAACAATGTTCGGGTCCATCGCCTTGGCATTGGCGATGTCGAGCGCGCCCTCTTGGGCCGAGCCGTTGCGCTGCTTGGCGATCCCGCGTCCGAACAGCGAGGAGGTCAAGCGCGGATTGATCCTCAGGGCGGCCTCGAAATCGGCGATGGCGTTCTTGACCGCCCCCGATTTCAGATTGACGAGCCCCCGGCTGTCCAGCGCGTCGACGAAGTTCGGTCGCAGCCGCAGGGCCTCGTTGCAATCCTTCAGCGCGCCCTGGAGGTCGCCGACCACGGTGCGGGTCCAGCAGCGATTGTTCAGCGCCTCGACGTCCTTCGGGTTGATCCGGAGCGTCTCGTCAAAATCCTTGATGGCCAGGCTGTAGGCGCCCTTGCTGGCATAGACCTGACCGCGCCGGTAAAGCGCGTTCACGTCATCCGGATTGGCCGCGATCTTGGCGGTCAGCCCCTTGATGGTGGGGTCCTCGGCCAGGGCGGCCGCACTCGGCCCGCTCTCCATGGTCGGAGCGGTGGCGGGATCGGCCGGAATCACAGGCGGAGGCGGCGGCGGTGCCGGCGGCAAGGCAGCCTCGACCTGCGGCTTCGGTGACGGAGCGGGCGCAGCCACCGTCTCGGCCGGTTTCGGCGGCGGAGGCGGTGAAGGTGCGGGTGGAGTCGGCGGCGGGTTGTTGGCGACGACCGGCGGCGGGGGAGGCGCAGGTGGCGGCGTGGTGGTCGGGCGCGACCCGCCGGCCCCTGGAATGAAGGAGAAATCCTCGGCCAGCGACGAGGATATCCACGGCACCTGCTCGCCCCGGGAGGCGCGGGTGACGCCCATCTTGGTGCGGTTCAGCGTCTCCTCGGCCATCAGGTCGGGGACGCGGATTTCCTTGAGGAGTTCCTGGACGAACAGGCTGTGCTCGCCGCCGGCGTCCGAGACCACCGAGGCCAGTGCCGCCGAATACATCACCAGCGTGCCGTTCGGCGCGATGACGGGCGTGAGGCCGGCCGAGAAGCTGCGGAACCGGCGCTCGAACGGGTTGCGCCTGGAGGCATCGACCAGCGCGATCTTGACGCCGGCGCCGCGGGTGTTGAGCTCGCCGAGCACGGTTTCGAGGCTGATGCCGTCGCGCCGCACGTCGGATTCGGTCCAGATCTGCGCATCGATCGGCAGCAAATAGCTCTGCCGCGCGGACTGGATGCCGAAGCCGCTGAAGAACACCAGTGCCACCGACCCCGGCTTGATCTTGCCGTAGAGCTTGTCGAAGGCGCGGCGCATGCCGTCGCCGGTCAGGTTCTCACCGATCTCGACGGAAAAGCCGTCGCGCTTGAGCTCGTCGGCGACGTCGCGCGCGTCGTTGAGCGGTTCCTTCAGGGGAGCGTCGGCGTCCGGATATTTGGCATTGCCGATGACCAGCGCAAAGCGATCGCCGGCCGCAAGTGACGGAGCGGTCGGGATGAGCGACACGAGCAAGGATAGAACGAAAAGCAGGCGAATTTTCATAATTAGCGCGATCCAGCCAAAAAGGCGCCGTTTCCAGCTTGCGCCGCGGCGACCTTAACTTACGCAATGTGCATTATCAAACCGGGGGAGGGGGGCGTCAACCGCTTGCGGATTCGGCGCTATCGCGACAATTGACCGCGACGCATGGGCATGTTGCGGGGGAATAAACGGGCGGTCATGATTGCACGCGATGCATTCTGGTTGTCATGCTGGTTGTCATTGCGGCTGCAAATTAGGGCAGCCATGGCGACAACAATGTGATTGGTCTCACATTGCGGACGGGCCTCCTTCAACCTGCGGTGTTTGACCTTTGCGGTGGACGATGGCTTGGTGCGGTCGATCGCCCCTGAAGGTGCATCCACAAAAAGAGCAAGATCAAACTATGGGAAACGCCTCCGAAATCTACGCACTGCGCTACGCGACGATGTCGCCGCGCACGCCCCACATGAACTTCCTCGCGCCCGACCCGCATGACAGCGCGGCGCAGGATCTCGACTATTTCGTCTGGCTGATCCGCGGCAACGGCCGCGACATCCTGGTCGATACCGGCTTCAATGCCGAGGAAGCGTCCGCGCGGGCGCGCAAGCTGACGCTCAATCCGGTCGACGCGCTGGAGCGCTTTGGTGTCGCGGCAGCGAGCATTCGCGACATCATCGTGACGCATCTGCATTACGACCATGCCGGCAATCTCGACCGCTTCCCGAACGCCCGCTTCCATCTCCAGGAGCGCGAGATGGCCTACGCGACGGGGCGCTGCATGTGCAACGGACTGCTGCGACATCCGTTCTCGGTCGAGCACGTCACCCAGATGGTCCGCCATGTCTATGGCGAGCGCGTCAATTTCTATTCCGGCGACGGCGAGGTCGCGCCCGGCGTCACCTTGCACCGCGTCGGCGGCCATTCCGACGGCTTGCAGGTGGTCAGAGTCGAGACCGCGCGCGGACCGGTGGTGCTGGCGTCCGATGCCGCGCATTATTACGCCAATCTCCAGCGCAGAAGCCCATTCCCGATCGTCTACAATGTCGGCGACATGGCGGTTGGCTGGGAGACCATCGAGCGCCTCGCCGGCCATCCTGACCGGTTCATTCCCGGCCATGATCCGATCGTGACGGAGATCTATCCGCGCGCCAGCGACAAGGTCGATGTCTGGGCGCTGCATTTGCCGCCGTCGCGATCATTTGCGAAGTGATCAATACGCCTGCTTGGCGTCGGCCTCTTCGCTGGTCTGGATCAAATCGAGGCTCTGTTCGATCTTGCCGAGCAGCGTCGATAGCTGTTTGCGCTCCTGCGCGGTGAGGCAGGCGAGGATCTCGTCTTCCCGCCGCAGCAATTGCGGAAACAGCTCCTCGTAGAGCGTGCGGCCTTTCCTGGTCAGTCGCAGACGGAATTCGCGGCGGTCGGCTTCGTTCTCGACGCGCTCGATCAAACCCTGATGCAGCAACATGGTCACCGCGCGGCTGATCGTGGATTTGTGCGTGCGGGTGCATTGCGCGACGTACTGCGCGCTGCAGGCATCGTTGCGGAAGCCGAGCGTCGCGATCACGCGCCAGGCGGGGATGTCGAGGCCGTGACGCTCCTGATATTCGACGGCGAGTGCGGAACTCACCTCCGCGGCGAGCCGGTTGAGGCGGAACGGCACGAACCTGAACAGGTCGAGCCGTGTTTTTGGCCGCGGTGAAGCCTCATCGGCCTCGCGTGTCTTCAGCGCGATGTCGCTGGATGTCCTCGCCAAGGAGAGCGCTCCGAATTCCAGTTGACGGCCGGCCGGCTCCGGTCCAAAATAGTTGCACGTGAGACTATTAGCAGATCAGGCCTCTCCTGACCAGAGCCGAGGTTAGCGCATGGCGAAGGCCAATACGCATCAGGCCAAAACCCAGTTCGGCTATCGCCGCCACCCCGATCAGGATCGTCCCGGCCAGAGCTCGGCCGAGCATCCCGTGGTGATCGTGGGCGCTGGCCCGGTCGGGCTGTCGCTTGCGATCGACCTTGCCCAACGCGGCCAGCGCGTCGTTCTTCTGGATGACGCCGACCGCATCGGAGAGGGCTCCCGCGCGATCTGCTTCTCGAAACGCTCGCTGGAATATTGGGACCGGCTCGGCGTCGGCGACCGCATGGTCGACAAGGGCGTGGTCTGGAGCGTCGGCCGCATCTTCCACGGCGAGCAGCAGCTCTACCAGTTCAATCTACTGCCGGAGGACGGTCACAAGCGGCCGGCCTTCATCAATCTCCAGCAATATTACGCCGAAGCCTATCTGGTCGACCGCATCAGCGAGCTGCCCGAGATCAATCTGCGCTGGCGCAACAAGGTGACGGCGCTGGAGAGCCGCAACGCTTCCGTCGCGCTGACGATCGAGACGCCGGAGGGCGCCTATCGCCTGCACGCGCAATATGTCGTCGCCTGCGACGGCGCGCGCTCGTCGCTGCGGCAGATGGTGGGCGCCGACTTCGCCGGACAGGTGTTCGAGGACCAGTTCCTGATCGCCGATGTCAAGATGACCGCGGAATTCCCGACCGAGCGCTGGTTCTGGTTCGATCCGCCGTTTCATGCGGGACGTTCGGCGCTGCTGCACCGACAGCCCGACGATGTCTGGCGCATCGACCTTCAGCTCAATCGCTATGCCGACCCCGTCGTCGAGAAGAAGCCCGAGAACGTGCGGCCGCGGATTGCGCGCATGCTCGGCCACGACAAGTTCGAGTTCGAGTGGATCTCGCTTTACAAATTCCAGTGCCGGCGGATGGATCGCTTCGTCCATGGCCGCGTGATCTTTGCAGGCGATTCCGCGCACCAGGTCTCGCCCTTCGGCGCGCGCGGCGCCAATTCGGGACTCGAGGACGCCGAGAATCTCTCCTGGAAGCTCGACCGCGTGCTGCGCGGCGCCTCACCCGCGAGCCTGCTCGAGAGCTATCACGTCGAGCGCAGTCTGGCGGCCGACGAGAACATCCGCGAATCCACCCGCTCGACCGATTTCATGGCGCCGAACTCGCATCAGGAAGCGCGGCTGCGCAAGGCGGTGCTGTCGCTGGCCAAGGAAACGGAATTCGGCAAGCGCATGGTCAATGGCGGGCGGCTCTCGGTGCCGTGCAGCTATGACTCGCCGCTGTCATCGCCGGATGCGGATGCGTGGCGCGGTGGCCCGCTCCCGGGTTGTTCGATGCTCGATGCTCCCGTTACGACGCGCGCGGGCGAGCAAGCCTATTTGACGGATGCATTCCGCAAGGGTGGAACAGACTTCACCTTGCTGTCGTTCGGCAACGGCGCGGCGATCGATGCGCCTGTTGGTGTGAAGGACATCTGCATCGGCGGTGAGGACGGGCTCGCAGATCCGGCAGGGCTCACTGCAAAGCGCTATGATGCGGAACCAGGCTCAGCCTACCTATTAAGGCCGGACGGTTACGTTGCGGCGCGCTTCCGCCACCCCACGCGCGCTGGCGTCGCGGCAGCGCTGTCACGGGCGCAGGGCTTGAATCAAGAATTTGCTTGAATTGAGGATTCGCATGCCGCTCTCCACCAGCTCCAACTTCGCGCGACCCGACGACGCCTTTCGCGCCATTGTGGAGGCGCATCGTGGCTTCACCGACGAGCAGAGCGCGGACTTCGACGCGGCGCTGGTGCTGATCCTCGCCAACCATATCGGCGATATCGTCGTGCTGCGGGAGGCGATTCTCCTCGCCAAGCGGCGCATGATCGACGGCCAGCAGCAGCAACAGCAACAACAATAGCCCCAAAGACTTGAAGGATGAATTGATGGCGAAGAACTTCGCATCCACCGGCGACCTGTCCGAGAAGAAGATCACCTTCTCCGAGATTGGCACCGATCTCTACGCCTTCACCGCGGAGGGCGATCCGAACACCGCGATCATCGTCGGCGACGACGGCTGCCTGGTGTTCGACGCGCAATCGACGCCGGCGATGGCCAACAAGGTGATCGAGCGCGTCCGTGCCGTCACCGACAAACCGATCAAATATGTCGTGCTGTCGCATTATCACGCCGTGCGCGTGCTCGGCGCCTCCGCCTACAAGGCGCAGGGCATCGTCGCCTCGCAGGAGACCTATCGCCTCATCGAGGAGCGTGGCCAGCAGGATTGGGATTCCGAGTACGGCCGCTTCCCGCGCCTGTTTCAGGACGCATCGAGCATACCCGGCCTGACCTGGCCGACGCTGACCTTCGAAGGCGAGATGTCGATCTATCTCGGCAAGCGCGAGGTACGCCTGATGCAGCTTGGCGCCGGCCATACCTCGGGCGACATCGTCGCCTGGGTGCCGGATGCCGAGGTGATGTTCTCCGGTGACCTGATCGAATACCACTCGGCCTGCTATTGTGGCGACGCACACCTGCGCGAATGGCCGCTGACGCTGAACGAGATCCGCAACTTCAATCCCAAGGCGATCGCGCCGGGCCGCGGCGATGCGTTGAAGGGTGTCGCCACGGTGCGCGAAGCCATCGCGATGACGCGCGACTTCGTCACCTCGCTCTACGGCGCCGCCGAAATCTCGGTCGCCAAGGGCCGCACGCTGAAGGAATCGATGGCCGCGACGCGCGAGGTCATGGATCCGAAATTTTCGAGCTTCGCCATCTACGAGCACTGTCTGCCGTTCAACGTATCTCGCGCCTATGACGAGGCGTCGGGGATCGACGACCCCGTGATCTGGACCGACAAGCGCGACCAGGAGATGTGGGCCGCCCTGCAAGGAGGAGGATCATCATGAACATCAACACCTCGCCCGATCAGATCATTCGCAGCACGGCCCAGGTCACGCCGGGCTACATGTCCGGCTTCGGCAACAGTTTCGAGACCGAAGCGCTGCCGGGCGCGCTGCCGATCGGACGCAACTCGCCGCAGCGCTGTGCCTACGGCCTCTATGCCGAGCAGCTCTCCGGCTCGCCCTTCACGGCGCCGCGCGGCAGCAACGAGCGCTCATGGCTCTATCGCATTCGCCCGTCGGTGAAACACTCGGGTCGTTTCGAGAAGGTCGACGGCGGCCTGTGGCGTTCGGCACCGTGCCACGAAAACGACCTGCCGATCGCGCAATTGCGCTGGGATCCGGCGCCGATCCCGAAGGAGGACATGACCTTCCTTCAGGGCGTGCAGACCATGACCACCGCCGGTGACGTCAACACCCAGGCCGGCATGGCCGCCCACGTCTATCTCATCACCAAATCGATGGTGGACCAGCACTTCTACAATGCCGACGGCGAGCTGATGTTCGTGCTGCAGCAGGGCAATCTTCGCATCGTCACGGAGTTCGGCCGCATCGACGCCGAGCCCGGCGAGATCGTGGTGATCCCGCGCGGCGTCAAGTTCCGGGTGGAGATTCCGAGCGGACCGGCGCGTGGCTATCTCTGCGAAAACTACGGCGGCGCCTTCACGCTGCCGGAGCGCGGACCGATCGGCGCCAACTGCCTCGCCAATGCCCGCGACTTCCTGACGCCGGTCGCGCACTACGAGGACAAGGACACACCGACCGAGCTTTACGTGAAATGGGGCGGATCGTTGTTCAGGACGCAGTTGCCCCACTCGCCGATCGACGTCGTCGCCTGGCACGGCAATTATGCGCCGTATAAATATGATCTGCGCACCTTCTCGCCGGTCGGCGCGATCGGCTTCGATCATCCCGATCCCTCGATCTTCACCGTGCTGACCTCGCCGTCGGAGACCGCGGGCACGGCGAATATCGACTTCGTGATCTTCCCCGAGCGCTGGATGGTCGCCGACAACACCTTCCGCCCGCCGTGGTATCACATGAACATCATGAGCGAGTTCATGGGCCTGATCTACGGCGTGTACGACGCCAAGCCGCAAGGTTTTGTGCCGGGCGGCATGAGTTTGCACAATTGCATGCTGCCGCACGGCCCCGATCGCGATGCCTTCGAGCACGCCAGCAACGGCGAGCTGAAGCCGGTCAAGCTGACCGGCACCATGGCCTTCATGTTCGAGACCCGCTACGCGCAGCGCGTCACCGCGCACGCCGCGAATTCCGCGACGTTGCAGCATGACTACGCGGATTGCTGGAAGGGCCTCGCGAAGCGGTTCGATCCGAGCAAGCCGTAAGCTTCTTACCCTCTCCCCTTGTGGGAGAGGGTGGCTCGCCGCATAGCGGCGAGACGGGTGAGGGGTTCTATCCGCGCGTGAACCTCTCCTTCGGACTCGCGGACAGATACCCCTCATCCGGCGCTTCGCGCCACCTTCTCCCACAAGGGGAGAAGGGAAAGACCGAGCCAAGTGATGCCCCATCCCAACGACCCCAGCCTCCGCTCCTTCATCGGCGTCGATCCCGCCTCCGATTTTCCGATCCAGAACCTGCCTTATGGTGTGTTCTCGACCGCGGCCAATCCGACGCCGCGCGTCGGCGTGGCGATCGGCGACTATGTGCTCGATCTCTGGGAGCTTGAGCAGGACTCGCGGCTCGACGTGGGGCCGCTCGGCGTGTTCTCGACGCCGTCGCTCAATGCTTTCATGGCCTTGGGGCCAAAGGTCTGGACGAAGACGCGGGCGCGGATCAGCGAACTCCTGCGCGCCGATCATCCCGAGCTGCGCGACAACGAGGAGTTGCGCAAGCAGGCCTTGGTGCCGATACGCGACGCAAGATTGCATCTGCCGTTTGCGGTCTCCGGCTACACCGATTTCTATTCGTCGAAAGAACACGCCACCAATGTCGGCGTCATGTTCCGTGGCAAGGACAATGCACTGCAGCCGAATTGGCTGCATATGCCGATCGCTTACAACGGCCGTGCCTCGACTGTCGTGGTCTCCGGCACGAAGGTGAAGCGCCCGCGCGGGCAGCTCAAGCCGCCGAATGTGGAGGCGCCGAGCTTCGGACCGTGCAAGCGGCTCGATTTCGAGCTGGAGATGGGCGTGGTGGTCGGCCAGCCGTCGCCAATGGGCGGCATGCTCACGGAGCCGCAAGCCGAGGAGATGATCTTCGGCTTCGTGCTGCTCAACGACTGGAGCGCGCGCGATATCCAGCAATGGGAATATGTGCCGCTCGGGCCGTTCCTCGCCAAGGCGTTCGCGACCTCGATCAGTCCGTGGGTGGTGACGCGCGAGGCGCTGGAGCCATTCCGCCTCAACGGGCCGCAGCAGGAGCCGGTGCCGCTCGACTACCTCAAGCAGGGCAAGCCGCAGAACTACGATCTCGAACTCGACGTCTCCTTGCGCGCCGCCGGAGCCAACGCGCCCGCCGGCATCAGCCGCACCAATTTCAAATACATGTACTGGTCGTCGGTGCAGCAGCTGATGCACCACGCCTCCTCCGGCTGCGCCATGAATGTCGGCGATCTCCTCGGCAGCGGCACCATTTCCGGTCCGGAGAAGAACCAGCGCGGCAGCCTGCTGGAGATCAGCTGGAACGGCACCGAGCCGATCGAATTGCCCGGCGGCGCCAAGCGGTCGTTCCTGGAAGACGGCGACAGCCTCGTCATGCGCGGCTGGTGCCAGGGCGAAGGCTATCGCGTTGGTTTTGGCGAGGTCGAGGGGACGATTTTGCCGGCGGAGTGATTGCTGGGAAGCGATGCGACCTCTATCCACATTCTCCGTCATTGCGAGCGTAGCGAAGCAATCCAGAGTCTTTCCGCAGTGGCAGTCTGGATTGCTTCGTCGCAAGGGCTCCTCGCAATGACATGGTGAGAGTCTACCGCTTCTCCGGCGGCACCTCACGTAACCGCGCGCAATGCGTCGCGACGTCCTCCAGACTGTACTTCAGATGCACCCGCTTGTCCGACGGCGCCTGGTTGGTCGTGCACACGCCCGGTCGCCATTCCTGCGTGGGCCTGATCGGGCGCGGCGCAAAACCGCCGCCGCAGTTCGGGCAGACGTTGGAGAGTTTCGTCTCCACGCAGTCCGCACAGAACGTGCATTCATAGGAACAGATCCGCGCATCGGTTGCGTTCGGGGGCAGATCGCGGTCGCAATATTCGCAGTTCGGTCGAAGCTGGAGGGCCATGGCTCAATCTCCGCAGATTGGCCGGGATCATCGCAGATCGCGCGCGCAGCGCGAATGCCGGATTTCCCTCGATTTCAGCCGGGCTTGATTTCCTTCAGCGGCAGACGCGTGCTTTCCTTCAGCCTGTCGAGCACGATCGAGGAGCGCACATGCGCGACGCTCTGGTGCGGCATCAGCACGTCGTTGACGAGGTTGGAGAGGCCCTTGAGGTCGTGCAGCACGGCCTTGAGCACGTAGTCGGCGTCGCCTGTCAGCGAGTAGGCCTCCTGGATCTCGTCGATGCGGTTGACCAGAGTCCGAAACCGCTTGGAATTGTCCGGCGAGTGGGTCGCCAGCGTCACCTGGATGAAGGCGACCACGCCGAAGCCGAGCGCCTCGCTGGAGAGATCGGCATGATAGCCCGCAATGACCTTCTCCTCTTCCAGCCGCATCCGTCGCCGCGAGCATTGCGAGGCCGAGAGCCCGGCGAGGTCGGCGAGCTCCTGGTTGGTGAGACGGCCGTCGTCCTGGAGCGCGCCCAGGATCTTGAGGTCGAAGGCATCCACCAAAGTCATGCGCGTTTCACCCACTTCATGCACAAACTGTGCATATGTTAATCAAAAGCCGTCTCATTTGCACGCCCCTTGCGCGTCCCATGAAGGATAGTTCCTCTCAGCAGCAATTTGGGAGAACACCATGGGTCCGTTTCCGCACGATGCACCGCCGGCCACGATCAGCGCCGAGAATCCGATGGGCACCGACGGGTTCGAGTTCGTCGAATATGCGCATCCCAATCCGCAAGAGCTGCACGCCTTGTTCAAGCTGATGGGCTATGTGCCCGTCGCGCGGCACAGAACGAAGAAGATCACGGTTTATCGCCAGGGCGACATCAATTACCTCGTCAACGAGGAGCCCGGCACCCAGGGTCACGATTTCGTCGCCGCGCACGGCCGCTGTGCGCCGTCGATGGCGTTTCGCGTCGTCGATGCGAAGAAGGCCTATGACCGCGCGATTTCGCTCGGTGCCGAACCTGCCGATGCGTCCTCCGCGCAGAAGACGCTCGACGTCCCCGCGATCAAGGGCATCGGCGGCAGCCTGCTCTATTTCGCTGATCGCTATGGCGCCAAGGGATCGGCCTATGACAGCGAGTTCGAATGGCTGGGTGCGCGCGATCCGCGTCCTGCCGGCGCCGGCCTGTTCTATCTCGATCACCTCACCCACAACGTCCACCGCGGCCGCATGGACGTGTGGACGGGCTTCTACGAGAAGCTCTTCAATTTCCGCCAGATCCGCTTCTTCGACATCGAGGGCCGCGCCTCGGGCCTGTTCTCGCGCGCGCTGACCAGCCCCGACGGCAAGATCCGGATTCCGATCAACGAGGACGCCGGCGATTCCGGGCAGATCGAGGAATATCTCAATATCTATCGCGGCGAGGGCATCCAGCACATCGCCTGCGGCTGCCGCGACATCTACCGCACCATCGAGGACTTGCGCGAGGCCGGTCTGCCCTTCATGCCAGCGCCGCCCGCGACCTATTTCGAGCGGATCGACGCGCGGTTGCCGAAGCATGGCGAGGACATCGCGCGGCTGCAGAAGAACGGCATCCTGATCGACGGCGAAGGCGTGGTCGACGGCGGCCAGACCAAGGTGCTGCTGCAGATCTTCTCGGCCAACGCGATCGGCCCGATCTTCTTCGAGTTCATCCAGCGCAAGGGCGACGACGGTTTCGGCGAAGGCAATTTCAAGGCGCTGTTCGAATCGATCGAGGAGGACCAGATCCGGCGCGGGGTGCTGAAGGTGGATGCGGCGTAGGCGGCCGTTGTCTGGAACGCGGTGGCATTAAGTGCCGCCGTCGTCCTGGCGAAAGCCAGGACCAATTACCCCAGGGAGCGGTCATTGGGCGAACTGGTAACTCCGAGTCTTCGTCAAACCGCGTTGGTGGCTATGGGTCTTGGCCCCCGTGCGCAATTGCGCACTAGGCCAGGACGACCCGGAGTGTGATGCGACAGCGGAGGACTTAACGCTCCGCCTTCCAGGCTTTGGTCACCGCGCCGATCTCCGCCACTTCCGGCTCGCGCACCGCCGATGGAGTCCGCGAAAAGCGCGGCGCCGGCGCCGGCTGCTTCACGCCGTGGCGCTCGACGAAGACGTTGCGGGCGACCATGTGCGGATGCTCGGTCGCTTCCGACATGGTCAGCACCGGCGCGAAGCAGATGTCGGTGCCTTCCATAATCTTGCACCAGTCCTCGCGCGTCTTGCTCTTGAACACCGTCTTCAGTTTTTCCTTCAGCGCGGGCCAAGCCTTGCGGTCCATCTGCGCATCGAAATCGGGGTCGGTCAGGCCGGCGTGCTCGCGCAGCAGCGCGTAGAATTGCGGCTCGATCGAGCCGATCGAGACGAAATGGCCGCAGGCGCATTCGTAGACGCCGTAGAAATGTGCGCCGCCGTCGAGAAAGTTCTCGTTGCGGCCTTCGGTCCAGCGGCCGAGCGTGGTCATGTCGAAGAAGAACGACATCAGCGATGCCGCGCCGTCGCACATCGCGGCATCGACGACCTGGCCCTTGCCTGACCGCGAGGCCTCCAGCAGCGCCGCGAGCACGCCGACCACGAGATAGAGCGCGCCGCCGCCGAAATCGCCGACCAGGTTGAGCGGCGGCACCGGCGCTTCCTTCGTGCCGATCGCGGCGAGCGCGCCGGTGATGGAGATGTAGTTGATGTCGTGGCCGGCGGCATTGGCGAGCGGGCCTTGCTGGCCCCAGCCGGTCATGCGGCCGTAGACCAGCTTTGGATTGCGCGCGAGCACCACGTCAGGCCCGAGACCGAGCCGCTCCATCACGCCGGGACGGAAACCCTCGACCAGCGCGTCGGCATTCGCAAGCAGATCGAGTACCTCCGCGATCGCCGCCTGGTCCTTGAGGTCGAGCTCGACCACCTTGCGGCCGCGGCCTGCGACCGACTTCATGTTCTTCCTGGCGCCGACCCGATCGAGCGTGACGATTTCGGCGCCCATGTCGGCCAGCATCATGCAGGCAAACGGGCCCGGTCCAATGCCGGCGAATTCAACGATGCGGAAGCCCGACAGCGGGCCGGAGGTGCGGACGGAGGAGTTTTGGGCTGATTGATCGAGCACGTGTTTGTTTCCTCGGATCCAAGGCGCATATTGCCGATGGTCGGCAAGCGCCAAGGCGTTCCTCTGCGGGGCGAGTTAATTGGCCGATTAACTTTTCTCGCCTTCACGCCAGTGAGGCAAGCGGTTTTCATGTCGCGTGGCTAAAATAAAACGGCGCGCACCGAAGTGCGCGCCGTGGAAAATTGCGTCGAGGCGCTAAGGCCCGATGGTCAGCGAGCGGCAGCCACCGCGCGCTGCGCCATCACCTTGATCAGGTTGGCGCGGTACTCCGCCGTGCCGTGGATGTCGGCCAGCAGATTGCTCGCCGAAATGCTCACGCCGTCGATCGCCGACGGTGACCAGTTCGCCTTCAGCGCCGTTTCGATGGCCGGGACCCGCATCACGCCGCTTTGCGAGGCGCCGGTGGCGGCCACCCGAACCTCGCCCGACTTCGTCTGCGCGACGAACACGCCGGTCAGCGCAAAGCGAGACGCAGGATGGCGCATCTTTTCGTAGCCAGCCTTCGCCGGAACCGGGAACGACACGGCGGTGATGAGCTCGCCCTCCTCCAGCGCGGTCGTGAACATGCCCTGGAAAAAGTCATCCGCCGTAATCGACCGCCTGTTGGTCTTCACGGTGGCGCCGAGCGCGAGCAGTGCGGCGGGAAAATCCGCGGCGGGATCGTTGTTGGCGATCGAGCCGCCGATCGTGCCGCGATAGCGCACGGCGGGGTCGCCGAGCACCGAAGTGAGATAGGCAATTGCGGGAATCGCCTTCTTCACGTCGGCATTCTGCATGATGTCGAAATAGGTCGTGCCGGCCTTGATGGTCAGCACGTCGCCCGAGAGCTCGACGCCCTGCAGCTCCTTGATCTTGCCGAGGTCGATGACGTCGGACGGACTGGCGAGGCGTTGCTTCATCACCGGCAGCAGCGTCTGGCCGCCGGCGAGGAACTTGGCTTCGCTGCTCTTGGAGAACAGGCTGACGGCTTCGTCAACCGAGGACGCGCGATGATAAACGGTCTGGTACATCTTCGTTCCTCCCTTAAGCCGCGTGGATCGTGCGCCACACCCTGTCCGGGGTTGCGGGCATTTCCAGATTGTTCTTGCCGATCGCATCCGTGATCGCATTGATCACGGCCGCTGACGCCCCGATCGCACCGGCCTCACCGCAACCCTTGATGCCGAGCGGATTGCCCGGGCACAGCGTCGTGGTGTGGGAGAGGTTGAACGAGGGAACGTCGTCGGCGCGCGGCATGGCGTAGTCCATGAACGAGGCCGTGACCGGCTGCCCGTTGGCGTCGTAGATCGCGTGCTCGAGCAACGCTTGTCCGATGCCTTGCACAAGACCGCCATGGACCTGGCCCTCGACGATCATCGGGTTGATCAAACGGCCGAAATCGTCGGCCGCGACGAAGTTGACGAAGGAGGTCTTGCCGGTGCCGGGATCGACCTCGAGCTCGCAGATATATGTGCCGGCCGGGAAGGTGAAGTTGGTCGGATCGTAGAAGGCGCTTTCCTTCAGGCCCGGCTCCATCCCGTCGGGCAGATTGTGCGCGGTATAGGCCGCGAGTGCGACCATCGGGAAGGCGATCGCCTTGTCGGTGCCGGCGACCTTGAACTCGCCGTTCTCGATGACGATGTCGCCTTCCGAGGCTTCCAGCGCATGCGCGGCGATCTTCTTGGCCTTGGATTCCATCTTCTCCATGGCCTTCAGGATCGCGGTGAGGCCGACGGCGGCCGAGCGCGAGCCATAGGTGCCCATGCCGAACTGCACCTTGTCGGTGTCGCCATGGACGATCGAGACCTGACTGATGGGAACGCCGAGGCGTTCGGCTACGAGCTGGCAGAACGTGGTCTCGTGACCCTGGCCGTGGCTGTGTGATCCCGTCAGGACCTCGATGGTGCCGACCGGGTTGACGCGGACTTCGGCGGACTCCCACAGACCGACGCCGGCGCCCAGGCTGCCGACGGCCTTCGACGGCGCGATGCCGCAGGCCTCGATGTAGCAGGACACGCCGATGCCGCGCAGCTTGCCGTCGGCCTTCGCCTTGGCCTTGCGCCCGGCAAAGCCGGCATAGTCGATCGCCTTCATCGCGGCGTCGAGCGAGGCGTTAAAGTCGCCGGTGTCATAAGCCATGATCACCGGCGTCTGGTGCGGGAACTGGGTGATGAAGTTGGTCCGGCGCAGCGCGGCCGGATCGACCTTCAACTGCCGCGCCGCCGTCTCCATCAGACGTTCGATCAGATAGCTCGCCTCGGGGCGGCCGGCGCCGCGATAGGCGTCGACCGGCGTGGTGTTGGTGTAGACCCCGACCACCTCGGCATGGATCGCCGGGATGTTGTACTGGCCCGACAGCAGCGTCGCGTACAGATAGGTCGGCACCGACGACGAGAACAGCGACATGTAGGCGCCGAAATTGGCGTAAGTCTTCACCTTCAACCCGGTGATCTTGTTGTTGGCGTCGAACGCCATCTCGGCATGGGTGACGTGGTCGCGGCCATGCGCATCGGTGAGGAAGGCTTCGGTGCGGTCGCCGGTCCATTTTACGGGGCGGCCGACCTTCTTCGAGGCCCACAGCGCCACCATCTCTTCGGGATAGATGAAGATCTTGGAGCCGAAGCCGCCGCCGACGTCGGGTGCGATCACGCGCAGCTTGTGCTCGGGTGCAATGTTGTAGAACGCCGACAGCACGAGGCGGGCGACGTGCGGATTCTGCGACGTCGTGTAGAGCGTGAAATGCTCTTCCGCCGAATCGTAATCGGCAATTGCCGCGCGCGGCTCCATCGCGTTCGGCGCGAGACGGTTGTTGGTGACGTCGAGCTTCACCACGTTGGCGGCCTTGGCGAAGGCCGCATCGGTGGCGCCTTCGTCGCCGATCACCCAGTCATAAACCTGGTTGCCTGGAGCTTCGGGATGTAGCTGCGGCGCGCCGGACTTGATCGCGGCGTGGACGTCGGCGACCGCGGGCAGCTCTTCGTAGTTCACGACCACGGCTTCGGCCGCGTCGCGTGCGAGATTCTTGGTCTCGGCGATCACGACTGCGACGGCCTGACCGACGAAGCGCACCGTCTCCGGCGCCATTGCCGGCCATGCGCCCATCTTCATCGGGCTGCCGTCCTTGGAGGTGATGGCCCAGCCGCAGATCAGGCTGCCGACCTTGTCGTCGACGATTTGCTGACCGGTCAGCACAGCGACCACGCCCGGCATCTTCAGCGCCTCGGCGGGATCGATCCCCTTCACCTTGGCATGCGCGTGCGGGCTGCGGATGAAATGGGCATGGGTCATGCCCTGCAATTTGATGTCGTCGACGTAGCGGCCCTTGCCGGTAATGAAACGCTTGTCTTCCTTGCGCACGACGCTCGCGCCAATGCCTTCAACGCCCATGTCTGGTCCTCCCGACCGGAATTTGTCTTGACCGCGCTTTCCCTCGAAAGCGGCGGCGATCGTTCTTGTTTCGAGGCGGGCCGCTTACTCGGCCGCCTGCGAGACCTTCATGCGGCCTGCCGCATCCAGCACGGCTTTGACGATGTTGTGGTACCCAGTGCAGCGACAGATATTGCCTTCGAGCTCGTGGCGGACGGTGGCCTCGTCGAGCTGGCCACCATAGCGGTGCACGATGTCGATCGCCGACATGATCATGCCCGGCGTGCAATAGCCGCACTGCAGGCCGTGATTGTCGCGGAAGGCCGCCTGCATCGGGTGCAGCTCGTCGCCCTTGGCGATGCCTTCGATCGTGGTGATGCTGGCGCCGTCGGCCTGTCCTGCCAGCATGGTGCAGGATTTGATCGCCTTGCCGTCCATATGGACGACGCAGGCGCCGCACTGGCTGGTGTCGCAGCCGACATGGGTTCCGGTGAGGTTGAGGTGGTCGCGCAGCAGCTGAACCAGCAGCGTGCGGTCCTCGACGTCGACAGCAACGGCCTTGCCGTTCACCGTCAGTTTGACTGTAGACACGGTTGAAGTCCTCCCGGGATCGATTTTGATTGTTTCTAATTAGAGACAGCGACCCGGAACTTTGCAACTACGATTTTGGCCGCCCGCGTCATGGAAAAGTCATTGATCCAGAATGCCCAACATTGGTTTGGGGGGCGAGTCGGCCGGATCGGGTTGCGGCTCCGGGGCGCCAGCTGGGATGCCAGCCTCTATATCCCTATCCGGCTCGCCTTTGCAGTCCGCCTTGGCCGATAGAGCCGGAAGCTCTGCGGACGCACCGAATTTACCGCCCCTTATCGATTCTGCCTTAGTTTTGCGCAGCCAGGTCAGGGGGCGGGGCGCCACCGGATCTCGGCTGAATGAAAATGGGGGTGGGAATGTCCGGGCGTATCGCGTCGTCGTCGAAGCGCACAATAATGCCGACCCTCAGGTTCCGCGCCAAGATCATTCTGGGCTTTGCCGCGGTGCTGGTGATCTCCGCCGGCAGCATGGCCTTCTCCTATTTTGGCTTCGAGCGGGTCTCGTCCGGGGTCGGGTCCTACCGCACCAGTGTCACCGAGGCCGATCTCGCCCGTAACATCGACCGGGAGCTGCTCGCCTATCGCTCGGCCGTCAGATATTTCGTCGTCACCGGCAAGGAGGACGACGCCAAGACGGCGCTGGACGCGGAGACCGGCCTGAAGAGCGCCATCGACCAGGCGGTCAAGAGCGCCAAGAAGCCGGCGCGGCAGGAAAGTCTGGACAAGCTCGCCAAGGAGTTTTCCAACTTCTCCGCGACCTTCGCGAAAGTCCTCCAGGCCAAGCGTGACAGCGCGCTGCTGGTGCAGAACCAGCTCATGCGCAACGCCAACCTCCTGAAATACAAGCTCGACGACATCGGCAACAATGCCTCCGATTCCGAGGCGCAGGCGATCGAGTTCGGGACCAAGCAGGTCAACGCCCAATTCCAGACCGCGAGCGGGGCGGCGACCAATTTCGTGCTGACGTCCGACCAGGCGATCGCGACCAGCGCGCTGGCGCGGTTGAAATTCGTCGAGAACTCGCTCAACGCGGTCTATTCCATGGACGACAAGATCGTCGCCGGCCTGAAGGACGCCAAGGGATTGCTCGGTGCCTATCGGGAATCGCTGGAGAAACTGATCGCCAACGCCAAGATGATCGACGAGCTCGTCACCGAGATGAGCGGCTCGGCCAGCGCGATCCTTCAGGGTGCCACCACCATGAAGGCGGACCTCGTTGCCGAGCAGCAGCGGTTGGAGTCCGAATCGGAAGCGACCATCGGGAAGACCGAGCAACTGGTGCTGATGCTGGCCGTCGGCGGTACGCTGCTCGGCGCGGTCCTCGCTTTCCTGCTCGGCACCGGCATTTCGCGTCCGATGATCGCGATGTGCAAGGCGATGCGCGAGCTTGCCGCGGGCAATTTCGACGTCGTGCTGCCGGGCCTCGGCCGCAGGGACGAGATCGGCGAGATGGCCGGCGCGGTCGAAGAATTCAAGGTGCAGGCCGTGGCCAAGGCCGAGCGCGATGCCGCCGCCAACGAACTTCAGAACAGGGAGCAGGCCGCAAGCCGTCGTTCCGAGCTGATTCGTTTCGCCGATGATTTCGAGAGCGCGGTTGGTGCCATCGTCTCCAACGTCTCGGCTTCCGCCGTGCAGCTGGAATCGGCGGCCTCGACGCTGACCCGCACCGCCGAGACCACGCAGAGCCTGTCGAGCCAGGTCGCCGACGTCTCCGAGCAGGCCTCCAGCAACATGCAGTCGGTCGCGACCGCGACCGAAGAGCTCTCGGCCTCGGTCGAGGAGATCGGCCGTCAGGTCCGCGATTCCAGCCGCATTGCCGAAGCTGCCGTGGTGCAGGCAAAGGAGACCGATAATCGCATCGGCAAGCTCTCGCATGCCGCCCAGCAGATCGGCGAAGTCGTCAAGCTCATCACGGCGATCGCCGAGCAGACCAATCTTCTGGCGCTGAACGCGACCATCGAGGCGGCACGCGCCGGCGAAGCCGGCCGCGGCTTTGCAGTGGTCGCCAGCGAAGTGAAGTCGCTCGCGAGCCAGACCGCGAAGGCCACCGACGAGATCTCCTCGCACATCACGGGCATGCAAGGCGCCACGGCCGAGTCGGTTGCGGCGATCAAGGAGATCGGCGCCACCATCGGCCAGATCTCGTCGATCTCGACCTCGATTGCGAGCGCGGTGGAGCAGCAAGGCGCCGCGACGCAGGAAATCGCGCGCAGCGTCCAGACCGTCGCACAGGGCACTCAGACCGCCGCCACCGACATCGGCCAGGTCAACCGCGGCGCCGCCGAAACCGGCTCGGCCTCGGAAGAGGTGCTGCATTCGGCCAAGACGCTGTCGTCCGAAAGCACCCGTCTGCGCGCCGAGCTCGACCGCTTCATGGGGAATATCCGGGCGGCGTAAGCGCTCAGCCGTCCCGGCCCCCCGTGCGCGATTGCGCACGAGGCCAGGACGACGAGACCCTGCGTCACGTAACCGCCGGTTGCGGCGCCACAAATTTACCGCAGCTTATCCTTTGCCATTTACCGTGCTCACGCGTCAGGAAGCGGGCTGCTTCCGGGCTGCGCCTGGTTTTCCGCGAATGGAATGGGGTGGGGAATGCCCGTCAAGTCGAAGCCGACCAGATCGAAGCTGCTCACCTTGCGTTTTCGCGCAAAAATCATCCTCGGCTTCGTGGCGGTGCTCGCCATCCTCGCCGTCAGCATGGCTTTCGCGTATTTCGGCTTCGAGCGGATTCAGGCCGCCGTGGCCTCCTACCGCTCCAGCGTCGCCGAAGCGGACCTTGCGCGGACGGTCGATCGCGAGCTGATCGCTTACCAGGGCTTGGCGCGGGCCTACACGCTGACCGGCGCGGCGGATGATGAGACCGCAGCCAAAGCAGCTGAAGAGAATTTGAGGGCCGCGATCGCCAAGTCGGCGGCGGCCACCACGGGCGCAGCCCGCCGCGAGCAGGTCGGCAGGCTCGAGGCCGACTTCAAGAGCTTCACCAAGGTGTTCGGCGAGATCATCACGTTGACGCGCGAGAACGGCAAGATCGCGACCGAGGAGCTCAACAGCGTCGGCAACAAGATCCGGTTCAAGTTCGACGATCTTGCCGATACCGCGGCATTGGCGGGCCTGAACTCGGTTCAGGGTACGGCCAAGGATATCACATCGCAATATCTGGCGGTCTCCACCTCGGTCAGCGCCTTCGTCGCCAAGCCGGAGCCGAAGACCGCCGACGGCGTGACCGCCCGCATCAAATTCCTGGAGACCCTGCTGGTCTCGATCTATGCCAACGACCAGAAGATCACCGACCGCGTCACCGAGATCAGCAATCTCCTCAAGCAGTACCGCGCCTCTTTTTCAAAGCTCACCGAGAACGTGAAGGTCATCGTCAAGCTGAACGGCGAGATGACCAAGACAGCCGCGTCCATTCTCAAGCTCTCGGGTGAGCTGCGATCGGAGCTGACGGCGGATCAGCAGCGCATCGAGGTCAACGCCAATGCCACCATCGGCGAGACCGAGCGGCTGATGCTGATGATGGCGCTGGGCGGCCTTGCCGTCGGCGCTGCGCTCGCCCTGATGCTGGGCAATGGCATTTCGCGTCCGATGATCGCGATGTGCAAGGCGATGCGCGAGCTTGCCGCGGGCAATTTCGACGTCGTGCTGCCGGGCCTCGGCCGCAGGGACGAGATCGGCGAGATGGCCGGCGCGGTCGAAGAATTCAAGGTGCAGGCCGTGGCCAAGGCCGAGCGCGATGCCGCCGCCAACGAACTTCAGAACAGGGAGCAGGCCGCAAGCCGTCGTTCCGAGCTGATTCGTTTCGCCGATGATTTCGAGAGCGCGGTTGGTGCCATCGTCTCCAACGTCTCGGCTTCCGCCGTGCAGCTGGAATCGGCGGCCTCGACGCTGACCCGCACCGCCGAGACCACGCAGAGCCTGTCGAGCCAGGTCGCCGACGTCTCCGAGCAGGCCTCCAGCAACATGCAGTCGGTCGCGACCGCGACCGAAGAGCTCTCGGCCTCGGTCGAGGAGATCGGCCGTCAGGTCCGCGATTCCAGCCGCATTGCCGAAGCTGCCGTGGTGCAGGCAAAGGAGACCGATAATCGCATCGGCAAGCTCTCGCATGCCGCCCAGCAGATCGGCGAAGTCGTCAAGCTCATCACGGCGATCGCCGAGCAGACCAATCTTCTGGCGCTGAACGCGACCATCGAGGCGGCACGCGCCGGCGAAGCCGGCCGCGGCTTTGCAGTGGTCGCCAGCGAAGTGAAGTCGCTCGCGAGCCAGACCGCGAAGGCCACCGACGAGATCTCCTCGCACATCACGGGCATGCAAGGCGCCACGGCCGAGTCGGTTGCGGCGATCAAGGAGATCGGCGCCACCATCGGCCAGATCTCGTCGATCTCGACCTCGATTGCGAGCGCGGTGGAGCAGCAAGGCGCCGCGACGCAGGAAATCGCGCGCAGCGTCCAGACCGTCGCGCAGGGCACCCAGACCGCGGCCACCGACATCGGCCAGGTCAACCGCGGCGCCGCCGAAACCGGCTCGGCCTCGGAAGAGGTGCTGCATTCGGCCAAGACGCTGTCGTCCGAAAGCACCCGCCTGCGCGCCGAGCTCGACCGCTTCATGGGGAATATCCGGGCGGCGTAGCGCTCGACCTTCGCGCCACGCCTCCGCCGTCGTCCTGGACAAGCGCAGCGCCGATCCAGGACCCATTACCCAAGGCGGAGTTGCCGGGCGAACTGCCAACTCCGAGTCATCGCCAAACCGCTCCCTGGGGTAATAGGTCCTGGATCGGCGCTGCGCTTGTCCAGGACGACCTGGCGCTCACTCCCTCCCGAACGCCCGCTTCAGCTCCACCTTTGCCCGCTCCAGCCGCGTGCGCTGCGTCTGCGGCAGCGTCTTGCCGGCGCGGTTGATGTAGAACGTCAGCATCGACAGCGCCGAGCGGTAGGCGCCGGTCTTGCGACGCGCGCTGTGCTCGGCCGAGCGCTTCAACGAAGCCGCGATCTCCTTCGCACTGGTCAGCTTGAACACGCCTTGTTTGAGGTCGAGCGCGTCGCTCTCTTTCGTCACGCGCTGTGACCAGCGCTTCGGTGCGGCGCGTCTGGTGCTCTTGCGCGCCGATGTTTTGCGAGAATGTGTCGTCTTTCTGGCATGAGCCATGCGTCAACTCCTTGCGGCTCCACCGAAAACCAGCGCCGTCAGCGGTCGTTCCTGCTGGAACCCGCCCCTGCCGCAGACGTTGTCGCAGGTGGCAGGCGGAATGCCGCACCCCCTTGATCGGATCGCCCCCATCCACGCCATGTGAACCGGGGCCATGTCCATTGGTCAGATGCAACAACGCGATGGAATTGCAGCGAAGCCCAGCGCCGAACGATGGACCTGTGGTCTCCACGGTGGCCGCGGCCGATCGCATCATCGAAACCAGCATTCCTGCACGGCTTGACGCGCTGCCGTGGAGCGGATTTCACACCCGCGTCGTGCTTGCGCTCGGCATCACCTGGATTCTGGATGGCCTCGAGGTGACCTTGGCCGGCGCGCTCTCCGGCGCGCTGAAGCAAAGCCCCTCCCTGCATTTCTCCAATCTCGATCTCGGCATTGCCAATTCCGCCTATCTCGCGGGCGCGGTGCTCGGCGCGCTCGGCTTCGGCTGGCTGACCGATCGCATCGGTCGCAAGAAGCTGTTCTTCATCACGCTCGCGCTCTATCTCTCGGCGACGGCCGCGACCGCTCTGTCATGGAATGTCGCGAGCTACGCGCTGTTTCGCTTCCTCACCGGCGCCGGCATCGGCGGCGAATATACTGCGATCAATTCGACCATCCAGGAACTGGTGCCGGCGCGCTATCGCGGCTGGACCGATCTCGTCATCAACGGCAGCTTCTGGATCGGTGCCGCCATGGGCGCCGTGGCGGCCATCGTGCTGCTCGATCCCGCGGTGATCGGCCCCGATCTCGGCTGGCGCCTCGCTTATCTCATCGGCGCGGCCATCGGCCTCGTCGTGCTCTTGATGCGGATGTGGATTCCGGAGAGTCCACGCTGGCTGATGATCCACGGCCGTCCCGACCAGGCCCACGCGATCGTCGACGAGGTCGAGCGCTCGGTGCTCGGACACGGCCAGGAGACGAGCCACGCGCGTTTCGCCAGGATCCGCCTGAAAATGCGGACTCACACGCCGATCCGCGAGGTGGTGCACACGCTGTTCTCGGTCTATCGCCAGCGCGCGATGGTCGGCCTCGTGCTGATGATCGCGCAGGCCTTCTTCTACAACGCCATCTTCTTCACCTTTGCGCTGGTGTTGACCGATTTTTACGGGATCAGCGCCGATCATGTCGGCTGGTATCTGCTTCCCTTCGCCGCCGGCAATTTCCTTGGTCCGCTGCTGCTCGGCCGCCTGTTCGATACGCTCGGCCGCCGGACCATGATCATGTTCACCTACGGCGCGTCGGGCGTGTTGCTGGCGCTGTCGGGTTATCTGTTCTCGATCGGCGCCTTGAGCGCGCAAGGGCAGACCATCGCCTGGATGGTGATCTTCTTCTTTGCCTCGCCCGCCGCGAGCGCCGCCTATCTCACCGTCAGCGAGACTTTTCCCTTGGAAGTCCGCGCGCTCGCGATCGCGGTGTTCTATGCGGTGGGCACCGGCATCGGCGGCGTGATCGGCCCCGCATTGTTCGGGGCGCTGATCGACACGGGATCACGCACGAGCGTGTTCGCAGGCTATTTGCTGGGGGCGTTCCTGATGATCGCGGCCGCGATCGTGGCGTGGCGCTATGCCATCTCGGCGGAACGCAGATCGCTCGAAGAAATCGCGCGGCCGCTTGCGTCCATGGAGTAGACTATGAAATCGGAACTGGCTGAATTGGATCTAAAGCGCACCATGGTCGACGATGAAGCGCCCGATGCGGTGCCGGTGCCCCACGCACTCGTGCCGCATCTCAATGAAACAGCGATCCTGCTCGACATCGACGGGACACTGCTCGACCTGATGCCGACGCCGCGTGAGGTGTGGGTGCCGCCAGGCCTGTCGGAAACGCTGAACCGGCTGACGGAGCGCACGTCGGGCGCGCTGGCGATGGTCAGCGGGCGTTCGCTCAACGACATCGACCTGATCTTCGCGCCCGATGTCTTTCGCGCCGTCGCCGGCCACGGCGCCGAGATGCGGCTTTCCATTGACAACGAAGCCGATGCCGTCAGCGCGCCGCCGCTGGATAAGGAGCTGAAGCGGCGGCTCGCGGCGGTGGCCAAGCTCAGTCCCGGCATTCTGCTCGAAGACAAGGGCTATTCGCTGGCGCTGCACTACCGCCTTGCGCCGCATGCGGAGAAAGCGATCTACGAAGCCGTTTCGCTGATCCGCGCCGACCTGCCCAATGCGCCGATCGAGGTGCTGCCCGGAAAGTTCGTTTGCGAGATCAAGCATTCCGGTTTTACCAAGGCGACCGGCGTGCGCGAGTTGATGAAGCACGAGCCTTTCAAGGGGCGCCGTCCGATCTTCATCGGTGATGACGTCACCGACGAAACCGTGTTCGCGATCATGCCCGACATGAATGGGCTCGCCTTTTCGGTTGGTCGCCGCGCTATGGGGGTCAACGGGCACTTCGACGCCCCGAACGATGTGCGCACGTTCCTTGCGCGGCTGCTCGACGACTCAAGGTTGGAATAAGGCACCGACATCTCGGAGCCACATATCGCGTGCGTAATTCCTCCAGCGCGTCGCTTCATGCTGCGCGCGCCACGGTTCCAAATCCGGCTTTGTGTAGCGAAATCGTCAGGTTGCCTGGAGGTAAACCGGTTCCAACGCGCGCGCCCGATTTTGGTTTCAATTGGTGCAAAGGATGATCAGGAACCATATTGATGAACGGCAGTTAAATGGGGTGGAATGAAACAGGAGGGGACGACCTGTGAACTTAGTCGTCGTTTCGAATCGCGTCGCGCGCGGCAAGCCCAATGAGCCCATGACGGGCGGTCTCGCGGCGGCCTTGCTACCCGTTGTGGAACATTCGGGCGCGATCTGGGTGGGTTCCTCGGGCCGTGTGCGTGACGGTCATCAGAAGGAGCCGTTTGCCGAGATCGAAGCACTGGGTTCGGGCGCGATTGCGACGCTGGACCTGCCGGCGGCGCACTATGGCGGCTATTACGAGGGCTTTGCCAATTCGGCGCTGTGGCCGGCGCTGCACTCGCGCAGCGATCTGATCCGCGTCTCGCGCGACGACTATGTCAGCTATCGCGAGGTCAACGCCTTCATGGCGCGCGCCTTGATGCGCTTCCGGAAAGCGCAAACCGCGTTCTGGGTGCAGGATTATCATTTCCTCGCGCTCGGTGCGGAGCTGCGGGATCTCGGCGTCGACGATCCGATCGGCTTCTTCCTCCATACGCCATGGCCTGTCTCCGCGGTGATGCAGGGCGTGCCCAATCATCGTGAGCTGATCACGGCGATGCTGGCCTACGACCTGATCGGCTTCCAGACCAATGACGATTGCCAGAATTTTCTCAGCTATGTCGCGGGCGAACTCGGCCTCGCCGTCGAAGACGGCGTTGCGATCTCGCAGCATGGCCGAACACGCTGCGAGGTGTTTCCGATCGGCATCGACGCCGAGAAGTTCGCGCAATACGCGGCGAAGTCGGCGTCGCATCCGGACGTGTCGCGGCTGCGCCGCAGTCTCAACGGCGAGCGGCTCGCGATCGGCGTCGACCGGCTTGACTATTCCAAGGGCCTCGTCAACCGCATCAGCGCGTTCGATCGGCTCTGGACCGAGCATCCGCACTTTGCGCGCAGCATTTCGCTGCTACAGATCGCAAATCCCTCGCGCGGTGCCATCGAAGCCTATGGCAATTTGCAGAACGAGGTCGCGCGGCTCGTGTCCGACGTCAACGGCCGCCACGGCGAGGCCGACTGGACACCGATCCGCTATCTCAACAAGGGCTTTAGCCAGGCCGTGCTCGCGGGCCTCTATCGCACCGCGCAGATCGGCGTGGTGACCCCGCTGCACGACGGCATGAACCTTGTCGCCAAGGAATACGTCGCTGCGCAAAATCCGGCTGATCCCGGCGTGCTGGTGCTGTCGAAATTCGCCGGCGCGGCCAACGAGCTCGACGCCGCGCTGCTGGTCAATCCGCATGACATCGACGGCATGGCGCGCGCGATCGCGGTCGCGGCGGCGATGCCGCTCACCGAGCGCAAGATGCGCTGGGATGCGATGATGAAGAAGCTGCGCGGCCACACCATCCAGCAATGGTCGGCGGATTTCGTCGCTGAACTGGAGAAGTGCCGGACGGAGAAGGCTGCAGTCGCGCCGCTCGCCAACCAGCCGCCGCAAGCGCTGCGCTGGCTCAAGTCGGCGATCTCAGGCGTGCGGTTGATCTAGTCTTCTTCTCCCCCGTTCTTTACAGCGAGGGCAGGGGCGAAGACGACAGCCTCAATAGCAGTACGACACGCCCTCCAGAATCGCACACTGCCGCTTGTTCGGCGCGTTCGGATCGTCGAGCGGCACCATGCCCTTGCCCTGGCCGACGAACACGCCGGGCCCGACATGCACTGAGCTCTTGTGGCCGATGATGACGCTTTGATGCGGCGTCGCGCTCGAGCGCGTGCCGTCCGGCCAGAGGATGGCATCGCCCGAAAGCATCCCGCGCCGTCCGTCGTCACAGCTGACATCAACCCCGTGCCGGGTGCAGACCTGGGCGGCGGCCGGTCCGGCGAAGGCAGCGGCAAGGGCCCAAATCAGGCTCAGCGCGGCAATGGTGTTGCGGATGGTCATGGTGCCCCCGGACGTGTTTGACGGTCTTGAGTGAATCGTCGCGCCAAACCCGCCGCCGGTTCAGCGGGCGGCCGGTTCCAAGCGTCGCCGTGGCGCCTGATATTGTCTATAAAGTACAATATCTTACGGAAAAATCATCCGATTTCCCCGCGATCCCTTGCAAAATCACCGGCGCCCCTTCAAGAGAGTGCGCTCCGGAGAGATGGCCGAGTGGCTTAAGGCGCACGCTTGGAAAGCGTGTGTGCGGGAAACCGTACCGTGGGTTCGAATCCCACTCTCTCCGCCATGCATCATTGTATCTGTTGAACTATTTTCCATTTACCCGGACCGACCCCCAGCTGCACCCCCGGGGTGGGCCCTAGGCAGTACGTCTTCCGAGTCTTGTAACGTTAACCACCTTGAAGGTCTGATGCGCGGCCCGCTCAGCAGCGCTTGACTCTGAGTTCTTGGTTCGTTCTATTCGGGCAGCATCCCAGGTTTGCTCATGCCCACACTCGAATATCTCCGCTCGGAAATCGGGCATATGCGCGCGCAGATCGGCCGCCAGCGCAAGGAAATCCTCCAGCTTCAACGGGCCGGGGTATCAGCCGCTTCGGCTGAGACCCTGCTTCAGCGCATGCTGAGCAAGGTTGACGACCTTTGCGCCGAGCGAGACCGGCAGGTGCGGGCGGCGAAGGAACGCCCGACCTATTCGTCCGGCAAGCCGATAAGAGGCACTCCGGCAAACCGAAGGATGTGATGGATAACCTTCGGCGGTTTCCGGCGCCGTGGGTGACGGTGGAGGAGGAGCAATGTTTCCGCGTGAAGGACGCAAACGGCTTCTCCGTCTGCTCTGTGCCCCAACGCGAACACCTTCACCGGCGCCCGTACCAATATGCCGAGCAATTCCTTACCCGAGACGAGGCGAGAAGGATTGCAAAGGCAATCTCCCGGTTGCCGGAGCTTTTGAAGAGGCCCCAGTACTGAGAGCGTTCCTCCTGAAGAACGCTGTATCACACCGCGTTCGCTAACCGTTCGGCGGCCGTTCTCGTTGACGTTGAAAATACAACCTAGAATCTCAATTGCGGTTGTATGTGAGAGCGCCTGGGAACGGCGCATGAGCCTCGCGGTTGGAGAGTCCTCAGTAAGGTAGGTAGACTGCCCCGCCGTCGGCTCCCCCCACCGACGGCGGGCTTTTTGTGAGTTGCGTTAGTGGCAAAGCGTACCCGAGCACCGGCCAAGAAGCCGCGAGCTTCCATGCCGGGCTTTATCGGTCCCCAGCTTGCGACCCTGAAGATGAAAGCTCCTTCGGGGGCTCAGTGGATTCACGAAGTCAAATACGACGGCTACCGCATCCAGCTCCACATCGACGGCAACAGCCGGAAGGCCTTCACCAGGAACGGCCATAACTGGGTCGACCGGTTCTCGGTCATTGCGGGCGCCTTCGACATCGAAGGGCAAGCCATTGTCGATGGTGAGGTGGTCGTCATCCACGAAGAGCGCACCAACTTCTCCGAACTCCAGGCAGACCTCGGCAGAGGCGACCAGGACCGCCTCGTTTTCTTCGCCTTCGATCTCCTGTGGCTGGACGGCGTAGACCTTCGGAAACATGCGCAGCTTGCCCGCAAGGAGCTGCTGAAGCAGCTGATAGAAGAAAACGGGCTGGAAGCGCCCATTTTTTACAGCGAGCACCACGAAGGTGATGGGCAGGCGCTGTTCGAGGCGGCGAGCAAGCTCAACTACGAGGGCATCGTGTCCAAGCGGGTTGACGCACCGTACCGGTCGGAGCGGGTTGAGGCCTGGCAGAAGATCAAGACGGTGCACCGCGAAAAATTCCCTGTTGTTGGTTTCGTCAAGGACCCGTCCGGCGTCGCCGCGCTCTACCTCGGCAAGCAGGAGGGCAAGGAGCTGCGGTATATGGGGAAGGTCGGCACGGGTTGGAGCCGGACGAAGTCGGCGGAGATCCGCAAGGCCCTGGATACCGTCGTTAGCCCGAAGCAGAAGCTCACAAAGCCCATCAAGAAGCCGAAGGCCACGTGGGTCGATCCGAAGTTCTACGCCGAGATCGAATACCGGGACATCACCTCTGAAGGCCTGCTGCGCGCCAGTTCATTCAAAGGGTTGTCCAAGAAATAACTGATGTACATTTGACGCCTCAGCACGCGGGCTAGTGATACCTCTGCGTGAGCGATGAAGATGCGGTGGCCTTGAAGCGCCAACGCTCCAAGCAGACGGGCTCTGTTGAAGCCTCTCGCCATTGCTGCCAAAGGCAGGACAAGCTCACAACGGGGCCAAGCAGGGCTCCTGCTCGAGCGCACCTATAACGCAGATTAAGCGATCAGCGCAGAGGCGCCAGCTTCATACGCAGCGGTAGGAACGGGGCGAAGCAGGTCAAGTTTTCCAAGCTATATGTAACCTCCCCAGACTAGGCCTCCGCCCTTCCGGAGGCCTTCCTTTTGGGAACACACCGTTCTTACGGGCGTTTTCCTTGCCAGTGAGTGGAGTATCGGCATGCCGGACCGCGTAACCCAAGTGGTAAAAAAAGCCCAAGCCATCCTGGCTCGCTATGTCGAGCCTGGCCCGAGGGACTGCGAGAAGACGATCAATGACCTGCTGACCGTTCTTGACGATGAACGGCTTGTACAGGCGATGGGGGAGGAACATGAGCGACAATTTCACCAAACGGGACCAGCGCGACCGTAGCAAGATCAACATGCATGAAGACTTCGAGGTCAAATATTGGACCAGGGAGCTTGGTTGTCTCCAGCGACGAGCTGCAGAAGGCCGTCGACAAGGTAGGCAATTCGGCCGCCGCGGTTCGCAAAGAATTGGCGGCGTAACCGAGGCGCGCGGTATGCTTGCGATCTTTGGAGCAAGGCCCGCGCGCTTTTTC
The DNA here is from genome assembly GCF_023073155.1 of Bradyrhizobium sp. 45. Taxonomy (NCBI): domain Bacteria; kingdom Pseudomonadati; phylum Pseudomonadota; class Alphaproteobacteria; order Hyphomicrobiales; family Nitrobacteraceae; genus Bradyrhizobium; species Bradyrhizobium sp. 45. The sequence continues at coordinate 13,874 of NZ_JADPIX010000055.1, read as the reverse complement.
ATGCCATGACGATCCCAACTGTCCCATCTGCTTTGGCTTAGGCTTTGTCTGCGAGAACCACCGGGACCGGGCATGGAGTGCAGAGCTCGGCTGCCAGTGTGGTGCCGGTGATCCGTGCGGTTGCAATTCCTCCGACGAAATCAAATCAAGGCATTGAAGCGCCTGACGCAAGCCCCGTTATTCCCAATCCAGACGGAAAGAAGCGTCGTCATTGAACGGCAGACGACATCGAAGTGTGGACGCGCTATCCCGACGCGACGTTCGCTTTGATTGCGGCGCCAACGACAGAGCAATCGTTAGCGAAGATTACCGGCTTGGCGCATCCGACATCGGCGATCCTCACAGTAAGACGGCCGGCAGTCGTCGCCTGCGGCATGGCGTAAGACGGGCTGCCGGACGGGTGGTGTACAGGACAGAGGGCAGTCGAGAGCGTTTGGCCGTGATCGTGATCTGTGATTGCGGGCATATTCATCCAACTCGCTTTGCCACTTCGGCAACGATCAAATCCCGCTCCTGTAAATGAGCCTTTTGAGTCTCAATCAGAGTGTCGAGGACGGACAACGCGAGAGCAAGATCGCGCCCCTCGCGCTTGAGTCGGTTTATCAGCGTCTCTTGCTGGCTGATGTGTTGCTCGCCTTCATGAAGGCGACGCTCGGCCAAGGCTAAGAGTGCGCGGAGGCGCGGCAGCGGTCTCCCTTGCCTTCGCTCTGGCTCAAAGCGACCGAGCCGCCGTGGACCACACCACACTTCGATCGGTTGGTTCGCCACCCCGGCAGAGCCAAGCTGAAGAGCCTCTTCCGCGCTGCCGCACTCGATCTCCTGCACGTCCAGCGTCTTGCCCCAGTCGTCGAGCGTGAAGATATGGCAGCGCATCGAACTTTTGCAGCTGTTGCTCAGTCAAAGAATTCCGACACGGGCCTAGACGTTCCTTAAGGATTTACCGGTTCAGCACCTTCGGTCGGCTTTCCCGGTTCCCGAATTAACTTCCAGCCTGCACATCAAGCTTAATTTGAACCTTAGATTGCGGCGAGCCTTCCGCGGGTTATCTTGGCGCATCGGACATTGCTCCCGTCCGGGTCCACCCATGGCGAAGTCGTCGCGCCAACATATTCGACGCGACGCTTCGTTCGATTGCAGGCCATTTCGTTGAAAAGCCAGCCGGACCACGAACCGCTTGATCTCGTCGAGATGCGTCGGCAACTCACCGGACTGCGTTCGCAACATTCCGACAATTTTCGAATAGCGTCGTTGTTGAACCGCTTCCTCGTGAAGATCGCGTTTCTGTCAGAGCCGAGGGACGTCGCGCACTCCCAACATCTTCGGTCTGAGTTCGCACGTACGCTACAAAAGGTTGGAGAGATCGCCTCGCGGTCTCCATCAGTAAAGCCATCAGACGCCGGCAAGCAGCCTAAGTAACATTAACGCACGGACGTTCTTGCGCCTGCCGCTGGCGGAGCCGACGCTGGATGCAGTCGCGAAGTCGTCCTCGTCTCGCGTAACGGCGCCTTCGCGGCGAGGGGTCGCCGCCGTCACAAGCGACGGCCCCGCCCATGATCAGCTCTAGTGACCGCGCCCTACTGCTCGGGGCACAAACGGCAGTCTCGGAGAAAACGAGTTCGCGATCGCGAGAACTGCGGCTCCGTCAGTTTCGAGTGCGATCTTCTGGGCGAGCATCACATCGCCAATCGCCAACGCCCGTTCGGGGAGGAAGCACCACCCCACCTTAGGCTCCAGTTTTTCATCCAGCTCCAAAACATTACTCATCGTGCCCTGATAAATTCGGTATCGACGGCCAGTAAGAGAACCAGCGACTTCAAAAAAGCCATTGGCATCAAATTGCGCGCGCTGTTCTGGAGATAACCATTCCCGCAGAAGACGACGTGCACGCGCTTCCGGGCCATTTTGCTCGTTGAAGCTCCGATAGAGGGCACGCAGGGCACGCAGACGCGCGCCCTGGGCGACGTTACGTCCGAACAAAAACATCTTTGGTGCTGTAACGGTTCTAACCGCCGACTAAGTGCGGATAGAACAGCGTTTCCTCCGCTGTTGGATCAAATGACCGTATCAGCTTGAGATCGCCGGCCGGCGTCCGAGTGGCAGCGGTAAATCCTTGGCCGGTAAATTTCTTGAAGCGCCGCTCAGCCTCGGCGAGCCCGTTGAGGTCGTCTTGCTCAAAGAAATGTCTGCTGTCGCCTGTGCTGTCCATTACGATCTGGGTGGCCATGGAAGAGAACTCCGCGATCCTTAGCCTCCGATGAAAAACAAACCTCGCCCCGGTGAATAGTGTTCCTGCTCTCGGCAAATTTCGATGTGCCTTCTTGTTAGTCAGCGGTCGTTTGGCTCGCTGAGATGGACGAAGACCTGATCCGCCGCGACCTGACGGCGGCAAAACGGGGTAAGCTGGTCGCAAAGCGGAAAGCGGCTTAGAGGCGGTGCATCTGGAGACGAGGAAGGGCGGCGACAAGCAGATCAAACCGCAAAATCGGCGGTAAGGACAAGTTCGCCAAGGACACGGCGGAAAAGAGCGGAGAACCACTTCGCAGTGCCGAGCGGAATTTTAGGCGCACTCGGAAGCTAGGTCCCGATCTTGGACCATGTTCAACACGTCGCGTACCAGCCGTCAGGAAATGGAACGAGCAGCCAGGAGCCGTCCTCAATGTTATCGTTTGCAGCTGCGGGTCTGCTGGGCGCCCGAGGCTCGGAGGCGAACTCATCCCACCTCAGCGGCACTGGCCGCGTCACGTTTTTCGGCTAAATCTCTTTGCATGAATAAAACTCCCCACCGGGGCACCAACAAATTGGCAGCGTCTTCAAAAAATATCGGTCAAACTTTAGGCGACAAGATATCACACCCTTCGGCAAGCGATAGGAGCGCGGCGCTGTCCTTTTTGCACGCTAGGCCATGTACCTATTAAGCGGCTGGCCGCCTGTTGTCCGGACCGCCAACAGCGGCCGATGAGCCGATGGTCTCCGAGGTCGCAGACTTTGGCTTAGGCCAACAGACGAAAGGGTGGCCAAGCAAGGGGGGGACACGAAGGTCACCAGCTAGTGAGTCCTCTCGGCGAGGGCAGTAGCGTGGACCGCGACTTTAAGAACGAAGTCTTTTCCAGCTATCGGCCAAATCCAACTAAGCCCTGCAACCACTGTGGCCAAAGGCCAGCCCTCGCGGTGAAGATGCTCAATCCCCAGACCGGGGGGATCGTTCGCATGTTCAAGTGCCAGTGCGGTGAGCAAACTTGGACCGAGGACAAAGAGTAGGGCGCCTCAGTTGCCCGACGCTGGCCTATTGAAGCGCCTTCGATCCACTGCCGCACGAACTTCGAACAGACTTCGAACAGGGTGACTATCGATCCGATCGGCGCCCAGCGCAATGGCCGCCATAGTGAACATCATGCTAGGCACGAATCGCCCCGCTGCTCACAGGCCCTAAGTACCAAAGTGGACGGCGATCGCTAACAGCCTAGCCGGCAGGGTCGTTCCCTTTCGGCTCTTGCAAGAATTTTGGCATGTTTCCACGCGGTTCGCGATCACGCAGGGCCGGGCGTTCGGACGGGTCGCGGCCGAGCTTGGACTGCAGCTCGACGAGGTCGGTGAAGACGTCGGCCTGGCGGCGCAGCTCGTCGGCGATCATCGGCGGCTGGCTCGCGATCGTGGAAATCACGGTGACCCGCACGCCGCTGCGCTGAACGGCCTCGACCAGGGACCGGAAGTCGCCGTCACCCGAGAACAGCACCATCTGGTCGATGTGCTCGGCGAGCTCCATGGCGTTCACGGCGAGCTCGATGTCCATGTTGCCCTTGACCTTGCGCCGGCCGAGGCGTCGATGAACTCCTTGGTCGCCTTGGTGACCACGGTGTAGCCGTTGTAGTCGAGCCAGTCGATCAGCGGCCGGATCGAGGAGTATTCCTGATCCTCGATGATCGCGGTGTAGTAGAACGCCCTAAGCAGCGTCCCGCGGCTCTGAAACTCCTTCAGCAGGCGCTTGTAATCGATGTCGAAGCCGAGAGTTTTTGCCGTCGCGTAGAGATTGGCTCCATCGATGAAGAGCGCGATCTTGTCGGTAGAGGAATGTGACATTCAGTTCACGCTTTCGGTGAAGCAGCGCGGATTAGGTTGAAAGCATCGCGAGCGCGCGACGCGGAGGCGGTCGTAATGTATATAGATCACTATCGAAGATCGTCGAGGAGGCGGATGCTTTAAGCTTCAACTATTTCCAAATGGTATCACGCCTTGGAAATCTGACATTAGCCGAAAGTTGGTCTGTCAGATTTGTAATGTGTCCTGTCTATTTCCAGGTGCTTGTTTCAGGGTGCTCGCGCCGTGACCGTTGGCGATTTCGCTCTGGTTTGATCTTTGGATCCACCGGCGCGGTCGCGGCTGGCGGTGGTCTGTCTCAGCTTCAGGCGGTGACGTTCTCCTGGTCGGAACGGAGAGAAGCCGACCCGTAGGATGGCAGCTCGAGCCGTGTTCCAGTTGCTGCTGACCGCTCCTTACTGCGACGGAATGAGATCTAAAGATAGGTCGGCACCGTGGCGTCGAGCTGAATGCCAGGAGGGGCGTTCGGCGGTGGATCGCTTAGGCCCACAAGGATGTCGCGGCGATTGAGACGGGTCTGCAGACGGGGGCGGGACCGGATACGTTCGAAGGACTGGTGCACCGAGCAGACCGGCGCCCGTGGTCGGTTATCGGACCAGCCGGACGTTCCGCATCTCCAGGATTTGAGCCGCTGTTCACTTCACCGCTCGTACCTGCGCCCGCAGTGTTAGAGGCAACGTGGGCCATGCGCTCGATTGGAACCTCTTCCAGGATTGGCGTGTTCACGGCAAAGAATAGGAGTTTACCGATGAACAGAATGCTTGTGTCGCTCGGGACAGCAACCTTGATGGCGCTCTCAATTGCCAACGCATCTGCGAAAGATAAGCAAAGCGAGACGTTCCTCAAGAAAGCAATCGAGGGCAATTTCGCTGAAGTGAGCATGGGAGAGCTGGCCCAGCAGAACGGTCAAAGCGATGCCGTCAAGTCATTTGGCAGAATGCTTTCCACGGACCACGCTGCCGCCAACCAGAAGGCTTTAGATGCCGCCCAAGGACTTGGAATGAACTCACCAAGCGGACCAAATCCGAAGCAAAAAGCCGACCATGACAAGATGTCGAAACTGTCCGGCGCGGGCTTCGATAAGATGTTCGCGACTCACATGGTCGCAGACCACCAAAAGGATATCGCCGAGTACAAGAAGGCGTCACGGAGTAAGGATGCTGCCGGAGAATATGCTTCCGGCCAGATAGATACGTTGCAGAAGCATCTGGACACCGCCAAATCGCTGAAAGCCGGCAATTGATCCCCGACGCGTTCATGGAGACGCGCGAAGACTACTTGCTCCGGCTGGCAAGCGTTTTCGATGATATCGGCGCGCGCCAGCAGGTGATAATTCGGGACCGGTATATCGAACACGCGTTCGGCGGGAAAGGTGGGCTCGCACTTGCGGAGGCCTAAGTCTTCGCCTGCGCTCACGGCACGGCTGCACGTTTCGTTACGACCGGATAGAGCAGCAAGGCGTGTTCACCCGGTCATGTCCCGCCGGCGGACGGGTTTAACCTTGGCGTTGGTTCGGTCTTCTGATGGAAGTTTGGTACTCGCCGCCCGCTCGACGGCCGGTTGATCAGTTTCGCGTGCCGCGGGTTCTCGCACTTCGGCCGCTTGGCGCTTTCTTTGAAACGCCCATCCGACCAATCCCGCCAGCACGAGGACGGCCCCGGCGAGCATCAACCAGTGTGGGTATTCGATCCCGGAGAGCATCGCTGTCCCCGCTAGTGCTCAGCGCTCACTTTCGTGCCGCAGCGGCTAGGTATGCAACCGTTTTTGATGGCAATGGTTTCGGCGACAGTTGGATTGTTGGGCCGAAAGTGCGTTGCCGCCAACCATAAGACTCCGACGATGCAGAGAGTCGTCAAAGCGGCGCCTCCTACGCTCACCGAACCTCTCAACAACAACTGCCCCAACGCGCGAAACATGATATCCGCATAGTCGGAAATGCTTAACGAAAATACTGCGCCCGATCAACGGCGCACAGAAACCCGCGTCGCATCGCGCGGCATCCTATCAGATCGAGGTTACGTGGAGCGAGAGCGCTGTCGGATGACCGAGTAGGTGCCCGCTATCGCGTGCTTAGCGACAAGCCAAGAACAAATGCCTTAGCCGCCGTCGCGCCCGGCATTCGCTTCAATCTCTTTGCGATCTTCGTGACACCAGTCTTTTGCTTCGCAAGTACGCCTTGCCGCTGATTGGTTGAAAATGGCTGAGGAGGCGGATAAACGCTCGCGCCATAGAAGCCCGCTGCGAGAGTAACGCCGCCTCAGTAGGGAGGCTCTTCCAGCGCTAAGCTGTCTGACATCAATGCTTGAATTTGAAAGTTGCATAAGTTGAACCTTTGCCCGTTCCGGTCGTCATACGATCCTATGGATACCGAGCGGGACAAAGTGGCAATCGAAGAGCGGCTGGAGCGCTGTCGGCAGCTCTTGAAAGATTCCCGGACGGTCTGACCGGCCAACATATTCGCGCACTTGAGGCCGCATTGCTGGATGACCTCCGTGCTCTGGAAGAGGCGTGGGACCATAGGGCAGAGCCCTGAAGCTGGAACTGCCGCGCGGGACCGTAGCAGTACGGGCCTATCCATTCGTGCGCTCTGTGCCGCGCAGGTGTAGTAACACGGCATGGTTCAAGCACTGGACGATCGTTGGCAGCTACAGTTGCAGCTGCTGGCAAAGGTGGAGCAATGTCGAAGGTTAGCTCGCCAAATCACTGATCAAAGTACGGCTCAACGGCTTCTTGATCTCGCAAACGAATACGTCCTGCAAATCAAGAAAATCAAGGGTAAGTGACGCACCGTGGCGCCGTGCTCTCCGTCTGACGGGAACGACTCTCCACGCGAGAGGTTCTGAGATTGGTCTGTGGCGCGCTGCCTGGATCCGTTCAGGTCCGCACCATCCACCCGGGACGGCCCATCGTCCGACGCGCGTTTGGCGATGGGCCGATCTCTGTTAGATCCTTAGGCTGGCATTCCCGGCGCTCTGATCCGCAATTGGATCGGCTGCCAGGAGCATTGGGGGCTGGAAAGCCAATCGTGCCATGTTCGCTCTAAAGTGGCAAGGCGCCTCCGGTAGTTGTACGGAGTCCATTTTCGGAACGGGGTGTTCTACTGTGAGAACACCGGGGAGATTTAAGTACTCATTTATTTGCAGTTGTCCGGGATGGCCGCAGTGGGGGCTGGAACCACGCTGCGGCCTTTCCCTTGAGGGGCAATGTTTTCTACGGGGGGATTTGTGAGCATCCAAAGCATCGTGGCGACTATCTTGGAGCGCGAGCTGGCAGCGCGTGGCGTGCACTCGTTGAGGCATTCCGATTGCATGGAGATCGTTGAAAATCTAATCGTTCGCTTGAAGGAGCTGGACCAGGAATTGGCGGCACGAAATATTGTGCAAGGCTAGACGTTCCTGCGCCGAACGCGCGACTGCCAGCGCCTGGTAACCCGGCGTCAATGGGTAGCGCGGTACGATTGACCATCGCGGATTGGTGACGAGTACCGCGGTACGCATGGGCATTGAGAACCCGTCGGCTACCGGAGCCGGCGGGCTTTTCTTATGTTGGATCTGGGTGAGATGGCCCGCGGGCTAACCGTCTTGGCGGGGAATACCGAAGTTGTCACAAGCGAGAGCGAATGACTCTTTCGCCTTTGCATCCTCGAAGCAGAAGCGAGTGCCGACTTCCGCGCGATCGATCCACCAATCGACGTTATTGCTTTTCGCGATGCGGGAGGCCTCGCCGCGCAAAAGATCTAGTTGTCTTCCGGCAGCACGAACGATCAGGCAATTTTGCTTGGGCACAATACCTTCTCCAATGGCACAGGACGCCGAACTCATTGATACAAAGTACGGCGGCCAGATTGATCGCTAAGCGCCGTGAACACGAAGGCCGCAGCAGGGGACTGCTGCTGCGGCCCAGCGCGGTCAAAAGTTCCGGGTGAAAAGATCTAAGTGAAATATTTAGCCAGCCCCGGTGCGTTGATCGTAACGCAGCATCCCCGGCTCGCAATGTGATCTATTTCACAATCGGCAACATGCATCAGGGCGCCGGCTCTGCTATCGCATGAGGGTCGGGAACATTCGGCAATCTGGGCGCATTCGTCTCCAGCTCCGGGGATATCTCGGAGCGACGCGTAGAACTTCCGGCCTCAGGAAACATCCTCCGGGGCCGGCTTTTTGCAGGATGCCTTGCCGCGAGCTTGATTTAGCCGTCGCCCGTCCCATTTGGCATATGAAAGGTGGCAGTCCGAAGGCGGTTTTACCCCATGGAAAGCGACCGGGATATCTTGGCAATTCAGCGGAAGCTGGCACACTGTCGCCAGCTTGCGAAAGACTTTCCGGACGGCCCAACGGCGAAGCATATCCGCGAGCTGGAGGACCAACTCAGAGCCGATTTGGCGGCTGAGTTGCACAACACCGCCACCGGGTGACCAACCGCCGGTAGGAACTCGACCAGCGCTCCAACGTTGGCGCCTCATGCCCAAAGAGACCGCAATAGCCTTCTGGTCATTGGCTGCCGCCTGCGTGCTGGCGTTCAGCTTGGCGGCTATCGTGTCCCCTCACTAATGAAAGAAAAGCTCAACAAACTACGGCCGCCTTAGCGGGCGGCTTCTCGCTGGCGGGCCCGCAGTTCTCCGGGCGAGAACAGATTGTGGTTTTAATAAATCTTCGTTTGTTCCAAAAGCGTGTTCCGCCGGTTCAAGAGAACGGCAAGGGCTGCTGTAGCTAGCTGCCCTGAGGGGAGTGGACGGGATAGCGGAGCATTGCCCTAAACTGAAGCGCGCGCCGTATTGAGCCCGATCAAATCGGCAGGCTTGCCTGTCGGTGGATCGTCAAGGAGCAGCGTAATTCGCCGATTGGGATGCTCCGAAAGAGCCGCCGACAAAACCGTTTGCATTATGACCGGGATTTGCCTCGGCCCGCCGTTACAGCTTCATCGACACCGATCAGAAGCGGATCGGGCTCGATACCACTTTGGATGTGCTTGCGGGGTACCAGTTCACCCCGAATGGCTGGTCATGGCTTGTCGCCGCGGGCGTGACGGCCGTGAACAGTCATCTCTATGCCGCGCCTGGTTTGGCTGCGTCTAACACGCAGCTATATGGGCTTAAGGTTCTAACCTCTCTCTACGGCAAGCCGACCGACCAAACGATGGTCTATGTCCAGGCGCACTACAATACGGCGTCGGAGTTCTACTACGTGCAGGGCAAGACGGGCATTGCAATCGCGCCCAACGTTTTCGTGGGGCCCGAAGCAGCCTACTCGGGCAGCTGGACCTATAACCAGGTTCGCCTTGGCGGACACATTACTGGGTTTACCATCCTTGGTATGAACACGGGCGTCTCGCTCGGCTTTGTGCGGGATAGCAACTACGGCAAGGGCGTGTACGGCGGCTTGAACTTTCAGGTCCCTTTCTGATCAGCTCCCTGCGCTGGCTGGCCGCGTGACGATTTTGCGATAGACCTCCTGCACAGCTCGTCGTGGCAAATTACCCGCAATTGTCATACTGCCGCTCGATGTCAGTAAGTCGCCTTCTGGCCCGTAGCTGACTTCCAACGGCGCTCGGCCAACGTCTGCTATGACCTCAACTCGGACATCCGAAAATCCTCTTTTCTGGTGCCCAAAAGCGGCGGAAAGCCGCTGGCTTTGATGCTCCTGGAATGGAATAATCCGTCTATACGGGCGATGATTTGAGCCGGTCGGCATTGGCTGGCGCATGGACTGAGTGAATGACCGCGCCTCCTCTGGACGCCGTGGCCGACCTCCACAAGCTGATTGCCGATCTCGAGCAACGGCTTGCTTCCAGTTTTGCTGCGCATGATGCGGCAACTGCACGGGCTGCGGCGACGGATGCCGAAAATGGCCGTCTGCGCGAGGAACTCGCCAACTTACGGGAGAGGCAGAATGCCAGTGCCCACATCCTCCGCACAATCGCCAGCGCCTCCGGTGATGCCGAAAGCGGACTTCAGCAGATCGCCGAAGCTACCGCGCGCCTCTTCCATGGTGCGAGCGTTGCTATCCGGATTGCCGCCGGCAACGAGTGGGGTCTTTCTGTCAGTTTTGGCGCGGGCATCGAGCGCATCACCGCTTTGGTACCAGAGGAGCAGCGGCGGCCAGGAGGCCGAAACCTGCCCGCGGTAGTTTTCCGGGAGAATCGACAAATTCATATCCCCGACATCGACAATATCGATGCGGATATGGCGGACTGGCCCGTGACATTAGCCCGCACGGTCGGCATTCGAACCGTGGCCGGTACGCCACTACGGCGCGACGGCAAAGCGATCGGAGCGCTCATCGTCCAACGCGATCGACTCAAACCCTTTACCGCAGATGAACTAGTGCTGCAACAAAGCTTCGCCGACCAGGCCGTGATCGCAATAGAGAACGCGCGGCTGTTCAACAAAACGAAGGAGGCGCTTGAGCGGCAAACTGCTACAGCCGAAGTTCTTGAGGTTATCTCGTCCTCGCCTGGCGATCTTAAACCGGTATTTGAGCAGATGCTGGCCAAGGCCATGAGCCTGTGCGAGGCGGACTGCGGCTTCATATACCAAATGGAGCAAGGCGCAATGCGGGCAGTTGTCGAAGCGGGCGTTCCGGCCGCCTTTGCTGAATACCGACGGCAAAACTTGCATACGGGAGGCGCGGCAACTCCGGCCGACGTGATGCGCACAACCAGGAAGCCAGCTCACGTCCATAATGCTCAGGAAAGCGAAGCCTACCGCAGCGGTAATCCTAATGCAGTCGCCGGTGTCGATTTGGGCGGCGCGCGCACCGTCTTGTATGTGCCCATGATTAAGAACGAGGACATCGTCGGCGTAATCAACGTTTACCGGCAGGAGGTTAGGCCATTCACCGAGGAGCAAATCTCGCTGCTTGAGAACTTCGCCAGCCAGGCCGTCGTTGCGATCGAAAATGCACGACTTTTCAACGAGACCAGGCAGGCGCTGGAGCAGCAGACTGCGACATCGGAGGTGCTCAGCATAATCAGCCGCTCAGGTGGGGATCTGGGGCCGGTCTTTGATGCCATACTTGGCAAGGCGATGCAGCTTTGCGATGCGAATTTCGGTGTGCTCAACACTTATGATGGGCACCGTTTCCATACCGCGGCCACATTCGGCTTGCCTCCAGCTTACGATGAGTATCGCCGGAAGCAGCCACTTGACTACGGTCCTGACACCGCTCCAGCGCGTCTGTTGAAAGGCGAACGTTCAGTAGCCATCGCTGACCTCGCCAAATCCAAAGCTTACCTCGACGGTGAACGTAATCGCCGCGCCTTGGTTGAGCTTGGCGGCGCGCAGTGCGTATTGGCAGTTCCCTTGCTGAAAGGCGGCGGCGTGGTCGGAAATGTTATGATCTTTCGGCAGGAAAATCGCCCTTTTACTGAGAAGCAAACAGCCCTGCTGGAGCAGTTCGCCGCGCAGGCGGTCATTGCTATCGAGAATACAAGACTTCTCAGCGAATTGCGTCAGCGCACCGCCGATCTGTCGAGATCATTGGATGAGCTGCGAACTGCGCAAGACCGCCTGGTGCAAACCGAAAAACTTGCTTCTCTCGGTCAACTTACCGCCGGAATCGCCCACGAGATCAAGAATCCTCTCAACTTCGTCAATAACTTTGCTGCGCTCTCGGCGGAATTGACCGCCGAACTCAAGGAGACCCTGGCTCCGGCTCCTCTCGACCATAAGATGCGCAGCGAGGTTGACGAACTTTCGTTGATGCTGAAGTCAAACCTTGAAAAGGTGGTACAGCACGGCAAGCGCGCCGATACGATCGTTAAGAATATGCTGCTGCACTCGCGAGAAGGCTCGGGAGAGCACCGGGCTGCCGATATCAATGCACTGGTCGATGAGAGTCTCAATCTCGCTTGTCACGGCGCCCGTGCCGAGAAACCGCAGTTCAATGTGACCGTGCAGCGTGACTTCGATCCGCGCGCCGGACTAGTCGAAGTGTTTCCCCAGGAGATCACCCGCGTTCTGCTCAACTTGATCTCGAACGGGCTCCATGCGGTGGCCAGTCGTGTGGCTAGCAATAGCAGTGCCGACTTCGAACCACTAATCACTGCCCGCACACGCGCAAGCGAGGACCAAGTCGAAATACGTATTCGCGACAATGGCACCGGTATCCCACCGGAGGTGAAGGAAAAGATTTTCAATCCGTTCTTCACGACCAAACCGGCCGGCGAAGGTACAGGCCTCGGCCTCTCGATCGCCCATGACATCATCGTCAAACAGCATGGTGGCCGAATTGAAGTCACAAGCGAGCCGCAGCAGTTTACAGAGTTTGTGGTCTTCTTGCCTCGACACGGGAGCAATAGCCGATCTGGAGGAGAGTCGTGAGCACCTAGATCGTTGTCGTCGACGGCGAGCCCGATGTCGAGAGCATGTTCCGGCAGCAATTCCGCCGCGACCTGCGGGCGGGGCGGTTTCTCATGGATTCGCTCTGTCTGCTCCTGCGGCTCTCGAGCAGATGAAGGCGATACCGGATCCGTCACTAATCCTAATCCTGTCGGACATCAACATGCCAGGCATGAGCGGGCTCGAAATGCTTCCAAAGGTAAAAGAAGCACGTCCTAACGTGCCCATCATCATGATTACCGCTTATGGAGACGCTGCAACCGTGAAGCGCGCAAGAGAACTTGGCGCCGCTGGATTACTATCCAAGCCGATAGATTTTGGACTATTGCGTCAGGAAATTGATCAACGCCTGGGAAGGACTGTGTAGTCTGCTAGTGGTCCGTTCGAGACGTGCCGGACCAGTCTAACCAGGTCCGCTCATCCGGCTAGAATGGAAGTCATGGCCTCACTGGCAAGCCGAACCGAAGGACCTCAGCTGACCTTTGCCGAGATTTTTGGCTTGCATCCAACATGGCCTAATTTCCCAACGTGGATGCCGCCTTTGCGCGCGCGGTTCAACTTGAAGCGCTTGCGGCAGACGAGTCGGATGCGGCCTTCAAAACCCAGTTGCAGACGCAAGCTCAAACCTATCGCAAGCTCGCGGCGAAACGCGCGCACGAATACGGCTTGCCGACGCTAAGCCCGTCGGAAGCTTTACCAACGAAATGAACGCTGAATATCGCGCAGCATTGCCTGCATACCGTCTGTGTAGCGACCGTGACTGAATGATAATCGGCAGCTAGTGACTGCAACCCTCAGAACTGCACCGTGCTCGTCGCGAACCTCAACCTGCACGACGCCATCTTGGCCTTTAGCCGTTAAGTCCCGCGCGGCTTCTCCAATAGTGCGGCGAGCCTCTGTGCGCGCAGCATTCAAGCCGGGCAGTTCGTGCCCTTCGTCGTCAATCGTCGCACCGTTATCGTCGTGGAAGTCGAAAAAATATCGCGGCATATCACCAGTGAGTGAATGGGTCCGCGTTCGTAAGCTAAGTTTGGCCTGTGTTCTCGCCCGGATGAATACGGTCTGTACGCCGGTGGGATTGGTCCGCAGAAACACGGAAGTGTAGTTGAATGCCGATCGCCCATCGGTCTCTGATTGCATTCCCTCCTGTCGGAAGAATGATGATCTTCGGATCCAGAGACGAGGTCCCGACACCAGGGTTAGGGCGGCTCAGCTCCTTCTTGCTTTCTCAAGCGCTGGGAGTCAGACTTGGTTGGCTCGGCCTCCGCCTAGCACATCAGGTATGATCGGCCCTCGGTACCGAGCACTAACTTTGGTCCGCTCACCTCTCGATTGTGTTGCAAAACTCCGGTTGAGACGACTCGCGAACCGTGATTCCGTTGGTTTGAGGCGGCATTTGCGGGAGCAGCGGATGTTAGGTCGGCAGGAGAGCGGTCAGGGC
>NZ_JADPIX010000106.1:0-1027 GCF_023073155.1 Bradyrhizobium sp. 45 | reverse complement strand
GGCAGTACGATGTGCCCCCACGCCTGCCGAAGTTGGGGCTTAAGGCCCTCGTAAATGGCCTCGAACGTGGTCGGAATGTCATGGCGGCGAAGAAATTCCGAAACTGCGCCCATCGTCTCATGAGCGAAGATGCCCCACGTCGCAGTTTGGACGAGGGCATTGAAGTCTTCGCCAAGGTCTACTTCAACGACCTCGGCGCCGGCCTCCTGCAGCCGCCGAACCACCGCGCGGAAGCGGGTCTCGACTTCGGACTCCACCAGATCCAGGAACTGTCGCGGCGCGAAGGCCAGCCGGGCTCCCTTCAGGCCGTAGCCGCCGTCGGAGAACTCCGCAGCCTCTTCACCAGTCACGACCTGATCCACCAGAATGCAGTCCTCAACGCTTCGGGCGAATACGCCCGTCGTGTCGAGCGTATGGGAGATCGGCGCAACGCCGTAGCGCGGCCAACGCCCGGTCGTTGGCTTGAAGCCCACGACGCCACAGAACGATGCGGGTACCCGGATGGACCCAACGGTGTCACCGCCCAAGGACGCGGGAACGAGCCCAGCGGCCACGGATGCGGCGGAGCCGCTCGACGAGCCGCCCGACACGCGATCTCGTGCGTGCGGATTCTTCACCTGGCCGTAACGTGCGTTGTGACCGGTCAAGCCGTACGACATCTCGACGAGGTTGTTCTTGCCGAAGACCAAAGCCCCCGCACCCTTAATGGCCCGGACAGCGTCGGCATCTTCGCGCGGCACGAAATGAGAGAGGCCTTCGACGCCCAGGCTGGTAGGCAGTCCTTTCGTCAAATAGCTGTCCTTCACCCCGAGGGGCACGCCAAGGAGCGGGGCCGCCGAGCCGGCCGCACGCGCCTTGTCCGCGTCCCTCGCGGCCTCGAGCACAGCGACCTCGTCGATGGTGATGAAGGCGTTCAGCTCGGCAAGCGCTCGGGCGCGCTGCAGAAGCGCAGTAGTGTAGACTTCCGACGTGATGTCGCCGTTGCCAACCGCTGCTGCAGCGGCTGCGAGCCCAAGCGAGGTGAGAT
>NZ_JADPIX010000017.1:0-96579 GCF_023073155.1 Bradyrhizobium sp. 45 | reverse complement strand
TTTTGCTGTCCAATCCCATCCGAAACCTCCGTCCAAGCCGGAGGCTTCTTTCGCACGTTCATTCGAATTCTGAAGCAAGGGTATCGGCTTCGCGCTTACGACTTCGGCCAAGGAAACTCGAACTCAGACCGTGAAGCGCCAATCTGAGTCGTCCCTAACGAACGATAGGGTAGGTCAGCGACAAACCAAAGCGCTAGAAGCCACGAACTTCAGTACAAAAATCCCACGGAAGCTCGTTACCTTCGACGAATTGAAGGGGACCTACGACATGCCGCTTGGGCGGAGGCAGATCGATAGGCTCGAAGCCGCAGGCAAGTTTCCCAAGCGTGTGCGGATCGGGGAGCGCCGCGTAGCGTGGGTCGCCAGCGAAGTCGAAAGCTATGTAGAGCAACGGATCGCTGCGCGTGGCGCGCGCCCGTTCCGACAAGTCTAAAACCGTGCCCCCAAAGTGCCCCCAAGAAGAGATCGCGGGGGCACGGCGATGCAGCAAAGCCAAAGAAGGTAATTATTTCAGTGGGTTGTTTGGTGAGCGCGCTGGGGCTCGAACCCAGGACCCCGTGATTAAAAGTTATGGCTCTGCACACGCGCCAAGCTGCTGCTAACATTGTATTTCCCCCTAATCCGCTCAGAAACCCGTTGATAGCAGGCTTTCTAGCGATTTGCGATAGATGCCCAGAAATGCCTTGCGCTGACCCGAGGCTGTGTGCATAGAGTGTGCATGCCGACCACGTAATGATTTGGTGTGCACGGAGGCGGGGCAATGCAGGTCAAGATCAGCAAGACGCAAGTGGACCGGCTGAGTGCAGGTCAAATGCTCGCGGATAAGGAAGTGAAGGGCTTCGTTGCGCGCCGTCTCAATAGTGGCGCCGTCAGCTATGGGTTTCGTTACCGGGACAAGAGCACCGGCAAGCAGCGCTGGCTCGGTTTGGGGCTTCACGGCAGCATCACCCCCGATGAGGCTCGGGACCTGGCCAAGAAGGCAGCCGGCGAGGTGGCGGACAAGAAGGATCCCCAGGCTGAACTTCAGGACTCCCGGACAGAGGCGAAGCGGGAACGGCTGGCAGCCGCAAACACCGTGAACACCGTTCTGGACGCCTTCGAGAGAGACCACGTTGAAGGCCTACGTAGCGGCGATCAGGTCAAGGCCGCTTTCACGAACCATGTGCGACCCCGAATTGGCGATAAGTCCATCTATGATCTGAAGCGCAGCGACATCACCACCATGCTGAACGAGATCAAGGCCGAGAGCGGCCCCGTGATGGCCGACCGGGTGCTGGCCCACGTCCGCAAGGCGTTCAACTGGCAGATGGTCCAGGACGATGAGTTTAAGTCGCCGATTGTTCGCGGCATGGCAAAGACCAAGCCGAAGGAGCGGGCTCGCAAGCGGACCTTGGCGGACGACGAGATCAGGGACGTCTGGGCAGCTCTGGAACAGATCGAGCAGCCGGCCTGCTATCCCCGTTATGTGAAATCCTTGCTGCTCGCCATGACGCGCCGCAACGAATCGGCTCGGATGCATACTGACGAGCTCGATGGTGACCTCTGGATCATTCCAGGCTCGCGATACAAGAATAAGCAGGATCACGTCATTCCGGTAATCCCGGCGCTCCGTGAGTTAATCGGGGAGAAGCCGGCCGGGTGCACTAAGAACTCCTGGTTCGTTTTCTCGACGACGACCAGCGGCGGGCAGTTGGACGGGGCAAAGCCCTTCAGCGGGTTCAGCAAGGCCAAGAAGGACCTCGACCGGATTGTCGCGAAGACCCGGAAGGCAGAGGGGAGGGCGCCCATGAAGCAGTGGCAGTTGCACGACCTGCGCCGCACCGGCCGCAGCCTCATGAGCCGCGCCAAGGTGGATGCTGACCACGCCGAGCGCTGCATGGGACACGTCATCGGCGGCGTTCGCGAGACCTATGACCGCTATGAGTATCTGGACGAGAAGCGGCAGGCCTTCGAGGCCCTGGCGGCGATGGTGGGGATGATCCTCAATCCTCCGGCCAACAACGTTATTCCCTTCGCGGCGGCTGAGTAATGGGCCGCGGCGGGGCGAGGGCCGGCGCCGGCCGGAAGGGCCTGACCGACTATGAAAAGCTGTTGATTGGTGCCGAATGCGAGCGACGTTGGGACGAACTCGGCGAGCGCGAAGCAATTGAACGCTACGAGGCGTTACCGGAGACAAAGGCGATCAGGCTTGAGCAATCCAGCACTGAGCTGATTCCCACGCACCTTAGGCGCAGCTCTCGGCAGCGGCTCAAGGACATTTCAGAGGACATCGACGACATCACTGAGGGTGCGCGACGCGTTACCATTCCGATCAAGCGGCCCTACGGCGCCAAGCCACAAATCATCGCCGACGTGATTGCCTATGTGGCCGAAACTTACGGCATCCGAATCTCCGCGGGCCAAGTCAGCGAAAGCTGGAAGGAATGGAGCAAGTTCAAAAAGTCCCCGGAGTATAGGGCTTCTTTGAAATCCCCCTAATGTTGGAGCCCGCCAAAACGCGCGTGGCATGTTCGCCCTCGGTATCCACCACCTACCGAGAGGCAAAATGGACAATCCCAAGAAAGAGCATCGGCCGCCCGTCGATGTGAAAGGCGCCGCAACCTACACCGGGTTCGGCGAAGGCTACCTGAACAAGCTCCGCTGCAAAGGTGGCGGTCCCGTCTACCTCAAAAGAAATGGTGTTGTCCGGTACGACCTAGACGACCTGGACGACTGGTTGGCCGCCGGCAAGCGCAAATCGACCTCCGATAGTCGCGAGGTCGCCGCCTGATGAAGCCTCACAAGGAAAACCCCGCAACGCTGGCGGCGTGCGGGGCTCCGAATTCTGATCTGGCTGGCGCTTCGATCTGTTCGGACTCTACATCTCCGCTTCGCAGACTGCAAGCTTCGCGTCTTGTCCGCCTCTACGCCATGAACGCGGCGATGGCCGAAGCGATCGCGCCTCTCGTATTCCTGGAGGCGATGCGATGATGCACGAACGATTTTCAACCTCTCAATCTGAGAGATTGACCTCACGCGATCACCTCATTGTCAGCGACCCCGAAATCCGCAGGCAACTTCAGCTTGCCGGTCTGCGCTTCATGTACAGCCGCGCGGTTTGGCTGGCACATGAGGCCAAGGTCATGGGGCTGGCGGTGAAGAACGGCACCATGAGCACCGCAGAGCTTGATGACAAGTTAGAAGAAATGGGCGCGCTGGATCTTGTGTACCCCGAGCTGATGAGGTCCGCATGAAACACGAAGGTCAATTCCCATGCCCCATGCCCGCAGTCGACCCGAAAGATCCTTTCCCCGATACGTGGCCTAGCGCCCCCTCACCGGATCAGCAAGAGGGAGACGAACGACGCACGCGCCTGGCAACGCTGAAAATACAGCAGAGGGGATCTTTGCGGCTTGAGCCTCTAGAAAACGTCTTCCTTCAGGATGATTGCGCCAAGGGCCATATCATCAAGGGGATTTTCGCTTGGGGTGAAACATCGGCATGGATCGCGCCACCCGGCGGGATGAAATCGGCGCTTCTAGCATCCGCTGCAATAAGCGTTGCCCTAAACCAACCGTGGTTCGGCCGGAGAGCGCCCGGCAACCCCGTTGGAGTGATTTACTTCGCCCTGGAGCGCGCCGATTTGGTGAAGCGACGGCTTATCGCTCACCGGCGTAAATTGGGCCTACCTGAAAACCATCCCCTTGCAATCATCGTGCAAAGCGGAATGCTCGACATGATGAACCCGGCAACCGTGCCGCTGGTGGTGGAGGCGGTGCGGCGCGCCGAGATATACTTTAGCTATCTCCCCGAGCGCCATTGCGCGGGCCTGCTGATCTTCGACACCTTCGCCAAGATGATTGCGGCAGGCGGCGGTGATGAGAACAGCGCTAAAGACCAGGGTAAAGTGTTCGCCAATCTCCAGCGCATCAAGGATGAGCTTGGAGGCCCGCACATCGCTCTGATTGGTCACACGGGTAAGGATGAGGCCAGAGGCGCCCGGGGATCTAACGCCCTTTACGGTGA
The DNA here is from genome assembly GCF_023073155.1 of Bradyrhizobium sp. 45. Lineage (NCBI taxonomy): Bacteria > Pseudomonadati > Pseudomonadota > Alphaproteobacteria > Hyphomicrobiales > Nitrobacteraceae > Bradyrhizobium > Bradyrhizobium sp. 45. The sequence goes on along the minus strand of NZ_JADPIX010000017.1, from coordinate 92,574 downwards.
CGTTGACGTGCTGGTGACAATCGGCGGCGATGCCATCAAGACCGCGACCGTCGCCAAGGCCAACGACATACCAGACGGCCCGCTGTTCTCATTCTCATCTGAGATAGTCGACTTTGGCCCGGATGAAGACGGTGATCCGCAGACGGTCAACATTGTCAGCGCCGAGGAGGTTTCGCGTCAGATTGACGGAAAACCCGCCGAGCCCAAACTCTCCACCAACCAGCGTGTCATGTACCGGCTTCTAGCCGAAGCAGGGCCAGCAGGGCTGACTGTGGATGCGTGGAACGATCTTGCCAAGGAGAACGGCATCGCCACCAAGCAGCGGCTGTATGAGCTTCGGATGGCGCTGAAGGACAAGAGACTAATTCGAGAGTACGCCGGCACATGGAAGGTGTGCCAATGACCATCTGTCCACACCAGCAAGTCACGGTAACGGTAACGGTCCGGTCTCCCCTTATAGGGGGGAGAACCGTGACGTTACTTCGTTACCAAGGTAACGCGTGACCAGTTCGTGACCGTTACGTTACCAACCGTTACCGAGGAATAGGAGAAGACTGGCGTGAACAAACAGGCGGTAAGCACGAAGTGGAAGCCGGGGCAGTCTGGCAACCCGCTGGGGAGACCCCAGGGAACGCGTGCAAAGTTCTCCGAAGCGGCGTGCGCTGATGCGCTCAAGGACTGGACCAGCAATGGAGCGGCGACCCTGGAGCGTGTGAGGGATACTGACCCAAGCACCTATCTCCGCGTCCTGTTCAGCATCATCCCGAAGGACATCGCGGTCTCGATCGAGAACCGCACTGGTCCGATGGACACTGCCGAGATGCAGATGATGCGCCGGCTTGTGGGGCTGATCCAGGCGACGGCCGATGCGGTCGATCCTGAGATCGTGTTCGGCTGGATCGAGGAAGATCTGAGAGCGCGCGTTGCACGTGAGGTTGGCGGCAAGTTGAGCGGCGGTTGAGCCCGAGTCATTTTGACGCAGTCTTTTGCCAATTGTGTGCATAGCGTGTGCACAGCTTCCAGCCGATTACCTAAGATATTGAAGTAGAACGTGCATTGGACGATTGCGCCATGATAAAAGATTACGTGTTCCGCGATTTGCGAACTCGATAGAGGATTGATTGATGCTGAACGAGACCCAGGCTGCCGAGCTTGTCCGAACCCTTCAGGACCGCTCCCCGCTCGTGCGCCTCACATACATGGAAGCGCTGACTGTCATCGATCTGATGCAACAGCGCGGCTGGAAGATCTCTGTGCCGGTGGCCGATGTGTCATCGTCCCAGAGCTGAGGCGCCCGGAATGCCTGACATCGGTTTCCGATACGCCCGTACAGACCTCCTGAAGGCCGTTGCCGAGCGCAAGGGTATGAGCATCAGCACCTTGATGCGCTCACTGGCGGACTCCGCTGTGGCTTCTGAGGGCTTTCCTGTCGCGGAGCAGCAGTATTGCCTGGTGCGAAACGGCGAGTTGGTTGCAACTGGCTTCAAACCATCGAACGATCCAGATGGCGGCGTCTGGCTGCCAATCGAGAACGAGGACAACCAGCTCTTTGACCCCGCGCAGCACTGGCGTCTGAAGCCGCTCCCGCTCCGCCTGGACGGTGATCGGGTGGTCCGCACCTATCCCGTGGTTGCCAAGTCCCAGGAGCACGCATGAGCGGCGTTGCATGGTGGTCACAGACTGCGGCGAGCAACGCGACGCAAGACCCGACAATCAACTTTGCAGAGGGCCAGGCGCCGTCCAGCGTGAACGACTCCGCGCGGGCTCTGATGGCCTCGGCCGCGAAGTGGCGCGACGACATTACAGGCGCAATCACCACGGCTGGGACCAGCATTGCGTTCACCGTTAGCAGCTATCAGACCTTCGACACTCTTGCCCGCCTCAACGGGCAGATGATCGCGTTCACCCCGCACACGACTTCCGGAAGCACCGTCACCCTCAATGTTGACGGATTGGGCGCAAAGCCGCTGCGCTCGGCACCGAGCACAGACCTTGTGACCGGCCATCTGGTCCAGGGCACGCCGTACGTTGCGGTTTACAACAGCAGCGACGCTGCATTCTATCTGCAAGGGTTCTTTGGCAATCCCTATGCGTCGCCGATTGGCGGCATGCTGGATTTCATCGGCTCGACGGCTCCGAATAGTTCGTTTGTTTTCCCGTATGGCCAGGCCATTTCCCGCGCGACCTATTCGGTCTTGTTCGCGCTAGTGAGCACTGCCTACGGCAGTGGAGACGGTTCGACTACCTTCAATGTTCCAGACCTTCGCGGTCGCGTCATCGCCGGCAAGGATAATATGGGCGGCACATACGCGGGACGCCTTACCGGAACCTTTTTTGGTTCAGATAGCGGTGTCCTAGGAAATATCGGGGGTGGCGAAAGCCAGACGCTGACAGCGGCGCAAATTCCATCGATCACATCAAGCGCGAGCAACGCCATCACCGTCACAACGGTGCAGAGGGTCGTCAACGGCCCAAATGCGGGTTCTGCGCAGGGCGGCGGTACGCAGGTGACGGCGTCTGATGCTGGTTCGGGCGGAAACCTAAGCCTGCTCAATTCTACGGGCAACAACACCATCACGGTTAATTCGAACAACACAGGCGGCGGCGCTCATCGCACCGTGCAGCCTACGATCGTGCTCAACAAAATCCTGAGAATTATCTGACGACGGCAGGTCGGGGTGCCATCGCGACTGCGGATGTACCAGCGCGACAAACCGACCATTCACCCCGGCAATACCGCCGGCGAACTTGAAAGGAAAGCACGATGGGTAAGGAATTGATGCGCGACCTCGAAGACCTTCAGCAGGCGGATGACAGCTTCCGGCGCGGCGACTCGTCCCGAAAGGAGTACCGGGCTGTTGAATCTGCGGTGATCCGCAAAGCTACCACGCCGAAGCCCACTGGAGGCAAGAAGCGCTGATGAGTGAAATGGACACCTCGACAGTAGAAGCTCCGAGGGATTCCTCGGGGCAGTTCACTGGCGGCGAGGAAAAGTTCGGCATCGAGGGCGTCGAGGCCGATCAGGGGTATACCCACGTAAATGCGCCAGCCGCACCGACAGATGATTCACCCGAGGCGGTCTATGAGCAATATAAGCGCAAGCGTGGGGATGCTGACGGCCAGCCCATAAAGCGCGAGCTGACCTATGCCGATACCGGCGAAAAGGTTGAGCCCAATCTTGCTATCACGCCTGAACAGGCACACGCGGCGCTCACGCAGTCATACTCTTTCGAGCAAGCCGGCCGCGAGCTTCTTGGCATTGAACAGACCAGAGACCAGATTGACAGGGCTCGCGCCGAAAGGATCAACGGCGATCCCAAGCTGGCCGAGCATTATGGCGTCGATCTGGAGGCCGACACGGCGCCCGCTAGCGAGGCACGTTCGGAGACGCCGGCTGAGGAGACTTACGTGGCCCCGGCAGATGGCGAGATCCATCCCGAGGTTCAGAAGGCGCTGAAGCATCCGCAGGTTCGGCAAGCCATCGCGGAGGAGTTTACAAGGGCCGAGCAGGCAACCCAGGCCTATTCAACGGGCCTGGAGAGCGCGCGTCTGCACACGTTGGCGACGCTTGGGGAGGTCGTACCGCACCTCATGGGCTTGCAGCCGGCGCAGTTCGAGCAGGGGATGGAGCTGCTTGCACAGGTCGATCCGCCGGCCTTTCAGAAAGCCATGAACATCCTCGCCCGCACGAACACGATCGTTCAGGCGCAGCAGCAGGCCGAGCAACATCGTGCCGCTGTCGAGCACCAACAGGTCGAAACATGGGCAAAGGCGGAAGATGCTCGCCTCAAGACCATGGGAGTAGAAATCACGAACGACGTGGCGAACGAAGTGGCGGACTACGCCAAGTCGCTCGGCATCGAGCGGGAGTCTCTCGGGAGGGCCATGATCGATCACCCGATCCTGCGCAGTGCAGAGGTGCAAGCCATGATGGTGGCGGCTGCCAAATTCCACGCGATCCAGAAGGCGCCCGCGAAAGCTATCCCCAAACCTGTCCCCTCAGTTCAGAGGCCTGGCCTCGCCAGATCACCCGGCGACCGGGACGCGAGCGAGATTATGTCGCTCAGGCAGAAAGCGACGGCAACCGGCAACGCCGAGGACGTCTTCAAACTTTACAAAGCCAAGAAAGCACGGAGCTGATCCATGTCAGATGACGATCGCAACTTCATTGATGCTGCGCGTGACGTTTCGAAAAACTGGAGCGGGGAAGATATCAGCCCTGACGGGATGCTTCAGGAATTTCAGCTGTACGGCCACGCCAAACGATCGGGCATTCTCGATCAGATCGACACCGAGTACAGCAACGCGGACACCTCGGACCTGCGAAAGTATCACGAGATGGTCACGCTTCGTCGGAATCTGAAGCAGGTGCACCACACGTTGCGCAAGGCTGGTCGTTGAGCAGCCCTGTCCTCAAGGCCCTGGTCAATGCGGAGATGGAGAACGCCGAGCATCATGCACGGTCCATCAGCGCCGCTGTGGCAAGGCAGATCGGCCCTCCGGCTGACGTATCGCACGGCACCTTGCCGGCCGAGTTCGTTGCATGGTGTGAGCAGAAGGGCGTTGCGTCGCTCCCGGCTCGTCCTGCCTCAATCGCATTGTATGTGCTGGAGAGCAGGCATCTGGGAATAGACCATTTTGCGCGGATGGTTGTCGAGATTTCTCGGTGCCATTTGCGGCGGGGGCAGGCAGATCCGACATCGGGTTATCCGGTGTCGGCTGCACTGAACCATCTCGCCAAGATCGAGGCTCCTCTGTCGTGGCCCAAGGCTATGCGGCCTCGGTTCGGTGAACTTCCCTATGAATTGCAGCAATATCTGGCATCCCGCGACAAGGACCAGACCAGAGTAATCAAGCAGGCGCAGCAAGAAGCAGCGCTTGCTCGGCTAAAGCTGAAACAGAGCGAGACAGAGAATGTTGAAGCAAAAGACGCTACTTAATCGAATGAAGGAAATTCAGGCCGAGGCAGACGCCCTGATTGACAGGCGCGTCGAAGAGCTTCGCGCGGAGACAAACTTCTCTATACCTCCACCCGCCTTGCGCCGCGAACTTGAGGGCAAGGCCTGGGGGTGCCCCTGCAAGCAAGCAGCAGCTTTGCTGGAGGAAAAGAAGTGAGCGGAATCCTCAGCGGGTTGACTGATCCAGTATTCATGGCTGCGGTGGCAGAGCGTAATCGCATCGCTGAGCACGTTGCTTGTCAGATGGGCGTGCCGTTGGAAGTAGCGCGAGCGGCATTGCGTGCTTTCGCGCACGAAACGTCGAGCGACGGGCATACGTTGCACTGATGCAGCACTGGACAGACCAAATCAGCGGCGTGCTCGATCATGCCGAGCGGCTCGACGGCGATCTAGAGTATTTCGCCGAGCACTATCTGAAGATCAGGCCCAAAGCCGGCGGCGTTGTCCCGTTCAAGTTCAATCCTGTGCAAAGGAAGCTGCACACGATCATCGAGGAGCAGCGCGCCAGGACCGGCATGGTCCGCATTGTGGTCCTCAAGGCCCGTCAGGAAGGCGTCAGCACCTATGTTGCCGGCCGCTACTACCACAAAACCATCAAGAATCCGGGCTTCCTGACCGCAATCGTGGCGCATGAGAAGCCGGCCGTCCGTAATCTGTTCGGCCTGGTGAAGCGCATGCACGACCTGATGCCGGAGGACATGCGGCCTGTCACCGGCGCCTCGAATGCCGAAGAGCTGAAGTTCAGCAATATCGATAGCGGCTATCTCGTCTCAGTTGCAACTGAGGACGGCGCCGGCCGATCGTCAACGGCTCAGGCCCTGCACGCCTCCGAGGCGGCCTTCTGGGTCAACCTCAAGGAACAGCTCGCCGCACTGATGGAGACGGTGCCGGACCTACCGGATACTGAGATCATCATCGAGACCACCGGCAACCAGTTCGGTGACGAGTTTCACCAGTTCTGGTGCAAGGCCCTGGCCGGCGAGAACAGCTTCCTCGCTGTGTTTCTGCCGTGGTCGGAAGATCCGACGTACCGCAAGGCGCTCCCGGACGACTTCGCGATGAGCACCGAGGAAAAGCAGCTAGCCGAGCTGCATCACCTCGACGCCGAGCAGATTTACTGGCGCCGCTGCAAGATCGCGGACAAGGGAGACATCAATTATTTCAAGCGCGAGTATCCGCTGACCCCCGATGAAGCGTTTCTCGCCTCCAGCTTCGACAGCTTCATTCCTCACGAGCTGGTTTTGCGTGCTCGCAAGAAGGAACACAAGGGGACTGGTCCGCTGATCGTTGGCGTCGATCCCGCCCGCTTCGGCGCCGACAGCACGGCCATTGCCTGGCGTCGTGGCAGCGCCATCGAGAGGATCGAGAAGCGGAAGCACCTCGACACCATGCAGGTTGCGGGCTGGGTGGCTCAGCTCATGCGTGACGACAAGCCGGCCAAGGTCAATATCGATGTGGGCGGTCTCGGCGCTGGCATCTATGACCGTCTGGTTGAGCAAGGCTACGGCGGCGCCTTCGGCAGCGGCCAGCTCAACGCGGTCAACTTCGGCTCAAAGCCGATCGACCCCCCGCCGTTGGATGATAGCGGCAAGCCTTCCGGCGGCCCCGCCAACCGTCGTGCCGAGATGTGGTCCCACCTGAAGACGGCCCTAGAGGGCTCTCACTTCTCGCTGCCCGACAGCGATAGCTTGCAGACCGACATCTGCGGCCCTGGGTACCGCTACATGAGCGACGGGCGGCTGGTGTTGGAGAGCAAGGACGAGATGAAAAAGCGTGGCATGCCGAGCCCTGACGAGGGTGACGCGGTGGCGCTGTGCTTCAGCGAGCCTGGTGGTGCGCCCGTGGTCTCGAATTCCAATTTCAACCGGCCGATCGCGTACCCGAACATGGGGGTGGTTTGATGGAACTTAATCATTCATTAGAAATTGCCTTGCTAATGAAAGAAGGCGTCCCTATTCTTTCTTTAGACGGAGGAGGCGGTGATATGTTACCGGTGGCGGAGGTCGTACGAGAGCCCTCTAAGGAAGGACTGGTTCTTACCAAGGCGGCAATTAGGGCAGCAGACCGATTGGGCATGTCCCAGCGCGCTCTGGGTAATGTCCTTGGCCTTTCCGAATCAGTGATCTCTCGCATGAAAAACGGTGAGTACGTGCTTGAGCGAGGCAAGCCGTTCGAATTGGCAGCCCTATTCGTTCGGCTCTATCGATCACTGGATGCAATTGTAAGTGGTGATGATAAAACGGCCAGCGAATGGCTGAGAAACGAAAACATAGCGCTGAAGGCTCGGCCGCTCGATGCGATCCAAAAGGTGCAGGGGCTCGTTGATGTCATCCGATACTTGGACACCAGAAGAGCTATCATCTAACGCAGCAGCGCTTACCACCACGTCGTGGCGCCTGGTCGAGGCTCAACATCAAGCCTCGACCATGAAGGTAACCGATACGCTCGAAGAGCAAGAGATTCTCGAGAACCTTATCGAGGAGACGAAGCCCCCAGTGCCGTCGGGCTGCGAAGCCCTCCACTTTCTTCTGATGACCCCGTTTCGGTATAGTGCGACAAACCCCAATGGGAGCAGGTTTCGTAGGCCCAACGCAGCCAACGGCGTATTTTACACCGCAGAACATCCAGGCACCGCAATCGCTGAGATGTCCTTCTACCGCGTTCTCTTCTTCGCAGAGTCGCCAGGAACTTCTTGGCCTCAGAATCCCGGAGAATACACGGCCTTTGCGGTCGGGGTCGCTGCAGAGCGAACTCTAGACCTGACTGCGAGCCCCTATATTGACAATCCATCTCTCTACCATCTGGTCGACTATACAGCCGGGCAGGCCATTGCTGATGGTGCGCGCCAAGCCGGAATCGATGTCATCAAGTACTCATCGGTGCGAGATCCGGAAAAGCGACCGAACTTGGCGATCCTAACTCCAAAGACGTTTGCTAAGCCCGAGCCGGTCGACCGTCAGAGTTGGAAACTTCATCTGGATGCAAATGGGGTGCGCGCTGTATGCGAAGCACCTCACATCTTGATCGCTTTCGACCGCCATGCCTTCAGCGCGGATCCGCGATTGAAAAACTTCATCTGGACCCGTTAGTCAGCCACTCTATGGCCCCGACTCAGGCGCGCCCTTCCACAGCGCAATTCTGCGCTTTGTGGAGGCGAGCACCATTGCCGGATCTGTTGGCGTCGTCTTCATAACCGAATATTGCATCGGGTAGCAGCCCGTTTACGTTTCAACAATGCGGCGGCAACTGGGAGGCGGATTCAATAAGCCCTGGCCTCTCTAGGCGTCGGTTCAATCCATGATGTGCCATCGAAGCGAGCGATTGAGCTGACATAAATATGTTCTGTCCGCATGTCCTTCTCGGATGCATAGGTCCGTCTCAGGCAGGCGCTGGAAAGATCCGTCTCGCACTGTTTCAAAATTCTGGTCAAAGACTGTGCCTGCAAAAAGCCCTCGATCGCAAAATCAGAGGCGGCGTCGCTCGGTTCAAGCTCGTCCTTGAATCGTTGCCAGCGAAGGGTTTCGTCATCAGTCAATTCTATGGGTTTTAAGTGGACCATGGCGCTAATCGCGCCCTCCGCAGGAGCGAGGCCGAGTTGGTCAGTTATCGCAAGGGTTGGCTTCCATTCAAGTCCGACGGTTTGCTTCATAGTATCGGATTGGAATGCGCGACTGCCAAAAACAGCAAGAAAATCGGCGCTCGATCCACTCACTCTGGCAACGCGGTTGCCGGTCCATTCATCACTTCTGAGCATGTTCGTTATCATGCGCCGTGCGTTAGCGGCTCCCAGACCGTAGAAGAAACCATCAACCGCACTGACCGACTTTCCTGTTTCAAATATGATGGCGATTTTTCCGTCTGGCTTCGCGTTCAGAATGTATTCGCCCAGCGTTGCCGCTTTTAACGCTGCTTCGTCGGCAATCTCATCCTGAGATTCATACATCAGCGGGACTTGCTTGAAGCGAATGTATGGTGCGGCGGCATCTATCGTTTTTCTATCCAGGCCAGTCAATAACGAGACGTGATCTTCTTCGAAGAGTTTGCGCGTCAAGTCTAAAGCCTTCTTCGGGTCGCCACCGTGATCATACGAAATGAGACGGATTTGATGGCCGGCAACTCCTCCGTTTTGGTTGATCCTGTTGAAATAAGCGGATGTCACTCTGGCAACGACGGCGGCAGGAGAGGCCGCGTCCGTGGCTGCAAGGCTGCCAATTCGAATCTCCTCGGCCCCTGCTGCCTGCGCGGTGATCGCAAACAAAGCCACGCAGTAGAGTAAGCGAAATATCATTTGGATTGGTGCCCCCGTGGGCACTTCTAGCACCACAACCACACAGCGAACAATTAGCCAAAGCGCCAAGGCGCCCCGAAAGGGGATGGATTTTTAAGCAAATCAGGTGCAGCGTGTCCGTGGGTGTGACAACCCGGACCTGGAATACAGGCGACCCTTGGCGGGGTGGCCTCAGCTGCGCGTAGGAGACCTTGGCGGGTTTCCTCAGGCGCTCATCGGTAGCGCTTGGCGGCGCACCAACTTGGCCATTATGGCCGGGGACGGTGCGCTATGTCCAGAGGGGCAACCCTTAAAGGCGCTCCGAGCAGTCTTCCAGGCTGTTTGTCACCCCCCGGCTGCCGGCCCGATGCTGGTGACGGCTGTGACAAGCCAAGACCTGGAAGCCTCGACCATGAAAACGTCCCTAGGAAGCGCAGCGGAGTCCGCTGGTGAGCTTTACGTTCGCACCGACATATCCCCCGAGCAAATCTTCCAAGCCATCGGCAGACTCCGCAAGGAGGCCAGAGACGAGATCGACCGGCTGATCCGGTTTCTGGACGCGACCGAAAACCATATGGAGCTGGAGCCCGAGGACGAAGGCGACGACAGCGAGCTGGAGGACGACGACCCGGCAGAGAATGACCTCGATGACGAGCCATCCCTCGGCAGCTGCGATCCGTCCATGGGAGGCGGCGATCAAACCCGTTGGGCTGCCGGGGACCGTCGCGACCTTGAGGACGACCCAACGGAGTCCGGCATCGGCGACCATGACGGCCTTCTGGAGCAGGTAGGCTGGCAGGACTGGCAGCATACGGTGATGGCATGACCCAGGCGCCCTTAGATCTCCTCAGGGAGGCACAGGCCCTCGTCGGCTTGCTTGTTGTCGCCCTCGCCGGGCCTGATGCCGACACATGCGTGGACGGGATGCATCAGGTAGCGCTTGAGATCAGTGCACGACTCGATCTTATGAAGGGCGGGCTGGAATGCGCCTGATCCAGCTCCTCACCTGGACGCTAAGCTGAAGGTGTACCGCTATCTGCTCAAGGCCAGCATGTCCCTGGCGCTACTGGCCAAACGATTCCAACCCTGACGCGATAGGCCCGCCGGTTCACGCTGGCGGGCCAATTATCAGGATGGTACTGGTAGCTGGAGCGGGAGGGCTCCATTGCGGCTTGGTTTTCTTGATGGACTTCGAGGGTGGGGTGCCGTGGTTGTGGTACTCTTCCACGTGTTCCATGAGGGTCTCCCCGTCGGCGCTAAGATCGGATGGCTGCCCTTCTTTTTGCCTTTCAACGCCGGCAACGCCATCTTCGTATTTTTTCTGGTCTCAGGGTTCGCACTGTCCATCGGTTATCTCTCCAAAGGTGACCTGAGATCATGGATCAGGATAGCGGCCGGTCGATACGTTCGGCTTGCCGTTCCTGTTCTCGGTGCGTGCGCGATCATGAACATTGCGCTCGCGACGGGGTTGCTGCGCCCACCTTCGGAACGGCTCCCGATCTTCCAGGACATGCTGACGTTTCAGCCCAGCATCGAACATCTGTTCAGATTTGCCCTGCTCGATGTCTTTTTAAACTATGATTTCTCGGCCACCTATATCGGTGCACTCTGGACGATGAGCATCGAGCTTTGGGGCTCGGTGATCGTTCTGATGGGGGTCCTGCTGCTTCGAGAACTGCCTGGACGCATTGCTATCCTGGTGCTGTGTTCCGCTGCATTGGCATTCTCTCAAGAGCAGAGCGCATCCCTTCTTGCGCTATTCCCTGCTGGCGTCGCAATGGCAGAGGCTTACCGCGCAGGATGGCTGGAACGCATAGGCGCCAAACCTGGTGCGGTTTTACTAGCGGTTGGTGTCGCCGCTCCATTTGTCCTTCCTCAGACGGTCTGGGCTGGGAGCGCAGCGTCCATAGCGTTCGTTGTCGGGGTCATTGCATGGGGGCCAGCCCGGAGCTTTGCGGAAGGCAAGCTGTCGTCACGACTTGGCGCTATTTCCTTTCCGCTTTATCTGGTGCATGGCCCGGTGATGTGGATCGTGGGAGAGCCGCTAATGCGCCACTTCGGACAGGACATGGCCGCACGGCTAGCAATTGACATTGCCATTGTTGCGCTGTCGTTCGCCACGGCGGTCGCCTTCCTCCCCGTCAATTGGTTGGCGGTAAGGCTTGCTCACGCCATGGGCAATGGCGCGGTTCGGCTGTTCCAGCGCGCTGCCCTAAGGTTTGCGTGAGTGCCTATTTGAACCGCAATAGCGACCGAGCATGGAGCGACTCAAGCCGCCGGTTCACGCTGGCGGGCCTCTGTTGGCGGACAGACGGTCCCGGCTTCAAGGGAGACTGTGAATAGGGCCGGGGCCGCTCCGCCGGCTGGGGATGCGGCGGCCATTCAACTAAACGCCCGCAGTCGTCGTTCCTATTTTTCATCTCGTCGTTCGATGTCGAGCAAGCTCCGCCCTTGCGAGTGCCCGGGCCTGCTCAAGAGCCTCGGCGCCGGTCGCGACTTGACGAATAGAGCGACGGCCGGGGTTATCGTCCCAATAGAAATAAACGCTCGGCCGGCCATCGGCGAAGCAGACTTCGTAGCTGCCGCACTGGGGCACAGCTTCATGCTTACGGATGCGGACGGGGGCGGGCATGGGGCCATCAAAGCGGCATCGCAAAGAGCGCGCAAATTATCGATTGCTAGTAGGTCCAGACTTGCGAGAGCTACTGCGTATTGCGGTTGTGAGAATTAGCGGAGCGGCTTCTCCGCTGACAGCGCTGCGACGAAGACGACCGCGAGCAGTATCCAGCCAACAAGATCCACTGCGCTCAGCATGACAATGCCGCGTCAGTGTGCATGGAGTGTGCACGCGAGATTCTCGATGCGAGAAGAAGCGCCTTGATTTTGCAGCTAAGGTCTTGATTTTGCTTGGTGAGCGCGCTGGGGCTCGAACCCAGGACCCCGTGATTAAAAGTCACGTGCTCTACCGGCTGAGCTACGCGCTCCCATGGCCGCTGATGGCTTCACAGAAATAGCCATCGTCTTCGGTCATTTGGAAAAGCATGTCTTGCCGCCACATCGACGCAAGCGTTGCGGAAAAACCGGCTGTTTCCGGATCATGCTTTCGGCCCGCGCTGTGTAGGGGGATGGGGCGCGGAGGTCAATAGCTCGGGTGGTTGCCGAACTTGAAGGCAACAGCGGGAATTCGCTCGCCGTTTCCAATGCTTGAGCCGGGATTTTCAACCCGAATGGCGGCCGTCATCCACGCCGAAGAAGCCGCGACGTCCGCCCACGGGACGGATGCCACGCTCGGAGCCCCGTCAGTTCGCTTCCCGCCGGACCTCGCTCGGCACCGGCACTTGCTGCGGCGTGCCGGCGGGGGTGGGTAGCGCGACCGGGCGCAAGCCGATCAGCTCGGCGGTGCGGATCGCGCTGTCGCGCCAGAACTGGAACGAGTTGATGCGGCTGAGCTCGAGGATGGCGATGGCGACCGCGGCCAGGAACGGCAGGCTCTGCAGCACCAGCACGCCGGCGAAGATGTAGATCTCCGTGATCTGGCGGTAGCTGTTGGAGGCCACCAGCACGCCGGCACCGATCAGGAGCAGGGCGCCGATCACGGCCTCCCAGAACGCCTGGAACTCGATCGACATCCTCGACAGGCCGCCCTTGGAGGTGCGCGCGAACGCGATGTGCTCGGTGATCAGTCCTTGCGCCACCGCGCGCGACACCGTCCACTGCACGCTCATCGCCGCGATCATCGCGCCCAGCATCTGGCCGGGCTTGATCGCGACGCGCGCGCGGTACATCGACAAGAAGTGTACGAGCGAGACGATGAAGGCGCCGATGATCGGCAGCGTCAGGATCTTGTCGGGGATGGCGATGTCGGCGAAGGCGACGATCGGCACCCAGACGAGGTTGAGCAGCGCCACGACGACGCCGAGGCTTTCGGCACCCAGCCAGTTCAGCCAGCCGAGGCCATATTCGCGCTTCTGGTCGGGCGTCAGCCGGCTCCGTCCGGGCAGGAAGTTCCGCCAGTGCTTCTTGACGATCTGGAGGCCGCCATAGGCCCAGCGGTGACGCTGCTTCTTGAAGGCCTCGTAGGTGTCGGGGAGCAGGCCCTGGCCGTAGCGGTGGTTGGTGTAGTGCGTGGTCCAGCCGAGCTGCTGGATCGAAAGGCCGAGATCGCTGTCCTCGCAGATCGTGTCGGACGACCAGCCGCCGGCCATGTCCATCGCGGCGCGGCGGATCAGGCACATCGTGCCGTGCACGATGATGGCGTTGGTCTCGTTGCGCTGGACCATGCCGATGTCGAAGAACCCGGCATATTCGCCGTTCATGATGTAGTGCATGATCGACAGGTCGCCGTCGCGATGTTCCTGCGGCGCCTGCACCAGGCCGACGCTGGGATCAGCGAACGCCGGCACGAGGTCCTTCAGCCAGTCGGGATCGACGACGTAGTCGGCATCGAGGATGCCGATGATCTCGGCGTCGACGGCGGTGCGGTCCATCGCGATGCGCAGCGCACCGGCCTTGAAGCCCTGCACCTTCTCGGCGTTGATGAACTTGAAGCGTTCACCGAGCGTGCGGCAATGATCCTGGATCGGCTGCCAGAAGGCAGGGTCCGGCGTGTTGTTGATGATGACGACACATTCGTAGTTCGGATAGTTCAGCCGCGACAGCGCATCGAGCGTCTGCTTGAGCATCTCGACCGGCTCGAAATAAGCGGGGATGTGGATCGAGACCTTCGGGCAATAATTCTCGGGCACGTCCTCGACCGGCTTGCCTTTCGTGAGCAGCCGCTGCGGCGGCCGGCCGAACGCGACGGCCGCGATCTCGTCGATGCGCGCCATCGCGATCAGCACGAGGGGAACAAGCAGGATCATGCCGAGCGTGAGCGCGAAGGCCGAGCCGAAGATGAAATAGTGCCCGTTCCAGAACGCGAACACGGTGGCAGCCCAGGCGCCGACGCCGTTGGCGGTGGCCGACAGCAGGAACGCCTGCTTCGCCGTCGGCTGCTGCAGCCGCAGGATTGGCAGCGACAGCAGGATACCGACGAGGAGCGCCACACCCATCAGCTTCCAATAATCGGGATTTTGCACCGGGCCGGTCCAGGCAAATTTCGGCTCGCGGCTGGCGTTGAGGATGCCCCAGTACGGACCGACGCCGCCTTCGAAGTATTTCCAGGGCTGATCGATGGCCTCGACGATGTTGTATTCCATGCCGATGGCGTCGGCGCGGCTGACGAAGTTGCGCAAGGTCAGTGCTTGCTGGAACGGACCGGGGTCGGCGTTGCGTAAATTGTAACCCGCGCTCGGCCAGCCGAATTCGGCGATCACGATGCGCTTGCCGGGGAACAGGTTGCGTAACAGATTGTAGCGGTCGACGGCCTGGTCGACCGCCTGATCCGAGCGGAAGTTTTCCCAATAGGGCAGCACGTGGGCGGCGATGAAGTCGACGTTGGAGCCGAGGTCGGGATTGTCGCGCCAGATGTTCCAGATCTCACCGGTCGTGACGGGTACGCGGACCGCGCCCTTGACCTTCTTGATCATCTCGATGAGGTCTTCGACCTTCTGCTCGCCGCGGTAGATCACCTCGTTGCCGACGACGACGCCGTTGACGTTGCTGTTCTTGCGCGCGAGCTCGATGGCGGCCTTGATCTCGCGCTCGTTGCGATCCTTGTCCTTGTCGATCCACGCGCCGACGGTGACCTTGAGGCCGAACTCCGCCGCGATCGGCGGCACCAGTTCCACGCCGCCCGTGGACGAATAAAGGCGGATCGCGCGCGTCATCGTCGACAGCGTCTTCAGGTCGGCGCGGATTTTCTCCACCGTCGGAATGTTGTCGATATCAGGATGAGCCGAGCCCTCGAACGGGGCATAGGAGACGCTGGGCAGCAGGCCCTTGAAGTCGGGCGCGGGTTCCTTGTCGCGCAAGACTCCCCAGAGGCCGGCGTGGAGCGCGGACACAAGCAACAGAACGGCGGCGACAACCCGCATCGCGGCTAAACCAAAAGGGGCTGAGGGGGCAGGGAAGCGGATCCGACCCCGAGATCCGACCAAGTCCGCGGCAAATGGAGCATACCTCTGCCGCGCGGTTTCACAACTGTCATCGCCTCATGACCGAATGAGGGCATGCACATTTCGAAATTCGCAGCAGTGCCAATTGCTTCTATCGCCGATCGTTCCTGAACGGAGGCTGAAACAATCGCGGCTATTTCGGGGGCGCCGGTGACGGGCTTGCCGCCGGCGAGGGGCTCGCGGCCGGCTGCGGCTGCGCATTGCCCGATGCGGGCGCGGCCGGCTGCGAGGCCGCGGCCGCCGCCTGCTGCGGCTGCGACGCCGGGTTGATCCAGCAAGCGTGCACACGGCTGTCCAGGGTTTCGGCGACCTTGGGATCGATCTGGCCGCCGAAGCGGGTCAGGCAGCGGAAGGCGGCCTGGATGTGGCCGCCGGGGCAGCCGAAACGGTCATAGAGGTCGAGATGGCGGAATGCGGTATCGAGGTCGTCCCGCCACATCAGCCGCACCACGCGGCGGCCGAGCCAGACGCATTCGGGGTTGCCGGCCGGGCCGCTGATGACCTGGGCTGCTTCGGCGAATTCGTCGGTGCGGCGCTGATTCTGAGCGGCATCCTTGGCCGTGTCGGCGGGCTGGGCGGCTGCCTTGCTCTGGTCGGGGGCGGGCGTGCCGCTCTGGGCGGAGGCCGCGCCGATACCCATCAGGCCGATACCCATCAGGATGACAAGGGAAGAAACGGCCAAGGTGGCGGCGAACTGCCGCAGGACCGCATTTCGTAACTCGAACACCCGTTGCCGCATGAATTCCCCAATATATCACTGACCGTCCGCGTCAGGACCTTCGCGGACGCGCTCGGTGATGGCGTCCAAATGGGTCTCCAATGCGGCGGAAAAGTCCTCCCCAGTCCATGGCCTGAATCTGGAATTTTGTCCAGCAAAGTCACGATCCTAGGCCTCGGTCGAACGGCCGCAGGTAAATTCCTCAGGGGAGGGATGGATCCATAACGGAGTCACCCCCTTGGCAGACGGCGTGCTAGCAGGTAATCGACGGCCCTTCGCGGAGGACGGAACCGATTTCTCTTCGTACGCCACTGGCGCTTCTGCTCGTTTCATTGGGTGCGATCGCTGCCGTGTGGTGGTGGCTTGCCACGCCGATCTCGCTCGCGCGCGCCCCGATCGATCCCGCCGACAAGGTCCAATGCGTCTCCTACGCGCCGTTCCGCGGCGAGCAGTCGCCGCTGAACGCATGGACTCATATCGAGGCCGATCAGATCGAGCAGGACCTGCGCCAGCTCAAGGAGATCACCGACTGCGTCCGCACCTATTCGATGGAGAACGGGCTCGACCAGGTGCCGGCGATCGCGGCCCGGATCGGCGGGCTGAAGGTGCTCCAGGGCATCTGGCTCTCCAGCAACCGCACCAAGAATTTCGAGCAGGCCGCGCTCGCCATTCGCCTTTCCAAGGATTTCCCCGGGATCATCACCAGCATCATCGTCGGCAACGAAGTGCTGCTGCGCGGCGAGATGACGACCGCGGACCTCGTCTCCATCATCCGCTCGGTGAAGGCGCAGGTCAGCGTGCCCGTCACCTATGCCGATGTCTGGGAGTTCTGGCTCAGGAATCGCGAGATCTATGACGCCGTCGACTTCGTCACGATCCACATCCTGCCCTATTGGGAAGACAATCCGGTGCGGGCCAAGTTCGCCGCCTCCCATGTCGAACAGATCCGCGAGCGCATGGCGGTCGCATTTCCCGGCAAGGAGATTTTGATCGGCGAAACCGGCTGGCCGAGCGAAGGGCGCATGCGAGATGGCGCGCTGCCGTCGCGCACCAACCAGGCGCGCGTGGTCTCGGAGATCCTGAGTCTGGCGAAAGCGCAGAAATTCCGCGTCAATCTGATCGAGTCCTACGACCAGCCGTGGAAGCGCAAACTGGAAGGCACCGTCGGCGGCTATTGGGGCCTCTATGACTCGGTGCGCCGTGGCCTGAAATATCCGCCGGGCGAGCCGATCAGCAATTTCCCGTACTGGAAATGGTACATGGCCGCCGGCATGGGCCTCTCCGTGCTGGTGTTCGCGGTCGCGGGCCTGACGTTGCGGCGCAGACCGTGGACGCCGCGCTTCTCGTCCTGGCTCGGCGTGGCGATCTCGGCAACCTCGGCCGGCATTCTGCTCGGGATCGGCGCCGACAAGATGTACTACGAGAGCTACGGCATCGGCGGCTGGCTGCTGTGGGGCGCGCTGCTCGCGGCTGGCATCCTGTCGCCGATCTTCTGCGCGCAGGCGATGGTGATCGGCCGCAGCCTTCCGACCTTCCTCGATCTGCTTGGTCCGCGCGAGGGCCGGAAATGGTCGAAGCTCACCGCCGTGCTCGGCTTGACGCTGGCAGTGACGGCGGTCATCGCGGCGCAGACCGCGCTCGGATTCGTGTTCGACCCGCGCTACAAGGATTTCCCTTACGCCGCGCTGACGATGGCGGTTGTGCCGTTTGCGCTGTTGATGCTGAACCGGCCGCAGATCGGCCAGCGTCCGATCGCGGAATCGGTCTTCGCCGGCGTGCTGACGCTGTCGGCGGCCTATGTGCTGTTCAACGAGGGCCGCGACAATTGGCAGTCGCTGTGGACCTGCGCGATCTATCTCTTGTTCGCGCTCACGCTGTGGCGGGCGCGGGCCGAGCAAATCCAAGAATGAGCAGGCCGATCGCCAGGCCCGACAGCACGACATTGTAGAGCACGATGCCAAGGCCCGCGGCGATGATGCCGGCGGTGAGCAGCACGATGGACGGCCGCATCAGGTTCAGCGTTGCCACCACCAGCGCGACGATGCCGAACACCGAATTCTTGAACAGCACGGTCGAGACCGAGCGCGCCTTGCAGACCAGGGTCTGAAGCCCGGCGTCGCAGGCGAGACCGACCTGCGAGTTTTCGATTCCGAGATAGCGCAGATAGAGCGCATAGCCGACGCTGGCGAAGCCGACGACGATTAGGAACTGCACCTGGTAGGGCGTGAGGCGGAAGGGCTTTTTTGTCATGGCGGCAATATGGTCGGGATGGTGGAACGGGGCAACAGGGGAGGCGCAAGTTTCTCGCGACCTGCGTGAGATCCTTCACCCATTACGCTGATGAATTGCCGCGAGGTAAGCTACCTTCTGAAGAACGACGACAGCGTCGATCCCGCCGACGCCGTCTCCGGCTTCGGCTGTGCGGCCGGCTGCGCCGCAGGAGCAGGCGCGGGCTCCTCGCGCTTCGACGAGCGTTTTGAGGAATAGCTGCGGCGATGCTTGTCCGGCTTGGCGGCCGGCGCGGGCGCCGGGGCGGTCTCGGCTTGCGGCACCGAGTCCTGGTTCTTGTCGGAGTTCTTCTCCTGAACCCTGTCTTGCGTCTTGTCTTGGGTCTTGTCTTGGGTCTTGTCTTGCCCCTTGTCCTGCTTCTTCTCTTGGCCGCCGCGCATTGACAGCCGCTGGCCGTCGAACACGGTGGTCTCGCAGTGGCGGTCGTTCTCGGCGAGGCCGGCGCAGAGTTTTGCTGCAGCCGCTGCATTGATCAGCGGACCGGCGCCGAGGCGGATCTGCATGCCAAGGCCGGTGTTGCCTTCCTTGATCATGATGATCGGCCGCAGCGCTGCGATTTCGGGATTGGATTTGGTGACCCCGCGCCACAGCGCGCGCAGGCCATCGAGCGAGTTGGCGCCACCGAGATCAATCGCAAAGCGCGTCTGCTGGACCGCGATCGCGGGAGCCTCGCTTTCGGCGGCCTCCGGCGGCTTGGCAGGTGCCGCGGCGACTTCGATCGGAGCGGGCGCCGGTTCTGGCTTCGTCTCGGCAGCCTTCTCGGTCGCCTTCTCTGCGGCCTCGGGCTGAACCAGTTTCGGGGCGGCCGGATCGGGCGGCGCCATGATCGATTTGGATGGGACCAACGGAAGCATCGGCAGTGCCGAATTCGTCGCCGGCGACTGCGCGACCAGCGAGGCCGCGGCCGCGCTCTGCGGCGGCGGACTCCACGGCTCCTTTGCGGCCTCGGCGCGCGGCCTGTCGTTGGCCGGAGCCGGTGTCGAGGCGACCTGCGCGATGCCGGGCGCCGGCGGGCCGATCAAGGCCGGCGCGTCCTGCGGCTTCGCAACGGACGCCTGCGGCGGCGTTGTCGTCTGCTTGGCGATGGCGCCGGTCACGGAATCGAGCCCTTGCTCCAGCACGGTGACGCGCGAATAGAGCCGGTCGCGATCGGTGTTCAGCGTCTCGATGGCGGAGGCGAGCCGGCGGGCCTCGTTCTGGCTCTCCTTGGTCAGGATCCGGAGCCGGTCGGCCTGGCGCGCGAGATCGGCGGATGCGACCTGGTCGCGCCGCCAGCCGAGCTGGGCCTGGTTGGCGAACACGGCAAGCACCACGGCGCCGACGGCCGTCACGCCCCATGAGCCCAGCCGCCACATCATGCCGCGATCGAACGAACTCTCCTCGGCCACAAGTCCGGAGAACAGCCCGCCGGTCTCCTTGGCGCCGAAGGCATCCGCCAGTGGGTCGGAATCCTTTGCCATGAACGTTAAGTGCCCAACCCCTGTCCGGCTTCCCCGAATCAATCAGGGAACATTAACAGGAAAAGCGTGTCGCACTTGAACTCCGGGCGTTTGCGGGGGTAGCAAGGCGATAGCTGATGAGGGCGGCCCGTCGCCCGCTGGCGCCGATTGATTCGGCCGATTGACAGGATTGCGATGACCGCCCGTTCCAGCCTCACGATCGTGCTCGCCGCCGGCGAAGGCACGCGTATGCGCTCACACCTGCCGAAAGTGCTGCATCCTGTCGCGCACCAGAGCTTGCTCGCCCACGTGCTCGCCGCGGCGCCCAAGGGAACCGGCACCTCGCTCGCGGTCGTGATCGGACCCGATCATCAGGCGGTGGCGGACGAAGCAAGGCGCATCCGTCCCGACGCGCTCACCTTCGTGCAACAGGAACGGCTCGGCACCGCACATGCGGTGCTGGCGGCGCGTGATGTCATTGCGCGGGGCGTGGATGATCTGCTGATTGCGTTCGGCGACACGCCGCTGATCTCGGCCGAGACCTTTGCGCGGCTGCGCGCGCCGCTGGCCAAAGGCGCCGCAATTGCCGCACTCGGCTTCCGCGCCGCCGATCCCACCGGCTATGGCCGCTTCATCGTCGAGGGCGACCGCCTGGTCGCGATCCGCGAGCAGGCCGATGCCAGCGCCGAGGAGCGCAAGATCGACCTGTGCAATGCCGGGGTTATGGCGATCGACGGGCATCGCGCGCTCGCGATCCTCGACAAGATCGGCAATGCGAATTCCAAGGGCGAATATTATCTGACCGACGCGGTCGGCATTATCAGCGAACAGGGATGGGATGCCGTGGTGATCGAAACCAGCGAGGACGAAGTGCGCGGCATCAACACCAAGGCGCAGCTCGCCGAGGCTGAAGGCGTGATGCAGGCGCGGTTGCGGAAAGTGGCGATGGAGTCCGGCGTCACGCTGATCGCGCCCGAAACCGTCTATCTCGCCGCGGATACCGTATTCGGCAAGGACGTGACGATCGAGCCCTTCGTGGTGATCGGCCCCGGCGTTTCGATCGGCGACGGCACGGTGGTCCATTCCTTCTCGCATATCGTCGAGACCAAGCTCGGCAAGAAGGTCTCGATCGGCCCCTATGCGCGCCTGCGGCCCGGCACCTCGCTCGGCGACGGCGCGCGCATCGGCAATTTTGTGGAGACCAAGGCCGCGACGCTGGAGGCCGGCGTCAAGGTCAACCATCTCTCCTACATCGGCGATGCCATCATCGGCGCTAATTCCAACATCGGCGCCGGCACCATCACCTGCAACTACGACGGCTTCAAGAAGCACAAGACGATCATCGGGCAGGGCGCCTTCGTCGGCACCAACTCCTCGCTGGTTGCACCGGTGATAATCGGCAACGGCGCCTATATCGGCTCGGGCTCCGTGATCACGCGCGACGTGCCTGATGACGCCATGGCGCTGGAGCGGAGCCCGCAGACCATCCGCGAAGGTGGTGCGGCGCGCTATCGCGAGATGAAGACGCGAGGGAATAAGCCGGCGAAATGAGCGCCGCTATTCGTCGTCGGCGAATTCGGAGAAGATCGCGCGCGTCAGGCGCCAGCCGCGCGGCTTGGCACGCTTCGCCGGCTCGCCGGCGACGTGCTTGATGAAGACGGGCTTGCTTTCCTTGCCGCGCTGGGGCGGCGGCCAATGCGCGAGGTGCGTGCCGGTGGTCTCGCTGGCGCGCACCGCCATCGATGACAGGCCTTTGCGGTTGGATGAGCCTTTCATGGCCTCTCTCCTTGGTACGCAAGGGTTGGCCAAATTTGTTGACAACAAGTTAACGCGCGCGGTTTAAGGCCCAGCCAGTTCGACGCAGGCGAGGCTCGGTCGCCGTCGGTGCTGTCTCAATCAGCAATAATTATTGAGTATCTGGTTCCTTAGGAACTTCGCTAAAAACTGAGCTGGTCGTTTAGGCGATTTTTCGACGATTTGGGGGATATTGATCCGCATGTGCGGGATTGTCGGCATTCTCGGGCGCCAGCCGGTTGCAGAGCAATTGGTGGATTCGCTCAAACGTCTTGAATATCGCGGCTATGATTCCGCGGGCGTCGCCACGCTCGAAGGCAAGCAGCTCGAGCGCCGCCGCGCCGAGGGCAAGCTGAAGAATCTGGAGAAGCGGCTGGAGGCCGAGCCGCTCAAGGGCACGACCGGAATCGGTCACACCCGCTGGGCCACCCACGGCAAGCCGACCGTGAACAATGCGCACCCGCACGCGACCGAGCGTGTCGCCGTGGTTCACAACGGCATCATCGAGAATTTCCGCGAGCTGCGCGAGGAGCTCGAAAAGAAAGGCACGGTGTTCCACACCCAGACCGACACCGAGATCGTGCTGCATCTCGTCGACGACCTGCTCACGCGCGGCAACAAGCCGGTGGAAGCGGTGAAATTGACGCTGGCGCGGCTGCGCGGCGCGTTCGCACTCGGCTTCATCTTCGCGGGCGAGGACGATTTGATGATCGGCGCGCGCAACGGTCCGCCGCTCGCGATCGGCTATGGTGACGGCGAGATGTATCTCGGCTCCGACGCCATCGCGCTCGGGCCGTTCACCGACACGATCAGCTATCTCGAGGACGGCGACTGGGTCGTGCTGACCCATACAAGCGCTTCGATCTTCGACAAGGACGGCCATGCCGTCCAGCGCGAGAAGACCAAGCACGCGGCCTCGACCTCGCTGGTCGACAAGGCCAATTACCGCCACTTCATGGCCAAGGAGATCCACGAGCAGCCGGAAGTGGTCGGCCACACGCTGGCACGCTATGTCGACATGGCGACCGAGCGGGTCTCGCTGCCGGTCAAGCTGCCGTTCGACTTCAAGAACATCCAGCGCATCAACATCACGGCTTGCGGCACTGCGAGCTACGCCGGCTTCGTCGCAAAATACTGGTTCGAGCGTTTCGCGCGCGTGCCGGTCGAGGTCGATGTCGCCTCCGAATTCCGCTACCGCGAGGCGCCCTTGCGCAAGGGTGATCTCGCCATCTTCATCTCGCAGTCGGGCGAGACCGCCGACACCTTGGCCGCGCTGCGCTACGCCAAGGCCCAAGGCGTGCACACGGTGGCCGTCGTCAACGTGCCGACCTCGACGATCGCGCGCGAAAGCGAGACCGTGCTGCAAACGCTGGCCGGCCCAGAGATCGGCGTCGCCTCGACCAAGGCGTTCACCTGCCAGCTCATGGTGCTGGCAAATCTTGCGATCGCGGCCGGCAAGGCCCGCGGCGAACTGACCGACGAGGACGAGACCAAGCTCGTTCACGGGCTCGTCGAAATCCCGCGTTTGATGTCGGATGCGCTCACCACCGAGCTCCAGATCGAGAAGCTCGCGCGCGAGATCGCGAAATCTCGCGACGTGCTCTATCTCGGTCGCGGCACCAGCTTCCCGCTCGCCCTCGAAGGGGCGTTGAAGCTGAAGGAGATCTCCTACATCCACGCCGAGGGCTATGCCGCCGGCGAGCTCAAGCACGGCCCGATCGCGCTGATCGACGAGACCATGCCTGTCGTCGTCATCGCGCCCTACGACCGGGTGTTCGAAAAGACCGTCTCCAACATGCAGGAGGTCGCCGCTCGCGGCGGCAAGATCATCCTGATGACCGACGCCAAAGGCGCGCAGGAGGCAACCGTCGAGTCCCTCGTCACCATCGTCATGCCCGATATGGCGGCGGCGTTCACGCCGATGGTCTATGCGGTCCCGGTTCAGCTGCTCGCCTATCATACGGCGGTCATCATGGGGACCGATGTCGACCAGCCGCGCAATCTCGCGAAATCCGTGACGGTGGAATAGGCAGAGGGGTCGAGTGCGGGACGCTTCGTGGTCTTCCAAAACCTGCTAGAAGACCCTAGCTTGGACGAAGCGACTGACTTGGAACCCGAATGAACCCCCGTGACGACGCGCCTGCGCCTCTTGATGCCGTGCCCGAGCCGCATACCGGCCTGATCGGCCGCTTCCGTAACTATTTCCTCACCGGCCTCATCGTGACGGGGCCGATTGCGATCACGCTGTATCTGGTCTGGTGGTTCGTCACCTGGGTCGATGGCGTGGTGCGGCCGTTCGTGCCGCTGGCCTATCGGCCCGAGACTTATCTGCCCTATGTCATTCCCGGCTGGGGGCTGATCGTCGCATTCTTCACGTTGACGCTGGTCGGCTTCCTCGCGGCCAATTTGATCGGCCGGACACTGGTCGATGTCGGCGAGACCTTCCTCGGCCGCATCCCGGCGGTACGCGCCATCTACCGCGGCCTGAAGCAGGTGTTCGAGACGCTGTTCTCGGGCAAGGGCTCGAGCTTCCGCAAGGTCGGCCTGGTTGAGTTTCCCTCGCCGGGCATGTGGTCGATCGTGCTGATCTCGCAAGCGCCGAACGAGGACGTCTCCCGCAGCCTGCCGGGTCAGGAGGAGCACGTCTCGGTGTTCCTGCCGTGCTCGCCGAACCCGACGACCGGCTTCTTCTTCTATGTGCCCAAGAGCAAGATCGTCGAGGTCGACATGAGCACCGAGGATGCCGCGACGCTGATCATGTCGGCCGGCGTCGTGCAGCCGGGCTCAGCGCCCGATTCGAAGAAGGCAGCGGCGCTGGCGGGCATGGCGAATGCCGCGCGTATTGCCAACGCCTCGGCGGCGGTGCAGCCCCAGCCTGCGAAGGTGGAGTAGGGCCATTCCCCTGCGGGATGGCCGCCGTTCACGCGGGCGTCTCGTCCTCTGCTAGTCTCCGATTGAACTGAGCGCGTTGCTCGGGCTTCGATCTGGAGTGCACGATGTCCAAAACTATTGCGATCCTCGCGCCCGGTGCCATGGGCAGTGCCGTGGCCCGCCGTCTCGGCGAGCACGGTGCGCGTGTGCTGACGTCGTTGAGAGGGCGGAGCGAAGCGACGCGCAAACGCGCCACGGATGCCGGCATGATCGGCGCCGAGGACGACGCGATCGCGGACGCCGACATCATCCTGTCGATCGTGCCGCCGGGCGAAGCCGTGGCGCTCGCCGAGCGGCTGGCCGGGCTGATCGTCCGGCGCGAGAAGAAGCCGGTCGTGGTCGATTGCAATGCCGTCAACGTCGATACCGTGATGAGGATCGAGGAGATCATCGGCTCGGCACAGGCGCCGTTCGTCGATGCCGGCATCATCGGGTTCCCGCCCCAGCCCGGTGGCAAGAGCCCGGCCTTCTACATGTCGGGCGAGCACGCCAAGGATGTCGCCGTGCTGAAGGATTTCGGGCTCGACGTGCGGATCGTCGAAGGGCCGGTCGGTGCCGCGTCCGCGCTGAAAATGTCCTATGCCGGGATCGTCAAGGGCCTCGCCGGGATCGGCGCGGCGATGGTGGTCGCGGCAACGAAAGCGGGGGCTGCGGATGCGCTGCGCGACGAACTCGCACTCAGCCAGCCCGCGGTTCTGGCCCGGCTCGAAGTCGCGCTGCCGGACATGATTCCGAAAGCCTATCGCTGGGTCGCGGAGATGCGGGAGATTTCCGGCTTCCTCGGCCCCGATCATCCGGCGAGCCAGGTTTACGAAGGCTTTGCGCGCTGGTTCGAGCACCTCGCCGAGGATGCGAAAGGCGAGGCGGCGGATACCGACCTGATGAAGGCATTCGCCGCGCGCATCGCGCAGAAGAAATCCTGATCGTCCGGTCTCACGTCACCGCCATCCATCATGTGCCGTGCAGCGAATCCAGAAACCCCTGGATGTCTCGATCGCGTCTCAAGCGCACGACCGGAACGTCAGCGCCATACTGCATACGCTCGGCCTCGATGACAGGCGCGCGCTCGGTGTCGTAGCGCCACGCCTCGCGCATCAATTTCCAGTCGAACTGCTCGGGGCACCCCTCCGGGAGATCAGGCCGGGCCTTGTCGCGATCGAAGGCGGATCGCAGGAGAATGCGCCACTGGCAGAGCCAGCGCGGGCGGTCGATGACGACCAGCGTATCGGCGCGCGCGAGCGTGAGATCGAAGGCAAGTCCCGAGAAGCTGCCGTCGACAACCCATGCGTCGCCCGCGATCGCCTCGGTAACCCGTGCTCGGAAGTTCGGTTTGTCGGATGGCTTCCATCCCGGCCGCCAGTAGAGCACGTCGAGATGCACCACCGGCAGCGCGAGCTTTTGCCCGAGATTTCGGGAGAGGCTCGTCTTTCCGCTACCCTGACAGCCTACAACGATGATCCGGCGCATCGTCGTAGGGTTCCATAAAGTCGGGCGAAGGGAAAGAGGAGGCCTCCGAACGCGCCTTATTACCTGGCATGTAATTGAGCCCATCTGCAGCCTGGCTACTGTCCCGGTCATTCACCCGACAGGAAGCATTCCATCAAGCCTCCTGTCGCGTGTGTGTCGGTGCATGAGGAGAGAGCTATGCAAGTCGTGTTTACGAAGAAGGAGCCGCCGCAATGGCTGCTCGACATGTGGCGGGAGATCGACAACAAGACCTTCGGACCAGGCTTCGACTGTTTTACGGAAGATGCCGTTTGCAACCTCGGCGTCGCCGATTGGAAGGGGCGCGAGGCGATCCGCGGCAATCTGAAGGCCTTCATCGACACCGGATTCACCGCGCTCCATCACATCACCGAATATTGGGACGCGGGGTCGCTGAAGGTGTTTCGGGGTGTCGTGGACATGACACCCGATGATCCCTCAATGAAGACGGTTCATCCCACGATGACGCACTTCTTCTACATGGACGAGAGGAACGACACCAAGGTACGGCACTGGGCCGGTGCCGTGGGGCCGGTCGCCTTCGGTTGATCGCCACGAACCTGCTACCATCGGCGGTGGTGCCTCGGACAAGCCGACGTACCGCCGCCGATGCGCGTTGACGATGCCGCACATCGACAGGAAGGATCAGTCGGCCATGAAAGCGACGGCCAGTGCCCTCAAGACGCGCGCCAGTTCCGCGGGCGCGCTGCTGCGTCAATGGCGGGACATTCGCGGCAAGACGCAGCTCGACCTGTCCTTCGACGCCGGCGTCTCGCAGAAGCACATCAGCTTCGTCGAGAGCGGCCGCAGCGTTCCGAGCCGCCAGATGCTGCTCGACCTTGCGCAAGCCCTCGACGTGCCCTTGCGCGAACGCAACGAGCTGCTGCTGGCCGCCGGCTATGCGCCGTCCTATTCCGAGCCCGCGCTCGAGGCGCCCGGCATGACGAGCATCAACCGTGCCCTGCAACGCATGCTGCGTCAGCACGAGCCGTTTCCCGCCATCGTCATGGACCGGTACTGGAACGTGCTGATGACCAATGAGGCCGCGCCGCTTCTGTTCAATTGCTTCATCGACATGTCCGCACGGCCGGCGCCACGAAACCTGCTGCATCTTATGTTCGATCCGGAGGGCATGCGCCCTTTTATCGCGAACTGGCCGCAGACCGCACGCGGGCTGCTGGCGCGGGTGTATCGCGAGGCAGTCGGACACGTGGTTGACATCAGGACGAAGGCGTTGCTGGAGGAGCTGTCGCAATACCCCGGGGTGAAGCCGGAATGGCGTGCGCCGTCGGCATCCGATGCGATGCCGATGATCCCGTTGTCCTTCGTCAAGGACGGTGTGACGCTGGACTACTTCTCCCTGATCACGACGGTTGGAACGCCGCAGACGGTGACGGCGGAGGAGCTGCGGCTCGAGTGCATGTTCCCCGCCAACGAGGGGACCGAAGCCGAGCACGGCAGGTTCTTGCGCGCGCACGCCGGTTGAGGAGACGTCGCGAGGCTCATCTGTTATTGTTTCAGCGAAAGCGGTCACTCCGCAATGGGAGTTCGAATGAGAGTGCTTGTGATCGGCGCGGGAGCGCTCGGAGGCTACTACGGAGCGCGCCTGGTCCGAGCCGGCGGCGACGTGAACTTTCTGGTGCGGGCCGGGCGTGCGGAGCAATTGCGGCGGAATGGATTGCAGGTCGTGAGCCCGCAGGGCGATTTCGCCGTGCAGCCGAAGATCATCCTGGCCAACGACCTCAAGGAAACGTTCGACGTCGTGCTCGTCGGGGTGAAATCCTACTCGCTCGACGATGCGATGGCCCAGTTTGCCCCGGCCGTTGGCGCCCACACGATGATTTTGCCGATCCTCAACGGGCTGAAACATGTCGACGCCCTGACGGCGCGGTTCGGCGCCGCTCAGGTTCTCGGCGGGCTCGCGAACGTCAGTGCCGGGCTCGATGCGGATGGTCGCGTCGTTCAGTTCATGGCCAATCAGACCATCGTCTTCGGCGAAATCGGGGGGTCGTTGAGCGAGCGTGTGCTCGCCCTGGAGACGCTGCTGCACGTGCCCGGTATCGACGTGCGCGCCAGCGAAGCGATCATGCAGGACATGTGGGAGAAATTCGTCCAGCTCTCGACGCTCGCCGGCATCACCTGCCTGATGCGTGCAAGCATCGGAGACATTCTGGCCGTTCCGAACGGCGAGCAATCCATCTTCCGCCTGTTTGCCGAATGCTGCGCCGTCGCCACGGCCTCGGGTTTTGAGCCGCGAGCGCCTTTCATCGAGTTTGACCGGAAGCTGTTCACGACCCCGGATTCCCCGCTCAAGGCCTCGATGCTGCGTGATATCGAGCGCGGCTCGGTCACCGAGGCGGAGCATATCCTCGGCGATATGGCCAACCGGGCTCGTGCACTCGGCATCGACACGCCCCTGCTGGATCTCGCCCGGGCGCATGTGGCGGCTTATGAGATTGGGCGGCAACGAGCGGCCAGCTAACCCGCTCCGATCAGCGGGATCGCTTCATCCCGCTCATACAGATACAGCAGGCAGCGCAGTGCCTCGCCGCGCTCGCCCTTGAGTTTTGGATCGTCCTTCAGGATGCGCAGCGCCTCGTCGCGGGCCTGCGTGATGAGCTGGCCGTGCACCTCCGAGCGGGCGATGCGGTAGCCGGGCAGGCCGCTCTGGCGCACGCCGAGCACATCGCCTTCGCCGCGCAGCTTCAGATCTTCCTCGGCGATCCGAAAGCCGTCGGTGGTCTCGCGGATCACCTTCAGCCGTGCTTTCGACATCTCGCCGAGCGGCTCGGAGTAGAGCAGCAGACAGGTCGAGGCCTCCGAGCCGCGCCCGATGCGGCCGCGCAATTGATGAAGCTGGGCGAGGCCAAAGCGTTCGGCGTTCTCGATCACCATGATGGTCGCCGCCGGCACGTCGACACCGACCTCGACCACGGTGGTCGCGACCAGCAGACCGATCTCGTGGGCGGCGAACTGGCCCATGACGCGGTCCTTCTCGGTGCCCTTCATCTGGCCGTGGACGAGGCCGACACGGTCGCCGAAACGCTTTTGCAGGGTTTCGAAGCGCTTGGTCGCATTGGTCAGGTGCTCGGTACCCTCGGCCTCGGATTCCTCGACCAGCGGGCAGATCCAGTAGACCAGCTTGCCGGATTCGAGCGCGCGGCCGATGCTGTCGGTGACCTCGCCGAGGCGGCTCATCGATATGGTGCGAGTTTCGATCGGCTGGCGGCCGGCCGGCTTCTCCCTGAGCTCGCTGATGTCCATGTCGCCGAAATAGGTCAGCACCAGCGTGCGCGGAATCGGCGTGGCGCTCAGCACCAGCACGTCGACGGCCTCGCCCTTTGCCGTCAGCGCCAGCCGCTCGCGCACGCCAAAACGATGCTGCTCGTCGACGACGGCGAGGGCGAGATCGCTAAAGATCACGTCGTCCTGGATCAGCGCATGGGTGCCGACGAGCAGGTCGATCTCGCCGGCTTCGAGTTGTGCCAGCAGGTCACGCCGCTCCTTGCCCTTTTCGCGGCCGGTGAGGATCGCGACCCGCATGCCCGCGCGCTCGGCGAGCGGCGCGATGGTCTTGATATGCTGACGAGCCAGAATTTCGGTCGGCGCCATCAAGGCGGCCTGCTTGCCGACCTCAGTGACGGCAGCGGCGGCCAGCAGCGCGACCACGGTCTTGCCGGAGCCGACGTCGCCCTGGAGCAGGCGCAACATGCGCACCGGCTGTTGTAGATCATTGGCGATGGCGGCTGCTGCGTCGCGCTGGGAGGTTGTCAGCGCATAGGGCAGGGCATCGATGATTTTGTTGCGGAGGTGCCCGTCGCCGGCGTTGCGCACACCGGCCGGGCGTCGCAATTGGGCGCGGATCAGGGCAAGCGCAAGTTGCCCGGCCAGGAGTTCGTCGAAGGCGAGGCGCGACCAGAACGGCTGGTCGGGCAGAATGTCGGTGAGCTCGACCGGCTGGTGCACGCGGGTGAGCGCCTCGGCGATCGGCGGGAAGCCGCAGCGGCGCAGCACCTCCGGGCTGATCCATTCCGGCAGTGCCGGGAGCTTCTGCAGCGCCTGCGCGACCGCACGGCGCAGCGAGCCGAGTGCAAGGCCCTCGGTCAAGGGATAGACGGGATCGATGCCGGAGAGTTTGGAAATCGCCTCCTCGTCCAGCACCCGGTCGGGATGCACGATCTGCGGGACGGCGTCGTACATCTGGAGCGTGCCGGAGACGAAGCGCTTCTCGCCGATCGGCAGCAGCTTCTCGACATAGCCGGGCTTTGCGCGGAAGAACGTCAGCACGACGTCGCCGGTGTCGTCGCTGGCGTAAACGAGGTAGGGCGCGCGCGCATTGCGCGGCGGGGGCGGGCGGTGGCGGTCGACCGTGACCTCCAGCGTCACCATGGTTCCCTGCACGGCGTCGCGGATCTTCGGCCGGGCGCGACGGTCGATCACCTGGCTCGGCAAATGCAGCAACAGATCGACCAGCCGCGGCGTCTCATTGCGGCTGAGCAGATATTGCAGCAGCTTGTCCTGCTTCGGACCGACGCCGGGCAGGCTGGTCACGGGGGCAAACAGCGGGTTGAGCAGGCTGGGGCGCATCAGGCGAATCTAGGACCGTTTTCGCTCGTCATGCCCGGCTTTATGCCCGGCATCCACGTGTTTTTCGTGCCCTTGCGGGGCAGCGGGCCATGACAAATCGAGGGCTGACAGGGCCCGCCCGAGTGGCTATATCACCCCGGCCCGGCACGTCCGGGCTTTTGGCGTTTGACTGGAATTGAGACATGACGGGAACGACACGATCGAGCAACGGGCTGGACGACCGCCGCAAGCGGCTTCTGTTCCGCTGCTGGCACCGCGGCACGCGCGAGATGGACCTGATCCTCGGCCGGTTCGCGGATGCCGAGATCGGCAATCTGTCCGATGACGAGCTGACGCAGCTCGAGACCCTGCTCGAAGAGGCCGATCCCGACCTCTATGCCGCCATCACCGGCGACAAGGTGCTTGCCGCCGACGTCATCGGCCCGCTGTTTGCGCGCATCAAGGGGTTTCCGATCGCGGACCGCGACGTATGAAGCAGGGGATGAAATCGCCGGCCGAGCTGCTCACGCCCGGCCGCGCGCTCACGCTTGCCAATGTTGCCGAGGGTGCCGAGGGCCTCGTCATCTCTGATCTCGCGCGCGCCATCGCGGCGCGGCCGAAGAAGCCGGCTGTCAGCCTCGCGGTGATCTGTCGCGACGGGCCGCGGATGCAGCAGCTCGAACGTGCTCTGCAATTCTTCGCGCCCGATTTGCCCGTGCTGACCTTCCCGGCCTGGGACTGCCAGCCCTATGACCGCGTCTCGCCGCATGGTGGCGTCCTCGCGCAGCGCCTGACGACGCTGGCGCGGCTGGCGTCACTGACCGGTAGCGACAAGCCGCTGATCGTGCTGACCACGGTGAACGCCGTGGTACAGCGCGTGCCGGCGCGCGAGCTCGTCGCGGCGCAGGCGCTGTCGGTCGCCCCCGGCAACGTCGTGCCGATGGATACCATCATCGCCTGGCTCGAGCACAACGGCTACAACCGCTCCTCGACCGTGCGCGAGGCCGGCGAATACGCGGTGCGCGGCGGCATTCTGGACCTGTTTCCGGCCGGCCTGGACCAGCCCGTCCGTTTCGATTTCTTCGGCGACAGCCTGGAATCGATCCGCACCTTCGATGCCGAGACCCAGCGCACGCTGCTCGACATGCGCGCGCTCGATCTCGTGCCGATCTCCGAATTCCAGCTCGTCACCGAGACCATCCGCCGCTTTCGCATGGGCTACGTCGCTGAGTTCGGCGCGCCCGAGCGCGACGATGCGCTCTACGAGGCCGTCAGCGAGGGCCGCCGCCATCCCGGCATGGAGCATTGGCTGCCGCTGTTCCAGGACCGGATGGACACGCTGTTCGACTATCTGCAAGGAGCTTGCGTCGCGATCGAGCCGCAGGCCGAGGACGCCATCCGCGAGCGTTTCAAGCAGATCCTCGATTATTACCAGGCCCGCCGCGACGCCATGGAGCATCCGGGCGGCGGTGCCATCTACAAGCCGCTGCCGCCTGACAGGCTCTACCTGACCGAGGAGGAGTGGGGCAAGCGTGAGAGCGGGATGCCGTTGGTGCGGCTCACCCAGTTTTCGGTGCCCGCTGATGGTACCAGCGTGGTCGATGCCGGCGCGCGCAAGGGACGAGACTTCGCCCCGGAGCGCAACGATAACAAGATCAATGTCTTCGAAGCCGTCGTCGCACATGTGCATGGGCTACTGACAAACCGCAAGAAGGTGGTCATCGCGCTCTGGACGGAGGGCTCGCGCGACCGCATGACCTCGATGCTGCGCGATCACAAGCTCACCCCCGTGACCAGCGTCAACAGCTGGCGCACGGTGCAGGCGACCCCGCGCAACGAGACCATGCTGGCCGTGCTCGGCCTCGAAAGCGGATTCGAGACCGACGAGATCGCTGTCATCAGCGAGCAGGATATCCTTGGCGATCGCCTGGTCCGACCGCGCAAGGCGAGCCGCAAGCTCGACAATTTCATCTCGGAGGTGACGAGCCTCGCCGCCGGCGATATCGTGGTCCATGTCGATCACGGCATCGGCCGCTTCATCGGCCTGCAGACGCTGGACGTCGCCGGCGCGCCCCATGACTGCCTCGAGCTGCATTATGCCGCCGAGACCAAGCTGTTCCTGCCGGTCGAGAACATCGAGCTGCTGTCGCGCTATGGCTCCGACCAGACCACGGTCGAACTTGATCGTCTCGGCGGTTCGGGCTGGCAGACGCGCAAGGCCAAACTCAAGAACCGCATCCGTGAGATCGCGGGCGAGCTGATCAAGATCGCCGCCGAGCGCCACCTCCATGAGGCGCCGAAGCTGCCGGTGCAGCCGGGCCTCTACGACGAGTTCTGCGCGCGCTTCCCCTATGACGAGACCGAGGATCAGCTTGGTGCGATCGAGTCCACGCTGAAGGACCTCGAGCTCGGCCGTCCCATGGACCGGCTGATCTGCGGCGACGTCGGCTTCGGCAAGACCGAGGTGGCGCTGCGCGCCGCCTTCGCGGTGGCGCTCGAAGGCAAGCAGGTCGCGGTCGTGGTGCCGACCACGCTGCTCGCCCGTCAGCATCACAAGACGTTCACCGACCGTTTCAAGGGTTTCCCGGTCCAGGTCGCGCAGGCCTCCCGGCTGGTGCCCGCCAAGCAGCTCAATCTGGTCAAGAAGGGCCTCGCCGACGGCTCGGTCGACATCGTCGTCGGCACCCATGCGCTGCTCAGCAAGTCGATCAAGTTCCGGGATCTCGGCCTGCTGATCGTCGACGAGGAGCAGCATTTCGGCGTGACCCACAAGGAGCGGCTGAAGCAGCTCCGCGCCGAGGTGCACGTGCTGACGCTGTCGGCCACGCCGATTCCACGCACACTTCAATTGGCGCTCACCGGCGTGCGCGAGCTCTCGATCATCGCATCGCCCCCGGTCGACCGCCTCGCGGTCCGCACCTTCGTCGCCCCGCACGACCCCTTGATGATCCGCGAGGCGCTGCTGCGCGAGCGCTATCGCGGCGGCCAGGCGTTCTACGTGGTGCCGCGCATCGACGACCTCGCCGAGGTCAGGGATTTCCTCGACAAGAACGTGCCGGAGATGAAGGTTGCGGTTGCGCACGGGCAGATGCCGCCCGCCGTGATCGAGGATATCATGACGGCGTTCTACGACGGCAAGTTCGATATCCTGCTGTCGACCACGATCGTGGAATCCGGCCTCGACATCCCCAACGCCAACACGCTGATCGTGCATCGCGCCGACATGTTCGGCCTTGCCCAACTGTATCAGCTCCGCGGCCGCGTCGGCCGGTCCAAGCTGCGGGCCTATGCGCTGTTCACGCTGCCGGCGCAGCAGAAGATCACGGCGCAGGCCGAGCGCCGGCTCACCGTGCTGCAATCGCTGGAGACGCTGGGCGCGGGTTTCCAGCTCGCCTCGCACGATCTCGACATCCGCGGCGCGGGCAATATCCTGGGCGAGCAGCAGTCCGGCCATATCAAGGAGGTCGGCTTCGAGCTCTATCAATCGATGCTGGAGGAGGCGATCGTCAACCTCAAGGCTGGCGTGTCCGAGCCCGCGGCCGACCGCTGGTCGCCGACGATCACCATCGGCATGCCCGTGCTGATTCCGGAGGATTATGTCGGCGATCTCTCGGTGCGGCTGTCACTCTACCGCCGGCTCGCCGACCTCGACAGCGAGGAGGAGATCGAGAACTTCGGCGCCGAGATGCGCGACCGGTTCGGCGTGTTGCCGGACGAGGTGCGCTATTTGTTCAAGGTCGCCGCGATCAAGGCGTTCTGCCGCCAAGCCAATGTCGGCAAGATCGACGCCGGTCCGAAGGGCGCCGTCATCGCCTTCCGCGACAATTCCTTCGCCCATCCCGACCGGCTGGTGAGCTTCATCCGCAGCCACGGCCAGGCCGCGAAGGTGCGGCCCGACATGAAGGTGGTGTTCCTGCAGGACTGGGAGACGCCGGAAGAGCGTCTGGCCGGCACCACCGAGATCATGCGCCAGCTGGCGCAGCTCGCGCAGAGCAAGAAGGCGGCGTAGAGGTTTCCGGAGGCGGCGCGAAACGACGCGCCGCACTCGGATCTCGGAACAGCGACATATGATCACTTGCGCAATGATCGAACAGTTGCTAGGTTCGGTCTATCGAGTTTCGGCCGAACGACTTGGCCTCGCCGCTGAAAAGCGCGCCTGACTGACGACCCTCCCTCCAGATCTCGACGACACCCACCGCGCTTCTGAGCGCGGCTAAACGTTTATCTATCTTAAAGGACGATCCCCATGACGACGGGAACTGTGAAGTGGTTTAACAGCCAAAAGGGCTTCGGATTCATTCAGCCGGACGAGGGCAGCCAGGATGTCTTCGTTCACATCAGCGCCGTTGAACGCGCCGGCATGAATACCCTCAACGAA
This sequence comes from Bradyrhizobium sp. 45, assembly GCF_023073155.1. Taxonomy (NCBI): domain Bacteria; kingdom Pseudomonadati; phylum Pseudomonadota; class Alphaproteobacteria; order Hyphomicrobiales; family Nitrobacteraceae; genus Bradyrhizobium; species Bradyrhizobium sp. 45. The sequence continues at coordinate 57,693 of NZ_JADPIX010000017.1, read as the reverse complement.
GGGCAGAAGGTTTCTTTTGAAATCGTTGCAGATCGCAAGACCGGCAAGTCTGCTGCTGAAGATCTGCGCGCCGCATAGGCTGTCGCAATCCCAATGACGTTGCTTTGACCACGGATGTACTGGCAGAGCTTCTGATTTTTTGACCCGCGACCGTTTACCGGCCGCGGGTTTTTTGCGCCAGCGGCCGGCCCTCGCGAATGAGAATGCGAACGGTGCGTTTCGCGTAAAGCTTCCACATGTGAGCAGTCGAGCTCCGACGGCAGCGAGCGCTCGCGGATGATTACGACGCCGCCCGCGATGCCTCGGCCGACAGCCGCCCAAGCAGCGACCTTGCCGTATCCGAGGGCGACAGCGAATCCACCGAAACGACGGGATCGCTGCGCATCTCGTGCTTGCCGTTCGACGTGTGCCGCATCACCGCGGAGAGGCGGCGGGCGATCATGTGCGCAGTGCGGAAGTCGGTCTCCGCGAACACGACGACGACCGAGCCGTCCTTCTGCGCCACGCCAAAATCCATCTGCCGCATCAGCCGGCTGAGAATGCGCGCGGCATCGAGCTGGGCGCGGGAATTGCCGGGATCGAAGGCGAAGCGTGCGACCGAGAGGCCGCCGCCGCGAGCCAGCGTCTGCTCGACCGCCTTGGCAAAATCACGCGCAAAAGCTTCCGCCGTGAGCAGGCCGCTGCGCGGGTCGAGCCAGCCGCCGGCATCGATCGAGCGCAGCGTACGGCTCAGCTGGGCTTCCATGGCGTGCTGGCGGATCAGGGGCAGCGCGTTGGCGGCGACCTTCGCTGACTCGCCGGGGATCAGTTCGAGATTGGGCAGGTCGTAAGTCTGCGTCAACTGATGCGCAGTGACGACCACGGGCAGGCTGCGGAAGCGGGTGTCCTCGGCGAGCACCGTGAGAAAGGCATCGGTCACGCGGGGGGTAAAACCTTCGGCGAGCACGACGCCGTCGAGGTCGCGGGTGTTGAGATGCTTGGCCGCTGCCTCGATCGAGAGCGCCCCGATGACGCCGACGCGCTCGCCGAGCGCGACGGAAAGCGCGGGGTAAGCCGCGCCGCGGCCGATCAGAAGCACCGTGGCATCGCGAACGGGATCAGCCTCCGGCAGCGCGACTTTGACCTCGGGCAGCCGGCGCAGCACCGTGGCGTGAAGGGTACGAATCCGTAGAGCGGCGCGAAGCCGCGCGATCAGGCGTTCGGAATGGCCGGCGCGCGAGGAAGAGAAGGGCAGGACGTTGTGCGGGAGCGCGCCCGCCGCATCCAATGCCACGAAGGGAAGGTAAGGGGATTGCTCCGCAATCTTGCTGGCGAGCGGCGCCAGATGCGGCTCGTGCCCGGCATGCATCGCGGCGAGAACCACGGCCGGCTGCACCTCTTCGACCGCGCGCACCGCGCCGGCCCAGCCGGTGTCGATCACGGGAAAGAAGCGCGCCTCGTCCAGCGCCGCAATGAAGGCCGGCCGCTCGCCATTGGACACAAACAGGATCGGGCCGGCCTGGGACATCGAGAGACTCTGATCACGCGACAGGTGCCGCGCAATCTAGTCCGGCCGCCTTAATGCAGCGTCAATGGAACGGTCGAAACTACGCTTAGACCGGCCCGGAGCGGTCGCGAAAAGCTTCGACCATCAGGGGGTTAAGCCCGAGTTCGCTGAGCGCCTCGCGGGCGCGGGCATTGTCCTGGGCGCGGCCCGCGAGCCGGTGACCGGAGAGCCGGTCAGGCAGCGCGGTCAGCAGGGCGCCCTGGCCGAGCCGGCGCGCCCATTCCTGCAGGTCGTTGGAGAGGAAGCGGTAGCCGCCGACGGCCATGATCCCGGAGGGCGGCGCGGTGATGCAGATCGCGCCGCTCGGACGATCGAGCCGCGCGGCATAGCCGGTATCGACATAGTCGCGTGGCGGTTGCGCGATCAGGGTGTCGCCGACCGGCGGCGGCGGCGGGGCGTAGGCCGCGATCGGCACCATAGGGCCGCGCAGCCCGAGCGTGCCCTTCGGCGTCAGCAGAATCTCGCCGGCGATCGACGAACCCGACTGCTCGCGCGGCGCGCCGTGCGGTCCCGGCATCACCGGCACCGGCATGCCGTCCTCGCCACGCCGGGCGCCGAACAATCCGGCCTCGCCGAACAGATAGACGTCCGTGAAAGGCGCATGCGGCGCAATCCATGCCTCGCTCGCCGACACCTGCTCGGGGGCGCGCCACAGGCCGATGACGTTGCGCAAGCTCGGCATCCGCGCCGCCAGCTCGGAATCGCCGAGCCGCTGGGCGAACTGTGCCGGTGCGATCAGCACGTCGCATTCGTGCGCATTGATCTGCTGCTCCAGCACGTCGTTCTCGAAGGGGTGATGCAGCGCCAGCGTGCCGCCGCACAGCAGCCACACCGCGAGCGAGGAGGCGAGCCCTGCGAACGACATCGGCGTGAACGCCGCCATCACGGTTGCGCCTTGCCTGATGTCGGCTTCCAGCGACATCGCGAGCCCCCCGGCGATCAGGCTGAAATGCGGCCGCGGCACCGGACGAAAGCCTTCCGCGGTGACGTCGAAGGAGATCATCGCCGCCTTGCGGCCATCCTGAATCACGGCGCGCGCTGTGCCGGGCGGACGGGCCTGCACGTCGTCGAGCGAGGCCATGCCTTCGGGCAGGTTGGTGCCGAAGCCGCAGACATGGCGAATCGAGAAGGCTTCCGCGGCCGCGTGCATGGCGAGATCGGCATAGCTGACGCCGTCGACCGTGCTCATGGTGACGATGGCGCGCGCCGCGGTACGATTGAGAGCGGCGGTCAGTTCGGCATGGCGCCAGAGCAGCGGCAGCACGGCGACGACAAGACCGGCGCGATGGGCGGCGAGAACGGTGAGCACGAACTCGACCGTATTCGGCAGTTGGATGGCGATGACGGAATTGGCCGGCAGGCCTGATTCGACGAAAAAGGCGGACAGCGCCTCGATGGCGGTGTCAGCCTCGGCATAGCTCATCCGCCGCGGCTCGTGCCCGGTCACGCGGAACTTGTTCAGGGGGTCGAGCAGAGCGGTCGCGTGCGGCTGCCGCATCAGCGTGCGCTGAAACAGTGTGTCGAGCGTCGGCGATACGGCTGGCTGGTTCACGGCGTCACTTTGCTTGATGAGCTTGCGGCTGCCCCTTCGACCACCAGGTCTCCGGCAAATAGCCGGACAGCGAGGTGGCCTCTGGCCGTTCTATCCGATTCCAGCGCGCGATCCATTGCTCGGATAAGTTAAACAGGGGGATTGTATAGAAACCGGAGATCAAAGCGCGGTCGAGCGCCCGCACCGCGGATACGAAATCCGTGTGTTCACGGGCTTCCAGCAGTGCGGCGATCATCGCATCGACCGCGGGATCCCGGGCCCCCATGTAGTTGCGGGTGCCCGGACTGTCGGCGGCAGCGCTCCCCCAGTAGAAATATTGCTCGTTGCCGGGCGACAGGGACTGGTCCCAGCGGTTCTGGATCATGTCGAATTCGTAGGCGAGCCGGCGCTGGTCGAACTGCACGGGATCGACCGATCGCACGCTGGGCTCGATGCCGGCGCGCCTGAGGTCGCGCTGAAAGGCAAGCGCGACGCGTTCCTGGTCGCGGGTCGTGACCAGGATCTCGAAGGTGAAGGGCGCCTTGGTCGCACGGTTGCGCAGCACGGTGCCGTCGAGATCGTAGCCGGCCTCCGACAACAGCTTCAGCGCCGCGCGCAGCGTGGTCCGGTCGCGGCCCGAACCGTCGGTCACCGGCAGGCGGTAGCTGCCGTCCATTATGTCAGGCGGGATCTGCGCGGCGAACGGCTTGAGCAACTCGCGCTCGCGCGCATCCGCAGGCTTGCCATACGCTGAGAGGTCCGAGCCGGCAAAATAGCCGGCGACGCGCGAGTAGAGGTTGAAGAAGTAGTTGCGGTTCACCAGCTCGAAATCGAACAGCAGCGTCAAGGCCTGGCGCACGCGGATGTCGGCGAATATGGGACGCCTCGTGTTGAACACCAGAAATTCGGAAGGTTGCGGCACGCCCGGCTTGAAGGTGTCGCGGATCACGTCGCCATTCTTCGCCGCGGGAAAGTCGTAGCCGTCGTGCCAGCGCAGCGGCTCGTGCTCGATGCGGAAATCATAGAGGCCGCGCTTGAAAGCTTCGAACTGGCCGTTGGCTTCGCGAAAATAGTCGAGCCTGATCTCCTCGAAATTGTAGAGCCCGCGATTGATGGCGAGGTCACGGCCCCAATAGTCGGGATTGCGGGTGAGCGTCACGCTGGCACCGGGCCTCACGGCGGTGACGCGATACGGGCCGGAGCCGACCGGGCCCGACAGCGTCGTCTCCTCGAAAGCCGCGACGTCGACCGCATGTTTCGGCAGGATCGGCATCAGGCCGAGGATCAGCGGCAGTTCGCGGTCATTGGCTCCCGCAAGGTCGAAGCGGACGGTGAGGGGATCCGGCGCCTCGGTCCTTGCCACCTTGCCGTAATATTGCCGGTGGTTGGGGCGGCCGTGGTCGCGCAGCAACTGCCAGGAGAACAGCACGTCCTCGGCGCGGACCGGCTTGCCGTCGGAGAAGCGCGCGCGGGGATCGATGTGGAACGTGACAAAGCTGCGCTCGTCATCGGTCTCGACCGATCTGGCGAGCAGTCCGTAGAGCGTGAACGGCTCGTCATTGCCGCGCGCGAGCAGGCTCTCGACCACGTAGTTCCGGACCGGCTGCACGGCCAGTCCCTTGACGATGAAGGGATTGAGGCTGTCGAAGGTGCCGAGAACGCCCCAGGTCAGCCGGCCGCCCTTGGGGGCGTCAGGGTTGACGTAAGGGATGTGGGTGAAACCGGCAGGCATCGCCGGCTTGCCGTGCATGGCGATGGCGTGGGCTTCCTCGGCCTCTGCGCCGCTGGCCGGAAGCCCCAAGGAAAACGGGAGCCCCAAGGCGAAAGCCAGGACACAGAGGCGGACGCAAAGACCTTCAGGACGGCCCTCGAGAAGGCGCTGGAACATGAACATGTGGACACGTTGATTCGAGGACCGCAGGCCTGAATCCTATCACAGGGATTTTCCCGGGGGCGCACGCCGACGCGCGGTCAAAGGCGCTTGTCGGCATTGATCTTTTCGTCGGCCACGTTAAGAAGGCACGCAATCGCGCAAGAGCGCCGAGCCCGTCACTTATCTGCCTCATTTGACGGGGAGAGAGCCGCGCCCAACGCGGCCAGGCTCGGTGCGTCGAAGCGGTTCGGGCACTTCCCGTTCAGAAAGGGTTTTCCGCAATGAATTTCCGTTACTTGGCCGCGTCCGTCCGGCCGCGCGGGCGACTTCTCGCCTTGTTGACGGCGACGGCGTTGGCCGTCCCGTTTGCCGCCGAGGCCCAGGCTCCCGCGCCAGCTCCGGGCACGCCCGCGCCCAAGGCGACCCCGAAGGCCGCTCCGAAGGCTGCCCCCAAGGCTCCGGCGCCGGCCGCTCAGGCACCGGCCCAGCCGGCACCCGCCCAGGGCGCTCCGGCGCAGGGCGCTCCAGCGCAGCAGGGCGCGGCCCAGCCGGCCGATCAGCAAATCCAGCTGATCTACGCCCCCTGGACCAAGTTCTGCCTCAAGGGCCAGGACGCCAATGCCAAGCAGGTCTGCTTCACCGGCAAGGACGGCCGTATCGAGTCGGGCCAGCCGGTCATCGCGGCCGTCATCATCGAGCCAGAAGGCGAGCCGAAAAAGATCCTGCGCGTGACGCTGCCGCTCGGCATGCAGTTGGTGCACGGCACCCGCATCATCGTGGACAACAATCCGCCGTTGCAGAGCCCGTATGTGATCTGCTTCCAGAACGGCTGCATGTCCGACTACGAAGCCACGCCCGAGTTCATCAACAACATGAAGAAGGGCCAGAACCTGGTTGTTCAGGCGATCAATGCCAACGGCGCACCGCTGACGCTGCCGCTGCCGCTCGCCGGCGAATTCCAGAAGGCCTATGACGGCCCGCCGACCGATCCGAAGGTGTTCGAGGAAACCCAGAGGAAGCTGCAGGAAGAGCTCCAGAAGAAGGCTGAAGAGCTGCAGAAGAAGCAGCAGCAAGCGCCTGGCGCCGCTCCGGCCGGACAGAAGTAATCAGGGATCAATCCCGCACATGAAAAAGGCGCTCGGTTCGAGCGCCTTTTTTGCTGGCCAGTTGATGGCTTCGAAACTCAGTTCAGCGAAGGATTGCGCGGGCGATAGCCGGTCTTGTCCTTGACGAAGATCTCGGCGACCTGGGAATGCCGGACCGGCTCGCCGGAATCGTCCGGCACGAGATTCTGCTCGGAGACATAGGCGACGTATTCCGACTCCGAGTTCTCCGCGAGCAGGTGATAGAACGGCTGGTCCTTGTGGGGCCGCACCTCCTCGGGGATCGACAGCCACCACTCTTCGGTGTTGTTGAATTCCGGATCGATGTCGAAGATCACGCCCCGGAACGAGAAGATCCGGTGGCGCACGACCTGTCCGATCTGGAATTTGGCGGTCCGCGCTTTAATCATTCCCCGTCGATAGACCAGGATTGTGGCCGATGCTAGTGCCCTGATCTGGAATTAACCCGCGGTTGCGGGGCAGATAGGCCCCCAATCTTCAGAAAACACTTCATCAATGGTCGATATCCTCAATCTGGCTCTACCATATTTCGGCTTGATCTTCGTTGGATTCGCCTGTGGCAAGGTCAAATCCCTGCCGGAATCGGGCCTCGCCTGGATGAACTTCTTCCTGCTCTATGTGTCGCTGCCGGCGCTGCTGTTTGCGATCATGTCGAAGACGCCGTTTTCGGAATTGAACAACCCGCCGTTCCTGGTCGCGACCACCCTGTCGACCGTTGCGGCGTTCACACTCGCGCTGGTCGTCGGCAAGGTTTTGGGCGGGCTGACGCTGCGCGAGGCGACGCTCGCCGGGCTCTCCGGCGGCTACGGCAATATCGGCTACATGGGACCGGGGCTGGCGCTCGCCGTGCTCGGGCCGAAGGCCTCCGCGCCGACTGCGCTGATCTTCTGCTGCGACAGCATCTTCCTGTTCACGATCGTGCCGTTGCTGATCGAGCTCTCCGACCGCGATCATCCCTCGATCGTGCATGCCTTCGGCGTCGTGCTGAAGCAGATCGTGCTCAACCCGCTGATCATGTCGGCCTGCTTTGGCGCGGCCTTCGCATCGCTGCATATCGAGATGCCCGTCGCACTCGATCGCACCATCACCTTCCTCCAGAACGCAGCCGCTCCGACCGCGCTGTTCGTGCTCGGCGTGACCGTGGCGCTCCGCCCGTTCGATCGGGTCCCGTGGGAAGTGCCGGGCGTGATCGCGATCAAGCTCCTGGTCCATCCGCTTGCAGCTTTCGGCCTGATGCTGGCGCTCGGCCCGTTTGCGCAGCCCTGGGCCGCGACCGCCGTGCTGATGGCCTCGCTGCCGCCGGCGCTAAACGTGTTCGTCATCGCCCGGCAGAACGACGCCTGGATCGAGTCTGCCTCCGTCGCGGTGCTGCTCGGGACGTTTGCGTCCGTGGTCACGCTGACCAGCGTGATGTGGGCGATCCAGACTGGCCGGCTGGCGTTTCCTTGAGCGGCGGTTACTTCCGCCAAGTCGGCGTGAGCCCCTCGCGCATCGCAAAACGCCGGAGCGGGCCGATCGCGCCGAGCAGGTGCATGCCGACCGCGCGGACGGGCTGGAGTGGCAGGAAATCATTGAGCAGCGAGCGGTTGGCGATGTCGATCGCAAAGGTCCGGCTCAGGATGTCCGGACGCCGCGCCCGGTCATAACGCTTGAGCACGTCTGCTGCGCCGGGATCTTGGCCTGATGCGATGGCCTCGCCTGCAAGCCTCGCAATGTCGGCGGCATCGCGGAGGCCGAGATTGAGACCCTGGGCGCCGATCGGGGGAACCACATGGGCGGCTTCGCCGACCAGCGCAATGCGGTCGCCGCCGAAGGATTTGGGACGTTCGATCGCCAGCGGGAACAGATGGCGGCCCGGCTCCACCGTCATGCGCCCGAGGATCGAATGCGACTGCTTCTCGATCGCGGCGGACAATTCCTCATCGCTCAGGCCGCGAAGCCGCTCGGCGTCCGCAGGCGCCGAGACCCAGACGACGCTGGAACGATCGCCGGGCAGGGGCACGAACACGCAAGGACCATGCGGGGTGTGGAACTCGGTCGAGACGTTGCGGTGGGGCCGCGCGTGCCCGACGTTGAAAGTCAGTGCCGTCTGGGTCAGCTCGCGCCGCGTCACCGCGATGCCGGAGGCTTCGCGGCACAGCGAATGCCGGCCGTCGGCCCCGACCACGAGGCGGGCCGAGAGAAATTGCGCAGCGGCCGTGCGGATCGCGACGTCATCGGCTTCGATGACGACAGTTTCGGCCTCGTCGTCGAAACGGACGACATCGGGCAGTTCGGCCGCGCGCGCTTCCAGCGCCAGCATCAGCGAGCGGTTGTCGATGTTGTAGCCGAAGGCATCGAGGCCGATTTCGTGGCAGGAGAACCGGACCTCCGGCGCACGAAACAGCCGGCCGGTGTCGTCGACGAGCCGCATGATTTCGAGCGCGGCCGCCTTGTCCTTGCAGCGCGGCCAGACGTCGAGGCTCTCCAGCAGATCGACGGAGGCACCGAGTAGCGCCGTGGTTCGATTGTCGGCATAAGGCATGCGACGCGCCACCAGCGCGGTCCGTGCGCCCGCCTGCGCCAATGCGATGGCGGCGCTCAGTCCCGCCGGTCCGCCGCCGATCACGGCCGCGCCAAAGAGTGTCGATGCATCTGTCATGGAACGACATTGGACATGCCCCGCGGCAAATTCAAGCCCACTCATATTTCCCTGATTTTATGACGAATTGTGCGACCAGGCGCCGCAATGGCTTATGTGCAAACCGGTGTCATTCTGATAGCAGAAGTCATGGACAGCCAAGAGGATTCCCTGAAGCCCAGGCCCGCGATCCGCGCCGCTGCCTTCTCGGTGCACATCTTCACCGCGTTCGGTGCGGCGATCGCGCTGCTGGCGATGCTTGAGGCCGTGCGTGAGCACTGGGCGGCGATGTTTCAATGGCTGGGCGTCGCCCTCATCATCGACGCGATCGATGGGCCGATCGCGCGCCGGCTCAACGTCAAGGACGTGCAGCCGAACTGGTCGGGCGACGTGCTCGACCTCGTGGTCGATTTCGTCACTTACGTCTTCGTGCCGGCCTATGCGATCGTGGCCAGCGGCTTGCTGCTGCCGGTCGCAGCTCCCCTGCTCGGCGTCGCCATCATCGTCACCAGCGCATTATATTTCGCCGATCTGCGCATGAAAGCGGACGACAATCATTTCCGCGGTTTTCCGGCGCTGTGGAATGCGGCGGCGTTCTATCTGTTTCTGCTGCACTGGCCGCCGCTGCTCTCGACGCTGCTAGTAGCGGCCCTGGTGGTGCTGACCTTCGTGCCGTTCCACGTGCTGCATCCGGTGCGCGTCGTGCGGCTGCGCTGGCTGACGATGTCGCTGATCGCCATCTGGGCTCTGCTCTCCTTCTACACGCTGCAGATGGACTTTCGCGTCGGCACCGGTGTGACTGTCGCGCTCTGCGCGATCGCGCTCTGGATCAGCTTCAGCGACGCATTGATCCGGCTGACAAGATCCTTCGCATGATGCACCTGTTGACCAGCCCCGAAGCCTGGGCCGCGCTCCTCACCTTGACCGCGCTCGAGATCGTGCTCGGCATCGACAACGTCATCTTCCTGTCGGTGATCGTCTCGCGCATTCCCGAGAAGCAGGCGCACCGCGCCCGCCAGATCGGGCTCGCGCTGGCGCTGATCTTCCGCATCATCCTGCTCAGCCTCCTGGTCTGGCTGATCGGCCTGACCGCGCCGGTGTTTTCGTTTTCCGGTTACGGCTTCTCCTGGCGCGACCTCATCCTGATCGGCGGCGGTCTGTTCCTGATTGCGAAGGCGACGCACGAGATTCATGGCGAGGTCGAAGCCGATGACGGCGAGGGCGGCGAGAAGTCACCTCGTAACGCTTTCTTCTGGGTCATCGTCCAGATCGTGATCATCGACATCGTGTTCTCGCTGGACTCGATCATCACGGCGATCGGCATGGCGCAGGACCTCGAAATCATGATCGCGGCCGTCGTGATCGCCTGTCTCATCATGTACATTTCGGCCGGACCGGTGTCGCGGTTCGTCGCGGAGCATCCGACCACGAAAATGCTGGCTCTGGCCTTCCTGGTGCTGATCGGCGTCGCGCTGGTTGCGGACGGATTCCAATTCCACATCCCGCGCGGCTACATCTATTTCGCGATTGCGTTCTCGGCAGCGGTCGAGTTTTTCAACGTGTTAGCGAAACGCAACCGCAGGAAGACCGGCAAGCCGTCGGTCTAGGCGTTCCAGCCCGCGTCGAGTTGACAAGGCGGGCGCGATGTCTTTCGCTGGCCCGCGAGAAAAGGAGGTCAGGTGATGACCAAAGCCGTCCGTGTGCACAAGGTCGGAGGCCCCGAAGCCCTGGTATATGAGAGCGTCGATGTTCCGGCGCCCGGGCCCGGCGAGGTGCGCATCGTCCAGCATGCCGTCGGCCTGAACTTCATCGACGTCTATTACCGCACCGGCCTCTACAAGGCGCCGGGGCTGCCCTTCATCGCCGGCAACGAGGCCTCGGGCGAGGTCGTCGCGGTCGGGCCGGGCGTGACGAATTTCCATCCCGGCGACCGCGTCGCCTACTACCACAATCTCGGCGCCTATACCGGGGAGCGCAACATCCCCTGGGAGCGGCTGGTCAAGCTGCCCGACCACATCACCCACGAGCAGGGCGCCGTGCTGATGCTGAAGGGGCTGACGGTGTGGTATCTCCTGCACAAGACCTTCAAGGTCGAGCCGCATCATCGCGTGCTGATCCATGCCGCGGCCGGCGGCATCGGCCTGCTTGCCTGCCAATGGGCGAGGGCAATGGGTGCCCACGTCATCGGCACCGTCGGCTCGCGCGAGAAGGCTGCGCTTGCCGAGGCCAATGGCTGCGACCATGTGATCCTCTACAACGAGGAAGACTTCGTTGCGCGCGTCAAACAGATCAGCCGCAACGAGGGCTGCGACGTGGTTTATGACGGTGTCGGCAAGGCGACGTTCCCGGGCTCGCTGTCCTGCCTGAAGCCGCGCGGGATGTTCGTCTCCTTCGGCAATGCCTCAGGCCCGGTGCCGCCGTTCTCGATCGCCGAGCTCAACACCCACGGCTCGCTGTTTGCGACCCGGCCCAAGCTCAACGACTATATCGGAACGCGCAAGGAGTTGCTGGAAGGCGCTGACACGCTGTTCGCCGCCGTCATTAACGGCAAGCTGCACGTGCCGATCAACCATGCCTACGCGCTCAAAGACGCCGCCAAGGCGCATATCGATCTCGAGAGTCGCAAGACCACGGGCGCGTCGATCTTGAAGCCGTAGAGAACGTCTTGCCGAAGTCGTCATGCCCGGGCTTGTGCCGGGCATCCACGCTCTTCGTGCCGCGCCTCAAGGCGTGGATGGCCGGGACAAGCCCGGCCATGACGGAGAAGAGAGCGGGCCGTCTACGCCACCCGCCGTGCCGCGCCGGCTCTGGTCAAGATCCCGTCGAGACAATCGATCATCTCGGCGATCTCGGCCCGCGTGACGTTCAGCGCCGGCATGAAGCGCAACGTGTCCACCTGCGGCGCGTTGAGGAGGACGCCGGCCTCGAACGCCTGCGCGACGATGCCGGGCGCGATCGGCAGCTTGAGGTCGAGCGCGAGCAGGAGCCCGCGACCTCGCACTTCCCCGAGCCCATGCCGCGCCGAGACCTTCTGCAGCTCGCTTTCGAGCAGCAGCCCGGTTTCGGTCGCCGTCTTCAGGAACTCCGGCTTGCTGACCTCGTCGAGCACCGCAAGCCCCGCCGCGCACATGATCGGGTTGCCGTTGAACGTGCCGCCCTGGTCGCCGTGCTCGAAGCAGGCCGCGCGTTCGGTCGCGAGCAGCGCCGCGAGCGGCACGCCGCCGCCGATGCCCTTGCCGAGCGTCATGATGTCGGGCGCGATGCCGGTGTGCTCGTAGTGGAAGAGCTTGCCGCTCCGGCCCATCCCGGTCTGGATCTCGTCGAAGATCAGGAGGAGGCCGTGCGCGTCGGTGAGGGCGCGCAACTCCTGCAAGAACTGGTCGGTCGCCGGCCATACGCCTGATTCCCCCTGGATCGGCTCGAGCATCACAGCGACGGTGTTGTCGTTGATCAGCTTTTCGACCGAGGCGATGTCGTTGAGCTTCGCCTTCTTGAAGCCGGCGACCTTTGGCTCGAACAGCGGCTCAAAGGCCTTCTTGCCCGAGGCCGACATCGTCGCCAAGGTGCGGCCGTGAAAGCCGCCTTCGAAGCTGATGATCTCGTACGCGCCACCTCGATGCAGGCTGCCATATTTGCGCGCGAGCTTGATCGCGCCCTCGTTGGCTTCCGCGCCGGAATTGGCAAAGAACACCTGGTCGAACGCGCTGTCTGCAACCAGCGCCTGCGCGAGCTTCAGGCTTGGCTCGTTGTAGAAGGCGGGGCTTGGCGTCAGCAGCCGCTTGGCCTGCACGGCAAGCGCGTTGGCGATCGCGGGCGGGGAGTGGCCGAGGCAGTTGACCGCCCAGCCCTGTACGAAATCGAGATAGCGCTTGCGGCTGTCGTCCCAGAGGTAGGAGCCGGCGCCGCGAACGAACACGGCCTTGGGCCGAGCGGTGATGTCCATCAACGCGTCATACGGATGGGGTGGCGGTGGTCATGTCGAACTCCTCTGGAGGCGGGTGGAAAAGGGGGCGCGAAAAGCAAGAAGGCCGCACCTTGCGGGTGCGGCCTTCTCGAAAACCTACGCTGAATTCAGTGCTTCAGCGGCGTCGTCGGACATGGCGCACCCTCTCATCGTCGCGGAAGCGACGGCGGAGCATTTCGGTGCGCTGATGGGTCCGAGCGTTGATCATGGGGCGCGGCAATACATGCGAATGGCCGGGCTTGTCAAGCGCCGCCTTGCAGACCACACGCCCAGCGTGCATGGGGCAGGAGAGAGATGGGCGGCTGGAAACCATTACGTCTCTAGCGCGTTTGTGATCAGCGAACGCGAATTGGCTCGAACCGAACGGATGACGGTTCGGACCAAGAGGGGCGGGACCAACCAGATAGTTTTAAGCCTTGTCCGACACGCCTTATTCGATCGACCTCGACAGCATTCGCGGCGCGTTTCCGCCGGGCATCGAGGCGCCGCCGCTGTTGCTGGACTTTGCCGGCTGGCTGAAGGGACGGCCCTGGGGCAGCGTCGGCTGCTTCTCGCTGCAGGGCCAGTTTTCCGATCAGGCGCCTATTGTTGACGGCAGTCCCTTGCGCGACCGGTTTTCGCTGTTCATGCGGCTGTCGGATGGCTCGGCTGTTGGCGGCTGGTATGGCGCGGGTCTCGACCGCGACAATCCGCCGATCGTGGGGCTTGGGTCCGAGGGCGATCACGAGCTGCTGGCGCCGAGCCTCGATGGTCTGCTGGCAAAACTGACATCACAGCAATTCGACAACGCTTGGAGCGATCTGAAGCCACATGACGAGGTCGAATGCCAGACGGTCGAACTCGCGCAGTGGCTGACAGGACGGCCGACCGGGGAGACGGCGGCGGCCGATAACCATCCCTCGGAGCTGCCCGACTTTCGCGGCTTCATGGAAAGATGGAGCCGGGAGCGCGAAGACTATTGGGCCAATCATCGCCTGATGGCCGAGCTCGGCTGGCGCCTGACCGCGCATCTCCCCAAGGGCAAGAACGCCTGGGACAAGACGCATTTCGAGGTCGCGATCGTCGGCAAGCAGTACGAGGCGCGCGTCCTGTCGCGCGGGCCGCAGCCGTTCGAGGAAGCCGCCTCGATCGAATCCCTGCTGCGCGATCTGCGTGAGGAGATGCGCCGCGCACAGCCCGAGCTCGGGCTGTGGTACGCCATGAAATTCGGTCTCTATGCCGACGGCCGCGTCATGCCGAACTTCGAATATGATGTGCGCCCGACCATCGAGGGCGAGCCCGCGAAGCTGTCGGAGGCGCAAGCCGATCTTGCCCGCGCCCCGCGCCCGGAGCGCTGGGTGCCGAAATGGCTGGCGGAATCTTGAAGCTCGGAGTGCCGCGACGCTGCCGCCCAGCCGGCGCGCCGAAATCTTTGCACCTTCGATCCCCCTTGACTTAGAGCGCGCTCGAAGGGGTATCTGTACGTGCGTCAGTACGAGAACGGGCACACATGAAGATCGGCGACCTCGCAAAACGGACCGGCCTGTCGACGCACACGCTGCGCTATTATGAGCGCATCGGGCTGCTTCCATACGCCGACCGGGATCGCTCCGGCCAGCGCGACTTTGACGCATCGATCCTCACATGGATCGCATTCCTTGGGCGGCTCAAGACCACGGGAATGCCGATCCGGGACATGTTGCGTTACGCGGCGCTTCGGGATGAAGGCGACGCTACCGGCACAAGCCGGCGGCAGATTCTGGAAGTCCACCGGGAACAGGTACGCACGCAGATTGCCGAACTCCAGGAATGCCTGCTCGTCCTTGATACCAAGATCGCCGGCTATGCCAGCGACGAACAGAGGACGAAGGAAAATGACGCACGCCCAAACACAAGACGAAAGCCGCTTCGATCGCGGTCAGCGGGCCCTGTCACGTATTGACGGCAGTGCCGGCGAAAAGGTCGTCGCCTCACTCGCCGACATAGCTCCGGATTTCGCACGATACGTGATCGAGTTTCCGTTCGGCGACATTTACTGCCGCCCGGACCTCGGCCTGCGCGATCGAGAGATCGCCACGATCGCCGCGCTGACGGCGCTCGGAAATGCCGCGCCTCAGCTCAAAGTGCATCTCGAGGCGGGTCTGAACGTCGGCCTGTCTCGCGACGAGATCGTGGAGATCATGATGCAGATGGCCGTCTATGCGGGCTTCCCGGCGGCGCTGAACGGGCTGTTCGCAGCCAAGGAAGTGTTCGCCGCACGCGACGAACAGCAGGCGTCGGGAGAAGCGACATGACCTCGTAGTTCGGGCACGCCCAGCCTGAACGCCGGCTGGTGGAAAATGCCTAAGGCGCGCCGGTCTTGCCGGCGTGCCGCGACCGGAATCTCAGAATCCCGCGACGCTGCCGTGGAGGTCGTACTGGTCCGCGCGCTCGATCTTGGCGGTGACGATCTCGCCGACGCGCAAGGGGCGGCGGCTCGACAGGTAGACGGCGCCGTCGATCTCGGGCGCATCAGCCTTGGAGCGGCCCCTTGCGACGGTCGGGCCGACCTCGTCGATGATGATCTGCTGGCGCGTGCCGACCTTGCGCTTCAGCCTGCGCGCAGAGATTTTCTGCTGGCGCGCCATCAGTGCATTGTAGCGCTCCTGCTTGATCTCTTCCGGCACGGGGTTCTCGATCGCATTCGCCGTGGCGCCGGCGACCGGCTCGTACTTGAAGCAGCCGAGCCGATCGATCTCGGCTTCGTCCAGCCAGTCGAGGAGATAGGCAAAGTCCGCATCGGTCTCGCCGGGGAAGCCGACGATGAAGGTCGAGCGCAAAGCGAGATCAGGACATTGCTCGCGCCAGCGCTTGATGCGCGCCAGCGTCTTGTCCTGCGCCGCCGGGCGCTTCATGGCCTTCAGTACTTCGGGGCTCGCATGCTGGAACGGGATGTCGAGATAGGGCAGCACCTTGCCCTCGTTCATCAGCGCGATGACCTCGTCGACATGCGGGTAGGGGTAGACATATTGCAGCCGGACCCAGGCGCCGAGCTCGCCGAGCTCGCGCGCGAGGTCGATGAATTTGGCGCGGACCTGGCGATCCTTCCACGGGCTCTCGGCGTATTTCAGATCGACGCCATAGGCCGAAGTGTCCTGCGAGATCACCAGCAGCTCTTTCACGCCGGCGTCGACCAGGCGCTCGGCCTCGCGCAGCACGTCGTTGGCCGGTCGCGAGACCAGGTCGCCGCGCAGCTTCGGGATGATGCAGAAGGTGCAGCGGTTGTTGCAGCCCTCGGAGATTTTCAGATAGGCGTAGTGCCGCGGCGTCAGCTTGATGCCTTGCGGCGGCACCAGATCGAGATGCGGATTGTGGGCGGGCGGCAGCGCGCGATGCACGGCGTCCAGCACGCTCTCATATTGCTGCGGGCCGGTGATGGAGAGCACGCCGGGATAGGCCTGCTCGATCTGCTCGGGTTCCGCCCCCATGCAACCGGTCACGATCACCTTGCCGTTCTCGGCCATGGCCTCGCCGATCGCCGAGAGCGATTCCTGCTTGGCGCTGTCGAGGAAGCCGCAGGTGTTGACGATGACGATGTCGGCCCCGTCATGCTTGCGGGCGAGCTCGTAGCCCTCGGCGCGCAGACGCGTGATGATGCGCTCGGAATCCACCAAAGCCTTGGGGCACCCGAGCGACACGAAGCTGACCTTCGGCGCAGCCGTCTGATCCATATCCAAATCTGCCTGATTGACAGGGTTGAGCTAGTCCCAATTGCCCATAATTACAACCCTTTGCATGGCTCGCGGGCATGCTATGGATGAATCACTGGTGGTGAGTGAGCAATGAGCGCCGAACAGTCGCCCAAAATCGTGATCGTCGACGAAAGCCCGATCCGGGCTGCGATCCTCGAAGAAGGGTTGCGGGAGGCCGGATTTACGCAGATCGTCCATATCCGCGAGATGCAGAGCCTGCTCGCCCGGATTTATGCGGTCGATCCCGACATCATCCTGATCGATCTGGAAAACCCCAGCCGCGACGTGCTGGAAGCGATGTTCCAGGTCAGCCGCGCCGTGAAGCGGCCGATCGCGATGTTCGTCGACCAGAGCGATTCATCCTCGATCCAGGCCTCGGTCGAGGCGGGGGTCTCCGCCTATATCGTCGACGGGCTGAGGAAGGAGCGCATCAAGCCGATCCTCGACCTCTGCGTGTCGCGCTTCAATGCCTTCGCAAAACTCCAGGAGGAACTGGAGCGTACCAAGTCGCAGCTCGAGGATCGCAAGGTCATCGAGAAGGCCAAGGGCATCCTGATGAAGGTGAAAGGCCTCACCGAGGACGAGGCCTATGTGCTGCTGCGCTCCACTGCGATGCGCGAGAAGAAGAAAATCGGCGAGATCGCTCAGTCGATCATCACCGCGTCGGAGATGCTGAAATGACCGCTCCCCTCCGCATCGGGTTCATTCCGCTGGTCGATGCCGCAGCGCTGATCGTTGCCGTCGACAAGGGATTTGCCGCGGCTGAAGGGCTCGAGGTCGAACTGGTCCGCGAGGTCTCCTGGTCCAACGTCCGCGACAAGCTCAATATCGGCTTGTTCGACGCCGCGCATCTGCTCGCTCCCGTCGCGATTGCGTCCTCGCTCGGGCTCGGCCACGTCAAGGTGCCGATCGCGGCGCCCTTCAATCTCGGCATCAACGGCAACGCGATCACGGTCTCGCCGGCGCTTCATACCGCGCTGATGGAGGAGATCGACGGCGACCGCTTCGATCCGCTCGCCACGGCAAAAGCGTTGGCGCGCGTGGTCACCAAGCGGCGCAAGGCTGGGGCCGATCCGTTGACCTTCGGCATGACCTTCCCGTTCTCGACCCACAATTATCAATTGCGGTTCTGGATGGCGGCGGCCGGCGTCGATCCCGACGAGGACGTGCGGCTGGTCGTGCTGCCGCCGCCCTATATGGTCGACAGTCTTGCCAATGGGCATGTCGATGCGTTCTGCGTCGGTGCGCCCTGGAATTCGATCGCGGTCGATCTCGGGATCGGCCACATCCTGCATTTCGTCTCCGACATCCTGGCCCATGCGGCGGAGAAGGTGCTGGCGCTCCGCCAGGTCTGGGCCGACAAGAATCCCGACGTGGTAGCCAGCCTGGTGCGCGCGGCGGTGAAAGCCGCCGAGTTCATCGAGCATCCCGAAAACCGGACCGAAGCGGCGCAGATCCTGGCGCAGCCGGAGCGGATCGGCGTCGATGCCGAAGTCATCCAGCGCACCCTCACGGGGCGCCTCAAGATTTCGCCGGACGGCACCTTTCGCGAGAGCGGCAGCTACCTCCTGGTGGGACGCGAGGAAGCAGGGCGCCCCGATCCGGTCCAGGCCGCCTGGCTCTATGCGCAGATGGTGCGCTGGGGGCAGACGACGCTGACGCCCGACGGCGTCAAGACGGCGATGGCCGTGTTCAGGCCCGATCTCTACGACGGCGCCCTCGGGCGCCGGCCGCCCGCCCAAGCCCCCGCGGCATTCGGCGCATTCGCCGGCCCCGCCTTCGATCCCGCCAATATTCGGGGGCATCTCGAGGCCTTCGAGGTGGGCCGCTGGAAGGTGTGATTCGGGTCTGCATCGTTTTTGAGCGCTGGAGATCCGAGTCTAAATTTTAGGCCGACTGCTCGAATTTCATAAGAGTTCCGGAGCCCAGAGTTCCCCGGCGCGCTCTTAATTACCTGATACCTCACACATTTTCATTTCATCGAAGCTGGCACGCAACTTGAATGTTGCAGTGCGGCCAGCCTGTCACAGATGCCTGCTGCGCCAGTCCCCAGCAACGAAGCTGTTCGGACCGCTGGGTGCGCAGCCGGCTCTCGAGCCAGCCGAGCTCCTCGCGGGTCGTGCACTTTCCGTCGATACCACCCAGGTGGCCGCAGGAGCTTCGTTACTGACCATGAAACTCGACACCGTCTCAGTCGACTTTACCGACGACCAGAAACGCTACCTTGAAGGCTTCACGACCGGTCTGCAGATCAGTCGCGTCGGTCGCGGTCTCGGCGGCGGCGCCGGCAAGGCGAACGCCGAGCCGACCGGTCCCGATGCCGTGCACATCAAGGCGCAGGACAAGGTGATCGCCGCGGGCAAGAAGCTCGCCGACCAGGAGAAGGTCAAGCGCGACGAGCATCCCTTCGATGCCTATCCGCGTCTCCGCCAGCAGGCGCTCGATAATACGCCGCCAAGCCCGGCGGACAATTTCCGCTGGCGCTATTACGGCATCTTCTACGTCGCGCCGACGCAGGACTCCTACATGTGCCGTCTGCGCATTCCGAACGGCATCATGAAGCACTGGCAACTGTCCGGCCTTGCCGACCTCGCCGATGAAACCTGCGGGCCCTACAGCCACGTCACGACGCGTGCCAATCTCCAGCTTCGCGAGATCCCGCCGAAGAACGCCGTGAAGCTGATCGAGGGCATACAGGATCTCGGCCTGTGCTCGCGCGGCTCCGGCGCCGACAACATCCGCAACGTGACGGGAACGCCGACGGCGGGCATCGATCCGCAGGAGCTGATCGACACGCGGCCTTATGCGCGCGAGTGGCACTACCACATCCTGAACGATCGCTCGTTGTATGGCTTGCCGCGCAAGTTCAACGTCGCCTTCGACGGCGCCGGCAAGATCGCGGTGCTCGAGGAGACCAACGACATCGCCTTCACGGCGTATGAGGTGAAGGATGGGTTCGGCGTCGAACCCGGGATCTGGTTCCGCCTCGGCCTCGGCGGCATCACCGGCCACAAGGACTTTGCGAAATATTCCGGCATCGTCGTCAAGCCTGAAGACGCTACCGCCGTTGCCGACGCCATCGTGCGCGTCTTCATCGAGCACGGCGACCGCACCAACCGCAACAAGGCGCGGTTGAAATACGTGCTCGACGCCATGGGCCATGACGGCTTTCTCAAGCTGGTCGAAGAGCGGCTGAAGACGCCGTTCACGCGCGTGACGGAAGAGGCGTTTGCGCCGCGGCCGGCCGCGGACCGCATGGCGCATATCGGCGTGCACAAGCAGAAGCAGGACGGCTTGAACTGGATCGGCGTGTCGCTGACGCTCGGCAAGATCAGCTGCGATCAGATGCGGGGTCTCGCCAAGGTGGCGCTGGACCTCGGTGACGGCGAGATCCGTCTGACCGTCTGGCAGAACCTGCTGATATCAGGGGTGCGTGACGAGAATGTCGAGCTTGCCGTTGCGGCGATCAAGCAGATCGGGCTCGCGGCCGAGGCCTCGCACATCCGCGCCGGCCTGATCGCCTGCACCGGCAATGCCGGTTGCCGCTTTGCCGCCTCCAACACCAAGCGTCACGCCGCCGAGATCGGCGAATGGTGCGAGCCGCGCGTCGAGATGGACAAGCCGGTCAACATCCACGTCACCGGCTGCCACCATTCCTGTGCCCAGCACTACATCAGCGACATCGGTCTGATCGGGGCGCGCGTGCCTGTCAACGAGGAGGACACGGTGGAGGGCTATCATCTCTTCACCGGCGGCGGGTTCGGTCCTGACGCCGACGTCGGTCAGGAGGTCTATCACGACCTCAAGGCCGAGGACGCGCCGAAGACGGTCGAAGGGCTGCTCAAGGCCTATATCGCCCATCGCTCGTCTCCTGACGAAACCTTCCTGTCCTTTGCGCGCCGCCACGACGGCGAGACGCTGCGCAAGCTTGCCGATGCCGAGGTGTCCTCATGAACCAGATCAGCCCTCCACCCAAACTCGACATTATTCCCACGAGCGCCCCGTTCTCCGACGCGCAACGCTCCTGGCTGAACGGCTTCTTTGCCGGGCTGCTGTCGCCTGAGGCGGCCACGCCGCTGTCGGCGGAGCAGGGCGCCGCGGTCATGCAGGCTGGTGACGGTGACGACGGTGAAGCGCCGTGGCACGACCAGACCATGCCGATCGCCGATCGGATGAAGCTCGCCGAAGGCCGTCCCGTGCGGCGCAAGATGATGGCGGCGATGGCGCAGCAGGATTGCGGGCAGTGCGGCTACAATTGCCACGACTATTCGGAGGCGATCGCGAGCCGCAGTGAAGCGCGCCTCAACCTCTGCGTCCCCGGTGGCAAGGAAACCGCACGGATGCTGAAGTCGTTGCACGAAGAGCTGGATAAGGCGCCGGCGGCAAAGCCGGCTGACAAGCAAGACGCGGTGGCGGCCCCCGCCGTGACCGTGACGATCGCCGAGCCCGGCCGCTCGCGGGACAACCCCGTTGCGGCGACCTTCCTGTCGCGCCGTCTTCTCAACAAGGGAAAGTCCGAGAAGGAAACCTATCACGTCGAGTTCGATCTCTCCGAGAGCAAACTCGACTACGTCGTCGGTGACAGTTTTGGCGTGTTCGCGCGGAACGAGCTCGGCCTCGTCGACCAGGTCATCGCGTTGCTCGGTGCCTCCCACACCACGAAGGTCAACGGCAAGACGCTGCGCGAGGTGCTGATCGACGACGTCTCGTTGTCGCCGGCGCCCGACACGCTATTCGAACTGCTCTCCTTCATCACCGGCGGCGCGCAGCGCGAGAAGGCGCGGGCGCTGGCACAGGGCGAGGATCCCGATGGCGATGCCGCAACGCTCGACGTCATGGCGGCGCTGCAGAAGTTCTCGGGCACGCGGCCGCATCCCGAAGCCTTCGTGGAGGCGCTCGAGCCGCTGCAGCCGCGGCTCTATTCGATCTCGTCCTCGCACAATGCGACGCCTGGAAAGCTGTCGCTGACGGTCGATTCCGTGCGCTACGTGATCGGCAAACGCAAGCGCATCGGCGTTGCCTCGACCTTCCTCGGCGAGCGCATCGCTGAGGGCGAGAAGCTCAAGGTCTATGTGCAGAAGGCGCACAATTTCGGCCTGCCGCAGGATCCGAAGACGCCGATCATCATGATCGGCCCCGGCACCGGCATTGCGCCGTTCCGCGCCTTCCTGTTCGACCGCAAGGCGACCGGTGCGCCTGGCAAGAACTGGCTGTTCTTCGGCCATCAGCGCAGCGATTGCGACTTCTTCTACCAGGAGGAGCTCAACGCGATGAAGACCTCGGGCCTGCTCACGCGTATGTCGCTGGCCTGGTCGCGCGACGGCGAGAAGAAGTTCTATGTGCAGGACCGCATGCGCGAGGTCGGCCGCGAGGTGTGGACGTGGCTCGCCGAGGGGGCGCATTTCTACATCTGCGGCGATGCCAAACGCATGGCCAAGGACGTCGAGCGTGCACTGGTCGATATCGTCGCCCAATTCGGGGCGCGTTCGACCGACGAAGCCGTCAGTTTTGTCGCAGAACTCAAGAAGACGGGCCGCTTCCAGGCTGACGTCTACTAGATGTCATCCTACGGTCATCCGAGCCGGTTCCAACTGGCTCGGATTTGAGCGAATAAGATTCTCGGAAGTGGCGGGCGAGGAGAATTTGCTCCTGCGATGGGGGGTTTTCAGAGAACCCGCATCGCTATTTCCGCCGGTCTCTTGCCCGCCACCCCGGTTGATCCTTCATAATCGTCCGAATGGGGCGTTGGAGATCGACCATGCGCGAACTATCGGCGGAAGCCAGGCTGCACTTCTACGCGCGCTCGCTCTCGCGGCGGACCGGTGCGAGCGTGCATCATGCCGCAATGTACAGCGCCTTCGCCGTCATCGCCGCGATCGTGTTCGGCACGCTGTCGGTACACCCGTTCTGATCACGCTCCGCGCTTGAACGGCGCGACCTCGATCCCTGCATCCTTCAAAGCCTGCCGCAGACCGCGCGCGATGTCGACGGCGCCCGGCGTATCGCCGTGGATGCAGACCGTGTCGGTGCGCATCTTGATGACCTTGCCGGTGACCGAGACCACCGCGCCGTCCTGCACCATGCGCACCACGCGGTCGGCGATGGCCTTGGCGTCATGCAGCACTGCACCGGGCTTCTTGCGCGAGACGAGATTGCCGTCGTCCTCATAGGCGCGGTCGGCGAACACCTCGTGCACCATCGGCAGATTGGCGGCTTCGCCGGCCTTCACCAGCTTGGAATTGGCGAGCACGACGAAAATCAGGCTCGGGTCGACCGCCTTGATGCCGGCGGCGATCGCCTTCGCCGTCATGTCGTCCTCGCAGGCGACGTTGGAGAGCGCGCCATGCGCCTTCACATGCGTTACCTTGTGGCCGGCCGCGGTCGCGATCGCCTGCAGCGCGCCGATCTGGTAGGCGACGAGGTTCTCGATCTCGGAGGCCTTCAGACCCGCGATCGGATGGCGGCCAAAGCCGTGCAGGTCGCGATAGCCAGGGTGCGCGCCGACCGAGACGCCGCGCGCCTTCGCCAGCTCGACCGTTCGGCGCATGATGTCGGGGTCGCCCGCGTGGAAGCCGCAGGCGACGTTGACCGAGCTCGCCAGCTCGATCATGGCGGCATCATTGCCCATCTCCCAAGCGCCAAAACCTTCGCCGAGATCGCAATTGAGATCGATCGTCTTCATGGGTTGCTCTCCGTCTCTGGTCGTCTTGTCGTTTACGGCTCGGCCGCGACCTGCCAGGTCCCGGCGTCGACGGCACTGACAGCATAGCCCGCGACGTTGGCATCGCTGAGCGCTTCGATGTTGAGCGCCACGGTGTCGGCAGAGCGCAGGCGATCGGGCAGGTTGCGGATCAGCTGCGCAAATTTCTTCGCCTCGTCCTGGGCCTCGGCCATGCTGACCGCCTTGAAGCGGAACGCCGTTCCCGCCGAGGTCTGCGCGAGACGGCCGACATCGGCCGTGATCACGGTCGCGATCTTCGGGTAGCCGCCGGAGGTGCCGCGATCCATCATCAGCGCGATCGGCGCGCCGTTGCCGGGCACCTGGATGCTGCCGTTAACCGTGCCGTCGGAGACGATGTTGTGGCCGTGCAAATGTTTGATCGCGGGGCCCTCGAGCCGGTAGCCCATGCGATCGGAGGTCGCCGAGATCTTCCACTCGCTGTCGAGGAACAGCGCCTTGTTGGCGTCGTCGAACTCGTCGTCCTGCGGACCCAGCAGGACGCGGATCGGACCGCTCGACGGCTTCGGCAGTTCGATGCGCTGTTCCGGTGCACCGCTTGCGGCATCGACGCTGAATTCGTCGTCGGCCTGCAGCGGGCGCGGGTAGGGGCTGCCGAGACCGGCACGGGCGTTGACTGCGAGACTGCCGAACACCGGCTCGCCCTTGATCCCGCCTTCGATCGCCAGATAGGTGAACGCACCGCCGCGAGCAAAACCCAGCGTCAGCGTCTCGCCGTCCTTCAGCGTCACCGATGTGTCCGTGGCGACCGGACTGCCGGCGATGTCCGCATTGCGCGGCGCGCCTGAGATCGCGACGCGCACGGCACCGTCGCGCGCGGTGAACGCGGCGCCGAACGGGCCGACCTCGACAGCGGCTGCGAACGGTTCGTTGCCGACAAGCGTGTTCGCCGCCGCGAGCGACAGGCGGTCCATCGCTCCGCTGACCGTCAGGCCATAGCGTTGCGCGCCATGGCGTCCGCCGTCCTGGACCGAGCTTGCGGGCCCGATGCTGGCGATCACGAGCCGGCTCATGCCACCACCTGCTCGGCAATGATCTCGCCGGCCTCGGCAGCGCGGTCCTGTTCCTCGAATGTCTTGTGGTCGATCGCGAAAAACGTCACGCGATCGCCGGGTTCAGTGAGGAAGGTCGGATTGCGGTGGAGCTGATAGGTCCGCACCGGCGTGCGGCCGAGCAGGTGCCAGCCGCTCGGGGCCGCCAGGCACTGGATTCCGGCCTGGATGCCGCCGATCGAGATCGTGCCGGCAGGCGTCAGCAGCCGTGGATTCTGCCGCCGCGACATCTGCAGGGATTTGTCGAGGCCGCTGAGATAGGACCAGCCCGGCGTGAAGCCGATCATGGCAACCTTGTAGTCGCCGGCGACGTGGCGCGCGACGATGTCGTCGGGTGTGGTGTTCAGCGCCTTCGCGACGTCCTCGAGGTCGATGCCGTGCTCGCCGCCATAGGCGACGGGAATTCGCCATCGGCGGGCCTTGGTGGCCGGCGGCAGCGGCCGGCTGGCGAGCGCGAGCAGCTTTTCGCCAAGTTCATCGAAGCCGATCTTGCCGGGATCGTAATGCACCAGCAGCGAGCGATAGGTCGGCACGGACTCGGTGATGCCATCGATCGGACTCGCTGCGAGCGCCTTGTCGAGCGCCAGCACGCGCTGGTTGGCGTCGTCGTCGATGGTACGGCTGAACTCGACCGTGACGGCGCTGTCGCCACTGGGCAGCAGGCGGGGCGGGGGAAGCGTCGCGGACATGGGCTGTCGAAATCGGGCTTCTGGAGATACGCGGGCTCGGCCTTGAGCTCCGCTCGTCCCTGCTTCGCGTAAATGCGCCCGCAAGTCCAATAAATTAATGCAGGGGGAGGCGATAAACCCTTGTTATCGCGACGCATAACAGCGCTGCGGCCCTGCATGATTGGTAGCTTGTTGGCCCTTGACGCAAGGCCCGCACCCCGCAAGATGCGCGTTCTTTCCCGCCCATCCGGAGCTCGTCTGTTTCCATGTCGCTGTCCCCCGAAGCCCGCAAGACCCTCGCCGGCATCACCACTGCCACCATCACCACGGTCCTGCTGAAGAAGGGCCTGCGCAACATCTGGATGCGCGGCGCGCGTCCGCTGCGTCCGGGTCTGCCGCGCCTGGTGGGACCGGCCTTCACGCTGCGCTTCGTGCCGGCGCGGGAGGATCTGGCGACGCCGGAGTCATGGTCGTCGCCGATCTCGACCCGCACCGCGATCGAGGCAATGCCGGAGGGCTGCATCGCCGTGGTCGACGCCATGGGCATCACCGACGCCGGCATCTTTGGCGACATCCTATGCGCGCGCATGATGAAGCGCGGCGTCACCGCACTCGTCACCGACGGTGTCGTGCGTGACGTCGAGGGCGTGCTCGGCACCAACCTGCCGGTCTGGTGCGACGGCTATGCCGCGCCGCCGTCAGTCGCCGGTCTGACCTTCGTCGGCTGGGGCGAGCCGATCGGCTGCGGCGGCGTTGCGGTGTTCCCGAACGACATCGTTGTTGCCGACCAGGACGGCTGCGTGCTGATCCCGCAGGCGATGCTCGAACAAGTGCTCAACGAGGGTGTCGAGCAGGAGCGGATGGAAGCCTGGATCGTCAACGAGGTGAACAATGGCGCGGTGCTCCCGGGCCTCTATCCCATGAACGCCGAGACCAAGGCGCGCTACGCAGCAAGCAAGAAGTAATCGGGAAAGAAGCGAGGTAATCCCAATGGAGATCACTGTTGCAGGCACGCGGCTGACCCGCCGCGCGCCCAAGGAAAATTTCACCGGCACCGTCTGGCAGGACCCGGTGATCATGGCGCCCGCGCCGGCACGGCTGAACTGCTCGCGTGTCTCGTTCGAGCCTGGCGCACGCACCAACTGGCATCATCATCCGCTCGGGCAGACCCTCTACGTCATCTCCGGTGTCGGCCGCGTTCAGACCAAAGGCGGGCCCGTCAGGGAGATCCGTCCCGGCGACACCGTCTGGATTCCGCCGGGTGAGGTGCACTGGCACGGCGGATCGCCGACCAACGGCATGTGCCATATCGCCATGCAAGAAGCGCTCGACGGCGTCTATTCGACGTGGCTGGAGCCGGTGAGCGACGCGGAGTATGGGGCCGCGTTGGGCTAGCTCTCGTGCCCCGGACAAGACGCATCGCCCCGCGGCGATGCGTCGCCGATCCGGGGCCCAAAACTTTTGACGGCATCAGGACTGCTGAGTCCCGGCTCTGCGCAGCAACGCTTCTCGTCCGCTGCTTGTCCGGGGCACGACACCTTACATCCGCTCGGCGGTCCACGTTCCCGTGCACATGCTGCCGCGCCACGTGCCGGAGCCGGAGGTGCCGCTGAGGCGGCCGAAGCCGACGGCGCGCTTGATGCCGGTGCTCAAGGTGACATTGATGCTGCCGGCATCCGCGACGCGGCCCGACGCCGTCACCATTGCGCTGCTCGAGGCGATCTGACCGTTGTTGATGCCGATGGCGACGGTCGAGCCGTTGCCGCAGGTCTCGCTCGATGACGAGATGCGGACATTCCATGCGCCGTCGAATGTGCTGGCGCTGGCCTGCGCGGCCGGCAACGCGATGACTATGATTGTGGCGAAGAGAGCCTTGCGAAATCCGTTCATGACACGCCCCTAGGGTTGATTATGCGGGGATCGTGTCACGGACGCGGAACCGGCGATGTGAGGGCTGTCACGCGCGCGACGGGCTCTGTGATGTCGCGCACATCCCGGAAAGCGAGGGGTAAAAGCAAAAGGGCCCGCATTGCGGGCCCTTTGTCTCGGTCAGAGTGTCGCGGGAAGTCAGTTCACCCGCGTCCAGGTCTGGCCGCCGCAGAACATGCCGCCGAAGGCGCAGCCCTGCACGCGCAGGCGATCGGTGCCCTTCAGCGCGATGGTTGAATCGTAGGTCGAGCCGGAGTTCGGATCGAGGATCCGGCCGGACCATTTTGGGTCCTTGTTCTGGTCCTTGCCGGGCTTCATGTTGATCAGAACCTGCTCGCCATTCTGGTTCGATTTCGAATCGACCGAGTAGCCGCAGAGATTGCTGCCGCATTGCTCGATGCGGACCTTGCCTTCCTTCTCCTCGGTGAGCCAGACGCCGAGCGGTGAATTGAGGTCGCGCGTGGCCGCGGTTGCGGGAGCCGGCGGCGCGACGGCGGCCGACTGAACGG
This sequence comes from Bradyrhizobium sp. 45, assembly GCF_023073155.1. Classification (NCBI taxonomy): domain Bacteria; kingdom Pseudomonadati; phylum Pseudomonadota; class Alphaproteobacteria; order Hyphomicrobiales; family Nitrobacteraceae; genus Bradyrhizobium; species Bradyrhizobium sp. 45. The sequence continues at coordinate 30,428 of NZ_JADPIX010000017.1, read as the reverse complement.
GAGCAGGCGCCGGGACAGGAGGCGGAGATGGCGCCGGCGGCGCGACTCCCACCGTCGGGGCAGCACTTGGGGTCGGCTGAGGCGGCGGCACAAGCGCCTCTTCGGCCGGAGCCTTGTTAGCCGTGGTGGCCGGAGGCGCTGGCGGGGCAGGAGGCGCCACGGCCACGGGGGCTTGGACGGGAGCTTGGACAGGGGCCTGCTCGGCCGCCGGCGGCGCCGTGACAGGTGTTGGGGCCGGCGCCGGATCGGCAGGCGGCTGCGGATCAGCCTTGGCCTGTTGCGGTGCCTGCGGGTCCGCTTTGGGAGCCCCCTTGGCATCGTTCTTGGCTTTCTTCGCCTTGCCCTGGCCGGTGTTGTCGTAGACGCCGGGGATCTGCACCGTGCCGCGGTCGGGATCAATGCGGATGGTGCGCCCGCCATAGTCGAAGGTGTACTGCGCCTGCGCAGCGGTGCTCGCCAAAAGGAATGCGGCCGTGGCCAACAGCTTCCTCATTTCGCATCTCCTGAAACAGGTGGTCCCCGCACCGACGCTTACGCCCCGGTTCGATCGCAAAAAGTGATCTAGATCACTGTCACCGTATGAGTCGTGGCTTCTGCGTTTCGGGTTCAATAACACCGGAGCCGGTCCAAAGTTTGGCCGGCACAAGCGACAGGAGGACGCGGCCCTAATCGAACCAGGCGGCGTAGATCTTCTTGTAGCTGCCGTCCTGCATCGAAATATGCAGCCATTGATCGACGAAGGCCTTCAGCGCCATGTCGCGCTGGAGCCAATAGGCCTTCTCGGAAAAATCGAACGGCTTGTCGGGATGCACCGCGCAGAGCACGCCTTGATGCTGCTTCTGCTGGTAGCGCGTCTCCGAGGCGTCGGTCATCATCAGGTCGGCATTGCCCTTGGCGATCTCGTCGAAGATCACGGTATTGTCCGGGAAGACGGTGATGTCGGCGTCCTTGATGTTGGCACGCGCGAAGCGCTCGTTGGTGCCGCCGGGATTGACGATCACGCGGGTGCCCTTCTTGTCGATGTCGGTGATGCTCTGGTATTTGCCGACATCGGCACAGCGCGCGATCGGCGTCTTGCCCTCGCGCATGATCGGCGTGGAGAAGAAGCCCTTCTTCTGCCGGTCGAGCGTGACCGAGACGCCGCCCATGGCGATGTCGAACTGATCGGCCTCGAAATCCTTCATCAGCTTCGGCCAGGCCGTCGGCACGAATTCGACCTTGACGCCGAGCGCCTTGCCGAGTGCCTCCGCCATGTCGACATCGAAGCCACTGAATTGCTGCGTCGTCTTGTCGAGATAGGTGAAGGGCTTGTAGTCGCCGGTCATGCCGACGCGCAAAGTGCCGCGCTTGACTATCTCGTCGAGGCGGGACGGCGCCGTCTGCTGTGCGTGGGCCGAAAGGTTTGCCAGCAGGACCACGGCCAAAGTCGCCAGAATTCGAATGGTCATTCGAACGATCATCTCTTTTCCACCCATGTCCAAGCTGTCATTGTGCAGCTCTCGAGGCCTGTCTTGAGGCCTGGATTTAGACCAGATGCCCGTCTCTGGCGAGGCGGAATTGAAGGGAATTTTGAAGTGACGATCTCAATGTATGACGCCTCGGTCGGACTCTTCGTGCCGTATCTGCGCAACCTCTCCGCACTGCTCGACAAGGGCGTTGCCTATGCCGAGGCCCGGAAGTTCAACCCGGCCGTCCTGCTCGGCATGCGCATGGCGCCCGACATGTACGATCTGGCGCAACAGATCGGCGAGGCCTGTCGCCACGTCACGGTCGCCGCGGCCTTGCTCGCCGACCGCGAGCCGGTGGCGCTGCCGGTGCTGGAGCACGACATGGCCGGGCTCCAGGCCCGCATCGCGACGTCAATCGAGTTCATCGAAAGCCTGCCGCGCGCAGAGATCAATGCTGCGGCGGAGCGGAATGTCTTCTTCAGGCTGAAGAACGGGACCGAGTTGCCCTTCACCGGGCGGACGCTGCTGCTGACCTTCAGCGTTCCGCAGTTCTTCTTTCACGTCACGACCGCCTACGACCTGTTGCGGCACGCAGGCGTCGAGCTCGTGAAGAAGGATTATCTCGGACGACGATAAGCCGAACCGGCATCCACTTCGCGCGAGAGCGCGCTAGGCTTCGCCCTTGCGCTCGTAATCGGCGAGCGAACTGCGGCCGGCGATCTCGCTGCGCAGCTCTTCGAAGCGCCGATGCGCCTCGTCCTCATGCGCGTCGACGAAATGCACCGCGGCTTCGCCGGTCATCGGGCCGCTGACCACGGGCACGGACTGCTCGCCGATGGTCTCGTGGACGTAGAACTGGCCGTCATCGCCGCGATGGACCGTCCATTTCAGACGGATCGCCACCATCGGCCCGGGGCCGACCTTGCTGTAGCCGTCGGCGTCGGCGTGCTCCGGCACCAGCGGCTGCTCCTCGACCACCGGATGCTCGTCGACCATCGGGGGCTCGTCCGCGACCCCATGCTCACCAGCAACCACCATTTCGGTCACGGTGACGGTCTCGGTCTCGCGCACGGTCTCGGTTTCGCGCACGACGAGGACGGGTTCAGGGTGCTCCAGGATGCTGGCGATGGTCGCCAACGCGTGGTCGGTCGGGTCGATCTCTGACAAGGGTCCATCCTCCAGCTCGACGCGGCTGGCAAGTCTGTCCCACTGCCGCCGCGGCCGGACCTATTACGCGGGTTTGATTAAGGCTGAGTGAGGGCTCGATCTGCACCAAAATGGGACTCATTCTGGCGTTCCGAAGGCGGGGGCAGCCGCCCGCCCAGGAGAACCGCCTAGCCCAGAGATGCGCTCAGCCCAGGACATCCTGATTGATGATGTTCTGCCGAATGGGATCGCCGTCCAGCACACTCAGGATGTTGCGCGCGGTCTGCTCGCTCATCCGGCTCACCGCCTCGACCGTGACGCCGGCGACGTGGGGAGCCATGATGACGTTGGGCAGCGCGAACAGCGCGTTGCTGACCGGCGGCGGCTCGACCTCGAACACGTCGATGCCGGCACCGGCGAGCTTGCCCGAGACCAGCGCGTCGTACAGCGCCGCTTCCTTCACGATGCCGCCGCGTGCGGTGTTGATGAGGTAGGATTTCGGCTTCATCCGGCCGATCCGCGCCGCATCGAACAGGCCGACGGTCTCCGGCGTCTTCGGGCAGTGGATGGTGACGAAATCGGCGTGAGGCAGCGCGGCATCGAGGTCGGCGACCGGCTCGCAGCCTGCTGCCTTGATCTCTGCGGCTGCCTTGTAGGGATCATAGACCTGCACATTCATGTCCATCGCCAGGCAGCGCTTGGCGGTGCGGGTGCCGATGCGGCCGAAGCCGATGATGAGGACGGTCTTGCCGTAGAGATCGAACGGCAGCATGCCGAGACGGTCCGCCCATTTGCCGTCTTTCACGCAGGCGTGCATCTCCTGCGCGCGTTTTGCCAGTGTCAGCATCATGAACAGCGCCTGTTCGGCGACCGAGGGCGAGTTCGCGCTGCCGGCGACCATCAGCGGCACCTTGCGGCGGGAGAGGGCGGGGACGTCGACGGCGTCGTAACCGACGCCGATCCGGGTCACCACCTTCATGTCCTTCGAGGCTTCGAGCTCGGTCTCGCCGAAAGCGGTGGCGCCGAGCGCCACGCCATGGACCGGCGCGTGGCTCTTCAGCAAGGCCTCGAAATCCCTGGCGGAGATCAGGTTCGGAAACTCGATGAGCTCGATATCATCTCGCTGGGTGAGGAGGGCGCGCGCCCCTTGCGACAAAGTTTGCGTGACAAAGATTTTCTTCTTGTTGGTCGACATCGTCCCTACCTGCGCGAGTTTCTTGGCCGGCCGTCACAAGACGGCGCCGGTCGCCTCGTTTAGCAGGTGCATATTGTTGAGGTCCATCGCCAAACGTATGGGTGCTCCGTCCTTGGCGCCCGCATTGGGATCGACACGGCCGCAGACGGGCGTGCCTTCCAGTCCGAAATAGACCAGCGTCTCCATTCCCATCGGCTCGGTGACATCAAGCACGGTGTCGAAGGTCTCGACACCCGGCTCGAGATGCGCATGCGATTCCGTGAGATGTTCGGGACGGATGCCGAGCAACAGGTTTTCAGATCGGGGCAGCGCGCTGTAACGGGCGGCGCGGGCCGGCGGCAACGGGAATGAGATGCGATCCGTCAGGCGGACGTTGAGCTTGCCGCCAACGTCCTCGAGACGGCACGGAATGAAGTTCATCGCCGGCGAGCCAATGAAGCCCGCGACGAAGCGCGTCGCCGGCTTGTGGTAGAGCTCGTTCGGGGTGCCGATCTGCTCGATCCGACCCTTGTTCATCACCACGACGCGATCAGCCAGCGTCATCGCCTCGACCTGGTCGTGGGTGACGTAGACCGTCGTGGTGCGCACTTTCTGGTGCACCTTCTTGATCTCGATCCGCATCTGCACGCGCAGCTTGGCGTCGAGATTGGACAGCGGTTCGTCGAACAGGAAGACCTTTGGGTTGCGCACGATGGCCCGCCCCATGGCGACGCGCTGGCGCTGGCCGCCGGAGAGCTGCTTCGGCTTGCGGTCGATCAGGTCGGTGATGTCGAGGAGGCGGGCGGCTTCCGTCACCCGCGCCTTGATCTCGGCCTTGGGATAGTGCTTGAGCCGCAGCCCGAACGACATGTTCTCCGCGACCGTCATATGCGGGTAGAGCGCGTAGTTCTGGAACACCATCGCGATGTCGCGATCCTTCGGCGGCACGTCGTTGACGACGTCCCCGCCGATCATGATGTCGCCGTCGGTGATGTCCTCGAGTCCCGCGATCATCCGCAAGGTCGTCGACTTGCCGCAGCCGGAGGGGCCGACGAGCACGATGAACTCATGGTCTGAGATGTCGAGATCGATGCCGCGCACCGCCTCGACGTCGTCGTACCGCTTGACCACCTTCCGCAACGCAACCTCAGCCATAAGACATCAACCCTTTGTCGCGCCGGCGGTCAGGCCGGCAATGTAATAGTCCATCAGGAAGGCGTAGATGACCAGCGGCGGGGCAGCGCCAAGCAGCGCGCCGGTCATGATCTGCCCCCAGTTGAAGACGTCGCCCTTGATCAGCGTGGTGGTGATGCCGACCGGCAGCACGAGCTGGTCGATGGATGTCGTGAACACCAGCGGATAGAGGAACTGCGCCCAGGACACGGTGAAGGCGAAGATGGTCGCTGCGATCAGGCCAGGGAGGGCAACCGGAATGAAAATCCGCGTCAGGGTCTGGAGCCAGGAGGCGCCGTCGATGAGAGCCGCCTCGTCCAGCTCCTTCGGGATCGAGGCGAAATAACCGATCATGATCCAGGTGCAGAACGGCACGGTCAGCGTCGGATAGATGAACACCAGCACGTACCAGCGGTTGAGAAGGGTGATGCCGGTGACGTCCTGGACCACCGCGAGCATCTTGAACAAGGGAATGAACAGGAGGCTGTCCGGGATCAGATAGGTGAGAAAGACCCCGGTCGCGAGCGTCGCCGAGCCCCAGAACTTCATCCGCGCCAATGCAAACGCCGCCGGAATGCTGATCAGCATCGTCACGATCACGACCACGATCGAGATCATCGACGAATTCCAGAAGAATCGCAGGAACTGGTTCGAGGTCAATAGCTCCACATAGTTCGACAGCGTCGGATGAAATACCCACCACGGATTGGTGGCGGCCGAGATCTCCGCGCTGCTCTTGAGCGAGGTGATCAGCATGTAGATCGGCGGGATCAGGAAGAAGATCGCAAACAGCACCAGGAAAAAGTAGGACCAGCGCAGCGCCCAGGTGCGGTCGCGGCTCATGCTTCGAAGCTTGACCTTGCGTGTCGGTCCGGCCTTGTCGATTGCGAGCGTGCTCATCAGGCTTCGTTCCCACGTTTGTTGACATCGCGCAGGATGAAGACCGCTGCGACGGCGAGGATCGGCACCATGAACAGCGAGACGCAGGCGCCGAGCGGAATGTCGCTGCTCTGGATGCCGACCTGGAACGCCCAGGTGGCGAACAAATGCGTCCGGTCCAGCGGACCGCCGGAGGTGAGGATGCGCACGATGTCGAAATTGGCGAAAGTGACGATCAGCGAGAACAGCGTGGTGATGGCGATGATGTTGCGCATCATCGGCAGGGTGATGTGCCAGATCTTCTGCCACCAATTGGCGCCGTCGATCGCTGCGGCTTCGTAGAGCTGGTCGGGTACGGATTTCAAGGCGGCCAGGTACATGATCAGGAAGAACGGCGCGCCGTACCAGACGTTGACGAGGATGACGGAGAAACGCGCCCAGAAGGTGTCACCGAGCCACGGGATCGGACCGATGCCGAAGAACGACAGCGTATAGTTGAAGGCGCTGTAGGAGGGATCGAACAGCCACAGCCATGCCAGCGTGCTCATCGCCGGTGGGATCACCCAAGGCACCAGCAGCATGCCGCGCCATTTACGTTGCTTCTTGCCGGGAATGTTGTGGACGAAATGCGCGACGATGAAGCCGATCAGCGCCTTGAAGACCACGGCGGTAATCGCAAAAATGCAGGACTGTCTCACCACCATCCAGAACGTTTCGCGCTTGAACAGGAAGGTGAAGTTGCTGAGACCGACGAACTTCGTCATCGCCTTGTTCAGCGTCGCCAGGTAGACCGAATAGAAGGCGGGATAGAGCACGAGCAGGGCGATCAGGAGGATCAGCGGCAGCGTCAGGAAGAACGCGACGGTCGATTTCCGTCCCATTGCATTGCGCAGGCTCGCCCGTTTGCGCGGGCTCGCAGCTCGAGCGGGACGGCCTTGCTCAACGACGACATCGGCCATGACGTTAGCCTCTTTTGCAGGACACGTAGCAGGACATGTAGGACGGCGAAGCCGGCGCAGCCGTCGGCTTCATTCGGCAAGCGGATCGAGCGAGTGTGCCTCGGCGGCTCACGCGCGAAGCGTGAACCGCCATGGCACATACCCGGCTCAGGTTCGCATGAAGCCTTCGCACTCGCCTTCGGCCCAGGCGAGCGCGGTTTCCAACTTCTCTCCTTGCGCAAAGCGCAGCGCCATCTTGGTCAGCGTCGCCTGGAAGTAGATCTGCTGGGCGATCTTCGGCGGCGCCGGAGACGCGGCGATCGACATCGTCTGCTGCTTGTAGGGATCCGGATAGTGGAAGAGCGTGCCCTTCGGCGGCCCTTCCTCGGCCCAGGTCTTGAACTTCGTCATGTTCGCGTAGGCCGGCAGATCGTACCCGCCGCTCGCCGCGACGAACTTCTCGATCGCCGCCGGCGAGGACAGGTGAACAAGCAAGCTCTTGGCCGCTTCCTTGTTTTTGCCAAAGGCCCAGACGCCCCAGAAGTACGGCAGGAAGGGCGCAAAACGTCCCTTCGGACCGGACGGGAAGCCGTGCGTCCAGCACTGTTCGGCGACTTGCGGTGCGTCGCGCTTGGCGACCGCCCAGGCACTCGGCGGATTCAGGATCATCGCCCCGCGGCCCGAGATCAGCCATTTGTTGTTGGAGGCATCGTCCCAGGACGGCGCGTCGGTGGGCAGGACGGCGATCAGCTTCTTGTAGAATTCGAGCGCCTGCCGCACTGCATCGGTCTTGACGGTGATATCGCCCTTGGCGTTGACGAGCTCGGCGCCGAACGACTGGAAGATCGCGCCGGCGGTGTCGACGCTGTCGGTGGTCTCGCCGAGACCGATGCCGAAGGGGAAGCCGGCCTTGTGGCAGGCCTCGGCCGCCTTCAGGAACGTCTCCATGGTCCAGTTGTCTGCTTTTGGCGGAGCGCCGACTGGATACATCTCCTGCACGTCGATGCCGGCGTGTTTCTTCATGAGATCTATGCGGGAGCAGGGGCCCTTGATCTGGCTTCCCGGCGTCGCGGGCACTGCGAGCCATTTGCCGCCCGACCGCCCGAGATATTTGACGGTGTCGTTCACCTCGCCGTTCTGCTTGATGAGCGGCTCCATGACGTCGTTGAGCGGTTCGAGATTCTCGGAATAGGCGTGCGGCCACCAGCTCGGCATCTGGAGAATGTCGTGACCGGACTTGGCCTGGGCTTCGGCCGCTGCCGTCAGCTCGATCTTCTTGTTGTTGCTGGTGATGTAGTCGATCGAGACTTCGACCTTCTCCTTCTCGCCCCATTCCTTGACGAGCGCGGTGGAGGCATCGTTGGCGCCGGGCACCCAGTGGTCCCAGAAGCCGATCGAGAGCTTGCCGGCGGCGTAAGCGCCTCGGACATAGGGCGCCGTGATCAGCGCCGCGGAGGATATTGCAGTGGCAGCCACAAATTGACGTCGCGTCAGTGTCTTGCGTGACATCTCGTTTCCTCGCTTGGGTGTTTTATTGTTCTGGCGTTCCTCTGAACTCTTCCGAGTTCTGCTTTTGATTTTCTTTTCGAAAGTTTCTTGTTCGACGTTTCTTGTTGATGCCGTCGGCTTCGAAGGCAAATTGGTAGCGCGATCAGATCATGATTGATTGCGTCTGTCGAGAAAACCGAACGGCTTGCGCCTAGAACTAACGTTGTGTCCGGGAACGCGGCAGCGCCCTCGACCTCATGCGCGGACCATGAACCACGGCCGGTTGTTTTGCGACGCACACTTGGCGCTGGCGCGCCCGACCGACATGTGCGCAATTACGCCGCAGTTTCCAAGGAGCCTGCATAAGCACCTCGCGGCAAACACTTTTCGGGCGTGGATAGCATTTGTCGGCGCCTAGACCTCGAAGCGGTGAAAACGATAGAGTTGCAGCTGGCGGGTGGTTCTCATCCCCAAGAGCCTAATCAGATCGAGATGGAGACCAGAATGATCAACCCGGCGCCGCCCGCGCGGCTTTACCTGCGACGATGGTTCGCGCTGGGGTCCGTTTTCGTGTTGCTGCTCGGCGCAGCCGCGGTGGCGAATGCTCAAGGCCTGGTCAAAGGGGTTCAGGAAGGAGCGGCGGCCGGGAACAAGGCGGCGGGTCCGGTCGGCGGTGTGCTCGGCGGCGCGATCGGCGGTGTGGTCGGTGTGTTCACCGGCGTGCTCGGCGTTGGCAATAATGGCAATCAGGCGCCTGCCGCCAGAGATCCGAGCAAGGATGCAAGCAAGGATGCAAGCAAGGATGCGGCCAAGGACGCCAAGCAGGGCGCCGGCAAGGACAAAGATGCCAAGAGCGCCAAGGCGGGCAAGGGCGCCAAGGCGAGCAAGGAGGCGAAGAACGCGCCGCAGGACAAGGATGTCACGGTCCTCACCCAGACCGGCGCGCCGCAATTGACCGCCGACCAGATCGTCACCAACAGCGACTCCTATATCGAGCGGATCAAGACCGAGCTGAACCTCACGCCCGAGCAGGAGAAGCACTGGTACGGTTTCTCGAGCGCCATGCACTACCTCGGGCATAACGGTGCCGAGCGGCTCAACCTGCGGGTTGCGCGCGCCAAGCGGGATCCTCCCGACGACATCGTCGAGCAGATGCGCAACGAGGCCCAATTCCTGATCGACCGCGCTGCCGACCAGCGCAATGTCGCCGACGCCGCCGAGCCCCTCTATTCGAGCCTCGATGACAAACAAAAGCAGGTGTTCGTGCAGGAGATGGTGCGGCTCAGCCACGAACGAGGATTGGATTGATCAAGTGGAATCGGATCGGGCGCGTCGAATTAACGGACCCCGCCACGAATTCGTGAATGCTCTTCGCAATTCGGTTATGATTAGCTTGGGAAGCTGATGGGCGGGGTTGATATGGCGGACGGACTCTCCGTTTTCCTGGTCGAAGACGAGACGTTGATCCGGATGATGATGACGGACATGGTGGAGGAACTCGGCCACCACGTCATCGCGGAAGCGGATAATGTTCGGGACGCCAGCGCTTTCGCCATGACCGCGCAGTACGATCTTGCGATCCTCGACATCAATCTCAAGGGCCTCTACGTCGATCCGGTCGCCGATCTGATCGAGCGTCGCGGGAAGCCGTTTTTGTTCGCCACGGGCTACGGTCCGGAGCTGCTGCCGTCCTTGCTCAGGCGCCGGCCGATCCTGCGCAAGCCGATTTCGATCGATCAGCTCAAGGCGATGATCGATTCGATGTTTCCGGAAGCGGCAGCGAAGACGCCGAACTGAGACCAAAATGAAAATGGCCGCCCATCAGGGGCGGCCATTTCGCGACGGAATTCGTCGCGGCTTCACATCAGGCCGGCGCCGAGATCGATGCCGCGCGCCATCAGGCCGAACGAGGCGACCAGGCCCGTGCAGCAAAACAGCAAGATGGTCTTGAACGAAGAAAACGAAGAATCGGCCAAACGCGTTTCGCTGGTGGCCGGCATCGCGGCGATCGAAATCATGCTCATGTTCATTCCCCCCTTTGTTGCCCCTGAATTGGATCAGGTGGGGAACTCCTAGAGCAAAAAGTTTGACGCGAGCTTTCGAGGGATCGTTAACGAAATCGCAATCGATACCGCATTTTCGGGCACTGGAGTGCGATCACGCGTTTCAGTGGCGCCCGTTCTTCAGCACCGTGGCGATGGTGTGGGCCGTCATGGCGGCGCGGTCCGAAGCGCGCTGGGCTGCGAGGCGGTCACGCGCCTTTTCCTCGATCAAGAGCTCGATCAGGGCCAGCCGCTTGCCCTCGTCGTCCGCCTCGAGCAGCAGGCGGTGATAGCGGTGATAGTCGAAACCCAGATCCTGCTTACGCATGTCACGCCCCCGCAACTACGCCACGCACAAGCTAGGATTGTTTCTCATCCGGGACGTGCGCGCAAGCACGATCCCGCGTCGCGCGCGCGTGCCGCGCAATCAGCTGTGCATGACTGGAACCCGCGGACGGAGGCGCGCGCCGTTTAAGGCTGGTTGTGCTCCGCGAACATCGTCAGGCCGAGGAAACTCGCATCAGGTTTCGTGACCAGTCTGGTCGGGATGTCGCGCAGATAGTCCTGGAAGCGTCCCTTGGCTTCGAAGCGCGCCCGGAATGCGGAGGCTGCGAGGAAGTCAGGAAAGCGCGGCACGATTCCGCCGGCGATATAAACGCCGCCGCGTGCGCCGAAGGTCACCGCGAGATTGCCCGCGACCGAGCCGAGGATGGCGCAAAACATCTCCAGCGTCTTGCGGCTGAGCTCGCAACTGCCTTCCAGGGCGGCCTTCGTGATGGCGGCAGCATCGCGATGCGGCACCTGAGCGCCTTCCACCTCGGCCAGCGCCTCGTACAGGCTTTGCAGGCCCGAACCGGACAACGCGCCACGCTCGATGGAGACATGGCCGAGGCGTCGGCGCATGCACGCGATCACGCGTTCCTCGCGCTCGTCCTCCGCCGGCAGGGTCGCGTGGCCTGCCTCGGTGACGACGGCCAGCCGTGAGCCGTGGCGCTCGACCAGGCAGGACACGCCAAAGCCGGTTCCAGGGCCAACCACCAGCAACGGCTCTCCGGGAAGGCCATCCTGTCCGCCGAGCGGGATCAGGTCGGCGGGCTGCAGGGCGGGCAGGGACCAGGCCACCACCTCGAAATCGTTAAGAACATGGACGCTGTCGAAGCCGAGGGCCGGCTGAAGCTCGTTGCCGTCGATGACCCATGGGCTGTTGGTCATGACGCAGCGGTTGTTGGTCACCGGTCCTGCGACGGCCAGCACGGCCCTTGGGGGCGGTTGGCCGTGGCAGCGACGCGCGAGAACATCGGCAATGGCTTCCCGGACGGTCGGGAAGTCTGCCACTTTGACGTAGTCGATCGGTCCGGTCTGATCGCCCTGACTGAGCGCGAAGCGCGCATTGGTGCCGCCGATATCGGCGAGAAGAATCTGTCCTGTCTTGCCGATGGTCATGTGCGTATGGCTGCCGCAGCCTTTCCGGCTGCGGGAACCGCTTCCTCCGCTCTATCCGATCGCAAGACGCGAACGGCTGTCAGAATCCGTCCCCGGGTGGATCTAGTCAACACGCATCAGCCCAAACCGTTGCATCCCGGGACCGACGGGGCGCATTCGCGCAGATCGCCGCACCTTCTCGTTGGTTGCGAAGCAGCCCGGGAAGATCGACACTGCAGACGTGCCTTCGGCGCCGCTCGCGCGGATGGCCTGGAATGGACCTTGCGATGAAGATTTCCGACCGCGACGTGCTGCTGGTCATCGACGTGCAGAACGATTTTTGCACGGGCGGGGCGCTCGCCGTGCCCGGCGGCGAGAAGGTCGTCCCCGCCATCAATCGGATCGCCCAAAAATTCGCCAATGTGGTGCTGACCCAGGACTGGCATCCCCGCGATCATGTCTCCTTTGCGCCGAACCATGCGGGCAAACAGCCGTTCCAGACCATCGTGCTCGACTACGGCGTCCAGGTGCTGTGGCCGAGCCATTGCGTGCAGGGCACCGCAGGCGCCGAATTTCATCGCGATCTCGACGTCACCCGCGCAAATCTGGTGGTGCGGAAGGGATTTCGGCGCGGCATCGATTCCTATTCGGCGCTGTTCGAGAACGACAGGACAACGCCGACCGGCCTGCTCGGATATTTGCGCGAACGCGAGTTGAACACCGTCTTCGTCGCCGGCCTCGCGTTCGACTTCTGCGTTCGCTTCTCGGCGGACGATGCCCGCAAGGCCGGGTTCGAGGTCGCCGTCATCGAGGACGCCTGCCACGGCATCGATCTCGACGGCTCGGTGGCCGCGACCCATCAGAGTTTTCGCGAGCGCGGTATTTCGCTCGTCAGCTTCGAGGCCTTCCTGTGAGGACCGTGGGATAGCCATGGCGGAGAAGACCGGCAAACAGCTGCGCGCACCGGAGCCGGTCCCGGATGACCCGCTGCTGTGGCCGTTCGCTGCGGCGCGGATTGCCATGGACGCCTGCTTTGGATGGCTCGAGCGCGGCCCGTCGGAGCTGGCCGACAGCAGCCTGCCTTGGACCACGCCCAACTCCGTCGCGCTGGAGCTTGCGACCATGCGCCTGCGTAATTGCGCGCGGACGGGGGCCGGCCAGCCGGCACTGGTCTGCGCGCCCTATGCGCTGCACCGGGCCCTGATCGCCGACTTCGCGCCCGGCCACAGCGTTGTGCAGTCCCTGCAAAATGGCGGCATCGACCGGGTCTATCTCACCGACTGGCGCTCGGCCGCACCCGACATGCGCTATCTCTCGATCGACAGCTATCTCGGTGATCTCAACGTCGCCATCGACGAAATCGGCGCGCCGGTCGATCTCGTCGGCCTGTGCCAGGGTGGCTGGCTCTCGCTGCTCTATGCGGCGCGCTTTCCCGCCAAGGTGCGGCGGCTGGTACTGGCTGGCGCGCCCGTCGACCTCTCCATTGACTCCAGGCTGTCGCAGCTCGCCCGCAACGCGCCGGAGATGGTCTACGACCAGCTCGTCGCCCGCGGCGGCGGCAATGTCAGCGGCGAAGAGATGCTGCGGCTCTGGTCGAAGGCACCGAGCCGCGACGACATCGCGACGGCGCTGCAGAGCGACCTCTCCGGCGAGGACGGTGCGGCGCTGCTGGCACGCTTCGAGCGCTGGAATGCCGAGCCCCTCAATCTGCCCGGCACCTACTATCTCGAGATCGTCAACTGGATTTTCCGGGAGAACCGGATCGCGCGCGGCCAGTTCACGGCACTCGGCCGCGGGATTGATCTGAAGGACGTCAAGGCGCCGGTCTTCCTTTTGGCCGGACTCGATGACGACGTCGTGCCGGCTGCGCAGGCGCTCGCCACCGCCGGCTTGCTCGGCACACCGCCGGCGTTCATTGCGGCGGCCTCCCAGCCCAGCAACCATCTTGGCCTGTTCATGGGCGCGCGGACCCACGCCCATGCCTGGCCCCGGATCGCCGAGTGGCTGCGCGACGATCTGCCCGGCATGCTGGCGCGCAGAGCCTGAGACTGCCTCAAGGGCACGGCCGGGCAGCGAAGCTGCAAATCCGTTATGCATGCCGTTGAATGGCCTGCACGGGGCCATGTCGATGGGTTAAATGGAGTCCAGAGCCGGCGGAGGCCGGTCGCGACGAGACAAAGGGACTGTGCTCGATGAGTTTCCACTCGATCTATGCCCACGGATTTGCGCGCGTGGCGGCCTGCGTCACCACCTCTCATGTGGCTGATCCCACGGCCAACGCAGCTGCGGTTCTGGCGGCGGCGAAGGACTGCCACGCGCAGTCGGTGGCGGTTGCCGTGTTCCCCGAGCTCTGCCTGTCCGGCTATGCAATCGAAGATCTCGTGAAGCAGGATCCGCTGCTCGATGCGGTCGAGCGCGGGCTTGTGGCCATCGTCGAGGCATCCTCGTCCCTGATGACCGTCCTGATCGTTGGCGCGCCGCTGCGCTTTGGCAATCGGATCTACAATTGCGCGGTCGTCATCCATCGCGGCAAGATCCTCGGCGTGGTGCCCAAGAGCTACCTGCCGACCTATCGCGAATTCTACGAGGGGCGGCATTTCGCCTCCGGCGCCGGCATCGTCGGAGAGATGGTCGCCTTTGGCGGGCTGCATGCCCCGTTCGGCGTCGACCTCCTGTTCGCAGCCGAGGACGTTCCGGGCCTGACCATCGGCGTCGAGATCTGCGAGGACATGTGGATCCCGGTAACGCCGGCCTCCGAGCTCGCGCTTGCGGGCGCGAGCGTGCTGATCAATCTCTCGGGCAGCCCGATCACGATCGGCCGCGCCCGCTCGCGCGCGCTCTTGTGCCAATCGACGTCGGCCCGCTGCCTCGCGGCTTACGTCTATTCCGCGGCCGGGGCAGGAGAATCGACCACGGATTTGGCCTGGGACGGCCAGACCTCGATCTACGAGAACGGCGTGCTGCTGGCCGAGGGCGAGCGGTTCCGCCAGGGCGGCCAGATCACGCTGGCCGACGTCGATCTCGACCTGCTCAGGCAGGAACGCGCGCTGATGGGTACGTTCGACGACAATCGCCGGCAGCGCGAAGCCTTCTTCCGAAAAGTCGGCTTCGCCCTGAAGGCGCCGGCCGCCGATATCGGCTTCCTGCGCAAGGTCGAGCGCTTTCCGTTCGTGCCGAGCGACGAGAGCCTGCTCGAGCAGGACTGCTATGAGGCCTACAACGTTCAGGTCGCGGGCCTCGTCCAGCGCATGCGTGCGACCGGTACCAAGCGCGTCGTTATCGGCGTCTCGGGCGGACTCGATTCCACCCATGCTTTGATCGTCGCCGCTAAGGCCGTCGACCTTCTTGGCCTGCCGCGAGAGAACATTCTCGCCTACACCATGCCGGGCTTTGCCACCGGCAGCGACAGCAAGACCAATGCGCTGGCGCTGATGAAGGCGTTGCAGACGAGTTGGCAGGAGCTCGACATTCGCACCACGGCGACGCAGATGTTGAAGGACATCGGCCATCCCTTCGGCAAGGGCGAGAAGGTCTATGACGTCACATTCGAGAATGTGCAGGCGGGTCTGCGCACGGACTATCTGTTCCGGCTCGCCAACCATCATGGCGGCCTCGTGATTGGCACCGGCGATCTCTCCGAACTCGCGCTGGGCTGGTGCACCTATGGCGTCGGCGATCAGATGGCGCACTATAACGTCAACGCCGGGGTGCCGAAGACGCTGATCCAGCATCTGATCCGCTGGGTGATTGCCTCCAAGCAGTTCACCGACGACGTCAACCAAACGCTTGGATCGATCCTGTCGGCCGAAATCTCGCCGGAGCTGGTTCCGGCTGAGCCCGGCGAGAAGCCGCAGAGCACGGAAGCTTCGGTCGGCCCCTACGAGCTCCAGGATTTCAACCTGTTCTACACGCTGCGGTTCGGCATGCGGCCGTCCAAGATCGCCTTTATGGCGCTGCAGGCCTGGAAAGACGTTGCCCAGGGCGAGTGGCCGCCGGCATTTCCGACCGACAAGCGCAAGGCCTACGATCTCAAGGAAATACGCCGCTGGCTGGAGGTGTTCTTGCGCCGCTTCTTCGCTTTCAGCCAGTTCAAGCGCTCGGCGATGCCGAACGGACCCAAGGTTTCGGCCGGCGGCTCGTTGTCGCCGCGCGGCGACTGGCGTGCGCCGTCGGATTCGAGCGCTGCGGCGTGGCTTGAAGATCTCGAGCGGAATGTGCCGGTTTGAACGGGAGATGAGCGATGTCGGCCGGCGATGGGCTCGAGCAGGGCGGCAACCCACAGAAGGTCCTCAACGGCCTCTACATCTTTGAGATCGAGATGCGCGACGGCAAGCGCGGCCAGGCCAAAGGCGTCGTCGTGCTCTGCGATGGCCGCATCATGGGCGGCGACAGCTATTTCTACTACACCGGCAGCTACACCTTCCGGAACGGGAAATGGCGTGGCGACATGACCGTCAATCAGCACACCGAGGCCGTCGGCAAGCCGCTCGCGTTCGGCGGCAGGGAAGTGACCTGCGGCTTTTCCGGCGACTATTCCGCCGACGGCGCCGAAGTCGAAGGCATGGCGCTGGTTGGCAAGACCAGCGTGACATTCACGGCGCGGCTCACGCTGAAGGACCCGATGTGAGACCCGCGTGATCAGCCCTCGTTCCTGATCAGGAACCTTCGCACCCACAGAACGTTCGCGTCTGTTGTTGCGAATTTTCCAGGAGAGGGACCATGCGCAAGCACTTGATGTTATCGACCGCGGCTATCGGACTGATGCTTGCTTCCGGCTTCGCCTACGCCCAGGCGCCCGGTGAGCGAAGGGACGAGCCGAGACGGACCGAGGAGCCGGCGAAAGGTGCCGGGCCGCAACGCGGCGGCGCCCAAGAACGGGTTCAAGAGCGCGCGCAGGGCGCCCAGGAGCGATTGCAGGGTGCGGGCCGCGAGGAGAAGGGCGGCGCTGCCAAGCAGGACGCGAGTGACGACAAGCGCCAGCCGGCCAGTTCTGCCGAGCGCAACCAGCCGAAGTCGAAGGATCAGGCCCAGGAATCTCGTGAGCCTTCGCGCGATCGCAACCGTGAGGCGGAGAGCCCGAAACCGGGACGCGACGGCAAGAACAGCGCCGAGACGAAGCAGGACAAGTCCGCGCCGCAGAAATCAACGGCCGAGTCCGAGAAGTCCAAGTCCGGCACGTCTGGCCAGCAGAACGAGCGCACGGGAGCTGCGGCCAACCAGAACGAGCGCAACCAGACCCAGCCGCCGCGCAACGCGGCCGAGCAGCAGCAGCCGGCGCAACAGAACAACCGACCGGCCACAGCGACCGACACGAACCGGACGGCCCCGACCAACAATGCGCAGACCGCGCCTGCCACTTCAGGCACGCAGACCAATCAAGCCAATCAGACGCCCCAGACCAACACGCAGGCCAATCAGCAGACTCAGGTGACGTCCGAGAAGCAGGTGCGGATCTCCGAAACGGTGAGCCGCGCACGCCTGGCGGAGCCGGAGCGTAATCTGAACATCTCGATCCGGGTCGGTGAAACCATTCCCTCGCGCGTGCGCCTCCACAGGCTTCCGCCCGAGATCGTCGCGATCGAGCCCGAGTATCGGGACTACGAATATTTTTCGACGGGCGACGACGTCGTCATTGTGGAGCCGCGGACGCATCGCATCGTCAGCCAGGTGCCCCGCGACCCCTCACGAGCCCGCGCCCAGATGAGCGGCGGCACCTCATCGAGCATGGCGGCCGCCGGGGGCAGCAATGTGAACTGCCAGATCATGCGGCGTGACGCCTCGGGTAATGTGGCCCAGGCAGAACCCTCGACCGTGGGCTCGACCGCGCGAACGGACTCCCTGAGCGTGACTGTCCAGATGCCCGGCGGCGGCTCATCCGCGCCGATCGCCCTCGGCGCTCCCGCGGGCAACATCGTGGTCGCGACGCAAGGGCAGGGCGACTGCACGGTGACGATCGAGCCGCAGACACGCTAGCGCCGTGTCGGCATAACGACGCCAAAACGACTTCGCGCCGCACGGCTGATCAAGCCGGCGGCGCGAAATCACGTTCAAACTAGAAAGTCCCGAGGTCCGGAGTGCCTAGGAGTCCGGACCTCGTAACCTTGCCCCAGCCTTTGATCCCCCCGCCCCATGTGGTCCCCCAACCCCGTGGTGCGCGATCAGAGGGTGATGCCCTTGGAAGGCCGCCGATCGATGTCCCGCGATGTACGCGACATCGGAATAGGATTCCATTCCGGATCACTACGGATTTCATCGCGCTTGAATTTTCACGGTGCATGCGCCTGCACGCGCGGTTGCCTGAAACCAATGCAAGCGCGCGAGCGCATGTGGCCCTGATCATGCCGGCACCGGCGACCACCATCGTCGTGACCACGCTGCCGGTCTCCGTGATCGGCGACTGGCTCGATCCCGAACTGCAATAATTCCGTCATGGCCGGGCTTGTCCCGGCCATCCACGACCTTTCCGCATCAAGAACGTGGATGCCCGGGACAAGCCCGGGCATGACGGCTGAGACCGCCGGTGCCCACGCGCCGGGAGCAGGGGAGCCCTGTCCGGCCCAAGTTCCCGTTGCGCGCGTTCCCCCCGTGCGCTATCCGGCCGGAAAGGCCTGAGGCGGCTTCGAAAATTTGCCCCGCCCTGCCAGCCAAACCGAGGACGGAAACCGCCATGCCAGCCTATCGCTCCCGCACCACCACCCACGGCCGCAACATGGCGGGCGCCCGCGGCCTCTGGCGCGCGACGGGCATGAAGGACGGCGATTTCGGCAAGCCGATCATCGCGGTCGTCAACTCCTTCACCCAGTTCGTGCCCGGCCACGTCCATCTCAAGGACCTCGGCCAGCTCGTCGCCCGCGAGATCGAGCAGGCCGGCGGCGTGGCGAAAGAGTTCAACACCATCGCGGTCGACGACGGCATCGCCATGGGCCATGACGGCATGCTCTACAGCCTGCCGTCGCGCGAGCTGATCGCCGACAGCGTCGAGTACATGGTCAATGCCCATTGCGCCGACGGCATGGTCTGCATCTCCAACTGCGACAAGATCACCCCCGGCATGCTGATGGCGGCGCTGCGGCTCAACATCCCTGCCGTGTTCGTCTCGGGCGGACCGATGGAGGCAGGCAAGGTCACCCTGCAGGGCAAGACCAAGGCGGTCGACCTGATCGATGCCATGGTCGCAGCCGCCGATTCCAAGGTCAGCGACGAGGACGTCAAGGTGATCGAGCGCTCGGCGTGCCCGACCTGCGGCTCGTGCTCGGGCATGTTCACGGCCAATTCGATGAACTGCCTCACGGAAGCCCTTGGCCTTGCGCTCCCCGGCAACGGCACGGTGGTCGCAACCCACGCCGATCGCAAACGCCTGTTCGTCGAGGCCGGCCACACCATCGTCGATATCGTGCGCCGCCACTACGAGCAGGACGACGCTAGCGTGCTGCCGCGCAATGTCGCGAACTTCAAGGCGTTCGAGAACGCGATGACGCTGGACATCGCGATGGGCGGCTCGACCAACACGGTGCTGCATCTGCTCGCGGCCGCCCATGAAGGCGAGGTCGAGTTCACCATGCGCGACATCGACCGGCTATCGCGCCGCGTGCCTGTCCTTTGCAAGGTCGCGCCGTCGGTCGCCGACGTGCATGTCGAGGACGTGCATCGCGCCGGCGGCATCATGGGCATCCTGGGCGAGCTCGACCGCGCCGGCCTGATCGACACGTCGGTCTCGACCGTGCACGCGCCGAACATGGGCGACGCGCTGGAGCGCTGGGACATCAAGCGCTCCAGGAGCGAGTCTGTCCGCACCTTCTTCCGGGCGTCGCCCGGCGGCATCCCGACCCAGGTCGCCTTCAGCCAGGAGCGCCGCTACGACGAGCTCGATACCGACCGCGAGAAGGGCGTGGTCCGCAACCTCGAGCACGCCTTCAGCAAGGACGGCGGCCTCGCCGTGCTCTACGGCAATCTCGCGCAGGACGGCTGCATTGTGAAGACCGCCGGCGTCGACGCCTCGATCCTGATATTCTCAGGCCCCGCCCGCGTATTCGAAAGCCAGGACGCCGCCGTGGAAGGCATTCTGGGCGGCAAGGTCGTTGCCGGCGAGGTCGTGGTGATCATCTATGAAGGCCCGCGCGGCGGTCCCGGCATGCAGGAGATGCTGTATCCGACCAGCTATCTGAAATCGATGGGCCTCGGCAAAGCCTGCGCGCTCGTCACCGACGGACGCTTCTCGGGCGGCTCGTCGGGCCTGTCGATCGGCCATCTGTCGCCGGAAGCGGCCGAAGGCGGCAACATCGGTCTGGTCAGGACCGGCGATCGCATCGCCATCGACATCCCGAACCGCAGCATCACGCTGGAGGTCTCCGACGAGGAGCTCGCCAGGCGCCGCGCCGCGGAAGAGGCGAAGGGCGATGCCGCATGGCAGGCGATCGGCCGCAAGCGCAACGTCTCGACCGCGCTTCAGGCCTACGCCGCGCTCACCACCAGCGCCGCGCGCGGCGCGGTGCGCGAGGTGAAGCGGCGCTCGAAGTAAGTGCGTCACGTGCGGGTGTGATCGCAAGCATCACGCATCGCGCATGGTCAACAAGTTCTGAACGGCCGGCGCAAGCCGGCCGTTTGCATTAAGGATGCCCCGATGAACTTCGGCAGCTCAGAATTTTGCGGCGTATACTGCCATCGATCTTCGCAAATCCGTTTCGGGCAATTGGGGCACCACAATAATGTCTCGCACTCTCGCTGTCGTTTTCTCAACAGTCGTCGCTGCGATTTCAATGACCGGCGCGGCTTCCGCCGGCTGCTACAATTGCTACACGCCGCCGCCGTGCACGACCTGCTACCAGCAGCAATACGTGCAGCCGCAATACCGCACCGTCGACGAGACCGTGATGGTGTCGCCCGGCTCCGTCGTGGCGCACCGCGCACCGGCGCAGTACCGCACCGTGATGGTGCCGCAGACCGTGATGGTGGCGCCGCCGAGCGTCCAGTACGAGCGCATCCCGCCGCAATACGCCACGCGCCAGCGCGTCGAGATGGTCCAGCCGGGCTATTCCTATTACGCCCCGGTGCAGATGAACTGTGCCTCCTGCGGGAACTGAGCCAAGCTAGCTTACGAAGAATTCAAGCGGCGCTCCCAACGGGGGCGCCGCTTTTCTTTGCAGCCAGCAAACGAGGCCCGGAAACGGAGGCGACTCCAAACCGGGCCTCGCAACCGGCGACGCCCTGGGAGATGTCGCCAGTGTCCGGGATCGCCGAGAGGGCATAGGGTAAGGGAACAGGCTGACGCTCGCCTGACAGATCCGATGCCGGGGAAGGGGCGGGCGCCAACTTCGCGTTGCCATGCGCCGTCGACTGCGTTAAGCGACAGCAATTCCGAACTTGGAAGGGTGGCCGAGTGGTTTAAGGCACCGGTCTTGAAAACCGGCGTGCCCGCAAGGGTACCGTGGGTTCGAATCCCACCCCTTCCGCCAGTCAAGTGAAAAACTCAAATAAAATCAAACCTTGGCGGTTTTCATTCACCAAAAGCCACTAACCAGCACCGTAGCTTTACAGCGTAGCACGCGTTGACTAGGTTCCCTGCAACCTAAGGGACGGGTGGGGGAGCGCGCAATGATAAGAATTCTCAAGAAACCAGCTGGCAAACAGCCTGTCGTTAAGCAGCCCGTGGTGATCTCGTGCGTCAACCTCAAAGGCGGCGTAGGCAAGACCGCTATTGCGGTTAATTTCGCCGCCTACTGCGGCAGAAAAGGCCTCAGGACACTGCTTATCGACCTAGACCCGCAGACCAATTCAACCTTTTCTTGCATATCTGTTCCCGACTGGGAAGCACACGCGACCTCCAAGGGCACGGTTGCAAATCTCCTAGGAGTGCGCCAGCACACGAGTGCTGAAGGCAAGGAAAAGACAGCTAACGATGTCATCATCAAGGGGGTTTTTCAGGGGGTCGATCTGTTGCCCTCCCATCTCGACCTTTTTACCATTGATCTTGATCTTAGCTCTGAGGTCGCGCGCGAAAGCCGACTTCGGCGAGCGATAAAAGACGTGTTGAGCAACTACGATATCATCGTGTGCGATTGTCCGCCCAATCTAACGATACCGACGCAAAATGCATTGGCTATCAGTACTCATTTTGTCGTGCCGGTTGCGTTGGACTTTCTATCAAGCCTTGGGATTGCACTTCTTTTGAATCGCATAACGAAGCTATCCGAGTTACTCGAAAATCCATTGAAGAACGCCGGTATTGTTATTTCTCGGGTCGGTCGGAAGTCGTATTTCAGGTCGCAGACTGCGCAAACATTGCAAACAGCGTTCAAGAATATGGTACTCTCCACTCAAATCACTGAGCGCGCGTCCGTAGCTCAATCCGCCGCTAAAAACTGCTCCATCTTCGATATGGGAGATGCTGCAGCTAGTGCCGAATTTAGATCCCTTGGTGCCGAATTGCTCACAAAGCTGACCGCAAAATGAAAACTCACGAAATATCGAAGACATTGGTTGCTTTAGCAAAGGCTCTACAGCAGGCGCCCAACGTGAATCTAGAGCAGTTGACATTCAATCAGCCGCAGCCGTCTCCACGAAAGAAGCCAAATCCATCGGATATTCCGATGGCGCTAAGTGCGCTGGTAGCGCTTTCGCAGTTTGACAAAGCTCAATGGCGGGCAGTCATTGAAGAATACAAGTTCCCAATTGAAGTCCGAAATACCGAATCGACGCGGGATATCGTAGGAAAAATTCTGCGACATTTGGAGCAAGACTCAGATGCGCGACGTAAGCTGAAGCAAGCTGTCCAGAGAACGAAATCTGATATCAATCCTGAGCTCATGACGGCCTTGAACTTTCTGTTGAAATAATGTCGCAACTGCAGAAAGAAATAGACGCAAACCACGCTGCGTTCTTCAAAGACTGGACGTTGCAAGCTGCAAAGAACTGGAAAACTTTGCAAAAGAATCCGGCTTACCAAGCAAGCTACAGACGACTGAGCGCTATCCAAGCTCTAAAATCCTATCTCGTCGTTCCAGCCTATAGCAAACCAAGTGCCGCATTCTTTTTTGAAGCCCATAACGACACCCTAGTATCGCATGTGAATGCGTCCGTAGGCGCTTGGCGTGCGTCGCTACAGTCTCTGCGCAGCTGCATCGAAAACGCACTCTGCGCAGCGTACTACCATGAACACCCCATCGAACTAGAACTTTGGGGGGAAGGGAAATTCATCATAGGCCTCACAGAGTTGCTTAGATATTTTGAGAAGCATCCCCGCTTGTCTAAACTTGCAGAGAACGTCTCCGGACTAGGATATTTGCGAGCGGAATACGCGACGTTATCCAAAGCGGTTCATGCATCAGCTGCAAACTTTCGAATGACTGACCCTGTTTCCGATGTGCTGCTGTGGGATACAGACCCGGTGAAAGCAGCTATGTGGTCCACGCGCGAGAAGCGAACGATCGAGGGGGTTTGCCTACTCTTGACGTGCCTACACAGCGAACGTCTTCAAGGCACGCAACTAACCCCGCTCCGGGATGCTCTTAGTTTTAGTCTCAGTGCGTCAAGCCGAACCCTACTTAAACAATCCGTTAGTGTCATCATCCAATCGCCATGATGCAGTGCGCTGATCCTTTTGCGCTGATCAGGAAGCCTCAAGACGGCGAAGCTGCTCCGGCGACGCCAAAATGGCTAGCTGTTTGGTGAGCGAATTGTTTCCGCATTAGTCACTGCAAATTATTTCAATCGTTTACACAGCGAACGCAGCGGATGATGTTTCCGCCCAACATCGCAGTAGCACAAACGATCTTGACCGGATGGATATCCCTCGCCATCAATGCAACCTGACATTGGGGTGGGGGAATTGATCATGGATTTCAAGAGGACGTTGGTCGCCTGCATTGCGGTATGGAGCACCCTGATCATTATCCCGACTGCCACCCAGGCGGATAACTGCAAATCAATCCCTGATGCTGCCACGCGGTTGGCCTGTTTCGACACGGCTTCCGCCGCCCCGAAGGCGGCCAAAAAGCAGCCGGTCGGTGATCCGGCCACTGAGGCCACAAAACATGCGATAATTTCGAGCAAATCTCGCATGTTCACTGATGCAGATTCACTAAAGGATGTTGCGATCGGGCCGCCGTTCCCATGCGCGAGCGGTGTTGGCTCTTGCGTGTGCGTTGAAGCTAACGGAAAAACACCAGCCGGTGGTTACGCGGGACTTCATGTGTTCGTCGTAAAAATCAAAGGTCCGACAGAAGCCGAAATGATTGGTGAAATGTTCAAACCGGAAACGTGCGGTAAAATGGTTTCGTTTCCTCAAATGAACGGGAAGCGCTAAGCCAAATAACCGCACAGGTGATTTCAGCAACTCGGACTACACAAAATCCCCGCCAACAACGTATTCAGCACTCGCGGCGTTCGTGTTCTTCATCACGATCAATGATCCGCGTTGATATTGCGCTGATGTTGCTGAACCGCCCGCGCGTTTCGTTGCACCACTTGCGGCAGTAAGCGTGATCGTTCCCGCCGCCCATTGCACAAAGCCGACGTTGAAGCCTTCGATAAGGCTGTTCGGAACGGTGATGGTGACGTTGCTCGCGTCGTCGCAACGGAACACTTTACCGTTGTCTTCGTTTTTCAGCGTGAATGAACCGGTGAAACCTTCGATGTTTCCGACTTCGGTTGCAGCGTTGAAAGGCGCTTTGAATATGTCATAAGTGACCTTGTCTCCTCCACCAACCGCATCGACAATGAATTGAACGGGCTTGGGAAACGGGCCGAATTGTTTCGATGCTCCGACCGGCACAGTCCACACACCATCGCCAGTAAGCGTCGTGATCTCAGGCCGACGCAGGCGAGCCGATGTCCACTGCGACGCCGCAGAGACCTTCAAAGCATAACCAGCTTCCAGAATGACCGATTGGGATTGGCCACCCAAAATTACCTGCTGCATGATCCAATTCCTTTTCTGTGGTTCAAACCCTAACGTTGCGCTTGCGGAGGTTCTGGAGTGTCTTACCGACGTTGGCAGCGAATTCCGCCCGGTCCCGCGCCTGTGCCCTCCGTAGCTCCGCAATCGCTTGCGGATCAGCACCGGGGGCGATATCGCCATAGGTGGGGGCATAGGTGATTTGCATGCTGTTATCGTTGCCCGCCTGTTGACCGCCGTACATTTGGACGCCTAGCGCGCCCGATGGCCCGCGCTTCAACGGCAAGATGCCTTCCGGTCCTGCTTCGCCCATCAATCCTGCACCCGTCGCAAACCTAAACATCGTCGGTTGCGATATGATTTGGCCGGAATAGGCGCTTAAGCTAGGCGAGTTATAGACACCACCTGCCGCGTTCTTTGTCAGCGACGGCAGCCCGAACAAGCTTCCGATGCCACCGCCAAACCCGCCGAATATAGTCTGTAAGCCTTGGGCGATCGGAGCGAGTACAAGCATTTTGATGATCATCTCTTGAATGGCTTTGAGGATCACCACACCGGCATTTTTGAAACCGGCCGAGAGAGACGTTACGCCGTTCATGACATCTTGGATCGGGGACACAAGGCTGTTCAATGCGCCGCTAACGGACGTGTCGAGTAGTTTTGCGAAGTTCGATCCGTCCAATTCGATCTGTTTCAATGATTGGAATTTCGCGCCTGCGATTGCCGCAGCATCGGACGTTTGCTTCAACTGGTTCGCAAGCGCCTGTTGACCCGCTGCCATCTGCTCAACGTTGTTCTTATCGATCAGCCCTTTGTCGATCCACGATTGTAACGTGTCCGCAGCGGCTTTGCGCGCCGCGTTCGCGTCGTAGACGCCAGCGGTTGCCTGTTGCTGTACGCGGCTCATTTCGGCCATAGCGCGCGTGTTGTTCAGGATCGCGGCGGCCATGTCTCTGCTAACACCGACGCCTTGCAAGCCCGCTGCGGTCAATTCAAGCTGCTTCTGCTTCGCTTGCTGTTCAACTGTCGCCATATCGCCAAGGATTGAAATACGCTGCTGCGATAACTGATTGGCAGCAAGCAATTGCGCCTGCGTTTGCTGATCACCATTCGCTGCACCGCTTCGCTTTTGAAGACCGGTAGCGAGTTGCGCAGCGTTCGCCGGTTGCTGGAACGAACCGAACCGTTCCTTGAAGCTGTCGCTGATCTGCTCAATGCCCATCGCCTTGGCGATCTCGGCATGATTGGACGGCAGGAACATTTTCCAGAAACTGGAATTGCCAAAACCTGCGGCTTTGTTCGCAACCTTGTCATAAAAGGTTTCCATCGCTGCCGTCATTCCGACGATTGCGTTGACAAAGTTATTTTTAAAATTGGTGATCGCGCCGTTCCACATTTCATCGAACTTGCGCGCGCTCGCGATCAGCTTTTCGTTCGCCTGTTCGTTGAAATTGTCCATACCGGCCGCAGCATCGCGGACAGCCTGACCACCTTGCGACATAAAACGAACCCATTGCGCGGTCGTCGGCAATCCAGCGGCTTCAAGAATATTGCGCTTTTGAACATTGCTCGCTGTTTGCGCGACGATATCAGCGACATTCGCTAAATAGCCGGTCAAATCTTTCGCACTCTTACCGCTTGCGATCATAAGACCGTTGAGCGAACCCATGTTGTGCTGTGCTTCGCTGACCGATTGCGCAAAGCCAGCGATGCCAGCCGCGAAATCTTCCTTCGAAATGCCTTTGATGGTGGTCGCAGATTGCAAGCCGGACGCTTGTTTTAGCGTTAGGTCGGTCGCGGTTCGAACATCGTCCAATGCTAGCGCTGACTTAATTGCCGCTGACGCGATTGCACCCAATGTGCCGACAAGCGCAACACCGCCGAGCGCAGCGGTACGTGTTGCGGTAAAGAAACCTCCGATCGAACCGGCCAATTCCTTAAACAGCCCGGCTAGACCACCTTTCGCTGTTGCGATCACCTGACCGATTTGCCCGGCTTGCTGCGCGAAGATTTGGAACACCGGCTGACCGGACGCGAGGCCTTGCGCCACGTCAACAAGCTGATACGACAAATTCTTCGCATCAGCGCTCATACCTTTCGCGGCTTGCCGCGCTTTGTTCGTCGCATTTACGTTGTCGTTCGCCGCAGCCGCAGCGACTTTGTTAGCGGCAGCGGTCGCACCCGTCGCACCACTCGCGGCCATCATCACCTTGGTCGTCGCGCCCGATGCCTTGTTTACGCCGCCCATCGACGCAGACACCCTATCGGCCGCTTGTTCGGCAGCACGGGCGGCGGGCACCAGCGCGTTGAGGCTGGTCTTGGCCTGGTCAAGATCGGACGTATCTGCGGCGAAACCGATCTGGGCTAGATCCATGGTGCAAATCCCTATATGCGCCTCTATGGCTGTACAAGATCGGCCATTTGAGCCGGGCCGTCAAAAGCGCCATCTAAGATCAGAAGGGACCACAAGGCGTCACGAGTGTTCATGAACAGTCATCGGGTGCATGGCGCGAGACGATTTCCACAGCCATATAAACCGCGATGGTTAGACAGTTTGGTGAGCGCGCGAAATTCACTTGCGATGACAAAGCGCAGGGAGGAGGGCGCGTCCGCTTTGCTTGGACTATCCCCGATGGCCTGCATACGTCCAGCACGACCATCGGGGTTGCATGAACCGGCAATGGAGAAGCGACTAACCTCTGCCGGTGCATTCGATTAGCGTTTGTCGGGGGATGCGAACGCGAGCAGGGATCGCATGTGGTCAGCATGCAGATCGATTTTGGCTTCGTCGCCATGCTTCGATAGCAATTCGCGCATATATTCGAGATGCGATTTTCCGGCTTCGCTGTGGGAATTGTGGCTAAGTAGTTTTGTTGCCATGGGGAACGTTACCTTCTGTTGTTCGGACGATGAAAGACGGCCCGTCCGATCGGCCGATCTATTTGCGCCGTTCACGGCACTTCTCCGGAAAACGCATCGCTAGTTGATCAACGTAGCTTTTGAACAGACGCTCTGCCTCGTTTAGAGAGTAGTTGTCGTTCTCGAAGAACAGCCGGAAGTCGCGCGGCGTTTCAAACGCGTGAGCGGGTGTCGTCCACATGTACAGGCTAATGATGCGAATTAGCGTATCGGGACCAATCGAGAGATTGGGCGTTTGCATATTTGCGAAAAAGTGTATCTCGCGCACTGGCTCACGCTGATAGTTGTCAAAATAGAGCGCATCGCACTTCCGGATGACGCGGTTGTTGTTGGTTGCGTATTCGCCTTCAATGCGATCGTGTTCGGTCGCACTCGCAAAATGCATCAAGCCGTCGCGATTGAACGAGTAGATCATTGGGTGCGGATGAAACACCTTGTAAATTCGCACATCGCGAAGCGGCGAGTTGTCGGCTATAAGCATTGCGAATAATCCATCCATTTGCGGGCGGCGTCGGCTTCGGTGTCCGTCTTGAGTGTCTTTGGTGCTTCGCCAAAAAGTGCGGTTTCTACATCGCGGCGCAGTGTTGGCGGCGGGTACCGTTGAAGTGAATAGGCGTATGGGCGTGCATCATCATCTTCGATTTCGTCATCGTGCTGCGCTTTGCACCACTCAATCCATCGTTCACAACGTGCTTCCCAACCGGCGTAAGAATTGCGCTGTTCATCCGTTATCGCGTCCAGTCTTGCTGCGATGCTGTGGGCAGGCTTCACGATCGCAATAAGTGCAGCAAGCCTGTTGCGGTCGCGATCACCTATTGGCATTGAGCAGTTGTTCCAATTCGCCTAGGCGATTGCGTAAATCATCGATATCCGCGACAGATTTCAGTTTCTCAATTGCGGTTGCGATTGCTTTCATTTCATCCGCCGAAATGTCGCCGGCAACAAATGCTTCCTTGATATCTTCCGGGTCAGCGCCGTGCATTTCCTGCGTGCGCGAGCTTGGGAGGCAGTAACGAAGCACAAGAGTTGTTGCCCATTGCTCTTTAGCGTCCAAAGCATCGGACAAATTTGCGGCAGCGCGATTGCCCATCGCGCGAACGATTTTCATCAATTCAGCGGATTGCTTGTTACGAGCGCCAACCGGTCTCCCGGTGTTCGCCGGGCCGGATACGAAGCGGCCTCGTTCGTCTTTCGCTCCCGTTGATTTACCGTGAATAACGGCAAGGTTTGGCAGTGCGGTCATCGGGTCTACGTCCAGAAAATTCGTATTTGCCTGTGCTCGCACCACTGTGCGACTGCCGCTGTGGAAGTCCACCACGCATTGCCGCGCCGTGTCGCAGCCGGGAAGTTCTCCACTGATCTCCATCGCGACAAGACCGATCTTGACCGCATGATAGAATTTTGAAGCGTCGCGGCATCAACCTCCGGCGTCGCTCGCAGCACCACCACGCGCGGGAAATTAGGATGGCGACCGCGCCTCATAGCAAAGCCTCACGTTGATCATTGATGCGTTGTTATTTGCGATCGAACGTCTTGTAGATATCGTGCGGTGAGAGATTGGTCGCGGTCGATAGAACATCGCAAATTCGACGCAGCATATCTTCGACGGTCGCAACAGCTTCGGCGCGAGCGGTCAATTTATCCAGTTCGCGCGTGGCGGCGTCGCGTGCTGCCCGGTGGTCTGGTCCGGTTGCGAGAGGGCGTTCATAAGTGGGCGCGATCTGGTGCGCTGCGGTTGATCCAGATTTGGCAATCAGACGCTGCGCCATATAGCGTGTGGTCGCGGCATCGCGTGCACGATCGCTCACGGCTGACAGCGCGCCGGATTCGATCAATGCAGCCGTTGTCTCAAACGGCGTGTTGTCGTCAATTGCGATGGCTTCCCGGCCGGATCGGTCAGCGCTGCGCCACAATGCCATTCCGTGCGCCCTCAGATGGGCATTTGCGCTTGTTGCCGGATCGACGCCCATGAGCGCGGCGCGCGAAGCGGCAACGTCCTGGGCTTCCTTGATGCCTCTGTTGACCATTTGCCCGCAGGTCTTTCCGAAACGCGCATCAGCGGCGGCGCGCATGCGGTTTGTCAGTTCGTCGTTTTTGAAGCTTTCATGCAAGCCGGCAACATCCGCGACGAACGCTTTCGCACACTCGCCGACGTAGCTGGTCATTTCGGCAAGCGGTGAAGCCTGACCTAGTTTCGGGAACAAGACGCTCGATGTGCTTCCCTTTGCCGAACGCCCCGTCATCACCACGCCGTGCTCGGTAATGTTCAATTCGAACGCGAAGGGCGTCTGATTGGGCTGACTATCAAATCTCAGCGGAAACGCAGGTTTGGCAACGTCATTCATCAGCAATCCCTTCCTTGACACGGCGAGGAGCGCAGCACTCCGAACGCGCGAATATTCACGACGCGCCGACGAATACTCTCCGGCGTCAAGTAATGTCAAGCCTCAATGTGCATAACTACTTGATATTGTTGAATATTGCGATGATCACTGCGCTGAACATTCGAATGAATATTGCGGTGTACTTGCGATGACGATTGCGATGGTCAAGCAATGAATATTGCGACGGCGTTCGCCGGAAATGGAGCAGCAGGTCGGGCGGCGCGCGCCGGGTTGCAGGATTGGTGAATGAAGGTGGCTAGTGGGCGTCGCTCGCACCAATGTTCGCAGCAATTTCAATAGGGGCTGGCGGAAGGTCTGTCCGCCGATCGCCGTCCCGTTAAAATATGGTCCTTAGTTTCCCATAACTTCGGCTGGACAGCTTGGGCAGGTCTCCTATTCCCCTACGCCGTAAAACATGTCTGAGGTATTTTTCTGTAGGGGAGTAGAGAGGCTGCCCAAGCTGTCCAGAAGACGAAAACAAGAATTATGGAAGCTGCACTGTGACGGGAATTGGCAGCAAAAA
>NZ_JADPIX010000148.1:0-1053 GCF_023073155.1 Bradyrhizobium sp. 45 | reverse complement strand
ATCACCAGCGCCGGCGGACCGGTCAACCAGGCCAGCCAGACCATCACCGGCACGGTCGACGTCGCCGACGCCGGCGCCAGCGTCACCATCCTCGACGGCACCACGCCGATCGGCACCGCCGTCGTGCAGGGCAATGGCAGCTGGAGCACCACGGTCAGCCTCAACAACGGCAGCAACTCGCTGACCGCACGGGTGAACGATGCCGCCGGCAACACCGCCACCAGCAGCGCGGTGGTCTACACGCTCAGCACCACCGGGCCGACAGTGACCGAGACCCTCACCGTCGACACCGGCAGCTCGGCCATCGACCACGTCACCGCCAACCCGGCGCTGAGCGGCACCGGGCTTGCCAACACCGTGGTGCACTTCACCATTGACGGCACTCCGGTCGCGGCCACGGCGACCACCGATGTGCAAGGCGCGTGGTCGTTCCTCCCGAGCGGGCTGGCGGATGGATCGCACACCATCGTCGCAAGCCAGACCGACAGCTTCGGCAACACTGGTTCGGCCTCGCTCAGCTTCACCCTCGACACGGCGGCGCCGAGCGGTGGCACGCCGGACCTGACGGCGGGCTCGGACACCGGCACCTCGAACACGGACAATCTCACGTCGGCGACGGCGCCGACCTTCACGGTGGCGCTGACCCCGACGGCTGCGGTCGGCGATACGGTGCAGCTGTTGCTGGGCGGCTCGCCGCTGGCCCATCCGGTCACGCATGTGATCACGGCCACTGACGTGACGGCAGGCAGCGTCAGCCTGACGGTGACCGCCGGCGATCTCGGAGCCGATGGCACCAGGCAGATCGCGGCGCAGTTCAGCGATGCCGCCGGCAACAGCTCGACCACCTCCGCGCTGAGCTTCACCCTGGACACGACTGCGCCGACGGTTGCGATCACCAGCGCCGGCGGACCGGTCAACCAGGCCAGCCAGACCATCACCGGCACGGTCGACGTCGCCGACGCCGGCGCCAGCGTCACCATCCTCGACGGCACCACGCCGATCGGCACCGCCGTCGTGCAGGGCAATGGCAGCTGGAGCACCACGGTCAGCCTC
>NZ_JADPIX010000035.1:0-97589 GCF_023073155.1 Bradyrhizobium sp. 45 | reverse complement strand
ACATCGTACATGTGGGCTTATCGCAGCGGCCAGGGCAGTCACGAGCCCATCGTTCTTCTGGATT
This sequence comes from Bradyrhizobium sp. 45, assembly GCF_023073155.1. Taxonomy (NCBI): domain Bacteria; kingdom Pseudomonadati; phylum Pseudomonadota; class Alphaproteobacteria; order Hyphomicrobiales; family Nitrobacteraceae; genus Bradyrhizobium; species Bradyrhizobium sp. 45. The sequence goes on along the minus strand of NZ_JADPIX010000035.1, from coordinate 97,525 downwards.
ATCAGCCGGGCCGCGGCCAGATCCACCCGCAGGCCTTCCTCGGCGATTACCGTGGCATCGTGATGAGTGACGGCTATACCGCATGGCGCACGCTGGAAGGGACCACCCACATTGGATGCATGGCCCACTCCCGACGGCGCTTTGTCGATGCCCTCAAGGCGAGGAAGAAGGGCGGCGGCCCGCCAGAGCAGGCGCTGCGGTTCTTCGAACAGCTTTACCGGGTTGAAAGGCAGGCGCGGGACGAAAAACCAGACAGAGGCGAAACGCCAGATCAATGCATTCGCCGCTTCCGCCAGCAACACAGCATTCCCGTCCTGAACGCCCTCAAGGAATGGCTCGATCAAATCGCCCCGAAGGTCTTGCCCGACAGCAAGCTTGGCGATGCCGTATCCTACACTCTGAACCAATGGTCATATCTGACGCGCTACACGCAAGACGGCAGGATGCCGATCGACAACAATCTCCTGGAGCGCGATATCAGAATCTTTGCCACTGGCAGAAAGAGCTGGCTGTTCAGCGACACCGTCGAGGGAGCCAGGGCCAGTGCCGTCGTCTACAGTCTGATGCTGACCTGCCGCGCCTCACGCGTCGAGCCGTTAGCCTGGTTGCGCCACGTGCTCACCGAATTGCCTCAGCGCGCCGACGACGCCGATATCACCGACCTGCTGCCCTTCAACTTCCCCAAAACCGCCGCTGCCTGAACGGGTCAGATGCCGCCCTCGATACGAAGGCCATCCGTCAAAAGCGCGGGCGTCATCGTGCGGAGAAAATCGCGCTTACGGTCAATCAAGATGCATCAATTGTTGGGATGGAGCGGGTGAAGGGAATCGAACCCTCGTATTCAGCTTGGAAGTCTCGAAATACTGTAGTGTCTTCAAAGGTTATTCTGACATTTTCGGCGTTTTTTGACCCATTGAGATCACTACGGCGGGTCAACCCGGAGCTCCCCTCGCCGACGCCGGCTAAAGGTTATGATGAGCCGATTCACTCAAGGCCCGCCAAACGGCTTCGGTCGCTCCAGCGGGACGAAAGCGCTCAAATGGGCTGGGTAGGTCGACGCGCCGCCGCCGATGGTCGTGCCCGTGCTGATGCTCAAGTAGACGTCCTTCACTCCTCTGGGCGTTTCGAGCAAGATCCAGTTCTTGCTTAAGTCCCCTATCCCGATAGTCGTAAAGCGCATTGACTTGCCGAACTGCGAACAGGAGATGGGCTTTTCGGTCGTAAACGAATTCCAGGGGCCATGCAGAGTACCCGATCTGCCGCCGGTCTTCGGAAGGGTCAAGCCGAAGCCTAGGCCGACCGCCGCATAGACGTAGGTGCACTTCAAATTGTTTTCCGTGTCCCATATGGAGAACAACGCGCTGGCAAACGCAATCCCGGCTCCGGCCCTGCCCTTGACGATGCGCTTGATGGCCGCTCTCGCTGCAAACGAGATCGAACCGTCGACCTCAAGCAGCATGGCTATCTTGAAATTTCGACTGACCTTTGGCTTCGGCGGAACGGGTCGCGGCAAGTCTGGCTTTATGATCGGTTCGAAATAGACCTTAGGCAGAACCCAAAGGACCACTGATCTATCGTTGTCTTCGTCCAGCCTGTGATTTGCCGTCTGCGTATTGCCGATGGCGTGCGTCTGCATTTGCTCCGGGCGGATGCCCATCTCTGACAGAGACCGCGCGACCGTAATGACGCGGTTGGCTGATGTCGTCATATTCCAATCAGCCGTACCGATCCGGCTCGCGGATCCCGTCATCCAGATCTGACCAGCGTCGTGCTCCACCAGGGGAACCACCTTGTTCTTCAGAAATTCGAAGTGCTCTGTCTTCAAGCCCCGAAACTGGTAGCCGGCAAAGTCATCGAAATCGAAATTCCAAAGCCGCGCGTGCAAAACCCCCACTCCCGAAAAATCCAGATCGACGTCAACCTTGCCCGGACCGGTTTTGTGGAACATTCTCTTCGACCTGCAATCGACAAATAGGAACTCGTCGGTGATCGTCCGGACGGCCGCAGGACCACCTTGTTTTAGTGCAGGCAGGAAAAGAGAAGTTCAAATCGACAGCTGCAACGAAGGTTGTGACCTTGCTCCCATTTCGATCTGGCACCGAAGGAGTATGCGCTTGTGCAATACGCGACATCACTGTCGCGATCGGAGCAGCTACGATATAAGAGAGTCGCGATAGGACGGGCCCTGGAATTCGTACAGCACGACGACTTTGCGCGATCGCCCTAGACTTGGAGGGCCGCTACCCAACCACGTTAAATCGGCAGTGCATCTGGATAGTACGTTTGCCGGCTTGTTCTGCGTCTGCCTGATCGCCCATCAAAAATAGAGCGAAACGGTAAGCGTCGTCTAGCGCAGCTGCAATATCCCGGAAGCACTTGACATGGTCGTTGGTGATCTCATCGTTGGGGTCATTTGCATATTAATTGCGGATGGCTTTTCCCAAAGCGGGAGAAGTGGTTACCAGCGTGATCGCAATCATGGACTCTTGCGCCGAACGCCTGGATTGGAGCGACGAGGATCTCGCGAATAGGAACGAAGGCGCGCAACGTGCAGAACGACGGAGCTGACAAATTCTGCGGCCGGCCACGGACTTATCCACCAAATCGCTTGACCAGCTTTGAACCCTTGGCTGCATCAATCTGCTGGCCCGTCAGGTCAGAACCGACGCTCAATCCTATCGTCATGAGGTTCTTGACACGCCGCGCCGCCTGCTTCTCATTGGAATAGTCGATCTCGACGTGATCGAGGCTCATTAGATGGCCGAGCTCGTGAGCCCAGGCGCGTCCATTGGCGTGGTCATTGCCATACCATTGGACGAAGCTTGCCGGCTCCGGTTGGCTATTGGGGTATGAGCTTCCACCGGCGGCCAGATTTTCAATCGAATTGACGAGGTAGATGTGGACGGCATTGTCCGGATCGTGCCGAGAGGCAAGAACACCCAGCAATCGCTGGTCATTGCTGCGCGCGCTCTTTGCCATGTCGAGCGGCTTCTCCATCAAGCAATCGCTGATCACGAACGCGATCTTGGCCTTTGACCAGATCGTATTGACCACGTCGAGCGCCTTCTTGGCTGTCTCGCTGCTCCATTGCCCGGGCTCAACGCTCCCCCTATCGGCAAATGGCGTGATGTAAATCCTCAACGGAATGGGCATCAACTTCTCCAAAGTTCGGAATTGCGATTGTATCTCCGTACGCTATCGTTCGAAATAGAGCGGCTTATATTCAGGGCTTTCTGATTAAGTCGGCTGGCGACTTGCGCACTGACGACTTCCGGCAGCGGCCACCGACGCGATCGACTGGTCGACCAAGGCCCGCCTTCGCGACTCGGAGACTGGTTCCCTCGTTGCGAAGGAGCAGTTGCCGGGGCGAGCGTCCGGCAGGAACCTGAAGATCGAGCACCGGGGACCATGGAAAGCCGAACTGACGGGCTCCTGACCTCCGCGCAAGCTGTAACCGAGAGATTGACCCGCAAGCCGGCGTCCTGGACTTCACGTCCCCTCGATCTGCCGACCGCGGAATCTTCGTTTGAACTAAGCCAGAGGCTCTGCTGCACTGCCGCGAACACGCCTTAAGTGCAATAATCCTATAATTTCAAAAGCTTAATTCGCCAGCGCGAGACATCGATACTGGCGGGTGCCCATCATCCTCATGAAACGGCACACAGCGCCGGCCCGCGATTTCTTCCGTGCCGTTTGAACGCGAGCGCAGTGCCAGACAACACATAGGAATGGATCGGGCTCGAAACTGGTACTGTACGGAGATAGGCCAGCGGCCAGTGGCGTGTGAATTCAGTAATCATGCCTTACGCGGCCATCTTCGCGACGTTATCATTCGATGAGCATAGGTTGGGTGTTCGCCATGAGGTTATACAGGCACCTTCGAGTTTTGCTTCTTCTTGCCGCTTCGCTGTTACTGGCAGCCCAGCCAGCCTGGGCGACAAAGCGCGTGGCTTTGGTGGTTGGCAATGCCAACTATCAGAATGCCCCTCTGCTCCCAAACCCGGCCAACGACGCTGCCGCCATCACTGAAACCTTGAAGGGCGCAGGTTTCGATGTGGTTGACTCAAGGCTCAACCTCGCCGCGACCGATATGCGGCGGGCCCTGAGAGAATTCGCCGATCAGGCGCGCAATGCGGACATAGCCCTGGTGTACTATGCTGGCCACGGCATCGAGATCGACGGGACAAACTATCTGATCCCGACCGACGCCAGACTCGAACGTGACACTGATATTTATGACGAAGCATTCTCACTCGACCGCGTCCTGCTGGCAATCGAGCCTGCGAGACAGTTGCGCGTGGTGATCGTCGACGCGTGCCGCAACAATCCGTTTGCCGATTCGATGAAGCGTACAGTTGCCTCTCGATCAATCAGCCGCGGGCTGGCCAGGGTCGAACCCGCCGTCTCCAACACGCTGATCGCGTTTGCCGCGAAAGCCGGACTAACCGCCCTCGATGGCAACAGCAAGAATAGTCCGTATGCGACGGCTCTCGTAAAGTACATCGCAAAGCCGGGGCTCGACTTGCGTAGGGCCTTCGGCTTCGTCCGCGATGATGTCTTGCAAGCCACCGGCAACCGACAGGAGCCCTATGTCTACGGCTCGCTGGGCGGCGAAGACGTTGCACTTGTTCCCGCTGCCAAGGCTGATGAGCCGGTGCAAGCAGCCAACCCCCAGGCAGAAATTCGTCGTGATTACGAATTGGCCTTGCAACTACGCAACAAGCCCGCTCTGGACGCGTTCCTGAACCAGCATCCGGACGGATACTACGCAAATCTTGCCAAGCTGCAGCTTAATCAGCTCGATGCTGAGGACGCACGCGTCGCGGCAACAGCGAAGGCGCAGCAGGCGGAACAGCAGAAAACTCGGCTGATGTCGCAGGGCGCCCAGCGTGCCGACCAAGAGAAGGCGGCCGCGGATCTGAAGGCTGCGGAAGACGCCCGAATTGCCGCCGAGAAGGCGAAGCAGGCCGCGCAGGAGCAGGCCACCGAGGCAGAACGGAAACGAATTGCGTCCGAATCTACAATCGTTGCGGCTCTCTCCGGGAATAAGCCGGCTGTTGGGAGTGCCTTCGCGGACAATCCTACAGTCGCTGCGCTGGCTGACGACAATACGCCGCCAAAGCTTGCCGCACTCAGCGCCGAGCCGCGCCAGACCGATATCGCAAAAGCCGATATCACCAAATCCGTACAAAGCGAATTGAACCGCGTCGGCTGCTTCACCGGTAGCGTAGATGGCCAATGGAATGCAGCCTCCCAGCGCTCCTTGGCTCTCTTCAACCAGCACGCGGGAACCAAATTTGACGCCAAGCTCGCAAGTCTCGACGCGCTTGACGCAATCAAGCTCAAGCCGTCCCGCGTCTGTCCCCTGATCTGTGATCATGGCTACAAGGCTGCCGGCGACCACTGCAGCAGAATCTCCTGTGCAAGGGGCTCGTTCCTCAACGACGACAATGAATGCGAGAAACAGCGCGCCAGGCCCGTCAATGCCGCCAAGAGCAATGACAGTCAGCGGCAGGATCGGCCATTGCGTCAGCGGGCGCAGGCGAGCGCAGGCGGCTATGGCGCTGCGGTGGGCCATGCGACGGCCAGTCCTCAGATCATATGCAACGCCAGCAGCTGCCGTCCGGTCCAGCGCGGCTGCCATCTCGAATATCGCGGCGGTGGCGGGCCAGGCAACGAGGCCAATGTCGAGGTATGCCATTAGCCTCACCGCTCCTACACAACTGCGCGCTGGCACGGCGCCGAGTTGTCACGGCGCGTCGGAGCCATCAGGCCCGGTGGATTTAGGATCGCAAGCATGGCAAGTGGCCGAGCTAACGTCAGAGTCCCAAGCCTGATGTGGCCGAATCGGAGCGACCTGCGTGGTTGCGTGTGAGCTTGAGCAAAAGGACGCCAACGCCTTTCCTGGGGTGACGCTCTTCACGAAGCGGCAGGCGCCCGGCATGAAACCAACGGCGGTTTATCTTCCGCCAAAGCACCCAACAGCCGCCACCAAGTTCGATGTCGTGATCTGGCTTCACGGCTTCTACGTCAAAAACCATGAATTCCTTTTCCACAACGATCCAGCGCGGCTGCGCGAACAGGTCCGGGATTCCGGCAAGGACGTGGTGCTCATCGCGCCCTTCCTGGGCTACGAATATGCTGTGGGCAACACCTTTGCCGGAAACTACAGCGTGTCCGACCTGGCCACCGCGAACTGGGGTGAACGCTATCTCGAGGAGATCCTTGGAGCTCTGGCCAGGTTCCTGGGTATCTCCTCGACGTCCATTCCTCAGCTCCAGATCGGCAAGCTCATCATCGCATGCCACTCCGGCGGTGGTAACGGCATGCGCAATCTCGTCGGGAGCCTCGGAAAGTATCAGGGGAAGCTGACGGCTTGTTGGGGATTTGATTGCCTTTACGGTGCCAATGCGCGGCCCGACGATGCGACCTTTTGGTACCAGTGGCTATCTGGGCAGAGCGGCCACGCCCTCGAGATCGTGTATGGTCCGTCAACTCTCCCGCAATCGGTGAAGCTGGACCTGATCGGGCGCGGGCTGGCGACGGCCGATGGCAATCAAACCCAGCCTCAGCGCCCTGCCCTCAAGAATCTCAACGTAAGCTTGGGTCATTACGACCTGTTCCCGGCATTTGGACAGATGGTCAGGGTCAACGATCTTGACGCGGCTTTCGTGGATCGCTTCATGATACCGCAGGTCGCGGACCAACCGCGGCATAAGCCTGCGCCGCTGGACGGGGAATTCCTCCAGCACGCGATTTCCAACATTCGCAGTGCTTTTCCCTTTCCAAAGGACATTCATTACATGATCGCCCGCGGTGGCTTCTTCAGCCGACTGAGCAAGCTATAGCCCCAAGCCTCACAGGACTCACTTGATGGAATAGGATTTGACGTCGAACGACCAATTGTTCGTCACAAGCTTTCCGCTGCTGTTGTCCGGCACGCGCAGCTCACTGGTCCAGGCCGATAGATAGCTCAACGCGTCCGCCTGACCTTCCAGCTTGCGAGGCATGTCCGGCAAATCGAGCAATTGCACGCGCAGCTCGCTCAGGATGGCGATCATCACTGCGGACCCCGTCGGCGGTGCGACGACATATTCAAAACCACGCTGCCGCGCCGCCGGAGCAGGGACGACAAATTCGACACCCGGCTTGACGAGATTAATGTCGCGTTCGTTCGACTGCGCCAATAGCTCGGGGGTCGGAAAGATCTGGGACATCCGCCCTTCCGAGTCGACGTCAACCAGAATGAGATATCCAGGCCTCCTGGCGGTGACGCCGAACGAGACCTTGGCGCCGACGTTGACGGTCTGACTCGGCAGGATCTGAAGGGACACACTCGCGGTATTGGTCTGCCTGCGCACCGCTTGTGCGGGCCAAAGCCAAGGTACGTACGTCGTGCCGATATGCAACGCCCCCGTCGGCAACGGTGCTGCGGACGCAGGTCCGCTGCCCGCCTGTAGCAGCAGGAATGCGAACCATGCTCGCTGGCGGCGGATCGACTGCGATGACGGCATGGCGTGCTCCCCTAAGAGTCAGGGAGCACTGAAGAAGCCGATCGAGGCGATTCGCGCGTCCGCGGGCAAGTAACGCTCGAGACTCTTGATCACCTGCCCCGAGGCGCGACGCCGGTTGAACTGTACTAGGGCTGTCTCAAGCTCGACCATGCGTTGCTGCGAAGTCACCGCAACGATCTGTTCCGCACCGAACGGCTCGCCGACCCTGAGCGGTAGGCGCAAACTCGCCGATCTGGCCAACGCCGCATCAGCACCCACCGGATACAACAATTGGATGGTGCCGTCGCCGGACACATTGAACAGCAGCACCGCCCTTGATGCCACATCAGATAGGTCAACTTCAATGGTCTGGCCAGCACGTTGTTGGCGATCGTCTGGCCAAATACGCATCACCTGCGGCGACCGTGTCGCAATGCGCTTGAGTTCACGAATTGCCGCAGTCCTATCAATCACCGTCGGCAGGCTGGCAACGTCCATCCCGTAGGCGACCACATCACCCCAAGCGATCACGTCGTGCGACACAGGATCCCATATCAGGTCGGGATTGTCCGTCGGTTGAACAGCCTGCACGGAAACATCTTTTGGCTTCACGCTTACAAAATAGCTAGTCTTGCCGTCCAGCGCCGCCAGCCGGATTGGTGCAACGAGGCGTAGAGGCCCCGGCGCGCCGGCGATCGGAAGTTCCTTGGCCGCCCCCGCAAGGGTCGGAATGGTTGGAGCCTTGGCCGTGACAGCCGGCGGTGCGGGCGCCTGTCCATCGACGGGCACCCCGGCTCCGGCCTGACCCGAGGCCGCTCTCGCGGCCGGCCCCTGAATCAGCACGACACCGCGCGTCAATCCGAAGGCGACGTCGGTATCCGGCGTCTGAGCTGGCGATGATACAGTCACGATATTCTGGCGCTGGTCCGAGAGCTGATAGACCACCTGCCGAACGTTGCTGAAAAGCTCCTTAAGCGTCACCTTCCCATCGTGATTGATGTCCGCGCTACCTTCCACCGCACGCGCGACCGCATAGCTGAGAGCCCCGCGTAGGCCATCGATGCCAGGGATGCGGACTTCCGGCGCTTTGGTGTAGCGGTCCACCGCGGCCAGAAACGCCGTGTGGTCAAGGTCAAGTTCAGACTTCGGATCGTTGCTGTCCGACACCGGCTTCAGTTCGTCGACCAGCAACGTGTAGCGCGGGACCTGCCGGAAGCTCATCTCAGCGGCACGCGGATCGATGTCGCGCACCATACCGCCACCGTGGCAGGTGTCAGCCACGAAGATCACCCTCGCTCCGCGCAGCTCGAACTGCCGTATGAAATGGTTGAACTCGCTGCCCAGAACCCGCTCAACGGACCCGGTTGGCGTGGTTTCAAAGCCTGGCAGCAGGAACACGTTCTCCATCCCGTCCGGCTCCGCGCCCTTGACGCGCTCCGGCTCCTGGGTGCCATGGCCGGCGATCGACAGAAAGATGAGGTCGTTGTTCTTGGTCCGCTCCACCAGTGCACTGATCTCGCGCAGGACGCCTGCCCTGTCGGCCTGCGCGTTAGTCAGTTCGACGACGTCGCCAACCCCCATGGATTTAAGGCTGGTCACGATGTCCGTAGCGTCAGCGACCGCACCCTTCAATTTGCGCACGTGCTGGTAGTCGTCGATCCCGATCACGAGCGCACGCACCGCCGCCCCATCTGGATTGCTGAGCGACAAATCTCCTGCCGCATGCGCCCGCGGGATTGTCAGTCCGATCAACGCGGCGAGCCCGATGGTGGCGCACAGCCGCCCGATCCCGCAGTCAAGTCCTCTGGGCATCCGCATCGTGATCCACCTCGACATCATGCCTACCCATTTTGTAGCTCTGGCGACACACTGGGTTCAGCGCCTTTTGCCTGCCGTTTTGCGGCCCGCCGGCGGTTGTTCAGTCTGCTCCTGATAGGCGCCCGCTGAAACCGTCGTCTGATCATCCGCGAACGCTCGAAAGCGGACCGGAACATAGCCGCGCGCGAGCAAGCTCGCCAATGGATAGACGTTGCGACAGACGCGGCCGTTGCAGCCACCGGTCGAGGATTCCATCACCTCGGCCTTGCGATCAGGCGTGAACCGCAGGAACAGCATCACATGCGAGCCTGGCTTGTTCAGCGCATCGCCGGGCCTCAGGTCCCAAGGATTTGCCACGGGCGCAGCGATCGCGGGGATAGCTGCAGTCGTATAGTGGACGGAGAGCCCCCACGCGGCGCTGACGAATGCCGAACAGTCGACGCCCGCCACATCGGGCCGTGGCGCATTGCGGGTGCACACATTGCCAGCCAGCGTTCCGCTCTCGATCCGCTGCCGGAAGTTCGCGAGGGAACCGTGGCAGCCCCAGCAATACGGTACGCCGCGCACCTCCTGGTTCACTTTTCCCTGCAGATACCACGGCCGACGAACACGGCTGAAGCCGCTGCATTGGCTGTCGGGATCGTTGCCGTAGTTCGCCTGCGTCAGCTTCCACTGGATACCCTCGAACGCAAACGCGGTCTCGATCGCCTGCTGGCGATTGGACGGCCTCACGGCGGCCGAAGCGTCAAATTTGACGCCGGATTGTGGTGCCGGCGCCGTCGTCGTTCGCGACGGCCGCACGTCGATAATCGAGGCATTGGTCAGAGGTCGGAACCCGACGCCAATCACTTCGATACCGTCCGGCTTGGTTCGCAGGAAATAGACATCGCCACTGCCCGACACCGTGACGAACCGTCTGGTCAGCGGCGTATTTTCCAGAGGAAGCTCATAGATTCCCTCGAGACGCCCGTTCGCGGCATAGCGTGCGACGAACGTGGAGGCGTTCTTTCCTGATGGCGGAACGTCCTCGGCCAGCACGTAGAAGCGGTCGCTGTTGTCGATCTCGAGAAACTCCACCGTGCCGAGCTGGTTGCGCACGCGCAGGCCGAGTTGGCCGATGGTTTCGTTGGTGACCATGGTCTGGATCTCGACCCGGACGCTGGCATTGCCCTTGTCCGGAATGATGTCGGCGATCACCGAGCCCTTGCTTCGAGAAGCCACGTATTGCCGGTCAGGCTGCCGGGTCGTCCTGATGATGGCCGCGCGGGTGTTCTGATCGAGCAGGTCCGCCGCGCTGCCGGGTGCCTGCGATCCCATCTGGGCGAAAGCGGAGACGGCAACCTGGTCGTCTGCTCCACGGCTCGAGACCTCCTCAAGCTGGATCACGTCACCGCCGAGTCCGCGCGTGGATTGCCCCGGCGCCGCCTTCAGCGTCCGTACGCCACCGTCCCAAACCATTATGTCGTCGTCATGGACGACGAGATCGGTCGGCTGGACGTCTTTCGGCATCTTGAGGACGTCGGGATCGGAGTTTGGCTGTTTCGGGTCAAACTGGATGATGCGACCGTTGATCTGATCGAGCAAAAACAGGTTGCCCTGCCCGTCGGCGCTGAGTGCTTGCGGTCCCGCGAGTTCCACGTCCTCGCTGGCCGGGACTATGCCGACCATGGAAGCAGCCGAACCGCCGGTAAAGCTGCGTACGACAGTATCGTCGGCGTGCGCCTTGGTTCCGAAAATGCCCGCGCTAACGATGAAGACCCAGATCCAATGTTTTGGACGAAGCATATTCGCCTCAATGTACCCCGAACCGATCGCCGCGTCGGATCGACTAATCCGAGATGCCGTTGATGCCGCGCGTCAATTAGTGGTGAGCAATCTCAATCGCGTTCAATTCTATCACTGGACGGTGATAGTCCGAAATTTCTTCAGCTTGCCGAGGAAAACCATGGCCCGGAATAGATTTGAGCAAGTGAACGAAGTCCAGCCCGACGCGGTCACGCTGCTCCTGAAACGCGACAGTGACGGTGCCTCCGGAGCGATCGTGCTGCCTGCCGCCGCGAGCCAAGGGCGGCTGACCACCGACCAGGTCAGCGCGCAATTGCCGGCTCAGGATGCTTTTCGCGGCGCGATCCGGCTGGCTAACGACGTCAAGCTCGCGCTCGTGGTGTGCGATCCAGACGGGGTCTGGAAGCCCGAGTGGGGCGATCTTTATCAACCGATCGATTGACCCGCATCGGATGGAGCCGGCAAATGCTGCGACGCCGCATACAGACTAGCTTGCCGAACGGACCCTCCGCCCGACTGTCGTTCCTTATACGGGCCCTGATGGTCGCGCTGCTCGTTGCGACAGGCTGGCCGGCACGCGCCAACGACTCGGCTGCGGAATTGTCGATCGGTGGGCTCCAGTTCGTACGCACCAATGACGTGGCCATGGAGAGCGAGAACCTTCGTATCACGCTCGACAGAATCAGCGTTCGCTACCAATTCGCCAACCTCACCGCCAAGCCGGTCACGCTTAATGTTGCCTTTCCGCTGCCCGACATCGACCTGTCGGAGGCTGAGAATGTTGCATTGCCGTCAAGTGATCCGATCAACTTCGTCGAATTCGAGACCAAGGTCGATGGCAACCTGGCGCCGCTGACCGTCGATCAGCGCGCCATGGTTGGCAACAGGGATGTCAGTGCCCTGCTCCGCGAACTCAAGTTGCCGCTGCTGCCGATTGGTGGCCGCGAGATCCGGGTGACCGACCTGCCCGCGGCGACCCGGACCCGGCTTGTGGACGACGGACTTCTGATGCCTGCCGGAATGAGCGACAACGGTCGCCAGCAATATGCGCCGGGGTGGACCGTCAAGACCTCGGCTGTGCGCCAGCAGTTGTTTCCGCCCGTGCGCAGCGTCACGGTCGAACACCAGTACCGGCCGAGCGTCGGCTCCAGTCCTGACACCATTCTGCGCTCGAGCCTGCGCCGCAGCAGCGCACTCGGTCAGGAAGTTGCGCGTTACCGGAAAGAATACTGCATCCAGGATACGTTCCTTGCCGAGCTCGACAAGCGCACGGGCAATAACCAGACCAACGGCGCAAATCTCCAGGAGCGGCGCATATCGTACGTGCTCAAGACCGGCGCGAATTGGGCTGGGCCGATCCGGTCATTCAAGCTGACTATCGACCCAGGCGGCAGCGACCGCTTGGTGAGCTTCTGTCCTGGGCGGCTAAAGGCATCGTCCGCTACTGGAAACACGCTTGAATATACGGCAAGCGACTTCAAGCCGGATGCCGACCTGAAAATCCTGGTGATCGGAACATTCTGAGCGTGCCGGTCAATTGGTGAGCAGCACGTAGCGCACGGCCGCGATGACAGTCATCTTATTGCGCTGAGCCTCGCTTAGCGCCTGCAGGAAGAACGTGTCGGCGGCGATCGGTCGCGGCTGGCGCAACGAGTCGAGAACCTGCGGGACCGCCACGACCAATAGCAGTTGCGGACCGCTCGCGCGCGCTGTCGGGAGCGTAAACGAAAGTGAGTCGATGCCCGGCTTCAGAAGATAAGACAGGCTCTGAACTTCGCCGCGATCAGATACCATCAGGAGCTCCACCACGCGGTTGGCAAAGTTCTCGATGGTCCCATTGAGGGTTTCACCGCCCTTCAGCTCTGTCGCTGACAAGGTGATGCGTGGCATTCGCGCCTGATCGCTCCCGACCTGACTCAAGAACTTGACGGCTGGGCATTGCGCCTGGGTCACTTGCCTGACGCCGATCGAAGCCTCGAAACCCTGCTCACGCCGAAACGCTTTGTCGAACGTGTCGAATGGGACGGTCGAGGCACCGAACCCTTCGATGACAGCGGCATTTGGGCTCACGGCAATCGGCAACACGAAGAAGCAGTCACCGCCGGAATATTGGGCCACGTATTTGCGGATGCGCTCGGCGCGCCCTGGCCCATCGAGTGCCGGAGACTGCGTCGCCGTCGGCTGCGCGGGCAACTTCTCCGGCTCTTGGCGTCCGGGCTGTGGTCCAGCGGGCTCGACCTTCGGCGGCGCCATTGCTCCGGCGAGTTTCGGGGGTGGCGACAAGACCGCGGTGCCTGGCGCTGACCAAACCAGCTTGTAGAAGGCATATCCACCACCGCCGACCAGCAGCAACAATGCCGCGGCGCCCGCCCCCAGCCAGAGGCGGCGCGGACTCCGCGCGATCTCCGGCATCCTGTCCTGCGGCGCCGGCGACGCGCTTTCCGGCCGCCGCAGCGGATCGAAGCCATATAACGGCGCGGCCGGCGTCTGGGCGGAACCGGTTGGCGTCCAGCTGGCGACCTCCCCCATAGTGGGGCGCAATGCCGGATCAGGCTGCAGCATCCGCTCCAGCAAAGGTCGGATGCGCATATCCACACCACCGAGATCGGGCACACGCCGGCGCTTCTCCACCAGTTGAAATTGGCTGCCGCCCATGTCGAGTTTCTGTCCGGTCAGCGCATGGAACAGCACAAGACCGAGGCTGTAGACATCGGATTTCGCAGTCACGTCATTGCCGTACAACCCTACTTGCTCCGGCGATGCGTAGTTGTCCTTGCCGGCGAAGCCCGAGCCGATGATGGTTTTGTCGCCCATTTGGGTCGACCGAGCGATGCCGAAGTCGATGATCTTGGCCCGACTGACGTCGTCGAGCGGAATGATGATGTTGTCCGGAGACACGTCGCGATGGATGATGCCGTGCTCATGTGCGGCCTCCAGTCCCAATGCGACACGCTGCCTCAGCCTGATCAGCGCCTCGAAGGTCAACGGCCCATCATCGAGCATGTTCGAGAGCGAGCGGCCATTCACGAACTCCATCGCGAGATAAGGTCGCTGCAGCACCGGCTCGACGGTAAACAGGAAGTAGCGAACGATCGCGTCGTGCGGAAGATTGTGGAGTGCCGCGGCCTCTCGACGGAACAGCGCGAGCGCGGCCTCGTTATCAACCACGTCGGGCAGTAGCATTTTCACCGCAATAGGCGATCCAGTCTGGATCTCACGGCATTTGTAGACCTCACCCATGCCGCCCGCGCCGATCATCGCTTCGATCTCGTAAATGCCATTGAGACGGGTGCCGGGCGGCACGCCGTGATAGGACGATCGGAACGGATCGCTCGGACTCATGGTTGCGGCTCCCGATTGAGCGGAGATCTTGTCGTCCCCTGAGATCGTGGCGTCAGTAGTCGCACGATCACAATCGTCAAATTGTCAAGCCCGCCACGATCAAGAGCCAGCGCGAGCATGTCATCGCAAGCCGCCTGGGCGCGTCGCGTAGCCGCGTGCTGCAGGATCTCGTCGTCCTGCACGTGCCTGGTCAGGCCATCGCTGCAGATCACGAAGATATCTTCTGGCTCGGCCGGGCCTGTCACCACCTCGAATTCCGGATCATCGGCGACACCGACGGCACGCGTAATGGCATTGCTCGGCCAATCATTCACGTCTTCGCGCGACAGCGCACCTTTTGCGATCAGCTCCTCCAGTTCGCTGTGATCATGCGAGACCTGGCGAATTGCGCCGCGACTAATAAGGTAGACCCGGCTGTCACCCGCCCATATGCAGGCATAGTAGTTATCGCGAACGAGCAGAACCGCCGCTGTTGTCCCGACGGTGGCACCCTGTCGTTCATGACTAAGCGCCAGTATCTGCTGGTTTGCGCTGAAAAGCCGCTCCTCGCATTCCGCCAGCAGGTCTGCGGCTGATTCTGGTGTAGCGATAGCGTCGAGCGACTGCACTACGATGCGACTGGCGAGATCACCGGCCTCGTGCCCCCCCATGCCGTCGGCGACCGCCCACAGACCAACGTCGGTTCGTACCAAACATGAATCCTCGTTCCGCTCCCGCACGCGTCCGGCATGGGTGACGCTGCCAACATCGAACAAGGACGGAATATGCACCATCGCGCGTCATCCATTCCCGGATGCCGCGGGTCCGAGATCACCGGTCAGCAGCGTGACGTAGTGAAACGGATCTGGCAATCCGCGACAACTCAGCGCCATTGGCGGGAAGCCTTCCCCTCCGGCGGTCCACCAGAAGCTAGCCGCGGCGTAGACCTGTGGGTTGGCAGCGCAAAGTGCTGCAAACGACGCCGCGAAGGCTTCGACCGCCGAAGCCCTCCCCATTGCCGCAGTACCAAGCGACGTGACCGGCGGATCGCCGGTGATGGTCTCCTGCAGTCGTGGCACCGAAAGCCGATCCAATGCATCGGAGATCTGCTCGAAGGTTGCGGCCCGATCCAGGGTCGAAAGCAGGAACGCCTCCACTTGCCCGAACCATTCGTCCTGCGGATCAATGCTCGGCGGCGGCAGCGAGACGGCCTCGCCGGTCACCGCATGCAGGGTCAAGGGATAGTATCGCCCCACCCCATCGAGCGAGGGCATGATCGCACCCGCCACTGTCGTGCCGCAGATCGCGGCGCCGAGCCAAAACCGCCAGACCGGCGCGGTCAGAAAGGCCTGTTGCCATCCTGGGCCAAGCTGGTGGCGACTTGCTGACAGCGCAGCCTGTACCCACGGCTCCCAGGCTTCCAGGAAGCTGCGCGGGGTCGCGATCGCGATGAAATCGCGCTTCGCACCGATTTTGCCGAATATCCCGCAACGCATGGTCATATCCCGGTCGGGCAACGAAACTCGCGCAGCACTGACAGGTTCAGCGGGTTGCGCAACGATCCGGTCGAAATTTGATAGTTGAGCTCGCGCCCGGCGACGATGAAACTCGCGCTGGCCGTTTCCGCTTTCACCACTAACGAGCCCGCCTCCAACATCCGAAACAACGACCAGGGACCAATGCGCTCAAGTACGGATGGCGGGCCGGTATCGTTACTGACTGAAATTGCCGTTCGCGGCGCTGGGCCCGGCCATAGGATAGTAGTCGGCGAGTTGGTCTGCGGCTGTGGCGGTGGCGTAGGTTGCGGCCCGCCGAACAAGGACGGAGGGGCCGATCCGGCAATGGTTGGGCTCGCAATTGTGGTGCCACCGATCTCGGTCTTAACTGTCACGCCTGGTCCCGGTGCCCCAGGGGGTCGGATCGCGAATGAAACGGCGGGCACACCGCCGCCCGTCTGGAAGAACGCATCCCGGATATAAGCCGCATTCTGGAATTGTTTGAGCGTCTCGGGCGAGAACGACCGACCAACGGGGCTCTCCTTTCGCCAAGCCCAGTCCGACCGCGACGTGTCGGCATAAGGTGCCAGGTACTGGGTGAAGAACCTGTCCATAACGCCATTCGGACTGAACAATTTGGCAAAATCCGCGAGCGGAACTTCCTGGCCGCTGCCGCGGATAAACGGGTAGCGATTAGTCACGGTCTGTTGGCAGACCGGCGTGACCTGATCGCGCAACGTTTGCAGGATTTGTCCGGCGGTTGAAGCCGCGATGCTACCTTCGAACTCCGCGGCTGCTGCTCGCAACATATCGGAGAATGGCGGCGGCATGCGCGAGGCGTTGTTGCGGAGCGCTGCGACCTGGTTCTGGAGCGCAGCTGTGGCTTGTGCGGTCAGTTGGGGATTCTCGATGATCAGCGTCAGGTTCTGCGCGATGTCGTTCAGGTTCGCGACGGTCGAGTCGATTGGCCGGCGGGTGCTCTCGCCTTCGAGCGCTGCGTGGTAAGGCTTGAACTGTGCTTCGATCATCGTGCCAGGCGGTCCATCCTGAGCATTCGTGAAGAGTGCTGGCGCCGATGCGGCAGCTGGCGCCGAAGCGCTCTTCGCCCGTTCCTTGGTCAGCACCGTCTCGTCGCGCACCGACTCCAGAATTTGCCGCATCGGCGAGGTCGGCGCCGAAAGCGCCCGAAGCACCTCATATTTCGGTTTGTCGGCGAGCAGCTTCTTCAGGCGCAGGCTCCCGAGCGCCGTTCGCCAGGTCGTCACGAAATCGTTTGAATAGATGCTGAGCAGATCGCCGGCCAGATTGTCGTACTGCTGGTTGATGGCCGACTGCTGGCCGGCATCCCCCAAAACCCATCGCTCCCGCTTCATCCGCTCAGACAATCCGGACAGCCGGGCGACGAACTTCTGATGGAAGCCGTTATACGTGAAGAACTCAGGTACCCGCACGGCGTCCAAAGGCTGCCCGGTCGTGGTTTCGAACACGACACCCATGTCGGGTCCGCCATGGCGGCCGGCGATCCAGTCGCCGGCGATCGACGCGCGAGCCTCCGATTTCAGAAACTCGTACGCTCGTTGCGACACGCTCAGGCGCGCCAAGGAGTTCTGGGCCTGCTTGATCAACCGGCCGTCGAGTTCGACCAAGGGCGGCTGTTCGGTCTCGAGGTCGAACATTGCCACGAGGTTCTCGTCGAGCAGACGCCGCCCTTCTGCGTTGGTGGCGCCAGGATAGAGATTATCCGCCCAGTCACGTTGCATCCAGGAGCGGATCAACTCGCGATCCGGCGACTGCAGGCCACCGATCATCAGATAGACCTTGAGCGCCTCATAGACGAAGGCAGGCTCGTTTATGCGCGCATTGAGCTGCTCTTCCAGGCGATACAGCAGGCGCGGTCGGAACATGCGTTCAAGCGCGGTGTGATAGGCCGCTTTCGAGGGCGACAGCAGCCGGGCGCGCTGACTGAGCCCGTAGCGAGCCGACAGAGGCACCGATTCGCCGCGCGATCCGTAGCCCGCCGGGGCGTTGCGAAGCCGGTAGAGTAGCGGCAGCACCTTGTCGAGATCATGATCGGCAATCAACGTCTGCTTGATAAGTGCCGCGCCGGCGGTTGCATACTCGCTATCCGCCTGCAGGCTTTGCTCGATCAAATCGGCGTTCCGCTTGTAGCTCACCAGCCAAGCTGCGATCAGCCCGATCGAGACCAGACCGATCAATGACAGGGCTGCGGTCTTCAGGACCAGCGCGCGGCGCACCGCGGCACGGTCAGTCGAGACCCAGTCGGCCTCGCCGATGATGACCTTGGAAATCAGATCGGCAAGGAAGAAGCTCTTGCCCGTGCCCGAATAGGATCCGGAACCGACTTCCTCAGCGCCGAACGTGCGCGCCAGCGACCCGATCAATTGATCGATCGGCGTGCCCTGCTGCGTACCCGAAGTAAAGTAGAATCCGCGCAGGTTCGCGTTCACGTGATAGCGCGTCGGCTCGAAGATCAGGTTGAGGAAATCGTGGATCTGAGGCTTGAGCCGCGCCATCTGTGCCGGAAAACCGAACAATTGCACGCGGTGCTGGGGCGTCGGCTCGTCCTGCAGACGGTCGAGCGTCTCTTCGCTCAGGCGCTCCAGCAGACGGTCGAACTCGAACGGGATCTGCCCAACCAGATTCTGGGTCTTGTCGGCGGTCTGGAACGTGGCACCCCAGACTTGACGGCGGCCGGCCTCCCCGAGATAGGCGAAATACTCGGTGAAGCCGGCAACGAGATCCGCTTTGGTAAATAGCGCGTAGACTGGGAAGCTGACCTTGAGTCTCTGATGCAGCTCGAGCAGGCGCATCCTGATGGCATCGGCATGAAGTGCGAGCTCCTGCTTCGGCAGCGTCAGGATGTCTTCGATACTGATGGCGACAAGAACGCCGTTGATCGGTTGGCGCGACCGGCTTTTCTTCAGGATGTCCAGGAACGCCAGCCAGCTGTCCTTGTCGGCCTTGCTGTTGGAGTCCTGGGTGGTGTAGCGGCCGGCGGTATCGATCAGCACCGCCTCCTCTGTAAACCACCAATCGCAGTAGCGGGTACCGCCGACCCCTGCGATCGCCGCGGGCGTTGCCCCGCGCGCGAGCGGAAATTTGAGCCCGGAATTGACAAGCGCCGTGGTCTTGCCGGCGCCGGGCGGACCGATGATGACGTACCAGGGGAGATCGTAGAGATAGCCCGACTTGTTGCCGCTGGCGGTCTTCAGCGTCGCGAGCGCATCCTTCATGCGCTCCTTGAGCACTGGTTCATCGCTGACGGGCTGGTCTGCACCAGCGATACCATCGGCAATCTCCTTGGCACCCTTGCGCCGCTTGAACAGATTGAGGCCAACGATGCCTGCCACGGCCGTGGTGAGCAGCAGAATAGCGATCTGCCGGACGATATGGTTCTCCAGCGGCCGCCAATCGCCGAATGCGATGAAGGGACCGGCGAAATAGATCACCGCTCCGAGCGAGCTGAGCCCGACCCCGTAGAGAACGATGCGAAGAATGTCCTTGGCAAGCATCTAACCGTACCCGTCGCAAAACCACCTGATCCGGCGGTGTGTGCCTATTCGCTGCGTTCGATAAAGATCTCGACGCGCCGGTTCTTGGCACGTCCCTCCGGCGTTGTGTTGTTGGCAATCGGCGCATCTGCTCCCTTGCCCTCGACGTCGACGCGCGAACCATCGTTCAAGCCAGGTTTCAGTGCCGCGGCAACCGCCTTGGCGCGCTCGACCGACAACTCGAAATTGGTCGGGAAGCGGACTGTGCGGATCGGCGAACTGTCAGTATGGCCGACGACCCGGATCCGTCCCGGCTCCTTGTCGAGGGTTGCTGCGACGCGGAGAGCGATCGGCTTAAAGCCGTCGAGGATGGTCGCTTGGCCCGACGCAAACAAGGCCAGGTCGCAGACCCTGATCACGATGAAGCTGGGGGTCTGGTCCGCCGTCATGGCGCAGGCGGTGTTCTCCTTCGCGAGTGCATTGCGGATGCGTTGCAACTGGGTAATGCGATCCGGCGGCGGCGGAGGCGGCGGCGGTGGGGGTGGTGCAACGACCTGACGCTTGAGTTCGATCGGACCGGCCGGATGGAGCGCGAGCGCCACCTCAGCAGCATTCTCTGCCCGTCCAGCGAGGAGCGTCCGCAGAACGAAATAGGACCCGGTCAGCAGCGCGGCGACCACGGCTGCCACGAGCCAAACCGGAACACGCAGACGCTGCCGGCGCCCCGCCAGCGCCTGCCCGCGCCAGTTGGGCGACAGGTCGCTCATCGTTTTCGGTCTAACCCGGCGCAGCAATTCATAGAGGTTGCGCTGGATCAGTTGCAGGTTCGCAAGTCCGCCCCCTGACGTCCGGTGGATGCCCTGAAAACCAAGCGCAAGGCAGGCGTGCTGAAGTTCGAGGACCGGATAGTTGACCAGTGGATCAACCTTCAAATGGTCGAGGATCTCAAAGAAACGGACGCCGCCGACACGCTCGCCGAAGAACCGGCTCAGCATCGAATATTGCGTCCAGACGTGACGCTCTTCGGTTGGGATGTGCTGCACGATATCGTCAGCAGTGGCACACAGGATGTATTTTGCTGTGTTGGCCTGGTGCTCGGAAATGCCCGCTGAACGGATGTCCTTCTCAAAGAATTTGATCGCGTCTGCGACCTGCTCCATCAGGCTGGCGAATGACGCTCGCATGAGCGCCACACGCAACCGACCGAGCAGTTGCAGCAACGGGCCCGCAGCGCGCATCACCGGATTGGCATTTGGCGCGACCAGATCGTCAACGCGCAACGGCGGCCCTGGCGGCATCAAGGGTTGCGGCACCTGGCCTTGCGCGGGTGTCGAAATCCATTCCTCGGCTGGATGGCTGGCCGGCGCGGAGGCGTAGTTCGAGCCCTGTGGAACGGGCGAAAAGGATGGTGGTGGGGCCGGCGTGCCGGGAGAGGGTACGGGTGATGGCGAATAGGCTGGGCGTGCTGCGGGCCCCCCACCCGGCGGAGGTTGAGAGATCGGCGCCGGCGGCAACTTCCCGCCGGGGTTGGGACGGATGATCGTCCGTTCGCCCCGCCCGAAAGGATTGACCGGCTTGTCCTTGTCGCTCATGGCCTGTCTTCCAGGATAGCCCAAAGATACAGCTCAAGCTCGGGCCAGTCGCCGGAAAAATGCATTCCGATCGACGCAGCCGTACTGAACTCGGGCCACAGCGGTGACTTGCGGTCGAGATAGAAATAGACGTGATCCGTGATGGCCCGGATATGCGGCGGCGGCGTCGGCAAATGCGCCAACGTGAGGCCCGGCAGGTTTGCGTGCACGATCTCGTTCATCTTTGTGTTCGGCCCGACCTTGAACAGGTGCGGGAAATCGTTCTGGATCTCCACAAGCGGCCGCCGTGCGGCAACTTCCAGCACCAGGGTCGCATTTCGGAATAGCGCTCGATCGCGGATCGGCGATACGAACGCATTCTGTGCGCGCTCGATGATCTCCAGGCGGATCGCCCGCCGACCCAGCCGCGCGCTCAAGAAGTCCTGGATGTCGCTCACCAAGGGTGTGAAGACGTTCTCGAGATCGTCGTGATTGTACGCCGGATAGTTGCGCGCCCGCCGTTCCGCCGTGGAAAACGTCGCAAGTTCACCCGCGAACCTCAGCAATTCCTCGTACAGGCGCTCCGGGTGAACGCTGCCGGAGCGCTGGAAATGAGTCAGCACGGGAATGGTACGGTTCAGCACTTGCAGGACCAGATAGTCGACGCTCTGCAACCCACCACCGGATGACGGATCGACGGCGTAACGCGCCAACTCGTCGAGTTTAGTCTCAACCCAGCCGATGATGCGGTTGAGCCAGCCATCGATGATCGGATGCGCGGCGCAGACCAGCATCGGCGGCACGAACTTGTCGTCGAACAGGATGTTCTTGTCGCGCACCTCCAGAATGCGCGCGATGCCCAGGCCCATGTATCCGGGCTTGCTCGTCTTGCGCAGTTCGAAAGACAGGCGCGGATAAGCGATGTCGATCTCTTCCTCGATGCGGAGCGCCGAGGTCGAGTCGATGAAGGTTTCCGAAGTGCGAACATAACGACTGGCGCTGTCGGTGCGGTCCTCGTCAACCTCGCGGGTGTTTGGCGCCGCGACCGGCATCATCAGCCAGACGATCTGGCCTGCAGCCGTCTCCGGCACCTCGATCGATTCGGGTATTGGGCTGTCCGCAGGGATATCGAACGGCGTACCGTCCGGCATGAGGCCGGACGCACTGCGCACCGCGAATTTGCTCTGTTCGGTAAGATCCCTATCGATCTCTAGCTCGGCAAAGCCCCAAGGGTATGGTGTCGTGTAGCGAACGCGCTTTTCCAGCAAGTGTTCGATGTAGCGGTCGTTCTGCTGCAGATGATGCGGCCGCAGAAACAAACCTTCCGACCAGAAGACCTTGCTGTACCAAGACATTCCTATATCCACTTAGAAATTGTAGGCAACCTCGTGGTCGCCGAGAGTTTACTTTGAGCCGGGCTTATCACCGCGGTCGTAATAGTTCGAGAAAAGCAACATAAAGGTTTCGATCGGGGCGTTGTTGTCGCGGCCAAGATGCGCTTTCCAGCGCGTCAAGAACTCGTCCCAGAGTTTGCCCTTGTTCGTGCCGAGCCAGGAGCTTGCGCCACGCTGAAGCTCGAGCTCGCGCGCCATCAGCGTCGGATCTATGCCCGCAATCAGCTCATGGACAGCGTGCTGCATCGCCATATAGGTTCTCAACTGATGTGACTTGAGATCACTGAAGCCCTGTGCAAAGGCGCGCTGTGCATCGAGATAGCTGCGTGTCGGCGGCCCAAAGAGAATGCGCATCGCTTCCTCCGAGGTCGGCGAGAATTTCAGCGGATTATTTTCGAGGGCTTGGACGGTGGTCTGGCTGGTGCTACGGGTCAGCTGCTTGGCTTGGGTTCGCGCTTGCAGCAGCGCCATCAGATTGTCCACGGTCATACGCAAGATGATGCCAAGCTGTTCGGCGAGTTCGGCATCGGACTTGCTGGCGAAGAAATTCTCCGGCAATCCCGCAGCGCGCGCCACCAGTCGCGCGAACTCGGTACCACCGACTGGCTTGGCCGCGACAGGTCGCTCGTCTGCTGCTTGCGCCGTCTCGACCTGCGGGTGCGATGGCGATGTTGGCGGCTGGGCAGCGACTGGTTCATCATCGATCCAAACCGACGGCCGGCGTGGAGTCGGGATGGCTTGCGGGCGCTCGACTTGCGGTTTCGGCGCGGTGACCGGACCGGCTGCCCAGTTCATGTCATCGTCCTGCACGGACGGTTGGGACGTAGACGTCGGCGATGACCATCGAAATGGGTCTACACCCGGCGCCGGCACGCTCGCTGCCCAATCAAGGAACCCCGGATTGACGGGCCGCGCCGCCTCGCGTGGCTTCTTCAACAGTTGCGGATCGATCGGCGGCGGAACGTCACGATCGGCCGTCCAAAGCTCTCCGTAATCCGCATGCTGCTGGACCGAGGGTTCGTGCAGTTGCGCCGCTTGATTTGGGATACGCCCGCCAGCCTCATCCTCCAGCGAAACTCCGATGATGTAGTGGCCGATCGTGAGCCGATCGCCGTCGCGCAAGCGGTGCGGCCCCCGCATGCGCTGGTCGGCACCATTGAGAAAGGTGCCGTTGGTCGAGACGTCGTGCAGCCAATAGCCACCGTCGCGAAAGTGCACCTCGCAATGCTTTCCGGAAATAGTCCGCGCCGGATCCGGCAGCGTCCAGTCGAGGTGACGGTCCCGGCCAATATCGACCGAACGCCTGCCGGTGACCGTAAACGTCACAGGTCCGCCGTCCGGAAGATTCGGTTCGTTCTCGATATTAAAGCGAAGCACCATCACATCGTCTCGTTAGCGCGGAGGGCGCGGTTCGCCGCGTGCCAATTGAATACCATCCTCCAGGCACGACGTCATTATCTGGTCCCGGAAGTCACGAGGGAGCCGGCAGAGGCCAATCAGCAGTGCTGTACGCACCGCCCGTGCGGCCTGATCTGGCTTGGCTTCCACGGGCGCAAATTCCGGGGGAACCACGCTTCCGCCGGACCAGCCGGCCGCCAGCGCCAGCCACGTTGCCGGCTGCTCAGGATCGTTGGCATTGCCGACAGCCAGCGCCTTGTTCCGGGACTGCTCGTCCGGTTGCCGGACCCAGGTCTCCACAATATTGAGCGACCTGCTATCGCTGGCATCGAAATGATCGAACATCCGCCGCAGAGAGCGACATCCCCAGCCAATTGCCACACGCCTTGGAAGTAGGTATGCACAATAAGACACGGCCGGGTGCCAATTGCACGCGTCGGCGGCCTCCTGAAGGAAATCCAGCGAAGGCTTGTCAGCGTCGGCTCTGCCGACATCATAGCGCGCCAACGGATAGGCCTGAAACAGATCCTGTACCGTTCCGAATCGAACCTGCCCCATGATCGTCAGCCGACAAGAGTTGGAGTGCCGTGAGCGACCAGCGGACCGCCGGCAGCAAGCGCCATGCCGGCCTGCGCTGTCATGGCGATCGTCGGCGCGTTGATGACGATGCCCGCCGGGGTCAGGATAATCTGGCTGGGACCAACCTGCAGGGTGATATTGGCGCTGGCCGTGAGCGTGATGCTGATGCCCGCATTGACAGACTGGTCCATGGC
Organism: Bradyrhizobium sp. 45; assembly: GCF_023073155.1. Lineage (NCBI taxonomy): Bacteria > Pseudomonadati > Pseudomonadota > Alphaproteobacteria > Hyphomicrobiales > Nitrobacteraceae > Bradyrhizobium > Bradyrhizobium sp. 45. Next base: position 72,964 of record NZ_JADPIX010000035.1, on the reverse strand, counting down.
CAGCGTGATGTGTTGACCGCCCAATTCGATATCGAGTTTGTCATTGCCTTTCTTGAGCGTGGTCTTGCGGGTATCGCCGCCGAATGCAGCTTCGCCGATGGTCCGTGTCTCGGTGTCCCGGACCGTCACGTCATGGTCCTTCTCGGCATGCACCGTGATCTTCTCGGACCCCTTCTTGTCCTCGAAGCTCCACTCGTTGAAGCCGCCGCCACCTTTGGTGGAGTCCGACTTCAAGCCGCCAATCGTCTTTTTCGACGGCAGATCGTAAGGCAGCTTGTATTCGTCGTTGTACACGGTGCCAATCACCAGGGGCCGGTCCGGATCCCCTTCCAGGAACTCGACAACGACTTCCTGTCCGACACGCGGAATGATCTGACCGCCCCAGCGCTTGCCGGACCAAACCTGGGCGACGCGCAACCGGCACGACCGCTTCTTCTTGCGATCCCAGAAAAAGCGGACATAGATTTCGCCGAGCGACTCGACGTCGATTTCCTCGCTCGAATTGTCGTCTTTGGTCACTACCTTGGCAGTCTGGATGCCATTGATCCTTGGCTTCGGCGTCGTCATTGGCGCTCGAAACGGCCGATCGCTCGGCAGAAACTCGTAGCTGCCGAAATAGACGTGTTGCCCGGCGTCGCTCGGACCTCCGGTGCGATAAGATTCGATCGAGAACGAGTGCGTGGCTCGCACCACGAGATATTCCACGTTCTGCGAATCCTTGGAGTGCTTTTCAAGCTTCGTTAACCCACCGGGGAACAGGTTGACGGCGTCGCCGTTGCCGCGGCGCCTTCGGTCCATTGCCTGCTCGGCCTGGAGCTGGATCTTCGCGTAGCGCTCGCCGTCGGATTTTTCCTTGAACTTCCCTGGATAGTCGTAAAACTCCATCTCCGACCGGGTGTAGTGCTCGGAGCCCTTGGCGTCGCTGATCATCTGCGCGTTGGGCTTTTGATAGTTGTAGTCGTTAAGCTCGATCTTGCCGGTTCGAAACCGGCGCTCCGAGACCCATTCGTAGATATGCTGCTCGCCTCGACGATCGGCCCCCGTTAACGGGATATAGGGAATCGTAGCAAGACCGTTGATCGGGCTATGCGACGATTTGGAATCCGCCAACACCAGCGTATGTTTGCCGCCCTCGTGTTTGAAGAAGTAGTAGATGCCGTGCTGTTCCATCAGCCGGCACACGAAATTCATGTCAGTCTCGCGGTACTGAACGCAATATTCGAGCTTCGGACAGGACCCCTCTTCGGTCAGTTTGGATTCATAATCGGTGAAGCCGCGTTCGTTGAACACCTCCTTGATGATGTCGGGCGCTTTCTTGTCCTGAAAGATCCGGCAATCGGTGGTCCGCGACAACAGCCAAAACCAGGGCCTCAGCACGATCCGGTAGCTGAAATAGTCGTTCCTTACCCCGAGCCACTGGGCCTCTGTCAGAATGCCACTGAACTCGCGCTCCTTTTCATGCAGCTTTATGGTCAGCGTGCATTGCTGACCGATGGCTCGGTCGAAGTCGAGGTCGGCATCCTCACTGAGACACTCTATGCGATACTCGAACAGTTCGCTGAGACCTTCCGAGCCCTCGAATCCGGCAAAAACCAGAACGTCCTTGCCAAGAGGCGTCTTGAGTTCGCAGAGGCGGGTATCCTGAGTAAGCTGGCCCATGTGGGCTTAAACTCCCTCCTTCGATCGAATGACCCGCTGCAAAGAGCTGATCAGACGTATGCAAGATCCGCGGAAATCCTGCCCCGCCAATTGGCAGTGCCGGCAAGTCCGCCCCGGGGCTGGCCTCCTGACGTTTCACGACAGCCGTCCAAAGAACCACCCCGGCCATCAAGTAGTCGGCTCCAAGAGCTTGCCGGTTCACGGGAAAATGGCATGATCTTCGGGAATGAACCAAGATCAGCAGGCATCTGACCCATAGGTATAGAATCGGATCATGCGCCCCGCGCGATCCCTTAGTCGTCACGGCTCGGCAGCGGGGCCGTGACCGAGCAGATGGACGATCCTCGCATGCTTGATGTCGCCTCCCTGACGCTGCCCATTACCGCTGACGATCCCTGCGGACCGGATCTCGACGCCATCGGAGACGTCCAATATCTGAACTTCTTCGCAGGTGCGGAATCCCTGCTGCCAATGTCGTTCTTCGAGGTCGTCAATGCCAATGGGGAGCGTGGACGCTTCGATCCAAAGGCAGTCGATTTTGCCGGCCAATTTGCCGCTGCACAGCCCCTCCTGGCGCGTACCCGCGATCTGCGCCTAAACCTGCTGCTCGCGAAGTTTTCAATCCTCAACCGCGATCTCGACGGCTTTCTTAACTGCCTGAGGGCGACCAACTTGCTGCTGCGCGAGCAGTGGGAAGCGGTACATCCGAGGGGCGAGAACGGCGACTACGCGCTTCGGGCCGTCACGGTCGAAGCAATCGACGTGTTTCCGACCGTGATCAACCCGCTCCAGTTCCTCCCCCTGATCGAGAACCGCAGACACGGCAACCTCCACTACCGTGCCTATCAAATCGCGCAAGGCGAAATTCCCGCCGGCGATGCCGACGCCGACGGGCTCGATCTCGCGACTATCGAGCGCATCGTCAGCGAGACGGATCTCGATACTCTCAAGGCAATCAGCGCGCGGTGCTCCGCGGTCGCTGCTGAAATCGCAGGTATCAAGGCGACCTGGCGTGAGAAGATGAATTCGGGGCAACCTATCAGCCTCGACAGGCTCTCCGGCTTGGTTGACGGCATGGCTGCCTGGCTTGCGGGTCTTGTCGCATTGCGTGATCCGGTGGCGATTGCCGCAACTGCGGAAGATGCCGGTCCCGTCGATACGCAGGTGCCGTTGGACGCAACCACGATGTTTGCTTCATCTGCACAGGCGTCCGCAGCGCTCGGCGCAGCGGCCGCCTATTTTGCCCGAATGGAACCATCCAACCCGGCGCTGTTGCTGGTACGTCAAGCGCAGGAGATGGTCGGCAAATCATTTATTGAAGTGATGCGGATGCTGGTGCCGTCCCACGTGGAGAGCGCTGCCATCAACATCGGGCGGGACAAAGTCTTCGACCTGCCGATCGAACGGATGGCGGAGCTCGCGACCCCGCTCTCATCAACGACGGATGAGAGCGCCCAAGATATTGTTTTTTCGGTGGAAACTAGAGCGCAGGCCTTGGGTCTGCTGACGAAGGTGGCGTCGTTTTTCCGAACCACGGAGCCGTCCAGCCCGATCCCCTTTTTGGTCGATCGCGCGCGCGACCTCGCACAGCGGGATTTCCTCAGCCTTCTGAATGATGTCCTTCCTGAGGGCGCTCTCAAGACAATCGACAAATCGTATTGAACCACCTTTCTCTCGAAGGCACTAACTGGACATAAGAATGTTTTGCCGACCGCAAGTTGAGACGCCTTAGTCAATCTGCGTCGTGCAATTTGGCTTCTGATGCGATTTCGCAAGGAGGGGAACCATGGCTACTGACAGCGGTCAAAAATTCATTCGACGAAACCGCGCACCACGCGTGCACATAACATACGAGGATCCTTACGATGCCGAGCGGCTGATCGAGCTGCCGTTCGTCATGGGCGTCCTCTCCGACCTCTCCGGCAACAACCCCGGCATCGAGAAGTCGAAGGTCGAGGAGCGTAAGTTCCTCGAGTTCGATATGGACAATTTCGACAACCGCATGGCCGCAATCCAGCCCGGCGTGACGGCGCGCGTCGCCAATCGCCTCAGCGATGGTTCCGACGAAAAGATCTCGGTCAACTTGCGCTTCAACAAGATGGCAGACTTCACTCCGGTGGCAGTCGCCCGCCAGGTGCCGGCCACCGCCAAGCTGCTCGAGGCACGCGAACAACTCGCCAACCTGCTGCGCTACATGGACGGCAAGGTGGCCGCCGAGGACCAGCTGAAAAAACTTCTCGCCGATCCTCAACTGATGGCAGCGCTGCGGGAACGCGCGACAAGCCAGTCGAGCGAACCTGGCACCGAGAGCTAAGGAAGGAATGGGGACCATGGCAAAAGAAGCTGTTCACACAGAGAGCCCTACCCAAGTCAAAACCGTCGAAGCTGATGAGTTTACCAGCCTGCTAAAGCAAAGCTTCAAACCGCGCACTGAACGTGCAGCGACCGAAGTCGAAAACGCCGTATCCACGCTCGTTCAAGAGGCGTTGAAGGACACAAGCGTCATAAAGTCGGACGTCCTCGACACCATCGAGGAGATGATCGCGCGGATCGACCAGAAGCTGACCGCGCAAATGAACGAGATTCTTCATACACCTGAGTTCCAGGCAATCGAAAGTGCGTGGCGCGGTCTCCACTACCTCGTCTTCAATTCCGAGACCGACGCCAACCTGAAAATCCGGGTGATGAACGTCTCAAAGAACGAGCTGTATCGAAATCTGCGGCTTTATCCCGATGCACGCTGGGACCAGAGCCCCCTTTTCAAGCAGATCTATGAGTATGAATTCGGCCAGCTGGGTGGCGAGCCTTTCGGCTGCCTGATCGGCGACTATTATTTCAGTCACCTCCCCACCGATGTGCAACTGCTCCGCGATCTCAGCAAGATCGCCGGCGCCGCACACGCCCCCTTCTTCAGCGGCGCCGAGCCGACGCTGATGGGAATGGACTCTTGGACCGAGCTGTCCAACCCTCGGGACATCGGCAAGGTGTTCGACACGCCGGAATATGCCGCATGGAAGGGACTGCGCGATCAGGACGACTCGCGCTATCTCGGCCTGTGCATGCCGCGCGCGCTCGGCCGCCTCCCCTACGGCGCGAAATCGGAGCCCGTGGAAGAGTTCGCCTTCGAAGAGGAGACGGACGGACACACCGGCGACAAATACGGCTGGATCAACGCCGCCTACGCAATGGCCGTCAACATCAACCGCGCCTTCAAGGAGTTTGGCTGGTGCACGCGCATCCGCGGTGTGCAGTCCGGCGGTGAAGTTATCAACCTGCCGACGCACACGTTCCCGACCGATGACGGCGGCGTCGACCTGAAATGCCCGACCGAGATCGCCATCAGCGATCGCCGTGAGCACGAACTTGCGAAGGCGGGCCTCATCCCGCTGATCCATCGCAAGAACACCGACAAGGCGGCGTTCATCGGCGCTCAGTCGCTCTACAAGCCGAAGAAGTATTTCGGCGAGAAAGGCGTGGATGCCACCGCCTCTGATAACCTGTCGTCACGACTGCCCTACATGTTCGCTGTGTCTCGCTTTGCGCACTATCTGAAGTGCATGGTTCGCGACAAGATCGGATCCATGAAGGAGAAGGATGAGCTGACGGTCTGGCTGCAGACCTGGATCAACGAGTACGTTGATGCCAATCCAGCCCTGTCGTCAGAAGCTCAGAAGGCGCGCAAGCCGCTGGCCGCTGCGAAGGTAGAGGTCATAGCAAACGAGGAGAACCCGGGATATTACAACGCGCGCTTCTTTCTTCGTCCACACTTTCAGTTGGAGGCGATGGACGTCGGCCTCAGTCTGGTTTCGCGCCTTCCCGGCCCCGGCTCCTGACGCCGCAGCATCGCAACCGTAACATGCAGAAATTTGAAAGGACTATGCTATGGCTGTCGACATTTTCCTGAAACTCGATCCGATTAAGGGCGAGTCGCTGGACGACAAGCACAAGGACGAAATCGATATTTTGAGCTGGTCTTTCGGCGAGAGCCAGTCAGGCACTTTCCACAGCGGTTCGGGCGGCGGTGCCGGCAAGGTCAGCATCCAGGACCTGCACTTCACGCACTTCGTCGACAAGGCCACGCCGGAGCTTTTCAAAGTCTGTGCGAACGGCAAGCACATTGATACGGCGATCCTCACGGTGCGCAAGGCGGGTGAAAATCCGCTGGAGTATCTCAAGATCGAGATGAAGCACATTCTGGTCACGAGTGTATCGACGGGCGGATCGCACGGCGAAGATCGCCTCACTGAAAACGTGAGTCTGAATTTCGCCAAGGTCAAGATGACGTACAAGACCCAGACGGAAAAAGGCGGCGCTGGAGCGGCGCCGGTGTTTGGCTGGGACGTTCCCGCCAACAAGGAATGGGCCTGATCGTCGGCTTCTGCTTGGCGTTGGTTGCGATTAGCTGAGCCGGCGCCGCACGGTGCGATTGCGTTGACGTCTCGGCGGGAGCGGTTACGAGCACGACCGCCTGCCGAGGCGACAACCATCCTGGAGACCAGCTGATGCTCCGCGGAAGGGCATAGCGGGCCCGGCATCTTGGGGAAGGTAAATGACCATTACTCCAAAGAGGGATCGTCTCTCTCCCCCGCTAATGCTGGCCTTTCGCTTGGCTCATGAAGCTCGCGATGCGCGCAAGAAGCTCAATTTGCGCGATGAATTCGGTGAACGGGTCATTGCCGGACGGCGTAGCGCCGGCCGCTTTCCGATCTCGGAAACGCTGTTGCGGCGGGAAATCTCTCATGACCTAGAAGCCCTTCTCAATACCATTGCTCTGGAATCGACTTTGGATCTGAGCGACCGGGATTGCGTCCGGAGATCGATCTTGAACTACGGCTTCCCCGATATCGCCCACCGCTCGATCGACGAGGTTACGGACGACGAACTCACCGACGCGTTGCGCGAGACGCTAGCGACCTACGAACCCAGACTCGACCGCAAGACGATTCGGGTTCGTCGCGACGGCTCGGTCGGCCCTGAGCAGCTGAAGCTGCGCTTCATCGTTCACGCCGACCTCAAAGCTGAGCCGCTCAACGTCCCCGTGGAATTTGTCGCCGACGTCGATCTCGACAGCGGCGACATCCAGATCAATCGACTTTAGCATGAATCGCGAATTCCTCGATTTCTACAATCGTGAACTGTCATTGCTGTACGAGCAGGCGGGAGATTTCGCCGAAGAATATCCAGGTATCGCAGAGCGCCTCGGCGGCCTGATCCGAGACCGCTCGGACCCGATGATCACGGGACTGCTGGAAGGCGCTGCCTTTCTTGCCGCCCGCGTTCAACTCAAGCTCAAGCACGAGTTCCCGGAATTCACTGCAAACCTGCTCGAGCAACTGGTACCGAACTATCTTGCGCCGACACCTTCGGCCATGCTGGTGACCGCACGGCCACCCTATGCCGACCCCGCGCTGCGTGACGGCAGGAAGATCGCGCGCGGCGCCTATTTCGACGCGACCTATCGCGAGAGAGAGCGAAGTCTTTCCTGCCGGTTTCGACTTTGCCGCGACATCGTGCTCTGGCCATTTGACGTCACAAGCGCCGAGTATTTCTCGACGGCGGGCGCTCTGCAGGCGCTTGGTATCCCGATCGGCAGTGACGTCATCGCGGGGCTGAGGCTATCGTTGACCCATCGTAGTGCGGCCCGGCTCGAGGACGAGCCGCCGGACGCGGAGGCTCGGACCAAGCCGGAAACGTGGTTCGCAGGCTGCCGCGTGAGCGAGCTTCCGATCTACCTGTCCGGTGCGGAATCCGACGCCATCGCGCTTTACGAGCAGTTGATCTCGAATTGCAGGGGGGTCTACTTCCGGCATCTCGACGACTTTGGCGATCCGGTGGTGACTCGTGCCCCCCATGACAGCGTGCAGCAAATTGGCTTCGACGAGAATGAGTCTCTATTTCCTAACGATAACCGGATCTTTCGTGGCTCGGAATTGCTGCGTGAATATTTCATGTTTCCACGCAAGTTCCTCGGCATTACCCTCACCGGACTTCGCGGCGTGATGTCACGGCTGCGCAGCAAATCGATCGATATTGTCTTCGCATTCGATGAACACAGTTCACGATTGGCCGCCTCGGTGCGCCCCGAGACGTTCAGGCTCTATACCGCGCCGGCGATCAATCTGTTCGAGAAGACGAGTGATCGTATTCCGGTCAAGTCGAATACGCACGAGTACCATGTGGTGCCAGATCGCAGCCGCTATCTGGAATACGAACCGCACCAGGTGCTCGAAGTCTACGCACACCTTCCGGCAGAGAAGGATAAGCGCCCCGTGCGCCCGCTATATTCGGCCGCCGTCGACCGGAGCGGCGGGTCGGCCGACAGGCTTTATTTCACTGTGCGCCGCTTGCCGCGGCGCCGCACAGTGGAAGAAAAGACATACGGCGCCTCCTCAGACTACACCGGGACGGACATGTTCCTGTCACTGCTCGAGCCCGGTGAATTGAGCGGCAAAGGCTCTGTCGCCGAACTGAGCGTTCGGGCTCTCTGCTCCAATCGCCATCTCACGGAGCACTTGCCGGTCGGCCAGGGCGGCGCCGATTTTCGTTTGCTGGACGACACATCTCTTGATCTGATGTGCGTCGCTGGTCCGACGCCGCCGCGCGAGCCGGTGGTGGCCCAATTGCGCAGCCGCAGCGAAATCGTCAACAGCGGCGTTGTCAGCTGGCGGCTCATCAACATGCTCAGCCTCAACTATCTTGGGCTCGTCGAGCGCGGTGGCGGCAAGAACGCCGGAGCGCTGCGCGAGATGCTGTCCTTGTTCGCCGACCAATTCGACGACGCCACGGAACGCAAGATCCGCGGCGTGCGCAGCATAGAAAGCCGCCCCATCGTGCGACGCGTGCGTGAGCGCACCGGCAGCGGCGCAGCACGTGGCTTGGAGATTATCGTCACACTCGACGAGAAGGCATTTGAGGGCAGCGGCGTGTTCTTGCTCGGGGCGATCCTGGAACGCTTCTTTGCCGACTATTCCGGCTTCAACACCTTCACCCAGACGGTCATCTCGACGCCGGAGCGCGGCGAGATCATGCGATGGCCGCCGCGCATGGGCACGCGGAGACCGCTATGACCCTGATCGACCAGATGAAGGCCGAGCCCTGGCGTTTCGATTTCTTCCATACGTTACGCCAGTTCGAGCGCGCCAACCCGGATCGACCGCGGATCGGTGACAGTGCCGCGCGCCGCGACGAATATGTCGACCTCGGCCAAGTGCCTTATCTGGAGTTTCCCGCCTCGAATCTCGCGGCCGTGGACGACCAGAGTGGCCGGCTCAGGATACTCGTCAAATTTCTCGGCCTCCTGGGCCCGCAGGGCGCCCTGCCCATTGCCACCACCGACGAAAGCCTCAGCTGGTGGCTGATGCGGGATGACGCTTTCCCGCGCTTTCTCGATCTGTTTAACGGGCGCTTCCTGCAACTCTTCTTTCGTGCCTGGGCCGACGCGCGCCCGATCGCGCAGCACGACCGCCCGGCGGACGATCGCTTCATTGCCTATGTCGGCTCCTTCGCCGGCTTGGGCACCGATGTTTTCGCCGATCGCGATACCGTTCCGGACATGGCGAAGCTCAGCTTCGCTGGACTGGTCGCGCCAAGGGCGAAGTGTGCATCACGGTTGACGCGATTCCTGCAAGGACTGTTCGAGGTCAAAGTCGAGATCGACGAATTCGTCGGCACTTGGCTCTCGTTCGACCCAAGTCACTGCAGCCGGCTCGGCGGAACGCATGCGAGGCTCGGTCAGGACGCCCTTCTGGGCTCGCGCGTGTTCAGCGTCGAGGACAAGATCAGAGTTCGGGTCTTTGTCAGAACATTTGCTCAGTACGAACAATTCCTGCCGACCGAAACACCCAACCTGTCGGAGCCACTGGCCGACGCCGTTTTCTTCTATGTCGGCGACGAATTGGAATGGGAGGTAGAGCTCGCCATTCCTGCCGGAGAGGTTGTACCGGTCAGGCTCGGACAAAGTGGTCGACTTGGATGGACTTCTTGGGTCTCGCCGAACTGGGCCTCCACAGAAGAATATCGCCGCGATGCCCGCTTTCAGCTCGGGGAGCGATTGAGATCCCGCCGGAGCGCCGCAGCCAATGCCACGGCGATTTGAACCTATCCATAGTGCTGATCGCCTAATACTATGGAATTTGAAGCCAATTCCGCATGATGACAAGCATCCGCGGAGGAGTTGAGCAGGAGGAGCCGCCGTGACCGACATCAGCATTGAAGCTGTAACGGGCAAGCTGAACCGGGCCGGCTATGATGCCTTCATACAGGCCCTCCGCCACGCAAAGAGCGCCGGCAATCGCAACGTCGAGCTTGCGCACTGGCTGTTTCATATTCTGCAGCAGGAGGGCAACGATCTCAGCCTCTCGGTCGATCACTACAAGCTCGACCGCGCGCGCTTATTGTCGGACCTGGCCGGCGTGATCAGCGGCTTTGCTAAGAACGAGACCGACATGCCGGGCGTCGCGAATTCGGTCATCGATCTGCTCGATCGCGGCTGGCACTATGCCACGCTTTTCTTTGGCGAGACCCAGATCCGCACCGGTCATCTGCTCGTTGCCGGCCTGAAATCGAACGATATTCGTCGCGCGCTGAACAACCTCTCGCGGGAATTTGCCAAGGTCAACGTCGACGCACTGGCGGCGGAACGCCGCGCTGTCTGGACCGGCTCCGACGAGGAGAACATGCGGCCGATGGACGGATCGGGCCTGGTTGGCGCCGGCACGGAAGGCGCGGCCCAAGCTGGTCCGAAGGGCACGACGCCGCTCGACCGGTTCTCCCAGGACCTCACTGCCAAGGCTAAATCGGGCGAAATGGATCCGATCCTTGGCCGGGACGAAGAAATCCGCCAACTGATCGACGTGTTGATGCGTCGGCGGCAGAACAATCCAATTCTCACCGGCGAGGCTGGCGTCGGCAAGACCGCAGTTGTCGAAGGCTTTGCGCAGCGCATTGCCGCCGGCGACGTGCCGCCACCGCTGCGCGGTGTAAGGCTCTGCGCACTCGACATCGGCCTGATGCAAGCCGGCGCCTCCATGAAGGGCGAGTTCGAGCAGCGCTTGCGGTCGGTGATCGACGAGGTCCAGAGCTCACCTACTCCCATCATCTTGTTCATCGATGAGGCCCACACACTCATCGGCGCCGGCGGCGCCGCCGGTACCGGCGATGCGGCCAATCTCCTGAAACCTCCCCTCGCCCGTGGCACGCTGCGTACGATCGCCGCCACCACATGGGCGGAATATCGCCAGTACATCGAGAAGGATCCCGCACTCACCCGGCGCTTCCAGCCAATCCAGATCGATGAACCTGATGTGGAGACCTGCTGCATCATGCTTCGCGGACTTCTCGGTCCGATGGAAAAGCACCATGGCGTTCGCATTTCGGATGCTGCGATCGTCGCAGCAGTCAACCTGTCCCACCGATACATTCCTTCACGGCAGTTGCCGGACAAGGCGGTCAGCCTGCTTGATACAGCCTCGGCACGCGTAGCCATCAGCCAGAGCGCGACGCCGGCCTTGATCGAGGATGCACGCGTGGCGATTGCCGCTCGTGAAGCTGAGAGATCTGCGCTCGTCAGCGACGGCGACCTTGGGATAGAGGACAACGAGCGCATTGTCGCGATCGACAACGACATCGCCGCACTGAAAGACAAGCTGACGAACCTCGATGGCGATTGGGCGGTCGAGCAGGAGCTCATCAAGGACATCCGCAGCATTCGTGAAATCCTGTCCAGGCCCAAGGAAGGCGAAGATCCGGCTGCCAAGCGCGCGGAGCTGCGCGGCAAGTTCGACACACTTGAGACCATCAATCCGGAAAAGCGAATGGTCTATGCCCATGTAGACCAGCAGTCGGTGGCGTCCGTTGTCTCTGATTGGACCGGCATCCCGGTCGGCCGGATGATGCGCGACGAGATCGAAACCGTGCTGAAGCTACCGGAGATCCTCAACCGCCGCGTCGTCGGCCAGTCCCATGGGCTGACAATGATCGCCAAGCGAATTGAGACCAGCCGCGCTAAGCTGGACAACCCGTCGAAACCGATCGGCGTATTCATGTTGGCTGGCCCATCCGGTGTGGGCAAGACCGAAACCGCCCTGGCGCTTGCCGAGACTCTTTATGGCGGCGAGCAAAACATGATTACGATCAACATGTCAGAGTTCCAGGAAGCGCACACCGTCTCGACCTTGAAAGGCGCACCTCCCGGGTATGTCGGCTATGGCGAAGGTGGGCGCCTCACCGAGGCCGTCCGGCGCAAGCCCTATAGCGTCATTCTGCTCGACGAGGTGGAGAAAGCTCATCCCGACGTCCATGAGATTTTCTTTCAGGTATTCGACAAAGGAACCATGGAGGACGGCAACGGGCGACGGATCGACTTCAAGAACACTTTGATCATCCTTACCACCAACGTCGGCACCGATATGATCATGGGCCTATCACGCGATCCAAAGTATCGCGACGAGCCGGAAGAGCTCGCCAGGATGCTAAGGCCGGAGTTGCTCAAGGTGTTCCCAGCGGCGCTGCTCGGACGCATCGTCTCGATACCGTACTTCCCGCTATCGGACGAGATGCTGTCCGGGATCGTGCGTTTGCAACTCGACCGCATCGGAAGGCGCCTTCGCGACAATCATAACGCGACCTTCGGTTATGACGACGCGGTCGTCGAGCACATTGTGTCGCGCTGCAACGACCCCGACTCCGGTGGGCGAATGATTGACAACATCATCACCAACACCCTGCTCCCCGAGCTGTCGCGCGAATTCCTCAGCAAGTCGCTCGCCAAGGAAGAGGTGAAGGAAGCACGTGTCTCGATCGACAACAACAAGTTCGCATATTCGTGGAATTGAGCACGATGAACATTCAAACCGAGCATCGTCACCCAAACATCGGTCCAACGCCATACGACGAGGTCTACTACCCGGGCCATGTTTATGGGCTTACTCATCCCAACCATCTTGCTACCATGGCCGCCGTTTACGGCATGCAGCCGGCGCCGGTCGAGCGTTGCCGGGTGCTGGAGCTTGGCTGCGGCGTCGGCGGCAACCTGTTGCCGATGGCCTTTCAATACCCGAACAGCGAATTCGTCGGTGTCGACCTGAGCGGCGTGACGATCGAGCGCGGTCAGAACAATGTCGCTACATTGGGCCTGGAGAACATCAAGCTTCTCCACTGCGACATCATGAATGTCGATGCAAGCTTCGGACGGTTCGACTACATCATCGCGCACGGCGTGTATTCCTGGGTGCCACCGGCGGTGCGCGAGAAGATGATGATGATCTTCAAACAGAACCTCGCGCCGCAGGGGGTCTGCTACGTCAGTTACAATGCGCACCCGTTCTCACATATGCGCGACATGGTCCGCGACATGATGCGGTATCACACCCGCCGCCTCACCGGCATGAAAGAAAAAGTAGGACAGGCCCGCGCAATCTTGAAGTTCTTGAGCGAGGGATCGAAAGCCAACTCGGTTCACGGCGCGATCATGCGCGATCAGTACAACCGCGTCCTCAAGGCGCCCGACGAGCTGTTGTTTCATGACGATCTCGACGAAGGCGCCGAGGCCTTCCTGCTGCACGAGGTTGTCGAGCTTGCAGGCTCTCATGGCTTGCAATATCTAAGCGACGCCGATTTCTCGCGACGCAATCTGGCGGGCTATTCCGAGGAGGTACGCGCGACGTTGCAACGCTTCCCGGAAACCGAGTTCATGGCACGCGATCAGTATCAGGACTTTATCGACGGTAACGGCTTTCGCCGTACCTTGCTCTGCCACGACAACGTCTCGCTCTCCCGCCAGACCGACCTCGATTTCGTCACCCGGTTCTATTTGCTGAGCACGACGAGCCCGGTTGATCCGGACGCCTGCGTAACGGACGATTCAGCGATGGAATTCGAAAATGAGGACGGTAGCAGGATCACGGTGACCAATTCGCTCTTGAAGGCGGCGCACCTATGCCTCGGCCGCGCTTGGCCTCGCGCGCTGTCATTTGACGAATTGCTCGATGGGGCGCGAGTGCTGCTTGGCGGCGGGCAGGCAGATGATGACCAAAAGGCGTTGACCGAGGCGATGTTTATCCTAGCTTGCAGCGGCGAGGTCTCGTTCCTGCTGTCGCGTCCCTTCTTATTGACGGAAGCGACCGAGCATCCGCAGGCGAGCCTGCTCGCGCGAAAACAAGCGCAAACAGGTCCGCTCGTCACCAATCTCCTCCACCAAACCGTGCAGTTGGAGGACGACCGAACCAGGGATTTCCTGCAATTGCTCGATGGTACGCGGACTATCGACCAGATCACGGCCGAAATGACCGAGAAATTCGGCCCGACCATCCAGGTAGGTCAGAAGGATCGTGCCAGGAAGCCCGCCGAGCCGCTGCTGCTATCAACGCGAGAAAGCGTTCAACGCTCGCTTGCGATGGTCGGCAAGCTGGGCTTGCTAATCGCCTGACGCGCTCATGTGCGCCGGGCACCGTGGAAGGAGTGGCGGAAGGAACCAGAAGATCTGCTACCTCCCGAAACAGGCGAGGTGCCCATCACTCAGCCATCGTGGGTGTACTGCTGGCCGAGCAGCCATCCGGTGAGAATACCACCGGGTCCGCTGGTATAGACCGGATGAAGGCCCACGCCGGCGCGCAGCATCCGCCATTCACTCTCGCCGACCCAGGGAATGCCAGGATCGCCCTTTTGGTATTGCGACAGTAACGTTTTGGCGACCTCAGCGGCATTGGCGTAAATCGGGCCGTTGGCCCAGCGCGGCCGCGGGAGGCCGGTCATGCGGCAATAGAGCGCCGTGCAGACGTACGCGGACGCCTCTTCGGCATTGGCGTCGAGGCCGGTACGCAACAGATCGTAGGCTGCATGCAGGCTCTCATGGACGATATAGGCTCCGTCCATCCGCCCCGCCGCCGACACGACCTCCAGCGTGTTCGCAGCGACCGCTGTGCCGTCCGCCCTGGTTCTCGCCACATCGTTATATTGTGCGGCAACGCCTGCCGCGAGATCCGTCGGAGCCCTGACGGTGACCCGCCCCAACCGGATCGCGCGGGCGACGTGATGGAACGTTTGCGGCGCAATCGTCACGTGGCTGCCGCGGATCGGAAATCGGAAACGAATGCGTGCGACCGCCGGCCCATTGAGTATATCCAATACCCTGCCTCGCAGTGACATCTGATCATCCTCGCCGCTTAAAGTACCCCCTGCATAGTGGTCGCCGATTCCAGTTGGCGGGTTCAAACTGCATCGGTGCTGGGGCAATAGGGGTTTGACTTTTGCCGGAATTGGCATGGGGCCTTCGGCAACTTCATAGAACGAGCAGACAGTGAACCCGAACCCGTTCGGGCGAGACCAATCTGAGGTGAGGATTGCCACGGAGGGCGCGCCATGACGACGACCGATCCGACGACGACCGACACTTACCGGAAGATCGCGGCGCGATTGACCATGCTGCGACCGCAGATCGATTTGAAGAATTACTTTGCCGGCGCCAACCCGAATGTGCGCCTTTATGACGAGAAGCCCTACATCCGACACCAACTCGAGAAGTATGGTGTCGCTGCCGCGACGACCACGCTCGACGGCGTCACCTTCCTGCCCAAGGACTGGGAAGAGCTGATCAAGAAGCTGCGCATTGCCAAGACGACGGACGGATTCGACGCATTCGCCGAAGGGCAAAGCCCGGAAAAGGCGTCGCATTGGGCTCTCGATCTGTCGATGGCGGCAACGATCGGCAAGGGGTTTCGGGAGATCTGGCGCCCAAAGCTGTCCGACAAGCCACTCTCAACGCGGGATCTCCCGGGCCGGCACGGCTTCGGGCTCGGACGCGACCGCGGACAATGGAGCGATGCCTACAGCTCGCAATTCGGCAAAGACCCGCAGCCCCAGGACATCACCTCGCTGCATTTCGCAGTGGCACCCGACCGGGTGAACGTGCACATCGACGAAACAGGCTTCGTGTTCGAGGGCGTGGACGGTGCCCTTACGGTCGGGCCGAACTTCATGCACCACGCCGGCAACGAGCTGTTCTGGAAGAGCAACTCACATGTGCCGCGTTGGGCGGCCGAACACATCGACTTGATATTGCCGAACAGCGCGAACGACTTTTCGCGCGTGGGCGTTTCGGTCGACATGTACCAGCGCAAAGATCTGCGCGTCACGGTCACCGGCTCCTGCGGAATTTTCGGCGGTTTCGAGTGCTCCGGAACCGTGAGCGTCAGCGGCACGCATGACCTGCTAGGCTCGAGGTCAAAAGGCCGGCGCTAAAGCGGAGATTGCTGGTTCGATTGTCCACGCCTCCAAGCTACGAATGAGGCTCCTCCCTAGCCTACCTGTTCGCGGCCCGAATGGAATGGAACCATCGAACCGCCTCAAAGTAACGGCGACCAATGAATATTGGCGGCAAGATCGGGTAGTTCTGCAGGACTCAGCAAGGGAGGTCCTTACATTGCCGAACCAGGAAAGACCCTTGAAGCCTGTCGTCGAAAGCTACGTACCGCCAGCGGGAACGCGACATGCGGTGGCGGCAGGCGAGACTTGGATATCCCTCGCCAAGCGGATCGGCATCGATCCATGGGACCTCATCGAGTTCAATTTTCCGGGCATCAAGCTCGTCAAACAGCGCGATTTCCAACAAGCCGCAAGGCAGGTGAACTGGTACCTGGCCGAGTATGTAGGCTGCCGCGCGATATCGCCCGACCGCCAGAATTTTGCGTTTTCTTCCGGTACGACCGGCGGGAAAGGTGGATGGAAAGGCGGCTTCATCTATCTACCGCCAGGTACGCCGCCTCCCCCGCCGATTGCGCCCATTCCACCGGTTGCGCCCACCCCAGTGGCCCCGATCCCACCGGCATGTGAAGGAAGCCGACCCGACTTCGCCCGCGTGCTGGACGTCAGCGAACGGGATTTCGCGCGCAACGTCTTTGGCCCGACCCTGCCGCCGTGGGAGACGATCGCGATTACCAATGGCCTGGGAGCAGGCGGAAGACCGTGGACGAACGACGGACCGTTCTTTAGAGGAAGCAATCCCATGGTGCCGAGCATGCGGTATGCCATCAATCTTGGCAATGTCGCGTTCAGTAACCTGGCATCTCCTAGCCCCACCTTCGGCCTCCTGTGCGACAACTTCGGTCGAATTTGCGACCTCTTCGTGCACGAAATGACCCATGTGTGGCAGGCGTTCAACGATTCGAACTGGACGATGGCGCGCTCTTTCTGGGCGCAGACAATCGGTGCCGGCTACGATTACACGCCCGGCGACTCCTGGGACTCATACAACGTCGAGCAACAGGCACACATCGTTGAAGATTGGCACAAATACAAAATCAGTTTGCCGATGCTTGCCGAGGAACGCTATCCGTACGTCCGGCTCGTGATCCGATCTGGACGCCTCACTTTTCCTCGCGGGCTGGATCTGGCGGCATTGAAAAAGGACCTTCAAGATCTGCGCGCAAGGCACCTGGAGTAGGTCCGTCGCAAGGGAGTGGTCGGGAGCTTACTCAAGTGATGCACCAACACGCCGATAATTCGCCGCGGTGCGGTAGCGCATTCTTCCTCTCTCCGAGAGTAGTTTTACGACTTGTCCAGCGTGCTGGTCAGCTTCATAGCGCAAGCACACGGAGAAGAATTGCGCGGCCGCCATGCGACAGGCAATCGACGTCCTGGCAGATTGTTTTCTGCGTCGCTAGCGCGCGGCGCATAGCTCGGGACATCCGCGGTCAGAATAGCCTCGGCTCGACGTACAATTTGCTCGCCCTCGCAGCCGCCGACGAAATCCAGACCGCAAAATCATCGATCGAGGTTCAAATCTACACCAACCAAACTCGACACCAGCACATTGCCCCGCATGACGAATTTCCGGTATGTTACCGGCTCAACCGGCGAGCAACGATCCGGATGATTATCCCCGGCGCGGTGAACCGGCGCGACACTATTGTGGATTAAGGTTGGGGAAAGCTATAGCAAGCTTCGCACAGTCCTTGCAGGATTCCGGTGTATACGCGGCGCAAAGCTTCATGATCGTTCCTCGGAGAGGCTTCAACCTGGTCTGCCCTCACGGGCTTTCAACGGGCGTGGGGACGAGTAAGATGCTGTCTCGTGGCCCGGAGGCGGCATGAGCCAGCGCAAGTTCATGGGACTTGTCGGCGGTGCGACAGCATCAGGGCCGGGCATTGCGCCAGCGAGCCAGCGATCAGCCAACGCAGCCGCCGAGCCCGCTTACGATGATGAGCAAGAATTCCCACTGATCATCGCGAACATCCCCGCAACCCCTCGTCAAAAGGCCTGGGCGGTGGGTGTCGCCGTCTTGCTCATCGTCCTTGCAGCGGTCATCGCGCCGTTCGCCCGGATCCAATTGGGCCAGATTAATGGTTTCGTTCCAGTGTTGCAGACCGCGTTGGCCTTGGCCGAGTTCATCACGGCAGCCCTGCTATTTGCTCAATTTTCGATCCAGCCTCAACGGGCACTTCTCGCACTGGCAAGCGGATACGTTTTCAGCGGATCATTCGCATTCTTGCAAACGCTCGCCTTTCCGAACGGATACGCTTCCGCGGGTGTCATTGGGGATGGACTGAACAGCCCCGCTTGGCTTTACGTGCTATGGCACGCAACGTTCCCCGCGGCGATTTTCGGCTACGGGTTCACGAAGGATCATACCGCCGGCGGCAAACCAGGCAAACCTGCAACAGCCGCGATCATAATAGTTGTCGGGTGCATCGGCGCCGCCGTGGCAGGACTGGCGTGGATCGTGAACGCGAAAGCCGAATGGCTTCCTAATTTCTACGTGAACGACGTCAGGCACCAGACCCCTCTCGGCAATCAGGTCAACCTGATACTTTTGCTATGGAATCTGACTGCTCTCACCGTTTTGTTTGCACGCATGCGCACCATTCTTGACCTTTGGCTGATGGTGACTTTGCTCGCCTACTTGCCGAACTTTCTGGTAGCAATCATCGGCAGCTCGGTTCGGTTCACCATCGGTTGGTACGCAGCACGCGGTTTCGTTCTCGTCGGCAGTTGCATGTTGCTGACCGTATTGCTCATCGAAACGATGTTTATCTATTCGCGCCTTGCCAGCGTCATTGCCCTGCAACGACGCGAACGAGCGAACCGGCTTCTCAGCATCGACGCGGTCACTGGCGCGATCGCCCACGAGCTAAGATCGCCATTGGGGGCCATCTCGCTCAATGCTGCGACAGGCCTCAGTCACCTGCGAGCTGCCCCCCTTGAATTGGAGGACCTCGAAAACATCCTGTCTGACATCGAAGCGGACAGCAGCCGCGCCGCTGACATCATATCGAACATTCGCGAGATGACAATCAAAACGGCGCAGGGCGGCGCTTCAGCAAACGTCGAGGATGTCGCCGAGCTTGCGCTGCGACTGTTGAGGCACGATCTCCTTGCCAATGGCGTATCAGTAATTACGGAGTTTCAGGGCAACATTCCCCCAGTCGCTCTGGGCGGCACTGAGCTTCAGCAGATTGTCCTGAACCTCTGCAAAAACGCGCTTGACGCAATGAGTTCTGTCCCCGCCGATCAACGACAGCTCCGTATGAAAACCAGCCTTGATGGTGGCGCAACGGTCCATTTGTCCGTAGAAGACTCCGGCACCGGCATCACACCCCGTCACCAAGAGCGCATCTTCGATCCGTTCTTCACGACGAAACAAGGCGGTATGGGGTTGGGGCTGGCCATCTCCTCCAACCTGGTCGGAAGGTGCGGTGGAAAGCTGAGGCTGGTCAAATCGGACGTCAGGGGCTCCGTTTTCGAGCTGGAAATGCCCGTCTCCGCCCCCGCTTCGGTGCAATGACGGTACGGGACCGTCACGACCATTCCGCCTTTCGCGCGCTCACTTCAGAGAGATCATGATTGTGCTGAGATTAGCGGCGAATTCCACCCCGGCTTTTGGTCCCTGCAGCACCATCGTGACCCCTTTGTCGTTGCGCAGCTGAGCGCCATTGATGCCGCCGATCAGGGCAGCTTCGCCACCGACCGAGCTGTATGCGCCGGCAAAATCGCTGACCTCTCGAATGCCTGAAGCCCAGCCCTCGAGCCACCCAACGGTAGCGCCGACGGTAAAACCCAAGCTTACCCCGCTGATGCGGAACGGATGATGGCGGCCGCGATAGGTCAGCACGCCGCTCCCAGCGCCACCGCCCACGAGCAGCCCCGCCTTTACGATCTTGATCCGGACCTGCGCGGATGCCTGTGCAAACGACGGGGTCGTCGGGATAAGGAGTGCGAGCAGCACGAGGCGTGCCAAACGCCAAAGAAGCCCACGCAAGATCTGCGTGCGTCGCTCAGGGTTTTACACCATCCAGCTTCTTCCAGGTCTGGTCCGGATCGAACGCGCTGATGCGGGAAACGAGGACCTTGGTCCGAGGCCCGAGATCCTTCTGGTAGACAACGCCCGCATGGTTGACCAGGAAGGTCATGACGCCGGAATTGCCGTACTCGGCCGGCCAGGCGACCAGTGCGAAACCTCCGATCATCTTGCCGTTGACGATATAGTTCAGCGCGCCGCCTGGCGTGTTCGATCCCTGCCCCTTCAGGATGCGGAAATAGTAGCCATGATAGGGCGCCGGCCCCTCCTCGGCCTTGTAGCCTTCGGCCGAAGCCTGCGCCGCCAATGCACCGAGCGGGCTCGGGTCGCTGTCGTCGCGCCAGAACAACCCGTCCTTCTTGCCTGCGCTGCTGACGATGCGCTGCGCGTACACGCCAGTACCCTCACCGCGATCCTTGTCGGCGTATTCGTTCTCGGCATCGACAAAGGCGAGACTGGTCTGGATCGCGTCGAGTTCATTGCGGCCGATGCGGCGATACAGGACCTCAATGCGGCCTTCGGCGGTATCGAATTCCCAGCCGGTCCTGGTGTTGACGAGCGGAATCGGGAACGGAAAGTCGTCCGGACCCAACATCAGCACTGCCTTCCTGTTACCTTCCGCCTTGATCGCATGCTTCGCATCATACATCGAGGTGAAGCGTTTCCGGATGTCGACGTCGGCGACCTCGTCGCCGGAGGAAACGATGTCCTCGGCAGCGCTGCCGAGGACTTTCAGGATGGCCCGGTCCGGCCCGCTTTTCACGGCGGCAGCGAGCGCCCCTGCCGCATCCTCCGGTGTCGGATAGGACTGCTGCGCAAGGGATGGCGAGCTCAGGAGCCCAAGCGCAATAATGGCCGGCAAGATGGCGAGACGAAGCGACTTCAAACCCATCATGGCGTCACCTCGCCAGGAATCCGCGCGCCGCTCTCGAGCCAGTCGCGATAGGTACGGAATTTCAGACCGAGCTTTTCGTAATAGACCCGGAGATAGCCGTCGGCTCCGCGGGTGACGGCTACCGGCTTCACGTCCTCGACTTCTTGCGCAATGACGCCGACATAGGCCTTGTCGCTGCCGATATAGCTGAAGCGGTAATAACCAAGACCGCTTGCGAGATGGCCGAGCAGAACGACGTCATGCTTCAGCGCGATATCGGAACGCCGTCCGCCGCCACCACCACCACCACGGCCTCCGCCACCCTGGAAGCCTCCGCCGCCGCCTCGGCCGGCGAAGCTCGCACCTCCGCCACCGCCACCGCGCGGTCCCATGCTCGCCATGCTCGCATGACCACGCGCCGATGCTGCGGCCGCCGAGCGGCCCGACGACACGTTCAGCACGCTTCCGCTACCACCGCGGTTCGCGGCTTTGGCGCCCCCGCCCTTGGCGCCGCCGGCTTTAGGGCCAGCACTCTTTGCGCCGGCATTCTTGGCACCACCGCCCTTGGCCGCGCGATCGCCACCGCCTTTGGCGCGATCGCCTCCCGCCTTGGCGCGATCCCCGGCGCCTTGACGGTCGCCACCTCGGTCGCCAGCGCGATCTGCCGCACGATCCCCAGCGCGATCTGCGCCACCAGGCCGATCCTGTCCCGGCTTCAAGACTTGCTGTCCGTCGCGGCCGCGGAAATCCATGCGGTCGGCGGCGCCGGCCTTCAGATTGCTATTGCCGAAGCGCTGCTGAACGTTGGCGTTGTTGTAGCGTACCCCTTGGCGATGCGACGGATTGTGCTGCCAGCCAGTTCCGATGTTGGTGGTGCGGTGATTGATATAGACGTTGCGGTTACCCCAGTTGCAGCCGCCGCCCCAATAATTGCCCCAGCGACCGATAGCCCAGGCTGTGCCGAACGCGAGACCCGCCGCGACGACGCCTGCGCCGATGTAGGACGGGTAGCCGAAGTAATATGGTGGATACTCGGTGTAGGGCCACGCGCCGTAGACCGTCGCAGGCTCGTAGTACGGCACGTACATCGTATCGGGAACCGCCGGCTCGATCACGACCACCTGCCTGCTTTCCTCGGTCTTGACGCTCACCTTCTGCTGCGTGGTGGTCAGCAGCTTCTTGTTGTCATAAGCCTTGGTCCGCAGCCGCTGGACCGCATCCATCACATCCGATTGCTGCGCGAGCACCGCGTCGCCCAGCACCTTGGTCCAGTCGAGCTTGTCGCTCATCATGGAAAGGACCTCAGCAGTCGAGGCCAGCGCCTTGATGCTGTCATCCCACGGCTGCTTCTCGACTTCAGTCTTTAGGGCATCACCCCTCAGAGTCTTGTGCTCTTTCAGCCAGCGATCGGCCTGAACGACTTCCAGAGGATAGGTGGATGCCGCCAGCACGTTGGCAAGCAACTCGTCGGGATAGAGCGCGATCGGTGCGACCAGAGCTTCGAGCTGCTCGGGCTTGAGCATTTCGGCAGCCGCCCGCGGCTGACCCGGCGTTTGGGCTTGGGCACCTGAGGCGGCCGAAGTGTCCGCAGTTTGGGCTGCCGCGGGCACGGGCGCCAAGAGCAGGACCATCGCGATCAGAGTTCTACCGCAACGAAGCATCGCGTCCTCCCTTGAACCCTCATTGGGCCAAGCATCTTGGACGATCAGTGACCTTTATTGATCAAGATCAAGGAACAAGGAGCTCTCTCGAAGTCCGCGCTATACATTCCACGGCGGCCCGACGTTTGATCCGGTCGAGATCCGGCCGCGCCGCTCAGGCGCTGGAGCCCGGGAGCGCGGACAGCAAAACCCGGCGATCATGAATCAGGCTCTGAAGGCGATGCGCCGCGACATTCAAGGTCGTGACATCGAGCGCATTTTCGTCTCCTGCCGCGGCTTTGGCCTGCTGAGCCTGGAGAACCCGGTCGATTTCGGCCTCGATATCGGACAGTTCGGCTACTGCCTCCGCCCTGCGTATCCGCACACCCAACGCATACAGCAAGTCCAGCCCCCGTTCGGCCTTCGATGGATCGCCTACCCGAAGGAATTTCCAGGCAGCCGCCAGTACCGAGATGAGGCCGCCGAAAATCATGGGCGCGAGAAAGATGATGTTTCCCCATTCGTCCAGAAAGCTCTGCTGCGTTCCGTTGTAGAATGCCGCGGCGCCGGGATGAACCGGGAGAAAGGCGTCCGAATCCGTGCTCGGCGCGGTCATTTGAGAGAGTATCGGCAATTCGCCGAGCAGGTCCCTGCGCGCCTTCATCAGCGCGTCGGCCAGGCTGCCCGCCACCTCTGCGCTGAGCTGCTTTTGCGCGACCACATAGAACGAAACCCGCAGCGTGGTAAGATCCTCGCTCGGGACAGGCGGCGAACCGCGCAACGTGCCCTTCGGGACATCGAAGCTTTCATAGGCGCGCTGCTTTTCCGCGATGGCACCAGCCGCCTCGACGGGAAGGAGGACCGGCGCGGTCTTCGGCGTCTGCAGAAAGAGACCGCGCAAGAGGGCCAGATACTTTTCGGCAAGAGGAACGACGATCAGAATCGCCCGTACCTCCTTGGCATCGAGTGCCCGCCGCGCGTCTGCCGGTTGGAGATTGCGGAATGACACGTTGGCGCGTCCGAGGCCGTATTCGTCGCTGAGGACGTCGACGACCTTGCGATTTATCTCGCCGCCGATCACGCCGACGCTGGTGCGCTTCAGACCAGCGATTTCGGTAATGGAGGAGCCCGGCGGCGCAACCAGCAGGACAACGGCGTGGGCGAGAACCACGATAGCCTGCGCCTGCGATAGGTCGCCGACGTCGCCGCGGACGACAGCAAGCTCGACCTTTTCCGCCGCAAACTGCTCGGCAGCATCAACCGCGTTGGTCGTTTCCACCAGTCTGAGCCGGACCGGGGCGTTCACCACGGCAAGCCGGCTCGCCAACGCCGATACCAGACGCGTGGCTTCGCCATCCAGCGACCCGACCGCGATGGTCAGCGTCGTCGGGTGAGAGTACCAGCGGTAGCCGAACAGGCCCGCTCCAAGCACGAGCACAACAGCGCTGGCGACAATGAAGGAACGAAGCCAGATCGGCATTTTTGCAGGGACCATGTGGCCCTCATAGTGAATATGCGCTGGGTGGTCGGACTGGCTCATGATGCCAGACCGGCTCAACTGAGGCGCATCGCCGAACCGAAGTGCGATTCAAACCAAAGCGAAGCCGGTCAGTGCCCGCTCAGCACCAGCGTCTTGATCGGCAGCAGCAGCGCCTGAATCCGCAAGAGCATGGCGTGCACGAGGCCGACACCGTCGACAACATGCAGAGCGACGGCCCGACCCGTGCCCGTCTCCTTCGCGGATATCTCCTCGTGATTGCTGGTATAGGCATTGACGATGCAGCTGCTACCCGGCGTCACGCCTTCGAGGCCGCCCTTGTAGAGGGGCTCAAGGAAGGCCAGGATCGTGCCGGGCCGCCCGACGTTCTGCGCCTCGATCAGCTGCTCACCGCTTCGGAACTGGCCGGCTGCGATGTAATCCTGAACACTGGTGACGACCATGGGAATGATCACCCACGGCTTCGAGATGCAGGTTGCTTCCGCCACCATGCCGACCTTCATCACCTGTGCCTCGATCTGACCAAAGCCGGCCTGCAAGGCGCGCCGGCCGGCGCCGTCCGGAACCAGCACGCCGGCCGGCCGCATCAGCTGATTGACGACATCACCGGTGCGGACCAGGAATTGCTCCACGCGGCCATCGACGCCGGCGCGAACGAAGGTCTTGTCCAGATCGACCTGCGCTTCGGCCAACGCCGCCTGGGCGCTCGCTTTTTCAGCCGGCAACAGGGTTGAAAGCCGCAACGTCGCCGACGTCTTGGACGCAGTGGCCGAGTCCACACCAGCCTGCCGCTGGTTGACCACGACCTGTAATTTCTCGATATCGCGTTGCGGGACGATGCCGGGGTTGCGGCGCTGCAATTCCGTCTTCACGTCCAACTCGTCCTTGGCCTGCTGAAGGCTGGCCTTGGCTTCCTGGATCTGCGCTTCGGCCTTGACCACGTCGTTTTCCGCGCTTGTCATCGCGGCATCGACCTCAGCGATCTTGCGAGTGGCCGTCTCCAAAGCCGCCTTTTGCTTCGAACTGTCCAGCCTGAAAAGTACGTCGCCTTTCTTCACTGCCTCGCTGTAGCCGACATTGACTTCCGCGACGCGGCCCGAACCCTCGGGCAGGATCGGCACCGTGCGGAAATAGAGCGTGGCCGAGGTCGTCGACGGATGAAAGTAGAAGATCATCGTGATCAGAGAAATCGTGAGCATCAGGCAGCCGGTGATGCCCCATCGCAATTCGTACCAAATGGAAAAGAACGTGATCTCTTTGCCGAAACGTTTGCCTTGGGCATAGCGGCGGTAGAGGTAGTCCGGCAGGATGGTCAGAAGAGAGCAGAACATGAGCTCAAACATGGCTGTGTTCCTTCCCCTTGACGATCGGCTTCTCGACCGGCGGCAGGATTGGCAGTTCGGGCTCGCGGCCCTCACCGGGCGCCGCGTCAGCGATTCTCTCGACCGAGCCTGCGATGCTCCGCAGCGGCGTGCCGAAATCCGGTAGGTCGATCATCGCGAGCAGAAGACCGGCCACCCAGAAAATGTGCATGTGCGTAAAGAGCGAGATGATGCCCAGCACGGCCACGATCTCGAACTGCAGCTTCTGCGACTTGTGCGCCATTCGTTCGGGGAGGCTGTGCAGCTTCCAATAGAGCGTACCGACCCAGAGCACGCTGCCGATCAGGAAGATCCCCATCACCACCATCAGCACGTCCGTGCCGCTTCCCGGCGCGAGATAGAACGGCAGATGATGCGGGGCCAACGGGTGAATTTGCTCGGTCAACGGTAGCTCTCCACCAAAAGGAATGAGGGCAGTACGCGCTCTAGACAACGACCGTGGCAACGCAGGCGAGAAATTGATTGATATGAATCAAAGGTCCGAACGGCGCGGAACCTAGCCTAGCCCTGACTCTACCCCACAGCAAGCCAGGAGCTCGTCAGTCATGCCCGGCATCGATGATCTCATCCCCCACGCCGCGCAAATCCGCAAGGAAGCGGCGCTCGAAGACACTAAAAAGGCCGAAGAATATGTGCGCCTCGCCGCCGCCGCCGAAGCCGAGAAGCGCGCCCTGATCGAGCGGCTGAGCAAGCCGTCCGGCAAGACCGAGGAGGAGAAGATCAAGCTCGCCTCGACCATCATCCAGCGCGCGGTTCGCAACGGTCTGACCGAGGTGCAGGTCTACCGCTTCCCGAACACCCTGTGCACCGACAAGGGCCGCGCCATCAACCAGATGGAGGGAGGATGGGAGAAAACGCTGACGGGAATTCCAAAAGAGATATTCGAGCTCTGGACCGAATACCTCAAGCCGCGCGGCTACCGGATCGGCTATCAGGTCATCGACTTTCCTGGCGGCGTGCCCGGGGATATCGGCGTCATCATTTCGTGGGGCGACTGATCACGTTTCGGCCGGATTGACGGAAGGCGGAGCAGCATGGCGAAGGATCGAGCCACAGAGCGGATGAAGCGCAAGGACTACGAGAAGGAGCTCGAAAAGCTCCAGATCGAGCTTTGCCATCTTCAGGATTATGTGAAGGAAAATAGACTTCGGGTCATCGTCCTGTTCGAAGGCCGCGACGCGGCCGGCAAGGGCGGCACGATCAAGGCGATCACGGAAAAGGTCAGCCCGCGCGTGTTCCGGGTGGTGGCACTGCCGGCGCCATCGGATCGCGAAAAGACGCAGCTTTTCTTCCAGCGCTACATGAAGCAGTTTCCGGCCGGGGGCGAGATCGTGATCTTCGACCGGAGCTGGTACAATCGGGCCGGCGTCGAGTATGTCATGGGATTCTGCTCGCCCGCCGAGCACGATCGTTTCCTCGCGCTCTGCCCGCAAATGGAAAAGTACGCCATCGACGGCGGCATCATCCTGATCAAGATCTGGCTCGAGGTCGGGTTGGACGAGCAGGAGCGCCGCTTCAACGCCCGCATCGACGATCCGGTGCGGCAATGGAAGCTCAGCCCAATGGACATCGAATCCTTCAAGCGCTGGTATGATTATTCGCGCGCGCGCGACCTGATGCTCAAGAAGACGAGCACGAAGGACGCGCCTTGGTACATCATTCGGTCCGACGACAAGCGGCGGGCGCGGCTGAACTGTATCGCGCACATCCTGGAGGCTATCCCGCACAAGCGGATCAAGAAGGACAAGGTGAAGCTGCCGAAGCGCTCCGACAAGGGACGTTACAATGACCAGGCCCCCTTGCGCGGGATGAACTTCGTCGCGGAACGATATTGACGAAGTGATCGCGGGCCGCACGGCGGGCGCGGTCCGATCGTTGACGGTCAGATCGATGCTGCCGACGGACTTCGCTGGGTCCGTCAGCAGCGCATTCTTTCAATACGGATACTGGTTGGGGCAGACCCAATTGCCGTACGTGTCCTGATAACAACCGTTATTGTAGTTGTTGTTGTAGTATCCGTAGGCGCCCGCGGCGGCCGCACCGACGGCGGCGGCACCGTAAGCCGCGCCTCGATAGCCATATCGCGGATAGCCTCCGGGATAACCGGCGACCGGACGACCGGGACGGCCCGCAACGGGGTAACCTGGACGGCCAGGACGACCGGCGATCGGATGGCTTGGCCGCGGACCTCCTGCATAGTGGCGCCCGCCTCCGCCATGGATCCGTCCGGCGTGAACGGCGCCGCCATGAAAACCTCCGGCGCGCATGCCCCCTCCACCTCCACGATAGCCACCACCGCCACCTCCGCGGCGGGCATAGGCATCATCGGGAATGAGCGTGGCCGTGAGAAGAACGACGGCCGCAACAAGAGCCAGAAGATAACGAAGCATGGCATGTCCTCCCTCGATATGGGTGCCGTGATCCGCTTTCGACGATGCCTCGCGGAACGCGGTTGGCACCCGAACGTGGCACTGAGTTGCGGCCGCTTCCCTGACCTATGTGCATGAGAGAAGCAGCCGCCATTCAAGCTAGAGCGCCGCGACCGCCGAAGCGGCGCGACTGCCGCTCTACCGCTTCAAAGCTATCGTCACGCCCCCCACAGCGGCTGACAGCTCCGCACCGACCTTCGGCCCGCTAAGCTGCAGAATCACGCCGTTGCCGTTTTGCAGCTGAACGGCACCTGCGCCGGCGGCGACGGCACCGCCCGCACCGCCCACAGCATAAGAGCCTTCGATCGACTCCGGCCCCCTCAGGTTAAGAGCGCGGCCGACCAGCTTGGTGGTCGAGGCGCCGATTGTGAAGCCGACGCTCATGCCCGAGACGGTGAAGGGATATTTGTGGCCCCGCAGCAGCAGAACGCCCTCGCCGCCACCGACGCCGACGATGAATCCGCCTTTGGTGAAGACCACGGCGACCTGGCCGGTCTCTGCCTGCGACGGCGTGCTGAAGCCGGCACTTATCAGCAGAGCAGTCAAGGCGACACGGATGGCGACTTTTCTCATGAGATTCGTTTCCTCTGGTTGTTATGCCGATCTATTGAGCCAGTATCATCGCGAAGTAGCCAAACACGGTGAGCAGAATGCCCGATACGGCGTAGCCGACTGGGAACCCGATCCAGGGCACGGAGCTCTGGATTTCCACCGCGGCTTCGCGGCACGGACCGGAGTGCGACCGCGCACCGGCAACGCCGCCCATCAGCACGGCCGGATTGATCTTGAAGAGGTGGAAGCCGATCGCCCAGACGACGAACGGCGGGATCGTGCAGGCGATGAAGCCAGCGACGAAGATCTTCAACGCGACCGCACCCGTGAGCTGCGCCAACAACCCGGCGCCGGCATTGATGCCGACGATGGCGACGAAGACCACGAGGCCGAGATCCTCCAGCACATTGCGCGCCGCGTTCGGTGTGTTGCCGAAGAAGCGCAGTCGGGAGACCAGCGACGAGACGATCACGCCGGACAGCAGCAGTCCGCCGGCATTGCCGAGGCCGATCTTGGCGCCGAAGGCTGGAAATTCGATCATCCCGATCAGGAAGCCGATGATCATGCCGGCGGCGAGCGTCAGCAGATCGGTCGAAGTGTTGGTCCGCGCAATGCGTCCCCACATCTCGCCGAGCTCGTTGACGGCCGACTTGATACCGACCACCGAGACGATGTCCATCCGCTGCAACTCCGTCTTGAGACCGGCCGGAATCTGCACGCCGCCACGTTCGACCTTGGTGACCTGCAGCTGGCCGGCAATCGCGGTCTCACGGAAGGACTCGAAGGTGCGTCCGACCATCTCCTTGTTGGTGACCAGGATGTCCGCCTGATCCATGGGAATGCCGAGCGCCTTGGCGTCGGCAACCTCAGGGCCAATCAGTCCCATCTTGTCGGTCAGATGCTCGGTCGCGCCACCGAGCGCGACGAGGTCTCCCTTTTGCAGCACGACGTCGGGATCGGCTCCCAACGGCTGACCGCCTCGCACCACGTTGACGATGCGGTATTCCGGGTTGATCGTGCGGAATTTGGCGATGCTCATGCCGACCTGGGCCGGATTTTCGAGCCGGTAGGCGCGCAGGCCGAACTGCCGATAGCCGGTCAGGCCGCCACCCTCGAGATCCTTGACGCCAAATTCCTTCTCGTATTGCCTGGCAGCCGCCTTGGCATCGACGCCCCACCAGCGCGGCAGGTATTTGCAGATCAAGATGATGCCGACTGTGCCCCAGATATAGGTAATGCCGTAGGACAGCGCGATCATGCCCGACGCGTCCTCGGGCTTCATGCCGTCAGGAAGCTTGACGACACCTGAGGTGATGGCCTGCTCGGCTGAGCCGATCGCGGCGGACATCGTCTGCGACCCCGCCAGCATGCCGCCGGCAGCGCCGATCGGCAGCGCAAAGAGCTTTGAAAGCATAACGACAAGCGCCAGACCGAGAACGCTCGACACCAGCGCCAGGATGCAGAACTTGAGACCGTCGCCCTTCAGGCTGTTGATGAAGGACGGTCCCACACGTAAGCCGACGCCATACATGAACAAATAGTAGAACAGACTCTTGGCGAACGTGTTCAGCTCAAGCTTCACGCCGTAGACCGACGCCCAAACCGAAAGGGCTGCGCCCACCACGATGGCGCCGGCGACCATGCCGAGGCCGTAACCCTTGATGCTCGCACGGCCGATCCAGACGGCGAGGCCAACGACGAAGAACAGCAACAGAAACGGGTTCTGCTGCAAGAACGTGAAAAAGCTCTGCATGTCCGTCCCCTTTATTACGATGCCGCCTTCAGCTTCGGCGCGGCGCCGGGCTTGGGCCGGCCAATCTTCGCCAGGGCTTCGGCACGTACGAGCTTCAGCCCCTCCTTGGCGTCGTAGCCGTGGATTTCCTTCACATCGAGCTTGCGCATGAAGTCGATGGTTTCCTGGGTGATAACCTGCCCCGGCACCATGATCGGGAAGCCCGGCGGATACGGGATCACGAAACTGGCAGAGACGAGGTCGGGACCGGCCTTGAGGCGACGGTCGATCTCGGGATCGCCGAGCCGGATATATTCGCATCCCGCCGCGTCGTAGGCCGAGTAGAAGCCGCTGCGGATATCGCCCTCATTGGTCCTGGTGCCGGCATCGCCACGGAAACTGTCGTGGAACTGCGAGAAGTTCGGCAGGTCGGGCACATCGGTCATCAGGCTCTTGACCCGCGCCTCGAAGGTCTTCTTCGCATTGGCGCCACCCTGAACCAGTCCACGATCGACCTCGCCCGCAATCTCGGCCAGCACCCTCACCAGATGCGCAACATCGCTGCGGGTATTGTTGATGTTGGACTGGAACAGCACCGAATTGCGCGAGGTCTTGTTGATCTGGATGTTGTACTCGTTTGCCAGGATTCCCTTGAACTGCGTACCGTCGTATCCGGCGGTGCCGCACACCAACGTCATGCGGGTCGGATCGAGGCAGAACTCGTCGTCGTCAAGGCTCTTCAGGACACTCGCCCAGTTTGTGCCGGTGGCCAGATAGTCGGTGAAGCCGCTCTGGCGGTATTGCGCCGGCACCATCGCGTCCGCACCGAGAATCCGGAAGTATTTCGAGATCAGTGGATTGTTGTTGACCGCTTTGCGGATCGCGAACGCGATTTCGATCGCGTTCGCTACCAGACCATAGCCCTCGAGCTCCATCTGACGCCGCGAGACGTCGAGGCTCGCGATGAGCTGCTGGTTCGGGCTGGTCGACGCGTGCGTGAACACCGCCTCCTTGAACTGTTGCTCGACGGTATGGAATTCGACGTCCTTGACCGACAGCATCGAGCCCTGCCGGATTGCCGACATCGACTTGTGGGTCGAGTTGGTCTGGTAGACGCGCAAGCGGATCTGACGCGGATCGGGAATCAGTCGGGTCTTGAGCAGCACCTCGTCCGATGGATTCTTGTCGAGCTCGGCCTGCTGCTTCTCGTAAGCCGCAACCGATTTCGGGTCGTGCATCCAGGCCTCGATCTCGTTCGCGGCGCCCATCGCGGTCCGCCGCCGCAGGAACGGCGAGAAGCGTGCAAAGCCGAACCAGGCTTCATCCCACAGGAAGATCAGATCGGGCTTGATCGCGAGGCATTCCTCCATCACCCGGCGGGTGTTATAGATGTGGCCGTCGAAGGTGCAGTTGGTCAGGTCGAGCATCTTGACGCGGTCCAGCCGGCCATCTGCCCGCGCATTCAGCAGCGCCTGCTTGATGGTCTGCAGCGGCACCGCGCCGTACATCGAATACTCGGTCATCGGGAACGCTTCGACATAGATCGGCTGGGCGCCGGCCAGAACCATGCCGTAGTGGTGCGACTTGTGGCAGTTGCGATCCACGATCGCGATATCGCCTGGCCCGAGCAGCGCCTGCACCGCCATCTTGTTGGAGGTCGAGGTGCCGTTGGTCACGAAGAACACGCGATCCGCGCCGAGCGCGCGTGCCGCCTTGTCCTGCGCTTTCTTGATGGTGCCGGTCGGCTCCAGCAGGC
The DNA here is from genome assembly GCF_023073155.1 of Bradyrhizobium sp. 45. Classification (NCBI taxonomy): domain Bacteria; kingdom Pseudomonadati; phylum Pseudomonadota; class Alphaproteobacteria; order Hyphomicrobiales; family Nitrobacteraceae; genus Bradyrhizobium; species Bradyrhizobium sp. 45. Next base: position 41,153 of record NZ_JADPIX010000035.1, on the reverse strand, counting down.
TGTCGAGGCCGCCGGTGGTGGCGCTGCTTTCGGCCAGGAACAGATTCAAGCCATAGAACTCGCCCATGTCGCGGATCCAGTCCGACCTGAAGACAGATTTGCCGCGAGCGATCGGCAGCGCATGGAACGTGCCGATCGGGCGTTGCGCGTATTTCTTCAGGTTGTCGAAGAATGGCGTATCGAATCGATCCTGGATCCCTTCGAGGATGGAGAGATGGAGCTCGAGGAGCTCCTCGATGGAGTAGAATATCCGCCGAGCCACATTGGCCTCGGGGTTCCCCGCCATTTCCTCGACGTCGCGATTCGACATCAGATAGATGTCGAGCTCGGGACGTACCCGCTTGATGACGTGGGCTAGCCGGAGCGCGGACGCGTCCGACTCGTCATTGATCCCCGCGGCGGCGGTCATGGTGCGCAATACCGGCGCGTCGTGACGCGAGCGCAGAGCGAACCCCTCGTTGATGACGACGGCGGCGATATTGGGGTTGAGCATCGTCGCGCAGAAGGCGTCTTCCAGACTTCCGACGATCACCGGCTCATAGACGAACGAATCGACCGGACGCCGCAACTTGCGCCATTCGGCAGCGAGAGCTGGCCACTTCTCGGAGGAGACGCCGGTGACGACCAGCGTTTCGAAATAGGGTCGCCGAGCTGCATGCGATCCGAAAGTTGACGGCACAAGCTCGGGCGCATCACCGTCGCCGTCGTCCTTGGCATCCCAGTCGCCGGCAAGCTGGCGGAAGGATCTCGTCATCAACGCCTGCGTAATGCGCGTCGCGAGAGCAAGTGAACCCGCCGCATCCCCGGCCGAGGCGGCTTCCCGCAAAGCCGCCATCAACTGCAGCCCCGGATAGCCGTGAAACTCCTCTATCACGGAGAGATCGGCCAGGGCCGCGTCAAACATCGCACGGTCGCCGCCGCGCGCCCATGCTTTGGCTGCTTCGACCAGATCGCGCCAGTTGTCTGCCCGTCCGCCGGGCCCGGAAATGAACTGATCGATGCGCTTCTCTGCAGGCTTGGCGTCCTTGGACATGTCTCTCTCCGGATCTTTGCGAGGTCGCAGCCGGATCGTGATGCCCGCTCACCTCGGTTTATTGATCCAAGTCAACGGACGCGCATCTTGAAGAGACCCGAAGCACCTCGCGATGCAATATCGTCCGAGGTGGTTGCCCGATTCCGATTGCAGGCGAGAGAGATCGGATCAGAGCCGGGTGGCCAACACGCCGGCCGGATCCTCCGATATGGGATCAGACGATTGCTTGCTTTCACCGAGCACGCTGTCGACCGAGCGAAGCCAAATCGCACTGTCGGTCTTTTCCGCCAATCCCTCGGCCCGCAGCAGATCGCGCAATTGTGCATGTGCACCGACGATGCAGAAGGCGATATGGACCGAGGCGAGCTTGTCGTGAAGGTCGTGCAACATGCGCGCCCCAGCCAAATCAATGTAGGGCGAAGCGGAGAGATCGCAGACAACCAGCCTGATATCGGACGACTTCAGCAAGGCATCCGACACTGTTTCCAGGATTGTTTCGGCATTGATGTAAAGCAGCGAGGCTTCCGGTCGAAAGGCGATGATACCGACCAATGGCTCGACGCCTTCGTGCCTCGCATCATCGGAGTAGCGGCCGGTGCCCGGGAGCCGGCCGAGGAAGGCGACATTCGGACGTGAGGCTCGCGCCAGGAGCAGGACAATCGAGGCAATCGCCGCCAGCAGAACGCCTTGCAATATCCCCAGGAGCAGCACGGATACCAGCGCAATTGCCGCAGCGTTAAAGTCGATGCGGCTGACCTGCCACATCCGCAACAGCGCGCGGATGTCCACCAGCCTGTAAACGGCAGCAAAGACGATCGCCGCCAGCACCGCCTTGGGCAGATTCGTCAGGGCTCCCGTGAAGAACAGCAGGCACAGTGCCAGCGTCGTCGAACAGATCACCAGAGCCAGGGGCGTGCGCGCCCCCGCATTGTCATTGACGGCAGATTGCGACAATCCGCCCGCCACGGGGTAGCCGTGGCCGAATGCGGCGACGAGGTTGGCCGCGCCAAGCCCCAAAAACTCCTGACGGACATCAAGGGCATAGCCATGCTTGGCAGCAAAGCTGCGCGCGGCGGAGACACCTTCGATATAGGCCAGCAGCACGCATCCCGCAGCCAGCGGGAACAGTTCGTCCGGCTCCAACAGACCAAAGCTGGGTAGTCCAAACGCCGGCAATCCCTCCGGAATTTTGCCGGTCACCGGCACGCCAAGCGATGGAAGGCCAAGCAGTGTCGCCAGCATGATCGATAGCGCCATGATCGTGAGCCCGACCGGCTTTCCCCGCAGCCACCGCTCTCCCACAAGCAGGGACAAGAGAGCGAGGGCTCCGATCGCCAGAACCAGCCAATTGATGCCGCCGAGCTGACCCGCGAGCTTGATGGCGCGATCGAAAAAATTGTGACCGCCTCCGGCAACGCCGAACAGGCTCGGCAACTGGCTCATCATGATGGTAAGTCCCGCGCCGGCCTTGAAACCGACCAGGATACTGTCGCTCACCAAGCGGACGAGAACGCTGAGCTTGAACAACCAGGCGATCAGGCACAGCAGCGCCACCGCGCAGGCGGCCAGGCTCGCGATCTCGGCATATTTCGCCGCGTCTCCGCCGGCCAGCGTCCCGACGGTCGCCGCAATCATCAGCGAGATCGCCGAGGTTGGACCTATTGCAAGCTGGCGCGACGACCCCAGCAGCGCATAGCCGATGCCGCCGAGCATGTAGCCGTAGATGCCGATCTGAGGCGGCAGGCCCGCCAGCGTCGCATAGGCAAGTGACACAGGGAGGGCGTACGCCGCAAGCGTAATGCCGGCGATGGCGTCCGAACGCAGCCAAGCGCTACGGTACTGCGCCAACCATGTCGCCGGCGGAAACAGGAAAGTCCAGCGCGATCTGCGGTTGGATGAGGTCATGAGCTGGCCTCCTCGCCTGGACTTTCGCAACGCAACAGCACAACCAGCAGCGCGATCACGGGGACACCGAGCGCCAAATTCGGGATCTGCTTGGTCGCGAAGGCGCCAAGAGCCGCGCCGAGGCCGAACGTGATACACAAGACAACGAAAATGCCGGGGAGCCGTAGCGCCCCCTCGCCAGACGCTACAGCAAACACACCTTCAATCGCCTGCCGCATGTTGCCCGTGATCATGACGGAGCTGTAGAGCACGCCTTCGACCCTCGTGAAGACGGCGCTCTGTACGGCGGCGACGAAGGAAATGCCAAGCGTTCCCGCAAGATCCGGCAGGCGATTGTGCAGGATGGCGATAGTAACCAGCAGCAGGATTTCGATCAGCGTACCGATCGCGCTGGCGCGCGCTCCGGTTGCCCGTCGCAGCCATGCAGCGACCAGGATACCGGCGGCGAATGCAAGGATCGGCGGAACGAAGTGCAGCGCCTTCGTCCAATTTCCGATCGAGCCATAAACCCACAACAGCACAAGGTTTGCGGTCTGGGCATTGGCCATCACGCCGTGGATGATCCACGTAAAGGCGTCGATATAGCCCCCGGCGAAGGCAAGCAGCAGCGCAATCGGCACCGTTTCGTCGCGGCGTATCGACGAAGCAGCGGCAGTATCCATCGTGCTCATGTCCGAAGGTCGGCTTTGACTCTTGAGGCTCCACAAGAAGCGAGCTTGCCGCCGACCAGGATTGATCTGGATCAACTGTCGCCAGCTTTCGGCAACGAGATTGGCCCCTAACTACTGGAGGCAATGCGCCATGATTACCGTCAGGTGGATCATCTCTGCCGCGCCGGAAATCTTCCTGCTGCTGTCGGTCGCGCTCGGCACCATCCTTGGCCGCGTCCGTATTTTTGGATTTTCGATCGGCACCACCGCATGCACGCTCATCGTGGCGGTCCTGATCGGGCAGCTCGGCACCTTCACATTTCCAGCGCTACTGAGAGTCATCCTCTTCAGCCTGTTCGTATTCACGATCGGGTACCGGTCGGGGCCAGAGTTCTTTGCTTCTCTGAGCATCCGGACCTTGGCGCAGGTCGCCCTCGCGCTCGTGCTTGGCGGCACCGGGCTTGTCATCGTTCTCATATTTGCCAAGGCATTCGCACTCGGTCCCGGCACCGCTTCGGGGCTCGCTGCGGGAGCCCTGACGCAATCTTCGGTGATCGGCACCGCGTCCGGCGCGCTGGCCCAACTCGGGCTCGCCAAGGACGTGCTGGAGCAGCAGGAGGCGAATATCGCCGCCGGATACGCGGTGACGTACGTCCTTGGTTACATCCTCACGCTTCTGTTCGTACCCTTTGTCGCGCCGAAATTGATGCGGATCGATTTGAAGGCGGAGGCTGCGAAGCTGGAAGCGGAGCTGTCAGGAGGAAACCCGCCGCAGACCGAAAATCTGCATTATCGAAAGTTCCAGGCGCGCGCGTACCGGGTGTCGGCAGCGGCGGGACGCACGGTCGGCGCCGTCGAAGACGAGATCGGCAGCCGCAGTGTAATCGAGCGGATCGTGCGCGGGGGAGCTGACGTCGAGCCGCATCGTGACACGGTTCTTGAAGCGGCCGACGACATCGTCATCGCGGGTCGCACGGCGGCCATTGTCGCCGCAAAGCCGATTGTTGGCACCGAAATCGACGCCGACGAGATCCTGAAGGCTCTTCCAGGCAATGTGGTCGACGTCCTCGTCGACAATCGCAAGCTCCACGGCCGCTCCGTCAAGGACGTGGCCGACCGCGTCGGCGACGCCGCGCGCGGCGTGTTCCTGCGCACCTTGACGCGGATGGGACGCGAGGTCCCCTTGAGCGCGGAGACCCGCGTCTATGTCGGTGATGTCATGACGCTGGTCGGCAGCACCCGCAACATCGAGCGCGCCGCCTCGCAGGTTGGACAGATCCTGAGCTCCGAAGACCGTACCGACATCGCATTCCTTGCCGCAGGCATTGCCATAGGTCTGCTTGCCGGTCTCGTGAGCGTCAAGATCGGGTCTGTGCCCCTGACGTTGGGAGGTGGCGGCGGCGCCCTGATTGCAGGGCTTTTCTGCGGCTGGCTGCGCTCTCGGCGGCCGACGATGGGTGCAATGCCTCCCGCAGCGCAGCAGACGCTGAGCGACCTCGGGCTCGGCGGCTTCATCGCCGCGATCGGGCTCGGCAACGGCCACGCGGCCTGGGTCGCGATCCAGTCGCACGGCTTGTTACTGGTCGGCATGGGCCTGGTCGTCACGCTGGTGCCGCTGATCGTGACCACCCTGTTTGCCCATCGCGTGCTCCGCATGAACCCGGTCATCATTTGCGGAGCGCTGGCCGGCGCCATGACGGTCGACGCCGCCGTGACCGGCGCCTGCGAAGTTGCAGAAAGCCAAACCCCCGTCCTCGGAGTCGCCGTGCCTTACGCTGTCGGCAACGTTGTGCTCACCGTGCTTGGACCGATCATCGTGGCCAGCACTTTCGCCGGCTGAAGGAGGCGCGCGTGAACCTGCGGCATGCTTCGACAGTGACCTACTTCGCCGCGGCATTGAGCATCCTGGCCTGCTTTCTAGCCCCGGGAGGCGCCGACCACAATGTTCGTATCCAGGAAGAGGTCTGGGCCTTGCCACTGCCGCTACCTATGTTCGCCTATGTGGTTCGGCCCGTCAGCGACGGACATTTCCTCATCGGCTTGCCCTACACGATTCCGATGTGGGCACCGCTCGTCGAACGATTCCTTGACGCGCAGAAATAGCCGCAGAGCTGGCGCCTGGAGGCAGAACATGATCGACGCAACTTCAGTGCTTTTGTCCGGGCGTGCGCTCGTCTGCGTGTCGATATTGTTCGCGGCGGCTGTTGCCCGACCAGCTTCAGCGCAGAATATAGCCGCGCCAAAGCCGACCCCAGAGGTAAAGTCCGCCGAAATCGCACCTCGCGGGCAGCGCGAAGCCAAGGACATCACCTATGGCGGCTGGACAAAGCTTTGCGTACGGCCTGCAGGAACGCCGATGCTGTGCCGAACCTCGATCACGGGGCGGTTTGCTACGGGTCAGATGGCAATCCGCGTGGACCTCATCGAGCGTGACGGCGACCCCATTGCGCGCCTACAAGTGTTTGTTCCCGTCGGCATGTATCTGCAGAAGCCGGTCAAGCTGACGATCGACGGGGCCAACGTCCAGTCATTGCCTTACACCTGGTGCCTGAGCAATACCTGCATTGCCGCCGACGCAGCCGATCCCAAGTTCATCAACGACATGGATGCCGGCACGGCTCTCGTCCTTGAGGTCACCGACTCCAACCTTCTGTCTCTGACGACGTCATTGCCGCTGGCACAGTTCGGCCCGGCTCACAAAGGCGCGCCTGCACAGATCCTGGAGCAGGACATCGAGGAGTGAGCAGGTGAGAACAACTCAAGCGCTCTTGGCGCAGGCGCGTTCAACCGTTGCGATCAGCTCGCTGGCCGCGAAGGGCTTGCTCAAATAGGCCGCACAGCCGGAATCGATCGCGGCCGCCTGATTTGCCTGGCTGTCGTTGCCCGTGATGTAGACGACAGGCACCTTAGCGCCGTCACTTGCCAGCTTGCGCCGCAGGGCGATACCCGACTCGCCGTTCAGATTGACGTCCAGCACGAGGCAGCACGCGTCTTCGAGGTGGCCATGACTAAGCAATGCACCGGCGGACTCGAAAACAACCGCGGTAAAGCCGTGGTTCCGCAGCAACCGCTCCATGCTTCGCCGCATCGATGAATCGTCATCCACAACGTATATTGACCTGCGTGCAAACAATGGGTGAGCTTTCTCATCGAACACTCTGCACCCGCCTCACAACGACGAGGCGCCGCAAATGTTCCTGCGCAAATCCAACGGCCAACTAGGCAGTCGTTGCCAGAATCTGTCAACAATATTTCGTATTGTCCTATCGTACAGGTCTGATCGCGAGATTGACGTCACCTACCGCAAACAGTCCGACGGTTCACGCCGGCTGCGAGCTCAGAAGTCCGAGCCGCTCGGCGACGGAGACCAGCTCGGCCAAGGACGGCACCTGCATCTTTGTCATCACCTGGTGCCGATGCGCCTTTACGGTGCGCTCGGTGGTTCCAAGCTCGTAAGCGATTTGCTTATTGATCTTCCCGCGCACGATGAGGTCGAAGACCTGTCGCTCGCGTCGCGTCAGAGACGTCAAACGAGCACGAAACGAATCCAGCTTGCCCTGTTGGCCGCGCACCACCTCTTGTCGAACCAGTGCGCGCTCGATCGCGTCGATCAACTGTTCCGAAGATACTGGTTTGGTCAGAAAGTCTTCCGCGCCGGCCTTGATCGCGCGAACAGTCGTTGCGGTATCAGCATGCCCTGTCAGGAACACGATCGGCAACGGCGAAGGTCGTTGGGCGAGGCACGCTTGCAACTCAGGGCCGCTCAGGCCCGGAATCTGCACGTCGAGCAGGATGCAGCCCGGATGTTCGGAGCCCGGGGGATCCTCGAGCAATTGTTGCGCCGACGCGTAGGTCACAACCTCATAGCCGGCAAGCTTGAGCCGACGCTGGATGGCGGTGCGAAACGATGGGTCGTCGTCGACCACATAGACGAAGCCAGGCAATGTTTTCCTCCCGACCTGTTCTTGCAAGCAGAACACCACCGCTCGCGCAAGCCTTAGAAGCAATTCAAGACGCCTCGCAGCCCGCGGTCAACATCAATGAAAGCAGCCCGCCCGCAGTGGCACGACTTCGGGCGGAATGCGCGACGTAAGCCTACGCCGCGCAATCCGACAGATGTTCTGACAGGTTTCTCATCCAGCGCACCATCGCCGTCCCTGTACTTTGGTACAATGCACCTACAGACAATGGCTGCAAAGCCTGCTTTTGGCTTAAACAACCTTTGCGGGAAGGGTGATTTATCGGCGGCTCCGTATTCCCGGTGACGGAAATAAGCTGCTCGCGATTATCGCGTCAGCACCAGTTCGGGAGTTGACCATGCTGGTTCGCAACGCTGCCGACGCTTCCTCGCGGCATCATTCACTCCGCGAGCTTGGCCTGAATACCAGTTCAAATCCGATCATCAGTTTAAACGAATTTACCTATAAAAAGGGCACCGAAATCTACGGCGAGAAAGAGCCGGCCGAATACGTCTATCAGGTCAAATCAGGCGCCGTGCGAAGCTACAAGCTCCTGTCAGACGGGCGTCGCCAGATCGGCGCCTTCCACCTGGTTGGCGACATCTTCGGGCTCGAAAACGGCAGCGAGCATAGATTCACAACGGAAGCGATCGTCGACACGACCGTACGCCTGGTTAAACGGCAGAGCCTCGAACTCGTCGCAGAAGGCGATGCCATGGTTGCCCGAAACCTGCTCAGCATGACCACCAACAACCTTCAGCATGCGGAAGATCACATGCTGCTGCTCGGCCGCAAGACCTCGCTGGAGCGGGTGGCGGCCTTCCTGCTCGAGATGGATACGCGGCTAACGGCCGCAGGAATTCTGGCCCTGCCAATGTCCCGGCGCGACATCGCGGACTACCTCGGATTGACCCTGGAGACCGTGTCCCGCGCCCTGTCCCGCCTTCACGACCTCGGCATCCTCGGCTTCATCGGCAACACCCAGCGGCAGATCATGCTCCTGGACCGGCATCAGCTCGCAGCTCTTGATGATCTCCAGAATTGAAGCCGGGCGCCGCGATTGCCGAGAGATGTTCAAGGGTCTTGCGTAACACCTCGAACAGGACTGCGGTCGACCAGCCGAACATCAGAATGCCGTTCATGGCAGTCATCGGCCCCGTCAGCCGCCATCCCTGCACTGGCGTGACATCGCCGTAGCCCAGCGTGGTGTAGTTCACGAAGGTGAAATACAGCAACTCGCTCCCCTCGGGCGCGGCACCAACCAGAGCGTAAGCCAGCGCCCAGACAAGAACCTCGACCGTGTGTGCAACCATCAAAATGACAGCTATCGTGACCATCACCGCCATCATGTGAGATCGGGGCCGCATTGTATGCTTCAATCCCGCGCTGCGGGCGATGTCGATCGCTGCAACGGTCACCAGCGCGTGAATCATGATGTTGATCACGCTAATGAAAGTGCCGAGCAGAAATTGGACAGCCATCGCGAGCTCCCTCCGACGCTGCCGGGGTTTGGTTGGTCAGCGCTGCCATCCGGCCCGCGGTATGATGCGGGCGTTTGATGCAGATCAACGTGGCGCGGGCGTGTACGCTCATTGCCCGCACCCCGGCCACCAAGGAGCCCGGTCATGACGCTCAGCTTGGCGCTCTCGGGCTACCCTTCATCAGCAGTGCCAGCGTGTGCCTGGCGATCATAAGATCCTCGTCGGAGGGGATGACATGGACCGGAATGCGGCTCGCCGGAGAAACCGCAGAATGGTCGGCGACTGCGGCATGCGTTCGGGGAAATGCGGCATCAAAGCAGGCGACCTGCGGGATTGCCGGGAAATTCGCCAGAATGGAACGGATTGGCGCCAAGTTGTGCGGCAGATCAAAAAGTGCGGACCTGGTCAACCGCTCCAGGCGGGCCATGACTTCATGATCGATTAAGACGGGGCGGTCATGCTCTGGACCGCCGTGAAGGACGCGGTGCCCGACTGCAATCGGATTTATATGAAGCTCGTCCCGCAACCAGGTGCTGGTGATGTCCATCGCAGCCGCAACATCCGGCACTGTTTCGACTGGATAAGCGCGATTGGCGAGCGGACCACCGCCAGCCTTGCTCGCCCGCAAGCGCGGACAGCGCCCGATGCCGTCCATCTGCCCCTTGAGCCGTTGCCGTAGCCTGCCTTCTCCTTCGACAGAGTAGATCTGGAATCGGAGATCAGAGGAGCCGGCATTGATGACAAGGATGGTGTCCATGGCACTCACACCGCAAATTTTGCAGCATGCCGACGCCCCGCATCGACTCTGATGGTCCGAGCAACGTCAGCGGGCGAGCCAGGCATATCCACCACCATCTCCGACCGGTCGTCGTATCTTCACCCGAGAGCTTCCATCGAGCTCATCGAGGTCAACGCTCGATTGCCAGCTGTGCGGGCGCAGCCCGTTCAGCGCGGATCCAGGCGACTGTCAACTCCCAGACGACAGACAGAATGATCGGTCCGATGAAGAGGCCGATGATTCCGTGGAAGAGAGTTCCGCCGATCACCCCGATCAGGATGACCAGCGCTGGCGTGGTCAGGCCGCGCCCCATGACGAGCGGCTTCAGGATATTGTCGAGCACCGACACGATCACGAGAAACACCGTCAGTAGGAGCGCGATCGGGAATTCCTTGTCGGTCCATATCCAGATGATGACCGGCAGGATGACGATGGTCCCGCCGATCTGCACGATCGACAGCAACAGCACCACGAAAGCAAGAAGGCCCGCGCTGGCGATGCCGGCGAGCTTGAAACCTATTCCCGCCAGCAAGGCTTGGATGATGGCAACGCCGATCACGCCTTGAGCCACCGCACGGATCGTGGCTCCTGCCAGGTCCAGAAAATGCTCGCTTTGGTCCGGCACGATGCGGGACAGAAAGCCACGCCCTGCGGCCACGAGCTGAGGTCCATACGGAAACAGCACGCCGGCCACCGCCACCGACAGCAGAAACTTGACCGTTCCCACACCAGCATTGCCGGCAAACCCAAGCAAGGTGGACGCGAATGGCTTCAAATAGGGCACGACCGCGCGCAAGAGCGACCGGAGGTTGGTCGTCGCCTGATCCCAGAGATCGAAGAGCTGAGGCCCGATGACTGGCCACTCTTTGAGCGACTGCGGCGGCGAAGGCACATGCAATTCACCGGCCGTCACCTGGGCGGCAAGATCGGTGATCCCGTCGACCGCGCCCATGCCCAGCCAGGTCGCCGGTCCGATCACCACAGCCAGGTTTACGAGCGTGAGGATCGTCGCCGCAAGCTTCGGCCGTCCGCCGAGAATGTCGCTGAGGCGCCGAAACGCCGGGTTCAGCGCAGCAGCAAGCACGACACTCCAGGCCAAAATGGGGATGAATGGACGGACCAGGAGGAGCGCCCAGACGAGCAGCAGCCCCAGCAATCCGAGTCGGATCAGAAGCTGGATGATCTCGTCTCCGGAGAATATCTGACGGAGTGTTTTCACGGACGCGCCTTCAGCCATGCCGCGCATGCTGAGGCGAACTAGCCCCTGCTCTCACGCCGCACGCTTGATCCAGATCAAGCGTCGAGCCTCTTCTAGGGCTGAGGTCCAGACAGAGTCAGCTCGCGCTCGGCCCGAAATATGTTGCCGTAGAGACTCGCTATCCATTGCCGGCCTCGGGACGTCACGTTGAGATGACGTATCGCCGGCTGGATCTGGGGAGCTACGTTACTCCAATAGAATGGCGGATATTTGTAAACGATGTCCGCTGGCGTCGCGTAGCCCAAGGTCCTGTTGAGGCCGATCTCCTCGAATTCGTAGAACAGCGCGTTGGACTTCTTCAGGTAGTTGGGATCGCCGAGCTGACCGATGAGATCGGCGGCCCGCAACAGCAATCCTTCCTCCTCGATCAGGCTATCATTGGAAGACATCGTGTAAGGAAACCGAGTGTATTCGATCGCCCGAGCAACCCGGCCGCTCGACGGAATCCAACCGCTCCAGCACGAACAGTTTTGAGCGATCGACATTCTATGGCGCGAGAGCCGCATCGGACGATTCTCGCGGCAGACGAACCGTTTTGCCGGTAACGTCCGCAACGCGCAGGCTTCCACTACGGCTCCAAAAACAGGAGGCCAAAAATGAAGCCATCCATCGCATTAGCAGTTGCATTGATGACGGTCGGGTTCGTCTTCACGAGTTCTGGGAGCGCCAACGCCGTCGCATACTGCCAATACGTGGACTATCCCGCGCATTGCGTTGCAAGACCGGGCGTCGTCCTGGGGGTGCGTCCTGTCGCGCGCGCTGGCGCACGAGAAGCAGTGCGGCCCGGCACACCGACCAATCGCGGCGGTCCGGTCGATCGCGTTGGCAGGCGCCGAGGATAGGACGCGCCAAAGCGCAAAAATGAGGGCCGGCGTCGCTGCCGGCCTCCTGAAGACATCAGACCAGGAAAGTTCAGTACCTCGCGACGACCGGATTGCTGCCCCAGCCAAACCGGTAGTTGAAGCGCACGGTGAGCATATCCACGTCCTGGGTGATCCGATCGTTCACGAAAGCAGCAAGTCGCGGATCAGCGACCGTAAACGAATTATTCCGGTGCCCCATGAACAGATGGTCGTATTCGAGACCCACCGACCAGTTCGGCGTGAAGCCATACTCGAATCCGACACCGATGACACCACCCCAGCGGGTTGCGCTTTGCGCCGCGAGCTCGGCGCCGGTCGCAGTATCAAGTACGCTGAGGCGATTGTCTGTCACCGCAGCGCCGCCTTTCACGTAGAGCAGTGACGCATTCCAGGCGTAGCCGATCTGGCCGGTGAAGAGGCCGATAGCGCTGGTTTTGGCGCGCGTGGAGAGCGTTGGATCGAACAGGCTGACGCGCTGATTGCTGAGATCCGCCCAATCGCCCTGAGCTTCCAGACCAAACACCCACTGGCTGGCCTGCCAGCGATAACCAAGCTGGCCACCGATAACACCACCGGAACGATCGCGGCAGCCGGAAGCGACGGCGACGCCGGCCGCGTCAAGGAAATCGACGCAGCTGTGGTTCTGCGCCCAGCCACCATTGCCGCCGATGTAGAGCCCCGTCCAATTGTAGATCGGAATGATCGGTGCCGGGGGCGGCGCCTTCACGGCCATATCGGCAGCCATGGCGGGTCCCATGGCCAGCGTCACCACGCCAATGGTTGTCAGCAGAAGTCTTTTCATCATGCTCTCCTTGCCGGCCGCTTTTTGATTGCTCGAACGGTGGCTTGTTGCCCTGCGATCATCCCCCAACTTCCAGCTGAAACTCTACGGGCGAGGGCACAAACTCCACGTGCCATAATGGCAACACTCAAGACATTTCGAACGTGACATCGGCATGAAGCACCAAGACATGCTGCCTATTTCTCCGGTTCGCGCTTGTCATCGTGGCCGCCAACCTCGCCGCCTCGGTCTTGCTCTATCCAGGACGGAATGTCGCTCGAGGGAATCAGCCGTCGTGGCAAAAAGGGATTGAGCGTGCCTGCAAACACGATCAATCCCTCATTGAATTTCTCTCGCGCGAAAGCCCGCGCCTCGGCTTCGCTCTCGAATGTGCGTGTCTCCCGTGGACTTCGCCGCTTCGGCAAGGTCCCACGCTTGTGCACCTCGAATGTGACGTAGCAGGTCTGCGGCATCCGCCAGCTTCCGGATCGCGATCAAGCAGACTTCTGCCGGCGAGCGATGATCGGTGAGAGCATGTTGACGTCCTAGTTGCGCCGCTCTTCACGGCGCTCCGTGCCCCCTGAACGCCTTTCCTGGCGGCGTTCAGTCCGGCCCGTGCGCCGTTCCTGACGTCGCTCGTGGCGGGCTCCCCGCCTCTCCTGGCGTCGCTCCATGCCGATCGTCTGCGCCGGCGCTTCTGTTCCTAACAGCACCGTGCCGGGTGCCGCCAATCCGAGTACAGCGGCCCATCCGGGCAATGAAAGAGCCCCGCGACGATCTAACCGTTCAAACCTTGACGTTTCACTCATGTCAGTTACTCCCGATCTTGAAGGACATTTGATTGGGCAATCCCTCGACGTGCACTCGTTGATAGTATCGATGGCAGGCGCCCCACGCCGAAGATGCGACGATCGGAGACGCTCACCAAACCTGGTTGCCAAACCAGCCGTACTGCGGCGGCCGCGCGACGAGGCGGATATTTTTTTCGATGTGCCTCCGCGCACTTTTGTTTTGACGCTGCGGCTTCACATCAGCTTTTGTCGACGGACGCGCCGGCGGTCGTTCGGCATCGGCTGCTCCTAGCTGAGCGAAGGCCTCGCGAGCGCGCCTCTGTGAGAGGTCGGCGCCCGGCAGGGCACCAGGCTCGACCTTGGCGATGTCGGTTGCGACGATCGTCGGCAGGCTAGTGTCGAGAACGACCCGCTCGGGCAATTTCCAATCGGAATGGATGCGGATGGTCGCGGAGCGCGCAGCTCCACCGTGGATGGCAGGCCGATCCTGCACCAGGGCGTCCACAACGAAGAGCATCGCGAGCAACGCACCGCCGACATAGACCAGATATCGCGAGATGGGCATTGTCGGCGCCATTGCCGCCGCAGACCTTCGTCTGGCAAGCAACGGGCCACGGCGGCAGGATTGGCGAAGAAATGCGACCTGCATGGGCATGGCTGCCTAAATCGAGCCGCCGTTGCTTCCGCCGCGGCGCGCCCCTGGTGAAGCACTTGCTGATGCATCGGTGGCGCTTCACTGGTAAGCGCACGCACGCTGCAGCAGGCTAATGTTCACCGCGTTCGAATGCGGCGTCGCTTGAGCCAGATCAACAAACTGAATTTTCGCAACACCGCCTCGCGTAGTATCGCGCGGCTTGGTCAGTGGCTGTGACATGCCCCTTGGTACAATGACCGGAAGGTCAATTGCAGAGACGTGGCACGCAACGCAGAGTTCTCACCGCGTACATCGAGCTTCTGGCAGGGAGGGACGATGATGAGTCAATTCGAGCTGAGTTCGCGCGCAGCACTTTGTCGGCAGCTCGCAAGCGAGGATGCGGCAAACCGCACCGTCTGGATGGCTGAGGCAAGAAGCTGGTCGCTTATGGCGGCAGAGGCGCTTCGTGATGAGCGCGGATCGGACGAGGGTGTCGTCGCCAGATTCTTCTTTGCGTTCAGCAAATTGGTCGCTGCGCAACAGGATCCTACGAACCGATCGGCAGAGCTGATGAAGAGCAGATCCCGAACCGCGATGCCGTCTCCGAGCTCGTCCCCGACTGCCTGAAGCATTCTGGCGAAAAGCACTCGCACAATTGCATACTTGGCTCCAGTGCAGAGAGAGCCGGCGCTGCCACCGTGACAGCGAGCTTTCCGATGGTGGGCCGCACTTGTCGGGCTGGAGTGCTATCCTCCAGATTCGCATTATTTGATCCGAACTGATCCTGCGAATTCGAAGGAGAAGCAGATTCGATTTGTTTGATTCCCTTGATCTAACGCAAATCGCCGCCCTGTTGTGGCGTTGGTGTTGTGGCGTTGAAGTTCATTTTTTGAGAACGTCCATGAAGATAAGCGCAAGGAAGATTGCCGTCGCCGCGCTCGTATGCGGCACGACGCTGTTCATTGGCTTGACCGACCGAAGCGGGATCTCGCTGCGACTCGACAACGCCCAAGCGGCCGCCCGATTGTACGTCACTCCTTATTATCGCGGTCACTACTACACGAATGACGGTTTGCCCTGGTACGCGGTACGAGCTTATTACTTCGGCGGGCCGTGGAGCTACGGCTATAGCGGCTGGCCGACTATGCGGCGCGCAACGGCACCGGATGCGTCCCAGGCTCGTTGGTGAAGGGCGGTGATGGCATCATGTATGTGTGCCAATAGAGCTTGATGATGGCGCGATGGGCGGCGCTCATTGAGCCGCCGCCTCTCGCGCCAATCTGCGCTCAGGAGATCGACGCCTAGGGGGAGGATACCATGACCTACGGTGGGCACCGCGTGTGTCCGCGTTCTGGTTAACGGCAGCTACGTCTGCCGCTAACATCTCTTGCTGGCAGTATGTACACCGCATCCTGCAGGATGAGTTCTTGCAGGATGTGCTGTTCAGGTCGAGCTTCAGATAGCTGGCGCATGGGCGGCGAGGACGCAAAATGCGATTGGCATTGGCGTGGTCATCGGCACGGTAGATTGGATGTTTCATCTCTACCGTCAAACGTGGTCCCCAGAAGACAGCTAAGCGACTTCAGCCTTTGAGCCCCGGTCAGTGCCGGGTTCATGAGACTGGCATCAAAATGATCGGTGAGTACATCTTGCAAGATGGCCGACGACTGGGGACGCGCCGGGTCGCAAGTATTGACACCGCTTTCGTCGATCAGCTCTTCGAAAGCTCTTCAAAGAAGCCAAGGGGAAGGCATGTTACCCGCTGCTAATGGCAGAGCTCGGTGCGATCAAGGAGCTGCGTCCGACAGGAGGTCTGATGTTGCGACGTGATGGGAGCAGTCTACCCTGGTTTGGCAAGGGCGAGACGCTGACTCAAGTCCAACGCATCACGAAGAAAATTATCTTGGCTGCAGGTTTACGGCCCGAGCTAACTTTTACCTCTTTCGGCCGCCACGGCGGCACGACCGAAGCAAGCACATCCGGGCTAACGGAAACGCAGCTAATGAAGAAGGGTCAGTGGTCGTCGACGGCAGCTATGGCGCACTATCTGCACGACGACGATCAGGCAAAGCAAGATGCGCAAATGAAACGCATCAAGCGCCGTGCAAAACAAGCGAAAGGAACGTTTGTCAGAATGAGAATGCGCGGCTTGTCAGAATGGAAAGGCCTTAACGCGCTAAGTTATTGAAATAATTGGAGCGGGTGAAGGGAATCGAACCCTCGTATTCAGCTTGGAAGGCTGCTGCTCTACCATTGAGCTACACCCGCGACAGGGGCTCCCTAACACGGCCGGGCGGCGGTCTCAACTGCCCAAGATCAACTGCCTAAGAGACGGCTTCCAGCGTCTGCCCGGCCCTACGAACAGCCGCTGGTTCCTCCCGACCCGCCTCCCCTTAACAACGCCGGAATTGCCGCCTATATTGAAATCTTCCGCAACCAACGAAAGGAGGTGATCCAGTGTCTTTTACCAAGCGCTGTCACCTCGCTGGGATCGCCCGCTAAGCCTTTAATAGAGGCTTGGCATCGGGGCGCTCTCAGCCCTGGACCAGCGAGCAAGAAATCGGGCGCGACGGGGGCCTTCCCCGCCGCGCCTTTTTCGTTGGCATCGCGCGCCGGCTGCTCAGGCGGGCGGCTCGCCGGCGAGGACCTCGCGGATCCTCAACGACAGGTCCGCCTTCCGGTACGGCTTCCTCAGCAGCGCAACGCCGGGACCGAGCTGACCCTCGTGGTCGAGGGCGTTGTCGGTATAGCCGGACGTATAGAGCACCCTCATCCCCGGGCGGAGGCGCCACACGGCCTCGGCCAATTCCTGCCCGTTCATGCCGCCGGGCATGATGATGTCGGTGAACAGCAGATCGAATTGGGCGCCCTGCTGCACCAGCGCAAGCGCGGTTGCGCCGTCGCCGGCTGCGAGGATGCGATAGCCGAGGCTGCCGAGCTGGGCGATGACATAGCCCTGCACCAGCGGATCGTCCTCGACGACGAGAATCGCCTCGTGCCCGCGTGCCGCCGCGGGCGCCTGGAGCGAGCCGGTCCTGGCCTGCGCTCCGCCCGCAGATCGCGGCAGAAACAGCCGAATCACGGTGCCGCGGCCTTCCTCACTCTCGATCGCAACGCTGCCGCCGCTCTGCTTGGCGAAGCCGTAGACCATGCTGAGGCCGAGCCCGGTGCCGCGACCGACCCCTTTGGTGGTAAAGAACGGCTCGAACACGCGGTCGCGGATGTCGGCGGGGATGCCATGGCCCGTGTCGGCCACCGCAACCATGATGAAGGCGCCGCGCGTGGCATCGCCGTCACCAGCACCATCCGCGCCATCGAATTCGCGGTTCGCGGTCTCGAGCGTCAGCGTGCCGCCGCCAGGCATCGCATCCCGCGCATTGACGGCGAGATTGATGATCGCCGACGACAGCTGCGACGGATCGGCCATCGCCGGCCAGGCGTCGTCCGCGAGGCGGGTCACGATCTCGATGTTTCCGCCCAGGATCGGCTTCAACAGCTTCGCCGTCTCGAGCACGAGGCCGTTGACGTCGATCTCGCGCGGCTCCAGCGGCTGCCTACGCGCAAAGGTCAAGAGCTGCGAGGTGATCTCCGCGCCTCGCGCCGCCGCATCGTCAATGAGCTGGGCGATCGCGGCGAGGTCGGGCTTGTCCGCCAGCCCCTCCCGGATGATCTCGATGGTGCCGGTGATGACAGTGAGCACGTTGTTGAAGTCATGCGCGACGCCACCGGTGAGCTGACCGATCGCATCCATCTTCTGCGACTGGCGAAGCCGCTCCTCCGTCTCGTGCTGCTCGGTCAGATCAGTAGCCGAACCGCGATACCCCATGAAGCGTCCATCGGCGCTGAACACCGGCTGGCCGTTAACGCTGAAATGGTGCGCGCGGCCAGCCGCATCGCGGCCGCGATACTCGAACTTCCGGAACGGCTCGTGGCGATCCAGCGTGGCCCAGTGACTGCGCCATTTCTGCGGCTCGGCATCGTGGTCGAAGGCGGCGTCTGAACGGCGCCTGCCGATCAGCGCCTTGGGGTCCATGCCGAAAGCACCGGCCCGATCTGAAATATAGGTGAACACGTGATCCGGACCGGTCTCCCAGAACCAGTCGGATGCGGTCTCGGCATAGTCACGGAAGCGCTGTTCGCTCGCGCGGGCGTTCTCCTCGGCATGCCGCCGGATCTTCAGGTCGCGCTCGAGATTCCCATTGGCCGCGCGCAGCTCGCCATAGGCATGTTCGAGGTTGGCGCACATGGCGTTGAAAGCAACGACCACCTTGTCCAGCTCGTCGGCCTCGTCAGGCGGCCGGCGCTCCAGGCGCAGCGGCGGCGGCGGCCGGCCGAGGCTGTACTTGCCGACGTACTCGGCGATCGCGACGAGATGCCGGGTCACCAGCAGATGAAACATGTAGATGATGAACAACGAGACGAGGAACGTCTTTGCCGCCTGGCTTGCCAGAATGACGAGGGCCCTGTTCAACAATTGCTGATAGACGTCGGTCAGCGTCGCCTCGACCCGGAGCGTGCCGATGGCACGCGAGGTCCCCTGCACCATCGTGCTCAGCGGAAACTCCCGGGTCATGATCGAACGAGTGTTTCGCTCGCCGACTTCCACGCGGATCGGATTGGGCCGATCGGCGATCTCGCGGACCTCCGCCGCACGGATGTCGGGCAGCCGCAGAATGCCATCGAGCTGGAGCTTGAGCTGGTTCTGGTCGAGATTCCACAGGCTCTCTCCGAGGCTGCCCGTAGTGCTGCGGCCGATCTCGTCGAGCCGCGTCTCAATCAGTCCGACCTCACGATTGTAATCCAGATAGAGCTGGAGCGCGGTCAGGGTCAGCGTCACGACCGATGAGAACAGCAGCACGGCGGCAAGCAGCCGAGGCCCGACGCCGCTGCGCGACCAGTTGAAGATCCGCGACAGGAGCGCCGCGAACATCGGAGGCGCGAACGGGGCGCCGATGCCGGTCAAATCCTGCTTCGAAGCCGCCGGCGCAATGGCGCGGCCACGCTTGATATCATCGTCACCTGCGTCGCCCATGCACCATGTCCTCGAAAATGGCGGCACCTGCTCAGCTTACCGATCGCAGCCGCGAGCAGGTGAACGGTTGAGGCGCTGCCTCAGCACGCGATACACGTGGCGATCTTGTCGGCCGATGATCCTGTTGGCCCTTGGGCGGCTTGAGCTCGACGGGGTCATATCTTGCGCCCAGCAGCAGGCTTCCCAGGCAAACTACCACCTCGCGTGCTAGAATGACATCGGTGAAAGTCCGGAGCCGCCATACAGCGGGAACGCGCTCTCAACGTTGCGGACCGGCGCAGCCGCCATCTCCGGTAGATCGCGGCACCGGAATCCGATGGTAGCAGGGCACGCCCAAGAGGCATGGCCAGGGAGATGCGTCATGAGGCGGATAGTCGTGGTCTGCCTGTTGCTGCTCGCGGCAGGCCCGTCGCAGGCGCAAGAGGTCATCAGGCTGGCGCGCATCGCCGATATCCCCGATCAATATGTCGGCGGCGAGATGCTCCGCGCGGTCTATGCCCGGCTGAACATCAAGCTCGAATTCGAGGATGTGCCCGGCAAGCGCGCGCTCGCGCTGTCGAGCACCGGCGAGGTCGACGGCGAGGTCCAGCGGATCGGAACGCTCTCTCGCGACTATCCGACGCTGATCCAGGTGACACCTGCGATCAATTACATCGAGCCTACTGTCTTCACCACGAAACTGCAGTTCGACGTCGCCGGCTGGAATTCAATTAGGGACTACAGCATCGGCATCGTACGCGGCGTCGGCTCGTCGGAAGCCGGTACGCGCGGCATGACCCGGGTCACGGCGACGACAAGCCTCGACAACATGGTCAAGATGCTCGACGCCGACCGCATCGACGTGATGGTCACCGACCTCTTCAGCGGGTTGGCTGCGGTGAGGAAGCTCAATCTCCAGGCCAGGATCCATCCGCTCTCACCACCCCTCGAGCGCATCAGCATCTACCACCATCTGCATGAACGGCATCGCGATCTCGTGCCGAAGGTCGGAAGGATGATCGAGCAGATGGAGGCGAGCGGCGAAATCGCCCGGTTGCGGGAAACCCTGATCAAGCAGGTGCTGAGCGGGATGTGACACGCGGTCAGGTCGTGCGAGTCCGCTGCCGCACCGCAACCGCCGCGATCAACAGCCCGACGCACCAGGCCATGGCCGCCCGCGGCGGCTCGCTGCCGAGAAGCACGGTGAAGATGCCCGCCAGCAGGCTTGGCGCCATCGCCTTGCCGGACCTGCTCGCGAGCGAGAGCAGGAACGGCATCGCGGCGATCGATATCTGCACGACGTTCATGGTCGCAGGCTGTTTCGCAAGCATTGGGCTTAGAAGCCGCAAACGTTCATTGCGCGCGGGCGCTTGCCGCGCCGGCTTTCAACGATGCGCTCGCCGCCGCTCTCGGCCGAGCTGTCGTAATAGCGATGGTGGCCGCTCTGGTCGTGCAGATCCGCAAGCTCCGACTTTCCCGTCCGACGCGCGTCGCAGATGATCTTGATGGTCGACATGGCCGCCTCCGAAGTGCTCTTGGTGGCAATCAGTCGCGCCGATTTCGCGCGGCGTTCACACCTTTCGGCCGCAATCGGGTTTCGGGAAGGTTTCGTCGCCGCACCCGCGACGCAATATTTTCCGCAGCCCCATTGTCGGCTGCGACGGTGGTGCTACGTCCTTTGGACGCGCGCAGCGAAAATCAACGAGGTGACGATGCTTTACGCCATCCTGGCCTATCATGTGGAAGACGAGATCTTGTCCTGGACGCCCGAGAAGGACGCCGCGGTCGTGGCAAAGGTCATCGAGGTTCAGGCTCCCCTCCGGGCAAGCGGGCATTTTGGCCCGGCCGCCCGCCTGGATGAGACCCGAAAGGCCCGCACCTTGCGCGGCCCCGGCGCGGGGGTCGTGCTGGACGGCCCATTTGCCGAGACCAAGGAGCAGCTTCTGGGCTTCCACCTCGCCGAGTACGACACGGAAGAGGCGGCGATCGCGGCGGCGCGAACGCTGCGCCAGGTCAATCCCTCAGCGGTCTACGAAATCCGCCCGGTCAAGCTTTACGTGCCGGCCGACGGGTTCGGCGCGACGCCCTCCGGCGAATGAACGGCAGGCCTAATTGTCCGTCCCGGTGGGCCCGACATAGAAGCGCTGGATCAGCAGCCCGCCGAAGGCGATGAACCACACGAACGGCGCGACTTGCGGCGCGAACGCCGCAACGACCGTGCCCGGGATGAACACCAGCAGCGGAAACAACGAGGCCATGATCTCCTGGCGCCAGCCGCCCAAGATCCTCCACCACAGCCAGGCATTGAGGCCGGCGATTGCAGTCAGGTGCAGGCCGTAGAGCACGGCGACCGCACTGCTCGTGGCGTAGTTGGTGTAGAGGCCGTTGGTCACCGGCAGCAGCACGATCGACAGCAGGAAGAACAAATTGAGGATCACCGCGCCGCGGCTGCCGACGGGCTGGCGCGCCAGCCGCCGGTGATGGCTGATCCAGAACACGCCGGCGATGATGAAGCTGAGCGCAAGACCCGCGAGCTTGCCGGAATAGACCCGGGCGAGATCGTTCCAGTCCGGCGCGCTGGTGAAGACCGCGGCCCTAGGCAGATCGTAGGCGAGCAGCGTCATGGCGACGCCAAAGATGGTGTTGCTGAGCGATTCCAGCCGTCGCATCTCGAACTGGTCGGATTTGAGCTCGGTCATGCCGGGTGGCGCTTTTCGGAATGGAACCTTGGGCCGTCTTGTCCCTAGGTCTTAACATCGGTCCCGTCCAGACGCATTGCGATTCGCAGCGGGATCGCCGACTCTGGCTGTTTCACCGGGGCGATTCGTGGCGACATATCTGGACACGCTCAATGCGGAGCAACGCCGCGCCGTGGAGCATGGCGTGGCCGATGGTGCGACCGTGGGCGCGCCGCTGCTCGTCATCGCCGGTGCGGGCTCCGGCAAGACCAACACGCTGGCCCACCGCGTGGCGCATCTGATCGTCGCGGGCAGCGATCCGCGCCGCATCCTCCTCATGACGTTTTCCCGCCGCGCCGCGGCCGAGATGGCCGGCCGGGTCGAGCGCATCGCCCGAAAAGTGCTCGGCGAGAACAATGCCGCGATCATGCGCGACGCGCTCAGCTGGGCCGGCACGTTCCACGGCATTGGCGCACGGTTGCTGCGCGAATATGCCGAGCGGATCGGCGTCGATCCTGCCTTCACCATCCACGACCGCGAGGATTCCGCCGACCTGATGAATCTGGTCCGGCACGAGCGCGGATTGTCGAAGACGGAGAGCCGCTTTCCCGCCAAAGGCACCTGCCTGTCGATCTACTCGCGCTGCGTCAATGCCGAGATGGAGATTGAGAAGGTGTTGGGGGCGCACTATCCCTGGTGCGCAGGCTGGGCGGCCGAGCTGAAGGGCCTGTTCGCGGCCTATGTCGAGGCCAAGCAGGCCCAGCACGTGCTGGATTACGACGACCTGCTGCTCTACTGGTCGCAGATGATGAGCGATGCGCTGATCGCGGAAGAAATCGGCGGCCGCTTCGATCACGTCTTGGTCGACGAATATCAGGACACCAACCGCCTGCAATCCTCGGTCCTGCTGGCGCTGAAGCCGGACGGACGCGGCCTCACCGTCGTCGGTGACGACGCGCAGTCGATCTATTCGTTCCGCGCCGCCACGGTCCGCAACATTCTGGATTTTCCGCAGAGCTTCTCGCCCCGCGCCGAGATGATCACGCTCGACCGCAATTACCGCTCGACGCAACCCGTGCTGGCGGCGGCGAACGGCGTCATCGGTCTGGCGCGCGAGCGCTTCACAAAAAACCTCTGGACCGACCGCAGCTCCGCGCAAAAGCCGCAGCTCGTCACCGTGCACGATGAGACCGACCAGGCCCGTTACATCGTCGAGGAAGTGCTGGCCAACCGCGAGCAAGGCGCGCTCCTGAAGCACCAGGCAGTGCTGTTCCGGACCTCCTCGCATTCGGGCCCGCTGGAGATCGAGCTGACCCGCCGCAACATCCCGTTCGTCAAGTTCGGCGGGCTGAAATTTCTCGATGCCGCGCATGTCAAGGACGTGCTGGCGCTGCTGCGCTTCACCGAAAATCCGCGCGACCGCGTCGCCGGCTTTCGCATCCTGCATCTGTTGCCGGGCATCGGACCCGCGACGGCGCAGCGCGTGCTCGATCAAATGGCGGAGAGCTCCGATCCGCTCGCCGCGCTCGGCCAGCTCCCGGTGCCGCCGCGCACCGGCGCGGACTGGACCGACTTCGTCCGCACCATCGAAAATCTGCGCTATTCGGAATGGCCGGCCGATCTCGAACGCGTGCGGCTCTGGTACGAACCGCATCTCGATCGCCTCCACGAGGATTCGGAGACGCGCCGCGCCGACCTGATGCAGCTCGAGCAGATCGCGAGTGGCTATGCCTCGCGCGAGAAATTCCTGACCGAGCTCACGCTCGACCCGCCGGATGCTGCCAGCGACAAATCCGGGCCGCCCTTGCGCGACGAGGACTATCTGATCCTCTCCACCATCCACTCCGCCAAGGGCCAGGAGTGGAAATCGGTATTCGTGCTCAATGTCGTCGACGGCTGCATGCCGTCGGATCTCGGCGCCGGCACCAGCGCCGAGCTCGAGGAGGAACGCCGCCTGCTCTATGTCGCGATGACGCGCGCCAAGGACGACCTGCACCTCGTGGTGCCGCAGCGCTTCTTCACCCACGGCCAGCAAGCCAAGGGCGACCGCCACGTCTACGCCTCGCGCACCCGCTTCATCCCGGAGCCGCTGGTCTATCTGTTCGAGCGCACCGCCTGGCCGAAGGCTGGGGCAAGCGCGGCCCGCACGGCGGCGCAAGGGCCGAAGGTCGACATCAGGGCGCGGATGCGCGGAATGTGGCGGTAAGACACAAGAGGCTGGTGTCGAGACCTGTCAGCATAACTGGACAACAGAGGTCCGACATGAAAGCCGTCGTCGTCGAGCAATACGCGCCGATCGATCAAATCGCCCTGAAGGACGTTCCGTCTCCACGCATCGGGCCCGGACAGCTGCGTGTCCGGGTAGAGGCTGCAGGAATCGGATTTGTTGACGGTTTGAAGATGGAGGGGCGCTATCAGACCAAGGATCCCCTGCCCTTCATTCCCGGAACCGAATTCGCAGGCATCGTGGACGAAGCCCCCGGCGCACCGGGCGGCTATCAACCCGGGATGCGCGTAATGGGGATGACGCGCTCGGGCGCGCTTGCCGAAGAGATCGTCGTCCCCCCCGAAGCGCTCTATCCCCTGCCGGACAGCGTCGCGGCGGAGGTCGCCGCTTCGTTTCGTGCCAATTACCTGACCGCCCTCTATGCGCTGAGTGCGCGCGCGTCGCTCGGCGCAGGCGAACAGCTTCTGGTGCTGGGCGCAGCGGGCGGCACGGGAATCGCGGCCGTCCAGATTGGCAGGCTGCTCGGCGCCCGTGTGATCGCAGCGGCATCGACACCAGACAAGCGCGCGTTCGCGCGACAGCACGGCGCCGACGCTGTGGTGGACTACACGCAGACCAACTGGCGCGACACGCTGAAGGAATTGACCTCAGGACGCGGCGCAGACGTGATCTTCGACCCCGTCGGCGGCGACATCTCGGTACAGGCCTTTCGCTCCATCGCCTGGCGCGGCCGTCATCTCGTGGTCGGTTTTGCCGCCGGCGCGATCCCGGCATTGCCATTCAACCTGCCACTGCTGAAGGGCGGCGCCCTGCTCGGCGTCGACCTCGCGCAGCTTCCAATCCGCGAGCCCGAGGTGCAGAAGCGCCTGATGTCGGAGCTGACGGCCTGGTTGGTCGAGGGCCAGCTGAAGCCTGTGGTCGGTCGCATCTTCGCGCTGGATGACTTCCGGGAAGCGTTCAGGACGATGCAGACGCGCGGGGCGCTTGGCAAGATGGTCGTGCGCATCTCGAAATAGGATTAGCTACGCGCCCCCAGCCGGTCGAACTGGACCTTGCCTGCCTTCATCACCATCGGGATGTGCTCGCCCTGGCCGAGCAGGCAGGCCACGTCGCGGAGCGGATTGCCATCGACCACCAGCAGGTCCGCAATGGCTTCGGGCATGATGCGGCCGAGCTTGCCCTCCATGCCGAGGACCTCGGCGCCGACCAATGTCGCGCTGGCGATGACGGCGCGCGGACCGAGAATCTCGGCGCGGATGCGGAATTCGTCGCTCTGCAGACGCTGCGACGGTCCGAGCAGGTCGCTGCCGAACCCCATCTTTACGCCGGCGTCGCGGTAGATCGTGAGCGAACGCAGGCCCGCGTCGCGGACATCGGCGATCTTGGCAACGCTTTCGGGCGGCAGGCCATATTGGGCACCCTCGTTAGCCAGCGCCTCGTAGGTGGCGAGCGTCGGCACCACATAGGCGCCCTTCTCGGCCATCAGCTGCGCGGTCGGAGCATCGACCAAATTGCCGTGCTCGATGGTGCGCACCCCGCAGCGCACCGCGCGTTCGATCGCGGCAGCGGTGTAAGCGTGGGCGAGCACATAGGTCTGACGCCCGCGCGCCTCCTCGACGATGGCGCGGATCTCGTCCTCGGAGTAGCCGAAGGCGCCAACCGGATCGGTCGGTGAAGCGACGCCGCCGGAAGCCATGATCTTGATCTGGTCGGCGCCCATCTGGAGCTCCTCGCGCGCGGCCTTGCGCACGCCGTCGACACCATCGGCAACGCGCGCCAGCGCGCCGACACGCACGCAGCAGGGGCACGGTGCGTCGCTGGCGAGGTAATCCGAGCGGGCCCGCATGTCGCCGTGCCCGCCGGTCTGGCTGAGCGCACGACCCGAGACGAACAGCCGCGGACCGTCGGTGAGACCGGTCTCGATCGCCTGCTTCAGCGCATGGCCGGCGCCGCCGGCGTCGCGCACGGTGGTGAAGCCCCGCCGCAGCATGCCGCGCAGCAGCAGCGTCGAGCGCAGCGTCACCAGCACGTTCGGCATGTGCACCTGCTGCGCCAGATTGAGCTCGACGGCGATCGCATGCACATGCAGGTCGATCAGGCCGGGCATCAGCGTCTTGCCCTTCAGATCGACGGTGCGGTCGGTTTCCACCTGGAGCGGCCGATCGGAGACCTCCTTGATCAGACCGTCCTCGACCAGTATGTGATGTCCCTCCAGGAGGTCCGGCTGAAGCGGATCGAGCAGAGCGGCGTTCTTGAAGAGCACACGGGACATGACGACTTCCTGTCTTATCAGGACTGGATGAGCAGCGCGGGCAAGGCGAGCTGGGCGAATGGGAGACACGCAGCGACATCGTCCTCGCCGTACCAGCCTGCCTCATGGAGCAGATTGAGCGAGCCGAGCGTGCGCCCGCGCCAGCGCACGGGCATGTTGAGCACGCTCTCGCAGCCGAGCGAAGCGATCAGCTCGTGATCGGAAAACACCTCGCGCAGATCGTCCCGGGTGCGGCCGATATAGGCCTCGCCGCGGTCGAGCACGGCCTCGGTCCACGGCCCCGGCGCCAGGTGCTTGCGGCCGCCCGCGGGGTAAGGTCCGGGCAGATTGGAATACACCCGCGCGGCTTCCCTCGTGTCGTCGTCATAGGTCAGGATCGTGAACAGCTTGTGCCCGATCGCCGACTTCAGGGCGCCGTCCAGCGCCGAGTACAGGGCATCCGGCTGATCCGCCCTGCCCTGCGCGGCCGCCACCGCGCAGAGCAGCGGATCGGATCGGTGTTTCGTCTCCCTCATGCGACTTCGCCTGCCGCGATCTCTTCCAGCGAACGGCCGCGTGTCGGCACGCCCATCAGCACCACGGTGAGCGCGCCTAACAGCAGCACGCTCGTGGTGAGGCCGAACACGCCGGCGAAGCCGAAATTGGGATAGAGATAGCCGACCAGGATCGGCGAAACGATCGCACCGATGCGGCCGATCGCGGAGGCGAGCCCGGCGCCGGTGGTTCTGACGGCCGTCGGAAATACCTCGGCGGTATAGGCATAGACCCCCGCATAGGTGCCGTTCATGAAGAAGGACAGCAAGATTCCGGCGACCATGATGTGCTGATCGCTCTGCGCGAATGCAAGTCCAAGCGCGCTGGCGCCGCCGAGCACCATGTAGGAGGCAATCGTCGCCTGCCGGCCGATGCGCTCGTTGAAGTACGCAGCGCTGAAATAGCCGGGAATTTGCGCGCAATAGATCGCGATCGAATAGGCGAAGCTCTTGGTGATGCTCATGCCGTTCTGGACCAGAAGGCCGGGGATCCAGACGAAGAAGGAATAGTAGCTGAACGTGATCGTAAGCCACATGATCCAGGTCATGATGGTGATGCGCGCCTGGCGGCCGGCGAGGAGCGCGGCGAAATTGGCAAGCAGCGTCCCACCAGTCACGGCAGGCGCCGTGATTTCGACGACCGGTTGCGGCAGGACATGGCCTTGGCTCGCAAATCCGGCCTCGATCCTGTCCAGCACGGCTGCGGCTTCCTTCTCCCGGCCCCGGCTTTCCAGCCAGCGCGGCGATTCCGGCAGCGCCCTGCGCCACCACAGCAGCATGACGACCGGCACCGCGGTGATCACCAGAACGATGCGCCAGCCGTTCTCAGAGGCGGGCACGATGAAATAGCCGAGCAAGGCCGCCGCGACGAAACCGATGGAGAAGAATCCGGCCAGCGCGCCGGTAAAGCTGCCGCGGTAACGCCGTGCGACGAATTCCGCCAGATAGGGCGCAATGATCGCGCTCTCCGCGCCGGTGCCCATGCCCGCGACGACGCGCGCGGCGAAGAAGGACGACCAGTCGTTCACCGCAGCGCTGACGATGGATGCGACGCAATAGAGTGCCAGCGCCGACATCATCACCGCGCGACGGCCGATCAGGTCACCCAGCGTGCCCGCCAGCAGCGCGCCGAACAGGAAGCCGATATAGGTGCTGCTGCCGAGCACGCCGATCTGGACGCTCGACAGATTCCAGGTCGTGCGCAGCACCGGCAGGATGAACGCCAGCACGGCTGCGTCCATCGCGTCGAACATGTAGCCGAGCCCGCCCATCAGCAGCAGATGCTTGTGGAAGCGTGCGAATGGAAGGCGCTCGATCCGCGCCGAGATCATCGACATGAAAGTCCCCCTCTGTCTGGCGGCCCGGCACTCCGCTCATTCCCGGGGGGAACCATAGACAAGGAGATATTATCGTCATAATTTATAATCATGATCTAGTACATCACTGGGGTGAATGTTCTGTCGTTTCGCTCGCTCGACCTCAACCTGCTGAAAGTGTTCGAGGCCCTGATGACCGAGGGCAGCGTCACGCGCGCCGCCAACGCGCTTCTAATGACGCAACCGGCCGTCAGCAACGCGCTCGCACGCCTGCGGGACGCGCTCGGCGATGCCCTGTTCGTCAGGTCCGGCACCGGCATCCGTCCGACCCAGCGCGCCGTGGTGCTGTGGGAGCCGATCGGCGAAGCGCTCGAAACCGTCCGCGGCGCGCTCGACGAGCAGGTGTTCGATCCGCACCGTGCTCAGACCGAGTTCAGCCTGTCGATGTCGGATTACGTCGCCTCGCTGGTGATGCCAAACCTGCTGAACCATTTCGGCAAGGTCGCGCCCAAGGCGCGAATCCACACCGTTCCCAACACCATTTTGGAGATCGCCGACCAGCTCGAGGACAATCGCGTTGATTGCGTCCTCAGCGTCTATGTCAACGAGGCGCAGCAGCCGGCCGCCATCCGCTCGCGCTCGCTGTGGACCGTCGACTACGCCTGCTTCATGCGGCGCAGCCATCCGCTCGCCGCGATGAAGCGGCTGAGCACGCGCAGCTTCCTCAACGCGGGGCATGTCGATGTGAGCCTCGCCGGCAAGACCTTGCCGTCCTACGACCTCTTCCTCGCCTCGCGCGGGCTGTCGCGCAACGTGGTCGCGACCGTCAATCACTATAGCGCCGCCTACGAAATCGTGCGCCAGTCCGACCTGATCGCCGTGCTGCCGAGCGATCTGCGCTCGCAATCCCGGCACGCGCCGTTCCTGCACGCCATGCCGCTTCCGCTCAAGGCGCCGCCGCGCATCGTCAGGCTGTTCTGGCACCAGCGCAACGACACCGTACCGGCGCAGCGCTGGCTGCGCGACACGCTGGTCGAGATGTTCGCCAGGTCGGACTGAGGCGCGGGCGGCGGGCGCCCCGACACCACGAAAAAGGGAAACAATGGGTTTCTCGAAGCAGCATTGCGCGCCAGTCCCTGCTGCTTAGCTCCAACCAAAGCAATCCCCTCCCCCAGTGACAGGCGCGCAAGCCGCGCCCGCAGAGACCTCATCAATGACCGCACCGCTCGAATTCGGACTGGACACTTTTGGCGACGTCACCAGGGACGCCTCCGGCGCGATGCTTCCGCACGCACAGGTGATCCGCAACGTCGTCGACGAGGCGGTGCTCGCCGACGAGCTCGGCCTCGACTTCATCGGCCTCGGCGAGCATCACCGCGCCGACTTCGCGATCTCCTCCCCTGAGACCGTGCTGGCCGCCATCACGTCGCGGACCAGGCGGATCCATCTCGGCTCGGCCGTGACGGTGCTGAGCTCGGACGATCCAATCCGCGTCTTCCAGCGCTTTGCCACGCTGGACGCGCTCTCGAACGGACGTGCGGAGGTGATCCTCGGCCGCGGCTCGTTCACCGAGTCCTTTCCACTGTTCGGTTTCGACCTGCGGGCTTACGAGGCGCTGTTCGAGGAGAAGCTCGATCTGTTCGCGGCACTGCTGTCGCAGAAGCCGGTGACCTGGGAAGGTAAGCTGCGTCCGCCGCTGAACGGGCAGCTGGTCTATCCCCCGGTCGAGAACGGCACGCTCAAGACCTGGATCGGCGTCGGCGGCAGTCCGCAATCGGTGGTGCGCGCGGCGCATTACGACTTGCCCTTGATGCTCGCGATCATCGGCGGCGATCCCGCGCGCTTCGCGCCCTTCGTCGAGCTCTATCATCGCGCGTTCAGGGAGTTCGGCCGCCCGGCACAGCCGATCGGCGTGCACTCGCCAGGCTATGTCGCCGAGACCGACGAACAGGCGCGCGAGGAGCTGTGGCCCGACTACAAGGCGATGCGCGACCGCATCGGCAAGGAACGCGGCTGGCCACCGATGGGCCGCGACGAGTTCGTGAACGAGGCCGAGCACGGCTCGCTCTATGTCGGCTCGCCGGAGACGGTCGCGCGCAAGATCGCCAAGACGGCAAAGGCGCTCGGCATTTCGCGGTTTCAGCTGAAGTATTCGGCGGGCCCGCTGCCGCATGGCAAGCTGATGAAGAGCATCGAGCTCTACGGGCGGAAGGTGGTGCCGATGGTGCGGGAGATGGTGGGGTGAGGCGATCGGATCCGCTTCAGTGCGTCTTCGCCTTCGCTCACCAGAGTCTCTTCTTCGCGAAGGCGTGGCCCGAACCGGATTTCAAATAGCGCTCGAAGGCTCTAGCCTTCTCGATGTCGGAAAAGGCCACATAGGTCACCAGTCGCCACGGACCGTACTTAGACGTGTGCGGCGATTTACCCCCGTTGTGATCGGCTAGCCGCTGCTTGAGATCCTTCGTCAGCCCAATATAGCGTTGGCCCACGAAAAGTTCGCTCTCCAGAAGATAGACATAGTGCATGACGCCGCCCCCCTTCGCCTAGGCTTCGGAGGGCATCCTGCTTCGCGCAGTAAAAGGCTGCAAATCCTGCGAAGCGCGTCAGCGCGAAGCAGGATGGTGGGGGAGGCAGGACTCGAACCTGCGAAGCCATAAGGCGGCTGATTTACAGTCAGCTCCCTTTGCCACTCGGGACACTCCCCCGCTCGACGGCAGCACAATCGGGCCGGACCTTGCCGGCGACCGAAGACGGCCATGGAACGTGAAGGCCGCGACAGCCCGGATGGGGGCGCGACCGGGCGCGGTTATCGGCGAAGCGGTGGGGTAAAGTCAACCGAGGCGAACAGCTAAAATCGCCCCCGACACCACCCAAATTGCCATATTCCGGGACCCGTGACACAAGCGAGCCCATGAAGGATCGAAAATTCAACCCGAGGGGCCCCCGCGGCGGGTCTAAGCCCTTCAACAGGCCCGGAAAATCGGCCGGTCGTCCGGCCCGTCGCGATCGCGATTCGGACACCGACGGGCCTGTCATCCTCTATGGCTGGCACACCGTCTCCATGGCGCTCGCCAACCCCCAGCGGCAGATCCGCAAGCTGACGCTGACCGAGAACGCCGCAAGGCGTCTGGCGGACGAGAACATCGCGATCCCGGTCGCGCCCGAGATCGTCCGGCCCCAGGAGATCGACCGGCTGCTGTCGCCCGACGCCGTGCACCAGGGCCTGCTCGCCGAGGCCGATCCCCTGCCCTCGCCCGACATCGAGGATTTGGAGCAGGACGGCATGGTGCTGGTGCTCGACCAGATCACCGATCCGCACAATGTCGGCGCCATCCTGCGCTCGGCGGCCGCCTTTGCGGTGAAGGCGATCGTCACCACCGCGCGTCACAGTCCGGAAGCGACCGGCGTGCTGGCCAAGGCCGCCTCCGGCGCGCTGGAGCTGGTCCCGATGGTGACGGTGCAAAACCTCGCCCGCGCACTGACCACGATGAACGAGCTCGGCTTCCAGACTGTCGGGCTGGACAGTGAAGGCAGCGCGGATCTCTCCGAGCTCACCCTGCGCGAGCCGCTCGCGCTGGTTCTGGGCGCGGAAGGCAAGGGCCTGCGGCAGTTGACACGCGAGACCTGCAGCGTCGTGGCGCGGCTCGACATGCCGGGAGAGATCAAGAGTCTCAACGTCTCGAATGCCGCCGTGCTCTCGCTCTATGTCGGCGCGAGCCGGCTCGGGCTGATGAAGCGGTAACAAAACAAAACGCCCGTCCGCGTCGCGGACGGGCGTCTCGTCGGCTCAACCGATCAAGCGATCAGTAATAGCGGCGCAGCACGCGGTGGCCGCCATAGTACGGCGCATGGCGCGGGGCGTAGCCGTAGCGCGGACCGTAGCCGTAATGCGTGCGCGGCAGATAGCCGGCGCGCGGGCCGTAGCCGTAGCGATACGGACGGTAATACGGGCGGCGGTAGGGATAGGCGGCCGGCGCTTCGACCGCGGCAGCGCGATAGCCATAGCCGTGCCCATAGCCGTAGCCACGGCCGTAGCCGTAATTGGCGGGCGCAACCACCGCGTCCTCACGGTAGGTCGGATACGGCGCGAAGGCGCCCGGGCCGGTGTAGGTCGGGCCCTGGTTGACGTGATAATATTGCGTGGTGGGCTCGGCGAGACGCTCATAGGCGCCATAGCCGTAGCTGTAGCCGGCCCCATAACCGCCGCAGCCGGTGTTACAGCCGGAATAGACCGGCGCGACCGGCTGGCACGGATCGAAGCCGCAGGCCGCAGCGGGCGCGGTGGCGGCGAACATCACGGCAGCCGCCGCGACCAGTCCCGAAATCATCTGACGCATTACTCTCTCCTGTTGATTTCCGTTTTTTGGATTTTGTCGTTTCTTAACCCGGCGGCTTGCCGGGCATCTCTGCACGCGGCCGCGGCCGAGGACGCCGCGGCTGGTCGTTGATCTCGGGCGCGAGAATCACCGGCGGCGGATTGACGGGCACGTCCATCTGCGGCGGCAGCGGCGCCGATTGGGCGCCCCAGCTCTGGTGATAGCTATCGGGCGGCTTGGGCAATTTGCGGGTCGCGGGCGGTTCGACCTCGAGCCGGCCATAGCCGGGCCGCAGGCCCAGCGTCGGATAGTAATGGCCGACGTCGGTGGGCTGGCGCTCGGCGACATAGCGGCCGCCATAAATCGTGGGCTGCACCTGGACGTTCTTCCCCAGGCCCCAGGTCCCCTCGATCACGGCATAGGACGCGTCGATGTTGTTGATGATGATGGGCACGCCGGGGCGACCGGGAACGACGATATCGAAGCCGCCGCCGGCAAACGCCGTCGCGGGCAGTCCGATCAGAAAGGCCGCGAGCGCCACAGCGCGCATGAGAGGACCCCATTTATTCGGCGACAACCTACCCGATGGCGGCGCAGAGAGGGTTAAGGCCCTCTCACCAATTGCCGGTAAGCCTAATGTGTAAGGATTCCGCGCCGCTCAAATGCGCCAAAGCGAACTAGCGAAGCATTAACGCCGCCGGACCCTGCAGTCCGGAACCATGGACCGTGCTCACTTCCGTTTGACTGTCGCCGACGAAAATCCGCGGCTTCAGCGGAACGTCCGGCGTCTTCGGCGTTTAGCCCCCGTCAACAAAACGGGAGCCAAACAATCATGAACGTCAAACTTCTCGGAGCCACGGCGATTGCGGCGACCCTGGTGGCAGGCTCTGCCATGGCGCAGGCCGTGATCACCAATCCCGGCCGTTGCGCGGCGCAATTCCCCAACGCCAACTGCCAGAACGTCGGACCGGGAAATCTGTACACCGACAGCGGCTATCGGCATCGTCGCGTGTCCTATCGCCAGACCACCAACGGCGACTGGAATAACGACTGGAACAGGAGCCGCACCGGCTTCTGGCCGACCGACGTCGCCGCCGGCGCGGTCGGAACAGCCGCTGGCGTGGCCGGCGCAGCCATCGGGACTGCGGGCGCGATTGCAACTGCCCCGTTCCGTGCCACGAACGATGCCTTCGCCTACGACAACAGTTGGGATAACCGCGGCTGGGACAATCGCGGTTGGGACACCCGCACCTACGCCCAGCGCAACGGCTTCGTCTGCACGCCCGGCACCTGGTTCAAGGGCCAAGACGGCAACCGCCACATCTGCCAGTAAAGCGGTTTGAACCGAACGCGACAGATCAGGCGGCCCTCGGGGCCGCCTGATTCATGTCTGCATCGGGGATCGCGGGTTCTGGCACTTTCCAGTCAAGTCTGGTATTGCGGCGCGCACGGGCGGAGGGCCCCGGCGTACGCCGGCCCCTGCGCTTCTCCAGGCGTCGCCGGCTTAGCTCAGCGGTAGAGCAGCGGTTTTGTAATCAAAATCAGCCCTATTTCAGTCGATTACCCCGGCTCTGTAGCGGGTGATAATAGGGATGAAATTG
Organism: Bradyrhizobium sp. 45; assembly: GCF_023073155.1. Classification (NCBI taxonomy): domain Bacteria; kingdom Pseudomonadati; phylum Pseudomonadota; class Alphaproteobacteria; order Hyphomicrobiales; family Nitrobacteraceae; genus Bradyrhizobium; species Bradyrhizobium sp. 45. The sequence continues at coordinate 7,066 of NZ_JADPIX010000035.1, read as the reverse complement.
CCGTTGATTCAGCTATTTATCGTTCCATTGAGCATCGGTTTGTGTAACTCTCGATTGCGCTCGATTACGCAGCGATGGTTACCCCGCCGCTTACCCCGGACAAACCGATGCTCCCCGCACAGCACAAACGCGCCGCCGCATTCATCAAGAATTTGAAGGCTACCGATGCCCGGCAGGAAGTCCCTGACGACGCTGTGAGCGGCCTCTATCTCATTGTGCAGCCCTCTGGCGCGTTGTCCTGGGCCGTCCGGACGAAGCTGGACGGCAAGGCCGCAAAGGTCACCCTAGGGCGCTATGACGAGGAAGGTTCCGGCCTAGAGCGGATCGACCGGCCGTCCAGCAAGCAAGTTCTAAACATCACCGAGGCGCGGGCGTTGGCTGAACGCGTGAAAGCCGATGCCAAGCGCGGACATGATCCACGCCAATCCAAAATGGAACGCTTCAGCCTCGAATACTGGCTTGATGAATTCACCAAAGCCGCCCGCTTAACCGGGTTCAAAGGTCGTCCTGTCAAAGCATCCACAGCCGACGAATATGACCGCATCATCAAGACGGACATCAAACCGCACTGGAAGCACGTCACGGACATCCGAGCACTTGACTATCGCGACGTTGAAAAGCTGATCAACAAACTTGATCCCGGTGCGCGACGGAACGCGTTTGCGCTCTTGTCTACATTCTTCCGTTGGAAAGCCGTCATTCGCATCATCGGTCGCAACGTGATCGAACTTGCACACTCGCCTCCTAAACCGCAAAGCCGCGACCGTGTACTTTCGCACGATGAAATCAAAGCTGTGTGGAACGCCGCAACAGCCTGTGATTATCCATTCGGAGCATTGGTCAAACTGCTCTTGCTGACCGGTCAGCGACGCGACGAAATCGCGAACCTGAAATGGTCCGAACTGTCTGAAACCTTCGATACGATCACGTTTGAAGGATCGCGCACTAAGAACGGTCGCGCCCATATTGTGCCGCTTCCGCAACTGGCAACCGCGATTATCAAGACGCTACCGCGAGTGGCAATCTCATTGGACAAGATGTCCGACTACGTATTCACGACAATTGGCACCACACCTTTCAGCGGCTTTTCAAACGGAAAGATCGCCCTTGAAAGGCATTGTCCGGGTTTGCCAGATTGGCATTTGCACGACTTGCGTCGGACTGTTTCAACCGAACTCGCGAAATTGCGCGTGACACAGGAAGTCACCGAAGCAATTCTGAACCACAAGTCAGGCAAAGTCAGCGGCGTAGCAGCGATCTACAATCGCTATGAATACGCCGACGAAAAGCGCGAAGCGCTCAAACTGTGGGCGGACCGCTTGGAAGAAATCGTGAAAGATCGGCCACGTCCAAAGCTTGTCGCGTCTCGATGACCGGCCTAGAGCGGTGGGGATATTAGGAGGGAGCAATGAGTGCTCAAATTGAGCTGATAAAAGCAATCGCCGAGCTGAGCCTTAAGATGGTCCATGGCTCGTATATCGGCGATCTCCTGTTTCGTGAAAAGAAGATCGATGTCCGGGCCGAGCAGCTGAAGCTGCTGCAAGATCTTACAGAGGCGAAAATCGATCCGTCGCTGTTTGATCTCATGCTCTCCAGTGAGCTTGACCGAACACTCAAGAAGCAGTTCGGCGTGTCTTTCTTCGTCGCCACCGTTGTATTTACGGCGGCGTCTTACGCAGTTATCATCCTGAATGCCGTCTACCACTGGGGCATAAGCGACATCGCGATTACCGCTCTCATCGTCGAAACCCCGATCCAGTTCATTGGGCTTTTGTACATCATTGCGAGAAATCTGTTCCCGCAGCGCACGCCGGCCGAGACGAGCGCTAGACATAGACAACACGCTGCTGCTCAACACCTTCCTGAGCAACATCAAGAATTAGCCAAACCCAAGCGTCCGCGAGGTCGTCGAGGCGCTCAATCCCAAAACCCAGAAGCTGATTTATTAGCTCATCGCAGCCCTGACGAGGGAACTTGACGGTCCCCCTCCGCTGGATGGCTCGCTTTGAGCAGCGGTTGAAGGATTAGAGGAGCCCCGCGCCAAACTGCAATGATTTCAATGTGGTGGTTGTCGCGCCGAACCCATGGGTAACGTTACGGGGAATAATCGCAAACTTTTTAAGCCAGTCCCTCGTCTCGATTGGCGCATCAGCGATAATTCCGCTTGTTTAACTGCCTGTTCGCCTGCGCAACGCGGCTAGTGAAATTGCGCTGATCTTCGTCCACCCGCTTTTGAACCTTCGCAAGATCACCTTTCGTCACGCCTTCGTTCACCTGATAAACCGGTGCGAACGTGTATTGATCTCCGCTGCTACGGTTGTCGTTGCTCGCCTGTTGGCCGAACATCTGGACGCCAAGAGCGCCCGATGGTCCGCGCTTCAACGGCAAGATGCCTTCCGGTCCGGCTTCACCCATCAGTCCTGCACCCGTCGCAAACCTAAACATCGTCGGTTGCGATATGATTTGGCCGGAATAGGCGCTTAGGCTAGGCGAGTTATAGACGCCGCCTGCCGCGTTCTTTGTGACCGATGGCAGTCCGAACAAGCTTCCGATGCCACCAAAGCCGCCGAATATACTTTGCAAGCCCTTCGCGATCGGAGCGAGCACAAGCATTTTGATGATCATCTCTTGAATGGCTTTGAGGATCACCACACCGGCATTTTTGAAGCCTGCCGAAAGCGACGTTACTCCGTTCATGACATCTTGAATTGGAGATACAAGGCTGTTCAATGCGCCACTGACTGACGTGTCGAGTAGCTTCGCGAAATTGCTGCCGTCCAATTCGATCTGTTTCAACGATTGGAATTTAGCGCCCGCGATTGCCGCAGCGTCGGACGTTTGTCTTAACTGGTTCGCAAGCGCCTGTTGACCGGCTGCCATCTGCTCAACGTTGTTCTTATCGATCAGCCCTTTGTCGATCCACGATTGCAACGTGTCCGCAGCGGCTTTGCGCGCGGCGTTCGCGTCATAGACGCCAGCGGTTGCCTGTTGCTGTACGCGGCTCATTTCGGCCATAGCGCGCGTGTTGTTCAGGATCGCGGCGGCCATGTCTCTGCTAACACCGACGCCTTGCAAGCCCGCTGCGGTCAATTCAAGTTGCTTCTGCTTCGCTTGCTGTTCAACCGTCGCCATGTCGCCGAGGATCGAAATACGCTGCTGCGATAACTGATTGGCAGCGAGCAATTGCGCCTGCGTCTGCTGATCACCATTTGCTGCACCGCTTCGCTTTTGCAGACCGGTAGCGAGTTGCGCAGCGTTCGCCGGTTGCTGGAAGGAACCGAACCGCTCCTTGAAGCTGTCGCTAATCTGCTCAATGCCCATCGCCTTGGCGATCTCAGCATGATTGGACGGCAGGAATCTTTTCCAGAAGCTGGAACTACCAAAGCTTGCGGCTTTCTTCGCAACCTTGTCATAGAAGGTTTCCATGGCTCCTGTCATTCCAACGGTCGCGTTGATAAAGTTATTCTTAAAATTGGTGATCGCGCTGTTCCACATTTCATCGAACTTGCGCGCGTTCGCGATCAGCTTTTCGTTGGCCTGTTCGTTGAAATTGTCGGTTCCTTGTGCGGCATTACGGATCGCATCGCCGCCTTGGTTCATCAATTTCAACCATTGGGCGGTCGTCGGCAATCCAGCGGCTTCAAGGATGTTGCGCTTTTGAACGTTGCTATTCGTTTGTGAAACGATATCCGCAACGTTCGCGTAATAGCCAACCATGTCTTTCGCGCTCTTGCCACTGGCGATCATCAGACCATTCAGCGAACCCATGTTGTGCTGTGCTTCGTCAGCGAATTTGGCAAATGCCTGAATTCCGGCCGCGAATTCTTCCTTACCGATGCCTTTGATTGCGGCCATAGATTGCAATCCGGACGCCTGCTTTAGCGTTAGATCGGTCGCGGTCCGAACATCGTCCAATGCTAGCGCGGATTTGATTGCTGCTGCGGCAATCGCTCCTAATGATGCGACGATCGCAACGCCACCAGCAGCGAACAACGCGACACCGCTGAAAAGCTTGGTCAGTGACGCGAATGCCTCGGAGAACGCCTGTTTGAGACCACCGGGGCCGGTTGCGGCAAACGCAAGATGGTTCAGTTGCGTGGTCAAAACCTGCGACGGAGGTACGCCCATTGCGAGCTGTTCAACCATAGATCGGATAGAGTGTTGTGCCGCCATTGCTTGCGTAGATAGTCCAGCATGGCTTTTCGAAAGGTTGTCGTTGGCGGCTGCTGCCGATTTCGTCGCGTTGGTCGTTGCGGTCGTCGCACCGGCTGCGGCCTGCATTACCTTGGTCGTTCCACCGGTTGCCGTTGTCGCGCCGGTTGCGGCCTTGTTGACCTTGTTGAGCGCGGCCGAAACGTTTTCAGCGGCGCTTTCGGCAGCCTTGGAAGCCGGGACAAGCTTTTGTAGTTCCGTAGTCGCCGCAGCGAGATCGGACGTATCAACACCGAAGCCGATTTGAGCCAAGTCCATGGTGCAAATTCCTCTCGCGCGGTGCGGCGAAGCGCTCTCAGAGGATAACACGAACGTGCGCACCGACGCCGCCCATACGGTGCGAGCGCAAGCGCCCTCACCCGACTAATCCACGGATATTTGAGCATCGGTTATAGAATTTGGCGGCGCGCGGAATCATCACGTTGAAATCGTTGCCGTTCGGCGCGGCGGCGAATTGCCGGGGAAGGCATGGGGTAATTTCACCTGCTGTGCGCTGTTGATTATGGCCCCGGGGCGCTTGACGAACGTAATCGATTGAATCACCCTGCAACTAGTTGTGACGTGATGCGTCGCGGCGCGAGGGATTGGATGATCCCAGGTCACGGTGAAGACGTGGCGCGAGATCGGCGGATGCCGGTGAACCCCCTCAACATCATCGGATCATCGGATCATCGCCATGACACCTGCGAATACGCGCGTGCTCGCGCCCAGTGACATCCTCTACAACGCAAAGACCGTCCGCGAAATTTTCGGCATTTCGCACGTCACGTTGCACCGATGGCAGCACGGTCTACACGAGCACTGCCGGGACAAAATCGTTCAGCCGCGCGCGGGCTTCCCTGCCCCCATCATGATCAGAGGTCGGCGCTACTGGCGCAAGTCAGACATCGTGACTTTCATCGCCGTGCGCGAGCAAGCCAGCGCCGCTTAGCACCAAAGGAAAGGCCCCGCCAGTCGGAACCCGGCAGGGCCTCTAATAACCGTCATTTAGGAAAGCATCATGACTATACACGATCGCGCCGCGCATCTCAACTGCGCGCCTCTAACCCTGCGCGCATTCGATAGCGCAAAGCCGCCTGCAAACCTCGCCGATCCTCTCGCGGGACTGAAAACCCTTCCGCAATGGGTGCTGTGGCGACTTGAGCAATACGACGGCGAACCGAAACCGCGCAAAGTTCCTTACGATCCGAAGACACTTCAACGCGCCGACACAACCAATCCGACCACATGGGCGAGTTTCGAAACCGCGACGATGATCGCAACGATCAATCCGGAATTCCGCATCGGCTTCGTCTTCACCCTGAACGATCCCTATATCTTCGTTGACCTAGATGGATGCCGCGATCCGGACACCGGCGAATACAACGATGAAGCGACGCACATTTGCACACGCCTGTTTCCGGGCGCAGCAGCGGAGGTTAGCCAATCGGGAACCGGCTTGCACCTGATCATGAGAGGCGACAAAACCCAATTCGGCAATCGTCGCAACAAATGGGGCGGCCGATTTGAGTTTTATCAAAACAACCGCTTCATTGCGATTGCTGGCAACCAATGGATTGGTAACGCCGACCTAGAGCAGACCGGATCGCTGCAAACATTCCTGCAAGTTCGCGAACATGATCGCGACAATCAAGAAATCGAGACCATGCGCGATCCCCGATGGTCGGGGCCGGAGGATGATCAGGAACTATTCACCCGCATGCTCGCATCTGATGACAAGATTTCATCGGAGCGAATTGCCGAGTTAAACGACACGATTATGCGTGATCCGGGCAACTTTGTCGCGAAAGTCGAATTCGACAAATTGAGCAAGCGCGTTCCGTTCGCCGCACTATGGAATGCTGATGCCACAGTGCTAGGTCATCTCTACCCGTCATCGACAGGACAGCAATTCGACCACAGCGCAGCCGATTTAGCGCTGATGAACAAGTTGGCGTTCTGGACCGGCAAAGATCATGTGCGAATGACCCGGCTTTTCAGCATGTCGGCATTGGGCAAGCGCGATAAGTGGCGCAATCGGGCATACTATCGCAACAGAACAGCTAGCAGCAGCAATGTGGCATGTCGCGACGTATATCGCGGCACCAATCAAGAGCGACGCGACAAACAGCGCAAAGAGAACGAGCGCATCGGCGAACAGCTTGAATTCGATATCACGACAAAGCTGATAACGTTGGATGAAATGATCAACGATTTCTATTTCGTCAGCGGCGTCGGCGCGTCGGGTGGTGTAGCGAACGCGAAGACGTTGAATGTTCTATCTGTTGCGGTTGCGCGCAACGAATACGCACCATCAAAGCACGCGGTTGAATACACCGATAAGCGAACAGGCGAAACAAAGACGAAATTCGTTCCCGCGCTTGAGCATTGGTTGCCGCACGAAAAGCGCAAACGCGTTGATAGTGTTACGTGGAAACCCGAAGGCGGCTCGATCTGCGACGTTCCAGAAAAGGTTCGCTTAAGCGGTTTCAACACGTGGCGCGGACTGATCAAACCGACGTGGCACGATCATTTCATCAACGATAATCAACTGCGCGAACGATGGCTGACTAGATGGCGCGAACACCTCGCCTATCTTGTGCCGATCGACACCGAACGCGATCTGTTTGAGCGTTGGCTAGCGCACATTTTGCAGCACCCCGGCGAGAAAGTCGAAACCGCGTGGTGCTTCGTCGCCAATATGACCGGCATCGGTCGCAACTGGCTTGGCGGGGTTCTCTCGCGAGTGGTGCGTGGTTACGTGCTGAACAACGCGATTTTGGACGTTGTTCTAGACGGGAAGTTCAACGGTCGAATGTCGCGCAAACTGTTGATGATCGTTGACGAAGCCAAAGCGGGAATGCGCGGCCCGAAC
>NZ_JADPIX010000124.1:0-1074 GCF_023073155.1 Bradyrhizobium sp. 45 | reverse complement strand
GTCGTCCTGGCGAAAGCCAGGAGGTGGATTCACACTCGAAGTGCAACAGTTGAGAGGAGAAGGCCTCTGCCGGGGTTCTGAAGTCAAGGCATTTGCGCGGGGTGTTGTTGTAGGCGGCAATGGACTGACGGAAGCGCTTGGTTGGGAGCTTTTCAAGGTCGGTCTTTCGGGGGATGAAGCGGCGCAAGCGGCCGATGGCGTTCTCGATGCCGCCCTTTTGCCACGGCGCGTGCGGGTCGCAGAAGAAGGTCTTCATCAAGAGGCTCTGCAAGGAAAGGTGGGCGGCGAACTCGGTGCCGTTGTCGAAGGTGACGGTACGGCGCAGTGCCTCCGGTACGGCTTTGAACAGGCGTACGAGATGGCTAGCGATACCGGCGGCGAACTTGCGTTCGATGGGAACGGCGAGCAGCAGGCGCGAGGTTCGCTCGTGGACGGCCAGGATGGCCTGCCGGTATTTGGAGAACATCATCAGATCGGCTTCCCAGTGGCCCGGGACTTTGCGATCGGCGACCTCGGCAGGCCGTTCTGCCAGCGAAACACGGCCTTCGATGAAGCTTGCGGGGCTCCCGCCTCGTTTGCCGCGGTGGCCTCGCTTGCTCTTGCCCCGAGGCAGATAGCGCCGCCAGGTGAAGTCCGTCGTGCGTGTGATCTGGGCGTAGATGAAGCGTAGATGCTCTCGCAGGAGATCACCCTACGGCCACGTTCCCGGGCCAGCCTGCCTGCGACCTGTTCGGGTGACCAACCGCGGCTCAAGCCTGCCAAGACCTCGCGGCGCAAGCTGGCGTCCCGCTCGAGGCGAGAGCCCTTCCAGCGCCGCGCCCGGGTCTGCTGCTGAGCATAGCTTGGCTTGTAGCCGACTTGCCTGCCACGGTTCCGCCTCAGCTCCCGAGAGATCGTTGATGGCGGCCGATCCAAAGCTGCCGCGATTTGCCCGACCGAGCCGCCATTGGCCGAAAGGCGGGCAATCTCGCATCGATCGTCAAGGGAGAGCTGTTTGTAAGTCCGCCCCATGGCAACACCTCCAGATGGAAGTGTTGCACTTCGTTTGTGAACTCAGGGGACCCATTACCCCAG
>NZ_JADPIX010000051.1:0-100969 GCF_023073155.1 Bradyrhizobium sp. 45 | reverse complement strand
ATAATGCGCAGCAGATCGCAAGCCGTTTTAGCCGATCTCCACAAGCCGGCCGCGCTAAGAATCTTCCTTCACATTATGATCTGCTGCTGATTACTTGAAGTCTTGCGCGAGGACAGTCGTGCCATTATCCGGGCTGCCTCCAAGGCCAGCAAGGTTGCCGATTATCTGCTTGGCTTTCTCCCAGAACCCGTCGGCGACATGCCGAGGGAGGACCAGCAGGCGGCGTGAGGTTCTGCTCGCGAGGCGCGGGCACTAGAGTGAGAGGGGGCAGGGTTGTTTCCGCGACGGGTTGGAGGCCGAGAGAGAGGCTCCCGGCTGCCTGTCGTGGAGAATCAGCATGCCAAAAGCTGTCCAAAAGATCACGTCGGCCAATGTCGGAGTGACCCGTGGAAAGCCCATCGAAGTGTCGGGATCCAGTGCCAAGATGCGCAAGAGCTTGCGAGTCTACGGCCTCTTTAGAGAGATCATCTTTTGTAAGCTCCGGATGCTCGTGCGGATGGACGCAAGCGGCATAGAGATGCTGTCGAAGATACTCGACCGGTATCCAGTCGAAGGTGCCAGCTGGCAGGAGGCGGCCTGATGTCCCGCCAACCTTGCGAACTGGCACGCCGCCTTGCGCGAGAGGCGGAGGCTGTATGCCGACACTATCTCTCCAATGGCAAGCGGACGGGGCGGTATTGGGTGGTCGGCGACGTCCACAACAACCCGGGCCGCTCACTATTTGTGCGGCTCCAGGAATCGCCGAAGGGAGCGGCGGGCAAGTGGACCGATGCCGCAACCGGCGCGCATGGTGATCTCCTCGACATCATCCGCGAAACGCTGGCTTTGCGAGACTTTCGTGAGGTCGCCGAGGAGGCGAGGCGCTTTTTGAACCTGCCTTGCTCTGAGCAGAAGCCGGCCCCAAGACCTATTCCCTCAGTCATACCGCCCGGATCGCAGGAAGCCGCCCGTCGGCTCTTTGCGATATCCCGCCCGATCGAGGGGACCATTGCCGAGGCTTATTTGCAGGGCCGCGGCATAACCCGCATCCACCATGGCGGCAGTCTGCGCTTCCATCCGCGCTGCTACTATCGGCCGGACGACCATCTGCCGACCGAAACCTGGCCGGCAATGATCGCCGGCGTCACGAATCTCGATGGTCGCATCACCGGCGTGCACCGGACCTGGCTCGATCCGGACGGCTTTGATCGCGTGCGGCTCGGCAAGGCTCCGATCGATACGCCACGGCGCGCGATGGGCGATCTGCTCGGCAACGCCGTTCGGTTCGGCGTGGTGGATGACGTGCTCGCTGCCGGCGAGGGTATCGAGACCATGCTTTCGCTACGCTATTTGCTGCCGACTATGCCGATGGCGGCCGCGCTTTCGGCTAATCACCTCTCCGCCATGACGCTGGCGTCTAGCCTGCGCCGGCTCTACATTGCGCGCGATGCCGATGCCGCCGGTGGTGCGGTGGTGGCAACTCTCAGCCAGCGCGCAGCAGACGCCGGCATTGAAGCGATCGTGCTGTCGCCCTGGCTGGGCGACTTCAACGAAGATCTGCAGCTATTCGGTCTCGAAGCCCTCCGAGCAGCGCTGCGGTTTCAGCTTGCGCCAGAGGATGTCGTTCGCTTCCTGCATTCGTCGATCGTGGCCGCGGAATAGCTCCCGGTCTTTGATCGACGTTGATGGACCGGTCATAGGCGAGGCCAATACCGGAAGAGGACGCGACCTCGGCCTTCTAGAGGGCGATCGGACGGCAGCCGGCCCGGGCCGGCAATGGCTGCCTCCGGCTATTTTCCGCCGCGCGCCAGCGATGTGAAGACACATCATGCAGTTGGCCGCGCGCTTTGCATCGCGAAGCAAAATAGCCGGCCTCCGCCATCCTCCGCTGCCGCTTCGGCCCTGTCGGGTTCTGGCCCGGTCCGCCCGCCGGCAGAGGATCGCCACGAAGACCGCGATGGTCGCGGCCGATCCGGCAAAGGACCTCTTCCCATGACCGACGATGACGACATCGAACCGCCGCATGCCTCTTCCCCGACCGACCACATCCTCACTGAATTACAGCTGTTTGGCTATCGTCCCTTCGACGACCAACCCGATCCGAGACCGCTCCCGGAGGGCAAGATGATCGTCGGCGCCATAGCGGACATCTTTGATGCTATGGTTGCGACCCTGAACGACACGCGACTTGAGCCGGACCTTGACGATCTGCTCTGGTCGACCGTCAACCTGTTCCATCGTGTCCTCGATCGCATCGAACGGCAGCTCGATAACAACGAACAAGCGCAGCATAAGAGCCAGCGCGAGCAGAATGGCTCGGAAGTGCGATCGGTCGAACTTGAGCGCCTGACGGCTGAAGGCATCACGCTGATCGAGCGCCGCAACTGCCTGGAGCTCTTCCGCGACCAGGCCATCGAGCGATTTGAGGTCCACACCGGCTCAGCCTGGCGCCCACGATCGGGATCATTGGTCAATCACCGAACGCTCACCGCGGCAATGATCGACTCCCGCGACTTCATCGCCGCCAAGCGTCGTTCCGAGACCGAGGTCATGTTGCCACCAGGACCGAAAATTGCACTCACCGGTGGGCTCGACTTCAATGACCATCATCTGATCTGGGATCGTCTCGACAAGGTTCATGTCAAGTATCCCGACATGGTCCTGCTCCATGGCGGCTCGCCCAACGGTGCCGAACTGATCGCCTCCAAATGGGCGACCACCCGCAAGGTACCTCAGATCGCCTTCAAGCCTGACTGGACGAAACATGCCAAGGCTGCCCCCTTCAAGCGCAACGACGCCATGCTCGAACTCCTGCCGATCGGCGTCATGCATTTCCCGGGCACGGGAATTCAGGACAATCTCGCCGACAAGGCGAAGCGGCTCGGCATTCCCGTCTGGAAGTTCGGCGGCGCATGAGCGCCGTCGCCTCGAAGACGCCAAGGTGGAGTTGCACGCCGCAACTCCGCCTCGTTTCGTTTTTACATCGCAAAACTGCGCCGTGTGGTGGTGGAAGGCGCGATTGATAAATCCATGCACATGGAGCCACCACCATGCTTGCCATTGGGCTTGTTCTGGTATCGGTTTGTTTTGCTGGGCCATGTTTGCGCTCGCGGTGTACGCTTTGCCGTTTTTCGTCGCACTCAGTATCGGGACTTTGGCATTTCGCGATGGCGCGGGGCGTCTTCGGCGCACTGCTTATTGGAGTTGCTTCGGGCGCGCTGACGCTTGCCGCTGGTCGGGTCGCCGTTGCCTTTAGTCGGTCCTTGGCCTTGCGCGTCGCCATCGCAACCGTATTCGCGGCCCCTGCGGCAATCGCCGGCTATCATATGGTGTTCGCCCTATCGCAGATCGGTGTGCCGTCGTCGGCTTGGCGCCACGTCTTCGCTTGTTTGGGCGCTGCTTGCATCAGCGGCACGGCATAGGCGCGTTTGACTGTTTTCGCGAACCCGCCCGTCGGAGTCGGTCGGGGTGCTGGAGAATACGGCTCGCCCAGTTCTTCCAGCAGCGACGCACGAGTGATGAGGCTTCGTCGCCATCATCGGCCGAGCAAGACCGCACAGGGCACCACGTTGAACGAGGCGGCGTCGAGCTTGAGCGAGAGGTAACCGCACTTCTCGTCAGAGCGCTCTAAGCAAGCCGTAGCAATCTCTGTCTGATCCACATAGTTGCGTGGAGCGGCGCGCCGCGCTCGATCATTCGTTCCGAGACGATACCGCCCTTTGCGGCAGATTGTTTCTCTTTGTGCGGCGAACCGTACCGACCTCTTGTTCTGCACAATCGAGATTCGCCAAATCTTCTCCCAAGGTTGCGGTTCAGCACGCGGACGCACGTGGCCTCTTTGATGGCTTGATCTGGCCGAAGACCGGCTGCGCCTCGATCGTCTCAGCCGCAACGCCGTTGATGCGACTTTCTTCCCCTGGGCTTGCGCCCATTCCTCGCGAGGCAAGAAAGTCGCAACAACGGCGTCCTCCGCTGCGCTCCGGCCCGCGAGCGGGTGCGTCGCCGATCGTCCTCGGCCTCTAGATCGCCATCGAGGTCGCGGTGGTCGCGGGCTCGAAACACAACAGGAGAAGTGACATGGCTAACATCGGTTCTTTCAAGAAGGTCGGCAACGACTTCCAGGGCGAGATCGTCACCCTGAGCCTGCAAGCCAAGGGCGTCCGTATCGTCGCCGAGACCAACCGATCCAACGACAACGCTCCCAGCCACCGCATCTACGTGGGCCGGGCGGAGATCGGCGCAGCTTGGTCGAAGCGCTCTGAAGAGGGCCGCGATTACTTCTCGCTCAAGCTCGATGATCCTTCGTTCAACGCGCCGATCTACGCCAACCTGTTCGATGATGAAGGCGGCGAGGGCTACACCTTGCTCTGGTCGCGGCCCCGCAAGAGCGGCGAGTAGACGCTCCGCCAAGCCCCGTCCGGTCCGCCGGGCGGGGTGTGGGCGCCTGTTCGAGGCCTCACGCACGGCCGCCGATCCAGCAATCCGGATCGGCGGCCGTGACGCGTGTCCGTGTCGGGCGCTCCCCCGCTACCCGGCTCGCGGAAGTTCATGATCGAACTTTGGACACCTTCTCCTCAAGCAGATCTGCAGGCCGAACCCCTAGAGCTTGGGCAATCTGCCAGATCGTTAGCAATGTAGCGTTCTGCAACCCTCGCTCCATGCTACTCACGAAGGCTCGATCGACGCCCATGCGTTCCGCCACCGCCTCTTGGCTCAAGCCAAGGGCCAGTCGAAATCGACGCGCGTTCGCTCCGAAAACCTTGCGGATATCCATCCGCAGGATAGGAAGCAATCGCGTATTTTGGCGCTACGTGTTATAATACGCGGAGCTGGGTGTTGAAGGTCACGGACGGAGCCTCGATTGCTGAATATGTGGGGAACGCGGCTTCTTGAACGCTCGCCCGAGCTCGTGGCATGCCATATGCTACAGAACGGAACTGTTCGAGCCGGCAAGGCTTTCGCCTCGCAATTTTATTTTCAATCCCGCGCACATAGTAGCCTCTGATGTCAAAGCCGTCGCTGGATCCCGACGTCGCGGATGTCGCGCCGAACGAGCCGGCGCTGACAGCCTATGACGAACAGCATGTCGTCACGTACATTCGCCTTCTGCAGGCGGAGGGCGAGGGGGCGAACTGGCGCGAAGTGGCTCGAGTCGTCTTGCACATGGATCCAGAGCGAGAGCCGGACCGCGCGCGGGCCGCATATCAGAGCCATCTTGCGCGCGCCAAGTGGGTGACTGAGCAGGGACGCCTCTTACGCGGTACTGGCTCAAAATAGAAGAGAATTGCCGACTACAGGCGTGCAGCAAGAACGATTTTCTCCCGCTAACCGGTGGTCATTCTCATGCACCACGTGGTGCCAAACTAGGGGCTTCCTACAACCGCCTCGTTCATAATTATTGCGCCGCAATCTTGTTCGTTAAGTGCAATGGGGCGGAAGCAATGCCTGAATTCGACTGGCGATCGCCGGATTCGTTTAAGAGTCTAGAGAACGCTGAGATCACTGAAATCGCCTGGGTAGGCCTTCGTATGAACGTGGACTACCAACGTGACTACGATGCGATCGTCGCTAGCAGCTCAGACGGCGAGGTGAGCGAGGAATTCAGGAGGAGGTGGGGCCTCTGCTTTCGCGCATGACCCGCAGAGGTCGTTCCACGAGCAGACAATCTTTTGGGCGCCCGAGGTTCTCCCGACCGTCGTCCCGGTCGTTGTAACCGATTCAACGCCTGGTCAAGGCCCAACGCCTCAGCCGCCGCTTGATCCTGCATCTGGTCAGGTGCGCCGTGCCGCTGACGGCTGGCATGCCGTGCTGCAAATCGGTTCGGTGAAGCATCGCATCTGGTCGAAACAGCCGCTGACCGCAGGCGCTCGCTATGCGGCCGATTTGCCATTTGACGGCGATTTCGAGGCGCGCGCGCATGCCGCCACGCGGCTGTGGCGCGCGATGAATGGACGCGCGCCAGGGCCTCCGTTTCATCGCGTGCCCAAACAGCGGCGCGAACGACTGTGCGCAGCCCTTCGCGCGGTCGCCGCGTATCTCGCTGGCGCGACTTATCGCAGCATCGCAGAAGCTCTGTTTGGCAAGCCGCGCATATCCGATCGTGGCTGGAAAACACACGATCTGCGCAGCCGAACCCGTCGCCTTGTACAAAGCGGCCTCGCATTTGTGCGCGGAGGCTATCGCAAGCTGCTTCGGCCGAGGCGCAGGGTCGAGTAGCGCCTTCATGGGTGGCCGAAAATGGACCCCCCAATATTCGGCATCCCCCTCCGAGATCGCGCTTCTCCATGATGACCCCACACACGCCGGCGCCGCCATCCGCGGTGCGCTGTCATCCTGGAGTTCTCAAATGCCCGATTCGACGGCCGGTCTACCTCCGCGATTCCTGCGAACACCGGAGGCTGCGCGTTACCTTGGCCTCTCCGGTCGCACGCTGGAGAAGCACCGCACGTACGGCACCGGGCCGACGTATCGGAAGATCGGCGGACGTGTCGTCTACGCCGTAGACGACCTGAAAGCCTGGGCTGACCTCGGCGCCAAAACGTCGACGTCTGACCCCGGGAAGGGGACCGTGCTGCCGGCAAAGAAGCATCCGGTACTGCGCCCATATGCGGGCCAGGAACGTCGCTAATCGCGGGCGAGGGCAGTGACCATGCGGCGCAAACAACATTCCGAGCGCGATCAGCTGGAGCTCTTTAGGGCGCTACCCGGCGATCTCGCGCCACGCGATTCGCAGGATCTGATGGCTTATCCGTTCTTCTCGCTTGCAAAAACGAAGCGAATTATTCCGATCGACTTCCGTGTCGGCGCGATCTCAATTCGGGTCGAAGCGGTGCCGGAACACGGCATGGCGACCATCTGGAATGCCGACGTTCTGATCTGGGCCGCATCCCAGATCGTCGAAGCCCGTGACAACGGCTTGAAGAACTCGCGCCTGATGGCCGCAACGCCTTATGAAATTCTGACATTTGTCGGCCGCGATACGAGCGCGCGAGATTATGATCGCGTCAAGGCCCGTCTCGACAGACTTCAGTCAACGACCGTCCTGACCTCGATACGTCAGCCGACAGAGCGCCGGCGGCATCGCTTCTTCTGGCTTAACGAGTGGAAGGAGACGGCCGATGCAAATGGCCGTCCATTTGGGCTCGAGCTGATCCTGCTTGATTGGTTCTATGCCGGCGTCATCGATGACGCGCTCGTGCTCACGATTGACCGCGGCTATTTCGAACTTACGGGCGGGCTTGAACGGTGGCTCTACCGCCTCGCGCGCAAGCAGGGTGAACGTCAGCACCGCGGCTGGAGTTTCGACCTTGTACGCTTCCATACCAAGTCCGGCATCCTCTCCCCGCTCGAGCATTTTAGTTCCGACATACGGCAGATCGTCCAGCGTCAGACATTGCCCGGCTATCGGCTCGTGCTCACGCGCGATCCGAGCGGCACAGAGCGGCTGAACTTCGTGCCCACGCTCGTTGCTCCCTTAACGGCACGCCTTCGTCGGCGCGGACTCACTCCAATTCGGAGGACAACCTGTGAATCAGTTCGTGCTATCGAGGGATGCAACCTTCGTGCCATCAGGGACTCGATCTTCGTGCATTGGCGAGCGCGGGCTGGGAGTCGTGCTTGCCTTCGCCTGCCGCATACGTACTTCGCCGAGCGCAAAGCTTACGGCTCTCAGCTCCAGCATCAAGGAGCCGCTGCATGAGTGACCTCACCGAAGTAGAAATCTTGTGGCTTGAGATGCGTATCGAAAACCGCATTCGGTTCGGTCGCATCGTCAAGGAACGGAAGCTTGATGGTCACCGGCGTGTACTGTCATTCGCGCCTGGCAGCATCTTTGCCTTCGTCCGTTGGACCTCCAGCGACTTTGGCACGATCATCTCGCGGATTGACATCTTGCGCGCGGTCGCACCAGGACAGCGCTGCTCGACCGTGCCGTATGTGAAGCCGGGCGGAGAGATTTTGCTGCGGCTCTCCGGTTGGCCGAAGGTCGAACGGGTGCTGCAGATGGTCGATGCGGTCGAAGCGCTCGGCATCGATCCCGCCGATGTCGCTCCTGATCATTGGCATCACGTTCATAACCGTCTGTCCGTGAACGAAAATCCGCGTCCGTATACGAAAGCGCGCCATCAGGCGTGGCTTAATCGTCAAAAGGTGATGCGATGACGTGCCGTTTCATCATGCTGATAACGACGTTCGTGGTTGCTGCCGCCCTTGTCACGACAATCTTTCTGGAGCCGCTTCCGCTCTACATCTGGAATGCATCGACGAGCGTACCTATCGGTCTCTATCGCTTGCGATCGGCAAAACTCTTTCGTGTCACAGAGCTGGTCGCCATTCAGCCGCCGGAACCACTTGCGACCTTTCTAGACCTGAACGGCTATCTGCCGGTCGGCGTCCCCATGCTCAAGCGGGTCTTGGCGCTGCCGGGGCAGACGGTCTGCAGAAGCGGTCTCACTATTTCCGTGAATGAAATTGAAGTCGGCGAGGCCCGGGATCGTGACGGACGCGGCCGGCCGCTGCCGAAATGGCAGGGCTGCCGAGTCGTCGGGGAGGGCGAGCTCTTTCTCATGAATTGGCAGTCGGATGACTCCCTTGACGGCCGATATTTTGGATTTCTTCCGGCGTTGGGCGTGATCGGCCGTGCCCTCCCGGTGTGGACGTGGGAGGAGTGATCGTGCGTGTTCTACGTTTCCGTTCTGCCATTCCTCTGTTCGATCAAGTGCAGGACCATTCCTCCGTCTCGACCAAAGCTTGCAAAGCCGACGCGCGCAGCGGCGGTCCAGCGCGGCCGAAAGGCCGGCGCGAAGCGGCTTTACCCTGGACGGGCGCGAGCACGCCGGCACTCTTGCATTTTTTCGAGAGGAGCCTGTGCGCTGCCGTGCCCCTGTTCGTGGCACTGACTGTGAGTAACGCTGCTGCTGTCGCCGAGACGCGACCGGCAGAGCTCACAGCGAGTTATCGAACTGGCAATTCATTTGCGGATTTCGTTGAAGCGGCCTCGCGTCGCTTTGGCATGCCGGTGCGCTGGATACTGGCAGTCATAGACGTCGAGAGCGCCGGAGACATGCGCGCCAAATCACCCAAGGGCGCCATGGGGTTGATGCAGATCATGCCAGAAACCTGGGCGGAGCTACGTCTGCGGTACGACCTCGGCAACGATCCTTACGATCCCCATGACAACATACTTGCAGGTACGGCGTACCTGCGCGAACTGCGCGACCGTTACGGTGCGCCGGGCTTGTTTGCAGCCTACAACGCGGGGCCTGCTCGTTACGATGAGCGTCTCGCCGGCCGCCCATTGCCAGTAGAGACCGAAGCCTATTTGCGGAAGCTCGCGCCAGTCATCGGCAGCGACCTTACTACTTCCAGCGCAGTCGCTCGTCTGCGGTCATCCGCTGGAGAACTCTTCGTTGTGCGGCCTGAAAGCCCAATGAGCGCTGCCAGGCGTCCACCGAAACGGGCTCCGACGGCTGCCTCGATTCACGACGTCTCGGCCATTGTGCCACAAGCAACAGGGTTGTTTGTTGCGAGATCTGGTGCGGGAGGCGCGCAATGATGGAACGCGCAAGCTCGCATGCGTTGGCGTGCTCTGGAGAAGAACGGGCGGAATGGGGAGAGCGGTGGGCAAGCACGACAGCAGGACGGCTCTTCAAATCGGGCTTCGAGAAACCGGTGCACGACGATAGCCGCCGTGTGGCCGAATCCGGAGCCTGGTGCAACGACTTAGGCCTTCGTTGCCACACAGGAGAGCTCCGCTGAAGCTATACGTTGGGTCGGATGTCGGTCTTGAAGAAACTAGTCATTGCATCGTCGATGGCGAGGGTCTCACTGTCCATGAGCTCAAGGTGAGCACCGAGCCAGCGGCGATCCGCTCCGCAGTAGAGGGCTACGCGGATCGCCTCGAGCGAGTGGGCGTTGAGGCGTCATCCCTTGGTATCTGGCTGTATCGTGAACTTCAGCCGGCCCGGCTTCCAATCATTGTTGTTGAAGCGCGCCGCATGCGCGTTTCATTGTCGACAATGCGGAACAAGACCGACCGGAACGACGCGCGGGGTATCGCGCAGATGATGCGACTGGGTTGGTACCGCGCCCTTCATGTCAAGAACATCGACATGCAGAAGATGCGCACCTTGTTGACCAGCCGGAAGCTGTTGAAGCGCAAACTGATCGATCTCGAAAACTACATTCGTGGTGCGCTGCGGGCCTATGGATTGCTCGTCGGAGCCGTCGCTCGAGGGGCCTACGAAGCACGCGTCCGCGAGCTGATCGAGCACAGCGATCCGATCTTTGTGATGACCATCGAGGCCATGCTGGACATGCGTCGCGCCATCCTCGAGGGCGACGATCGGCTACATCGTGTGCTGTTGCAAGTGGTCCAGCATGACCCCGTCTGCCGGCGTTTGATGACGGTTCCCGGCGTCGGTCCCGTCGCGGCTCTGTCGTTCAAAGTCGGCGTCGACGACCCCCATCGCATTGCGCGATCACGAACGGCCGGCGCCCATTTTGGTCTAACGCCGAGGCGGCACCAGTCCGGCACGTCGATCGACTTTGAAGGGCGCATCAGCAAACAGGGCGACGTTGCCGTCCGAGAGGCGCTTTGCGAGGCAGCCGCAAGCCTGCTGCTGCGGGTCAGAAAATGGTCGGCCCTGCGAGCGTGGGGCCTGCGGATCGCCAAACGGTCCAGCATGTTGTGCGCGATCACCGCGGTGGCGCGCAAGCTCGCCAGCATTCTGCACCGGATGTGGGTCAGCGAGACCGACTTCCACGTCGGGTTTGGCGCAAAGATCACGCAGCGGCTGCGGTTGAAACCGGCGGAGTAGCCGCGGTGCAGGTGACGATAGATTAGCGCTGGGTCTGCGCCCGGCATGTTGAGGAGGAACGTAACTACAGATCCGCGCGCGCGGTGAGCGTCCCCTGGCGGGCCGCGAAACGGGAAATGTCCGCTATCGCTTGCCTGCTGCCGCCCTTCGGGGACGAGAGCGCCGGACTGCTTGGACATCCCTGTTTACGAACCTGATGAAGAGCATGCGACGGCCGAAGTGCTGAACGCGAAGGAACGCACGGACCCCGCCTGGTGAATGCAAGTGGCGTACGCGGCTGCGGTGAAGTTGCGCGTTGTTGGTGCAGGGAGTCGGTAATGACTGAAGTTCGAAGAGTCGAAGAAAAGCGTAGGAATGAGTTGACTTTGCCCGCCCGATTAGGAAGGCGAGATAAAAGGGGCTCGCCGGTCGAACCGCAAGCCATTGACATGGCTTGGGTCCTGGCGTGCCGGTCGGTCGGAGCGCGTGCCGCGCGTTGGATTTTGGCGAATGCAATCAAAGGCGTTTTCGGCACTGTGTGCGCTTTTGTTCGTTGGGAGGCCCTGCCATGAGCGTGGGCGACAGCGATTTACGTATTCGGCCTGGGCGTATCCGGAGTACCCGCTCGCCGAAGCCCAAGAGCTTTATCAACCAGGTGCTACATGCCGCGACGAAAGCCGGTCACACCTCAGGACAGGCCGCGGCTGGCAGGCGTTCTGTTGCCTATGGGCGCTCCACGTTTGGCCGCGGGCGCCTCGCCTTTAGCCGCGCCAGATTGTTCAGCCCGGCACGACGCGTTGTGGCGAAGGCGCGTGTTGTCCGGCACAAGGGCCGAGCCTTCCGTTCAGCACCACTGACCGCCCATCTTTCGTATCTCAAGCGCGACGGCGTGACTCGAAGTGGTGAGCGGGCCGAGATGTTCGATGGGGGCAGCGACCGCGCCAATAGCGCAGCCTTTGCTGACCGGTGCAAGGACGACCGGCATCATTTCAGGTTCATCGTCTCACCAGAGGATGCAGGCGACATGACCGACCTGAAGGCCTTCACCCGCGATCTCGCGAAGCAGATGGAGACCGATCTCGGTACGCGGCTCGATTGGGTGGCCGTCGATCACTGGAACACGGATAACCCTCACGTCCATCTTCTCGTGCGGGGAGTAGATGAGCAAGGGGCAGATCTCGTGATCTCCCGCGACTATATCAGCCAGGGCCTGCGCTCGCGCGCCGAGGAACTGGTCGCCATCGAACTGGGCCCAAAACCCGAGCACGAGATCCGCAATTCACTGGAGAGGGAGGTTTCGGCTGAACGATGGACGCGGCTCGATCGGGAGATCCGGCTGGCGGCCGATGAGACCGGGTATGTCGATCTTCGGCCAGAGAATCCCGGCAAGTCTGATCCCGAGGTCCGGCGCCTGATGGTCGGCCGCCTGCAGCATCTGGAGAAGATGCGCCTTGCCGTATCCGCCGCACCAGGCGAATGGATGGTCGGCCTCGAGGCCGAGCGCAGCTTGCGCGACCTCGGCATGCGCGGCGACATCATCAAGACCATGCACCGCGCCTTTACCGAGCGTGGAGAAGCGCGCGGCGTTGCCGACTTTGTCATCGAAGGTGGACAGCCTTCGTCCCAGATCATCGGACGGCTGGTCGATCGGGGATTGCACGATGAGTTGACGGGTGAGGCTTACGCCCTGATCGATGGAACTGACGGACGCGCGCACCACGTCCGCTTCCGAGGGATCGAGGCCTTCGAACAGGCGCCGCCGATCGGCGGCATTGTCGAAGTCCGGCGCTTCGGCCAAACCGGCGATCCGCGCCCCACCTTTGTGCTCGCGACCCGCTCCGATCTCGATCTCAGTGGGCAGATCACCGCAAGAGGAGCAACCTGGCTTGACCACAGGCTGGTCGAACGCGACCCCATGCCGCTCGCCATGGGCGGATTCGGCCGCGAGACCCGCGACGCCGTGGAAGCCCGTACCAAGCATCTGGTTCAGGAAGGTCTGGCGCGCCGGAAGGGCCAACACATCATCTTGCAGCGCGACCTTCTGGACACGTTGCGCCGACGTGAACTGGACGAGGTGGCGGCAAAAGTCTCGACCGACACCGGCCTGCCTTACGTGAAGGCGGCCTACGGGGAGCATGTGGCGGGCACCTATCGGCAGCGCCTGACGCTCTCCTCGGGGCGCTTCGCCATGATTGATAATGGGCTCGGCTTCCAGCTCGTGCCTTGGTCGCGCGAGCTCGAGAAGAGGCTCGGCCAGCACGTCACCGGCGTCGTGAAGGACGACGGTGGCATCGAATGGGGCTTTGGTCGGAAGCGCGACCTCGGCCTCTAGCATTCTCTCCACTGCAGTTGCGCAAAGGACTTTCGCGATGTCTGGAACCAAGATCCTCTGGGGACAGGTGATCGTTGTCGGCCTGATCGTCTTGCTGGCCATCTGGGGCGCGACCGAGTGGACGGCTTGGCGGCTCGCCTGGCAGCCCGAATTGGGACGTCCCTGGTTCGAACTGGCGGCCTTCAAAGTCTACTACCCGCCTGTCTTCTTTTGGTGGTGGTTTGTCTACGACGCCTATGCGCCGCACGTCTTTGTTGAGGGCGCCTTCATCGCGGCGTCGGGGACATTCATTTCGATCGCCGTGGCGATTGGCATGTCGGTCTGGCGGGCGCGCGAAGCCAAGAATGTCGAGACCTATGGCTCGGCGCGCTGGGCTGATGCGGGAGAGGTTCGAGCGGCAGGGCTCCTCGGTCCAGATGGCGTGGTGCTCGGTAAGCTCGACCGCGACTACCTCCGGCATAACGGACCGGAACACGTCCTGTGTTTCGCGCCCACCCGATCCGGCAAAGGCGTCGGTCTTGTCGTTCCCTCGTTGCTGGCCTGGCCCGGCTCGGCCATCGTTCATGACATCAAGGGCGAGAACTGGCAACTGACCGCCGGCTTTCGCGCGCGGCATGGCCGCGTCCTGCTGTTCGATCCGACGAATCCAAAGTCGTCAGCCTATAATCCGCTTCTCGAGGTCCGTCGTGGGGAGTGGGAGGTTCGCGACGTTCAGAACGTGGCCGATGTCCTGGTCGACCCCGAAGGCTCGCTCGACAAGCGGAACCATTGGGAGAAGACCAGTCATTCGCTCTTGGTCGGCGCCATTCTCCATGCCCTCTATGCCGAGGCGGACAAGACCTTGGCTGGCGTGGCCGCCTTCCTGTCGGACCCGAAGCGGCCGATCGCAGCGACGCTGAAGGCGATGATGACCACGCCACACCTCGGCGAGCATGGCCCCCATCCCGTGGTCGCCTCGACCGCACGTGAACTACTCAACAAATCCGAGAATGAACGCTCCGGCGTCTTGTCCACTGCCATGTCGTTCCTCGGGCTCTACCGGGATCCTGTCGTGGCCCAGGTGACCCGACGTTGCGAGTGGCGGATTGCAGATCTGATCGCTGATAGCCGGCCGACGACGCTTTACCTGGTGGTGCCACCCTCCGACATCTCGCGGACCAAGCCGCTGATCCGCCTGGTGCTAAACCAGATCGGCCGGCGCCTGACCGAGGATCTGCACGCCCGTGAACGGCGGCATCGCATCCTGATGATGCTGGATGAGTTCCCAGCGCTTGGGCGGCTTGATTTCTTCGAGTCCGCGCTCGCTTTCATGGCGGGGTACGGGATCAAGAGTTTCCTGATCGCGCAGTCGCTCAATCAGATCGAGAAGGCCTATGGGCCCAACAACGCCATCCTCGACAACTGCCACGTCCGGGTCAGCTTTGCGACCAATGACGAGCGGACCGCGAGGCGAGTATCCGATGCGCTTGGTACGGCGACGGAGATGCGCGCGATGAAAAACTATGCCGGACACAGGCTAAACCCGTGGCTCGGGCATCTGATGGTCTCGCGGCAGGAGACGGCGCGCGCGCTTCTGACTCCTGGCGAAGTCATGCAGCTTTCGCCGTCGGACGAGATCGTCATGGTGGCGGGTACGCCGCCGATTCGAGCTCGGAAGGCTCGCTACTATGAAGATCGGCGGTTTACCGAGCGGGTCTTGCCGCCGCCCGATCCAGCCGCATCCGGCCGGTCACCGCGAACGGACGGATGGTCTGCATTGGGAGCGCCCAAGCCGGCGTCGCTTCCAAGCGAAAGGGGGCGAGCGGAGGAAGATTCGGCGAATAGCGGCCTTCGTCGCGAGCCCGAACTCCCCGATCACGTCGCGATCGCCAAGGAGACGGCCGAACCGACGCCGGCCGAGGAATTTGCCGTCGTTCTTGACGACGACGAGGACGCGGTCCGCCAGTCCCGGCTTCTCCGTCAGCAAATGCGCGGCGTCGCCCGTCAAGCCGCTATGGACCCGAATGACGGCATGGAGCTCTGAGACACTATGCGCGACCGGATGAACGTGTATTTCCCGCCGGAGCTTCTCAAGCAGGTCTCGGATCTGGCGGATCGCCAGAAGCTCTCGCGGTCTGCGATCGTGGAGGCGGCCGTTGCTTCGTTTCTGTCGCCGGATGGATCGGACAGGCGGGAGGCGGCGTTTACCCGTCGCCTGGATCGGCTGTCGCGTCAGATGCAGAGACTGGAGCGTGACGTTGGTTTGACAGCCGAGACCCTGGCTCTCTTCGTCCGTTTCTGGCTGACGGTTACGCCACCGCTACCGAACGACGCGCAGGCGGCTGCACAGGCAAAAGGCCGGGAGCGGTTTGAAGGATTTGTCGAGGCGCTCGGGCGTCGTTTGCAAAAGGGGCAGAGCTTTCTGCGTGAGATACCGGAAGATATCGTCCGTCAGGAGCCCGCCGGCGGACCTGACTGATCGCTCTCAATGCGCCATCGCGCGAACCCTTCTTTTTCTACGCCAGCCTACGACCAAAGTGATTCAGCCGAGCCTATAAAAAGCTGGACGCGCTATCGGCTCGAATGAGTTGATGAGCAAGAGGGTCGGCATGCAAGTTACAAGGACGTGGCGTCTCACCGTGCGCGTATTTCTACCGTTTGCTGCTGGCTACTATCTTTCGTATCTATTTCGGACGATCAACGCCTTGATCGTGAGTCATCTCAGCTCGGATGCCGGGCTTGGGTCAGCCAACCTCGGACTGCTTACGTCAGTCTATTTCCTGGTCTTTGCGGCGGCTCAGATCCCGGTCGGTATATTGTTGGACCGCTTTGGTCCGCGTCGGGTCCAGAGCGCGCTGCTCTGGTTCGCAGCACTGGGCGCCGGACTGTTCGCCGTATCGACCGGCTTCCTGTCGTTTTTGATCGCGCGTGCGATGATCGGGCTTGGCGTCGCGGGGGCGCTGACGGCAGGACTTAAGTCCATCATCCTTTGGTTCCCCAGGGAGCGAGTTGCCTTGCTCAACGGCTACATGATCATGCTGGGATCACTAGGAGCGGTGACCGCCACAGTTCCCCTCGAACACCTGCTCGCTTGGATGGGCCGGCGGCAGCTCTTTGAGGTCCTGGCGGCTGCGACAGGTGCCACAGCGATCCTCATCTATGTCGTAGTTCCAGAACAACGCGTTATCCCATCGAAAGCACCAGTCTCCGCCACCCTGGGATCCGTTTTCAGCGACAGGCGCTTCTGGCGGATAGCCCCGTTGTCGGCGACTTGCGTTGGTTCAGCTTGGTCGCTGCAGGGATTGTGGGCATCACCGTGGCTTGCAGACGTGGAGGGGCTCGATCGCGCAGGCCTCGTCAGACAGCTGTTCATCATGTCGATCTTTCTCAGCGGCAGTGCCTGGTTGTTCGGTATGACGATCCATCACGTCAAACGAACAGGCCTCACGGCTGAGACGATATTCGCGATGCTGGCCGTGCTGTTTATCGCAGCCGAGCTAGCCTTGATCCTGCGAGTACCTCTGCCGTCCATCTTGCCCTGGTCGGTTGTCGCAATCATCGGAACGGCAACTGTGGTCAGCTTTGCCGTGATAGCTGATTATTTTCCGTCGGAGCTTGCCGGCCGTGCCAATGGCGCCTTGAACGTCTTGCACTTTGGGTGGGCATTTCTGGCACAATATGCGACCGGAGTGATCCTGGAGCAATGGTCCACGAACGATGGCCATAGGTCGATCTTGGCTTATCAAGTCGCGTTCAGTCTCAACGTAGCGCTGCAGATCGCGGCGTTGGTTTGGTTCGGGCTACCTTGGATCCAATCCTTTGCTTGCTGGATGAATTCAGTCCCTTCCACCATGCCGGTCAGCGCTTTCGATGTGGTCGAAGCAAGCATTTTCTGCGAGCAATCGGACGGCGAGGTGGAGTGGTGACCCGCGCGACCTAAGCGCCACTCTCCGTCGTGACGAGGCTGTTGAGGCGTCGCTTGGCGCCGGTCGCGATGGATTCTGCCATCGCCTGCGGGAAATCCTTCGGCAGCTTCGCAATCGTTGTGTCGATCTTCGTGCCAGCCGTATCCGCGAGCTCTTCGATGATACCGCGAACCACGCTGTCGGGCAGGCCGCAAGTCTTTGCGGTTTGCACGAAATGTCGGCCGAGAATCGTGTGTACTACGTAGTGGCGACTATTGCCGATCGCCATGGCGAGCTTCATCTGGTTTTGCGTGATCTGCTTGGCATCGAGGCTCGGTTGCGTTGAGATGATGTCGTACAGCGGCGCGAGGACGAATCGTCCGCCGGGCGAGAGGTGGATGCTGAAATTCTTGGCGTGGCCGTCAGTAGCCGCCAGAAGCCAGAAAACGATTTGTGCCTTGAAGAAGGTCGCCTGGTCGGTCGCCGGTGTATCGCTGCCTTTGAGGAGATCAGAGATATTTCGGATGTCCGGGCCGCCGTCCGATTCGTATTTGCGCCCGGGCGGGACGGAAAGCGCCTGACAGCAATCTTCCTGTGGCAGGCGCAGAAGCCGTCCGTCGTGCGCCCATGTGCGGTCGAAGCGCTCAACGGCGAGCACGCGCCTCCCCGCGAAATCAACGATGCGCGACTTGGCGACGGGCAAGTCGAGCGCGGCGACGAGCTTCAGGCAGAGATGCTCGTTTTCAACGCTGTGGGTCAGGTCGACGCCGCTCGGTAACCTGCCGATCTGCGGTTTGATGATGTGCGTGGTGGCGGTCGTGCCGTGCGGCACATGCCACTTGTCCTTCCAGTAGAGAAGGGCGGTTTTTTCCTGGGCTCCAGCCAGAGAGATACGAAACTCCTGATCGGGACCGATGCCGAGCGGATTGTTGGCGAGATTGGCAAGGATCGCCGCGATGTCCTGGTCGCTCGCGACGCGAGCGTCAATCGCGCCCGCCGCTCCGGGTGCCGTTCCATCCGGAAGGAATTGCAGGGCGCCGACACAGTCGCGGCCGATCGCGGAAAGCAGGCTGTAAGCATCGGCTCCGCCGGCATGCGCGCGTTCGGCGACACGCCGGCGGATGTCGTCGTTATCGGGAAGCAGGTTATCGAAGACTGCAATGACGGGGTCACCGATATAGCGGTCTTCGCGTAGAGGCATCGATACCGAGACCGGGATGGCGTTCTCCCATCCCAGCCAGGCTTCGTCGTATTGGAAATCGATGGCGCCGCTGCTCTCCCGCCGCAGCCGCCCGACCAGACGAGCGTTCAGGTAGACGTTGAGAGGCGCTCGGATAGGACGGCGTCCCATCAGAACAGATCCTCGATGGCTTTGGCCGACACCTTCGTGCGTGGTCGGAGGACCAGTTCCAGGTCGAGCGCGGCCAGCGCATCCATGAGGATGCGCAGTTGCGTCGCTGGTTCGCCGGCCTCCAGCTTCGAGACAGTCGCTTGGCGCGCGTGCATCTCGTCGCCTAGGCCGCGCTGGGTGAGTTTTTTTTGCCGGCGGTGCCGCTTAATGGCGGCGCCAAGCTGCTGCGGGGTGCGAGCGATCGTATCCATTGGAGCTTGATACGGGAACGCGTATAAAATGTCAATATACGTGGATGCGTATATCGATAAATATACGATATCGCGTATAGGATATTAATATACGCAGTCGCGTATAGCGCTTTGGCCCGATCACACCGCAGGCGGACGTTGCAGTGATTGAATGAATAGCGCCGGCGCCACGGTCATACTATGAGCGCGTATGATGAGGCCGAGTGGTGAGCAGCAACTCGCAAGCGACCCGGTGCGATTGAGTAAGCCTCAAACATCGGTTCTCGGTCTTTCTTTTTCTACGCCAGTCTACCATCACCGAAAGCGCTCGTTGCGCCAAGCCCATTGATGCCTTTTCTAATCATCCCCACCTGAGGGCCCGCTGTGGAGGTCCTCATTCGGTGGGGACGTCGGTGGCAATCCATTCCATCCAATCGGAAGCGAATTCGCGCGGTGCGCGAATGCTGCGTAGCGCGCTTGGCGCGGCGATTGCCAGCTACCTCGAGGATGAAACGATCATCGAGGTGATGCTGAACCCGGATGGGAGGTTGTGGATCGATCGGTTGTCGAGCGGCTTGATCGATACAGGCGAAACTTTGTCCGCAGCAGATGGCGAGCGCATTGTTCGCCTGGTGGCGCATCACGTCGGTGCCGAGGTGCATGCCGGCGCGCCTCGGGTCTCGGCCGAATTGCCCGGAACCGGGGAGCGCTTCGAAGGTCTCTTGCCTCCCGTCGTGGCAGCTCCGGCGTTCGCGATCCGCAAGCCTGCTGTCGCCGTCTTTACGCTCGACGACTACGTCGCCAGAGAGATCATGTCCTCGAAGCAGGCCACAATCCTGAAGGGTGCGGTCGCCGCTCGTAAGAATATCCTTGTCGCCGGTGGGACATCGACCGGCAAGACAACGTTGACGAATGCGCTCCTGGCCGAGGTGGCAAAGAGCTCCGATCGGGTCGTTCTGATCGAAGACACGCGCGAACTTCAGTGCAAGGCGCCCAATCTTGTAGCGCTGCGGACCAAGGACGGCGTAGCCACGCTGTCGGATCTCGTCCGCTCCTCGCTGCGCCTCCGTCCTGACCGCATCCCGATCGGCGAGGTCCGCGGGGCCGAAGCTCTCGACCTTCTCAAGGCGTGGGGCACCGGTCACCCCGGCGGCATTGGCACCATTCATTCAGGCAGTGCGCTCGGCGCTCTGCGGCGTCTTGAGCAGCTGATCCAGGAAGCGGTCATCACGGTTCCGCGTGCCCTGATCGCCGAGACCATCAACGTCGTCGCCGTGCTTGCGGGGCGCGGCGCCGATCGTCGCCTCGCAGAACTCGCTCTCGTGACGGGGCTTGGTGCCGCCGGCGACTACAGCCTTTCATCAGCAGGAGACTGACATGCGTCCACGATTTCGTATCCTTGGAGAAGCTGCTTTGCTGGCGATTGTCAGCCCGGTTGTTCTGACGACAGCGCCCGCATGGGCGGCCGGCTCGAACATGCCATGGGAGCAGCCCCTCAATCAGATCCTGCAGTCGGTCGAGGGGCCGGTCGCCAAGATCATCGCCGTTATCATCATCGTCGTAACCGGACTCACGCTCGCGTTCGGGGATTCGTCAGGTGGCTTCCGCAGGCTGATCCAGATCGTGTTTGGTTTGTCGATCGCATTTGCGGCCTCTAGCTTCTTCCTGTCGTTCTTCTCGTTCGGCGGCGGCGTGGTGATCTGATGGACGAGGCGGCCGCAGGTTTTGTCGTGCCGGTTCACCGTGCGCTTACCGAGCCGATCCTGATGGGCGGTGCGCCGCGGGCGGTCGCCATCGTCAACGGCACGTTGGCGGCAGCTCTTGGACTCGGACTGCGGCTCTGGATCGCAGGTCTTGTCCTCTGGTTCATCGGCCACATGGCCGCCGTCTGGGCCGCCAGGCGCGATCCCGCCTTTGTGGATGTCGTGCGGCGCCATCTGCGCATTCCCGGTCATCTCAACCTCTGAGTTCTCGGTCATGATGAACCTTGCCGAATATCGCCATTCCAATGCGCGTCTTGCCGATTTCCTGCCTTGGGCAGCCCTCGTCGACGAGGGCATCATCCTGAACAAGGATGGCTCTTTCCAGCGGACAGCGAAGTTCCGTGGACCCGACCTCGATAGCGCGGTGCCAGCTGAACTTGTCGCGGTCGCCGGTCGTCTGAACAATGCACTTCGCCGCCTGGGATCCGGCTGGGCCGTGTTCGTTGAGGCGCAGCGCCATTTTGCCGGCAGCTATCCTCCGAGCACATTTCCGGACGTCGCATCTGCATTGGTCGACGCCGAGCGTAGGGCTCAGTTTGAGGAGGCCGGCGCCCACTACGAGTCCAGCTACTTCCTGACTTTCCTCTATCTGCCTCCGGAGGAGGGCGCAGCCAAGGCAGAGCGACTGCTCTATGAAGGGCGCGATCGGACCGTTGGAGCCGATGCTCGCGAGGTACTTCGCGGCTTTATCGATCAAACCAGCCGCGTGCTCGGGCTTCTGGAAGGATTCATGCCGGAATGCGCATGGCTCGATGATCAGGCCACGCTGACCTACCTGCACTCGACGATCTCGACCAAGCGTCATCGTGTTCGCGTGCCCGAAATTCCCATGTACATCGATGCGCTGCTGGCGGACCAGCCGCTGACCGGCGGGCTAGAGCCGATGCTGGGATCAGCCAATCTGCGCGTTCTCACCATCGTCGGCTTTCCGGGAGCGACGACGCCTGGAATTTTGGATGACCTCAATCGCCTGCCATTTTCGTACCGCTGGTCGACCCGAGCAATCATGCTGGACAAGACTGATGCCACCAAGCTGCTGACCAAGATCCGGCGGCAGTGGTTTGCCAAACGAAAATCGATTGGCGCCATCCTCAAGGAGGTCATGACCAATGAGGCCTCGACGCTGCTCGATACGGATGCTCACAACAAGGCGCTCGACGCCGACGCTGCCCTGCAGGAACTGGGTTCGGACCAGATCGGACAGGCCTTTGTCACCGCGACCATCACGGTTTGGGACGCCGATCCCAATGCTGCCGATGAAAAGCTCCGCCTGGTCGAGAAGGTCATTCAAGGCCGCGATTTCACCTGCATGATCGAGACGGTGAACGCCGTCGAAGCCTGGCTCGGCAGTCTCCCCGGGCATGTCTATGCCAATGTGCGGCAGCCGCCGGTCTCAACTCTCAACCTCGCCCATATGATTCCGATGTCGGCCGTGTGGGCGGGCGAGGCGCGCGATCTGCATTTTGGCGGCCCGCCGCTCCTGTTCGGCAAGACGGAGGGATCAACCCCATTCCGGTTTTCGCTCCACGTCGGTGACGTTGGCCATACGCTGGTGGTGGGGCCGACAGGAGCTGGCAAGTCGGTCCTGCTTGCCCTGATGGCAATGCAATTCCGCCGTTACCCGAACTCCCAGGTCTTTGCGTTCGATTTTGGCGGTTCAATCCGGGCGGCCGCGCTCGCCATGGGTGGCGATTGGCATGATCTCGGCGGTGCCTTGTCGGACGGAGGCGATCAAGCGGTCGCGTTGCAGCCGCTGGCCTGGATCGACGACGTTTCCGAGCGCGGATGGGCCACCGAATGGATCGGTGCCATCCTGGCGCGGGAAAAGGTCGAGATCACCCCAGAGGTCAAGGACCATCTGTGGTCGTCCCTGACGTCTCTCGCGTCGGCGCCAATACAGGAGCGCACCCTGACGGGCCTGTCAGTCCTCCTGCAATCGAACTTCTTGAAGCGTGCTCTTCAACCCTATTGCCTTGGCGGTTCGTCCGGGCGCTTGCTTGATGCTGAATTCGAGCGCCTTGGGGAATCATCAGTCCAGGCGTTCGAGACCGAAGGCTTGATCGGAACGAGCGCGGCGCCAGCCGTGCTGGCCTACTTGTTTCATCGCATCGGCGATCGTCTCGACGGCCGTCCGACGCTTCTCATTGTCGATGAGGGTTGGCTCGCCCTCGACGACGACGATTTTGCCGGCCAGCTCCGGGAATGGCTGAAGACGCTTCGCAAGAAGAATGCCTCCGTCATCTTCGCCACCCAATCGCTTTCGGACATCGACGGCTCGGCAATCGCGCCGGCGATCATCGAAAGCTGCCCAACACGACTATTGCTGCCGAACGAGCGGGCGATCGAACCGCAGATTACGGCCATCTATCGCCGTTTCGGCCTCAATGACCGCCAGATCGAGCTTCTGAGCCGGGCGACGCCCAAGCGCGACTATTACTGCCAGTCCCGTCGCGGCAATCGGATGTTCGAGCTTGGCCTAGGCGAAGTTGCGCTCGCATTCACGGCGGCCTCATCCAAGACAGACCAGGCGACCATCGCACAGCTCCTCGCCGAGCATGGAACTGACGGCTTCGTGCCGGCCTGGCTCCAGCACCGGGGCGTCGCCTGGGCCACGGACCTGATTCCCAGTCTCGTCAATCTGGAGAAATCGCAATGAGGCGCCTTGGTCTATTTGCCGCCGCCGGCACGATCGCCCTGACGCTTTGCGTCACGGCGCCCGCACGAGCGCAGTGGATTGTCTTTGATCCCAACAATTACGTCCAGAACGTGCTGACAGCGGCGCGCGAGCTGCAGCAGATCAGCAACCAGATCACCTCGTTGCAGAACGAAGCGCAGATGCTGATCAATCAGGCCAGGAATCTGGCGAGCCTGCCGTATTCCTCCCTCCAACAACTGCAATCATCGATCCAGCGAACCCAGCAGCTGCTGAGCCAAGCCCAACGCATCGCCTACGACGTCCAGCAGATCGATCGCGCGTTCTCGGCCAGCTATGCGCCAGCCAACGGCAGCCAATCCAGCCAGCTGCTGATCACCAATGCTCAATCACGTTGGCAGAATTCTGTCGCCGCGTTGCAGGACGCGCTCCGGGTTCAGGCTGGCGTTGTTGGGAACCTCGACACCAATCGCGTCCAAACATCGGCGCTCGTGACCTCAAGCCAGGGTGCCAGCGGCGCCCTGCAGGCGACCCAGGCCGGCAACCAGATCCTCGCGCTTCAGGCGCAGCAACTCGCCGATCTTACCGCCACTGTGGCTGCGCAGGGCAGGGCACAGAGCCTTGAAGCGGCGCAGCGCGCCGCAGCCCAGGACCAGGGTCGCGAACAGCTGCGGCGATTTCTGACGCCAGGGCAGGGCTATCAATCCCAGGACGTGCGGATGTTCCACTGATGACCGATACAGGCCCATTCAAAGCGCTATCGCTACTCATGTCAGTCGGGGTTCTGGTCCTAGCAGGCTGCGTGATCCAGCTTCGTGGCGGAGAAAATAGCTCTGCGCCGAAGGCAGAGCAGACCAAAGACGTTGACCGGTCCGAGCTTGCGCGCTGCCGGACCGTCTCTTCCGAAGATGCAGGGGACTATCAGCATTGCCATAAGGTATGGGCTGAAAACCGCCGCCGCTTCTTTGTCAATCGGGACGGTGCTGCCGCTGCAGAAACCGCCGTGACACCCGTGTCAAAGGATCAGAGCCGGATGCAGCAAGGATATCCGTCCGTCGGCGTGCCCGAGGAAGCTAAGCCATGACCGGCACCGGCATCATCGACCAGTTCCTTGAGACATTCACCCGCTACATCGATAACGGCTTCGGGCTTTTGGGTGGTGAGGTCGGGTATCTCGCGACAACGCTTGCCGCCATCGACCTCACGCTTGCCGCGTTATTCTGGAGTTGGGGCCCGGACGAGGACATCGTCGCGCGTCTTGTCAAGAAAACGCTATTCGTTGGCATTTTTGCGTATCTGATCGGCAACTGGAACAGTCTGGCGCGCATTGTTTTTGAGAGCTTTGCCGGGCTTGGTCTGAAAGCGTCCGGTTCAAGCCTTTCCGCGTCAGACTTCCTGCGGCCGGGAAAAATCGCTCAGGTCGGGCTCGATGCCGGAAGGCCGATGCTCGATTCGATCTCGAACCTGATGGGCTATATCAGCTTCTTCGAGAATTTCGTTCAGATCGTCGTTCTCCTGTTCGCGTGGGTCGTGGTGCTGCTCGCCTTCTTCATTTTGGCGATCCAGCTCTTCGTCACATTGATCGAGTTCAAGCTGACGACGCTGGCCGGCTTTGTGCTCATTCCCTTTGGCTTGTTTGGAAAGACGGCCTTCGCGGCGGAGCGGGTCCTCGGCAACGTCATATCGTCCGGGATCAAGGTTTTGGTCCTAGCCGTCATCGTGGGCATTGGCTCAACGCTGTTCTCACAGTTCACGGCCGGTTTTGGCGGCGCGCAGCCTACAATCGAAGATGCCATGACCCTGGTGCTCGCGGCCCTCTCCTTGCTGGGGCTCGGTATCTTCGGTCCCGGAATCGCAAACGGCCTGGTATCGGGCGGACCCCAGCTCGGCGCCGGCGCCGCGATTGGGACGGGCCTTGCTGCCGGCGGCGTTGTTGCGGCGGGCGCCGGCCTTGCCGCCGGTGGCGCTGGTCTTGCTGGTGGTGCGCTCGCAGGTGCGGGGCGCGGTGGGGCTGCCATGGTGAGTGGCACATCCGCGGCGTATCGAAGTGGTGGCCTTGCTGGCGTCGCGGAGGCAGGTGGCTCGGCTGCGATGAGCCCTTTACGTCGAGCCGCGGCCACATTCCGCGGCGGCGGGCAAGCGGGTGAGCCCGCTGCGAGTACGTCCACCGAGGGGCAACCCGATTGGGCCCGGCGCATGAAGCGGGCCCAGACCATTCGGGACGGCGCGTCGGCGGCCGCTCATGCTGTTCGCTCTGGTGGTCATGGCGGCGGCGGCTCTTCTGTCGATCTCTCGGAAGGAGAGCGCTGACAGGGAGCCAACCTGCCGGTTCGCCGGGCGCCAGCAGCGGCGTCAAACCGGACACCGCGACACGAAACCAATCACTCGATCTCAGGGGCAACTCTCCATGTTCAGACGACCTTCCGTTCACTACGGGCGCATGCCCGAGCCGGCCACGCCCTACCAAAAAGCAGCGCAAGTCTGGGACGAACGCATTGGATCTGCGCGCGTGCAGGCCAAGAATTGGCGCTTGATGGCCTTCGGTTGCCTCATGCTCTCGGGCGGCCTGGCCGGTGGACTTGTTTGGCAGTCAGCACGAGGATCAATCACGCCATGGGTCGTCGAGGTCGATCGCCTGGGCCAGGCCCAGCGGGTTGCGCCAGCCAACATCGATTATCAGCCTACAGATGCTCAGATCGCCTATCACCTGGCGCGCTTTATCGAGGACGTCAGAGGCCTGCCGGCCGACGGCATCGTTTTGCGCCAGAACTGGCTTAGGGCCTATGACTTTACTACCGATCGTGGCGCCGCCGCGCTCAACGATTTTGCGCGCAACAACGATCCCTTCGCCAAGTTGGGCAAGGCGCAGATCTCCGTCGACGTGTCGAGCGTCATCCGTGCGTCGTCGGAAAGCTTCCGGGTGGCGTGGACCCAACGTGTTTACGAGAACGGCTCATTGAGCGCGACCGAGCGCTGGACCGCAATTCTCACTGTCGCAATCGAAACGCCGCGAGATGCCGAACGGCTGCGCAAGAATCCGCTTGGCGTCTACGTCCGCGCCATCAACTGGTCAAAGGAGCTGGGGCAGTGATCAAGACGATGCGTAACATATGTTCAAAAGGTCCGATCCAATACCGCAGGTTCAGCTCGAGCAAGCTCGCGGCTTTGAGGCGAGCCCTTTTTACTGCTCTGTTGCTTAGCACATCCGCCCTAGCTGGATGCGCCACCTACATTCCGCCGGAAATCAGCTATGACGCCGAGGTCCCGCCATTGCCAGCACCTCCAGCGTCTCTTAGCGACCGAGCTCGCCCGCTTCACGTTCCACCGCTTTGGAAACCGGTTCTCGGCGGCAAGTCGGGGGCGAAGGAAGAGGCTGAACCCGTGAGCCGAGTTGAGACGGCAAATAGTGCGGCGCGGGTCGAGCCGCGCAAAAAGGGGTATTTCAATGCCGCGCAGATTTACGCCTTTAGCCCCGGGGCGCTTTACCAGGTCTACGCCGCTCCCGGACAGATCACGGACATTGCGCTGGAAGAAGGAGAGCAATTGACGGGATCTGGACCGATCGCGGCCGGAGATACCGTGCGCTGGGTCGTGGGAGATACGGAGAGCGGGAGCGGGGACACGCGTCGCGTCCATATCCTGGTGAAGCCGACCCGGGCTTCGATCGAAACCAATCTTGTCGTCAATACCGACCGGCGCACCTACCTGATCGAGCTCCGCTCTCGCGAACGGCCGTACATGCCATCTGTTGCCTGGTACTATCCGGAAACGGTTCGCGAACGATCGCGCTCAGTCGCCGTCAGACCTGCAATTCCAGATCCGGCGCAGCGTGTCTTTCGTTACGCGATCGAGGGCGACAGTCCACCCTGGCGGCCGCTCGCGGCCTATGATGACGGCCGAAAGGTCTATATCGAATTCCCGCAAGGCATCGTGCAAGGCGAGATGCCGCCGCTCTTCGTGATCGGCCCCGACGGCAAGACCGAACTGGTCAACTATCGCGCCTACGGCAATGTATTGATCGTGGACCGGCTGTTTGCAGCTGCAGAACTGCGGCTCGGCGGTGAGCATCAACAGAAGGTCAGGATCGTCAGGACTGACGGGAGGCCGTCATCATGAGCACGCAGAACGAAAATAATCCGGAGGGGGTCATTTCGCGGCAAGCACCGGAGGAGCAATCCAGGAGCTTCCGCCTCCGAGCCGAACCTCCGCGGGTCACCCGATTGTCTCGCAAGGTACTGGCGGGAGGGAGCGCGGTTGCCCTGCTGGTTATCGGCGGAGCCGTATTGTGGTCATTGCAAAGCAATCGCCCACGCAACCAGACGACCGACGAGCTCTATAGCACCGATCATCACAATCTCGCCGATGGCATCGAGGCGCTACCGAAGGATTACGGTGGGGTCTCACGCCAAACCGTGCCGCAGCTTGGTCCACCGCTCCCAGGCGACCTCGGTCGACCGATCTTGGCCGCTCAAGGCCAGTCGCCGACGACCGGCAGAGATCCGGAGCAGCAACGCCGGGATCAAGAGAGCGAGGCGGCCCGTAACAGCCATCTGTTCGCTTCGACCAACGGGCGAGAAGTGCGTCCGCCTGCCGCTACGGCAGCTGGAGGCGAGCGCGTCGTGCCGCCGAACGCAATGGGCGCCAGCGACGATGGATCTGCGCAGAACGCGCAGGACCGAAAACTTGCCTTTGTGAACGCTTCTGTGGATCGCCGCACGGTAAGCCCTGACCGCGTCAGCAGGCGCGCTTCGCCATACATTGTCCAGGCTGGAACAGTGATTCCGGGAGCACTGATCACCGGCATCAGGTCAGACCTTCCCGGCCAAGTCACCGCGCAGGTAACAGAAAACGTATTCGATTCGCCGACCGGGCGCCTTCTGCTCGTCCCGCAAGGGGCCCGCTTGATCGGGGTCTACGACAGTCAGGTTGCGTTCGGTCAGTCACGCGTTTTGTTGGTCTGGACCCGCCTTATCATGCCGAACGGTCGTTCGATCGTTCTGGAGCGGCAGCCGGGTGCAGACGCGGCAGGATATGCCGGCCTCGAAGACGAAGTCGACAACCATTGGAGCGAATTGCTCAAAGCTGCTGCCCTGTCGACGCTGCTGGCCGTCGGTACCGAGCTTGGTGCGGGTTCTGACACCAATAGCAATGACAGTGCCATTATCCAGGCACTGCGGCACGGAGCGGGGGACTCGCTGAATCAAACCGGCCAGCAGGTTGTTCGTCGCAGCCTCAATATTCAGCCGACGCTGACCATCCGTCCGGGGTTCCCGGTGCGCGTGATTGTCAATCGCGATCTCGTTCTCGAGCCATATAAAAGGTGACGGCAGCCATGGCTAAGCTCAAGATTGGAACTTTACTTGACGACAAGCCCGTCAAGCTCAGCATTGAATTGCCAGCATCCGTACATCGAGATCTGGTTGTCTACGCGAAGGCACTTGCAGGCGAATCCGGTCAGCCCATCAGCGATCCTAGTAAGCTCATCGCACCGATGCTGGCGCGGTTCATGGCGACGGACCGCGGCTTTGCGAAGCTACGGCGTGTGGCTCATTCGCGAGAAGTGGGCGAGGGGTAGCGTTCGGCCAAAAGTCTGAGAAAGCTGTTCAAGGCGGGATTTTCGTTGTCTGCGCGCCAATGTGCAGAAAAATCTACACGCGTCGGCCCTGTTTCGCCACGCAGTTCGCGATAAACCAAGCCAGCGAAGCTCGCGCCAATATCTGATTCCAGTACTAAGCTGATCCCAAGCTTCATGCTGATAAGACTCTTGATTATACCTCGGCTGACGTCGTGGCGTTCGATCTTTGGACGATCCGCGGGAGAAACAAGGTGTGATATCAGAAGGTCCTCAAGCTCGCGTCCGGGATCGTACTGGCTTAACAGGACGGTCTCGCTCCGGAGATCCGTCCAATAAACTACAGGGCTCGCTGCCAATGCATGATCCTCCGGCAGAGAGACCAGGACTCGCTCGCTCCAGAGCGAGCGAATGTTATTGTCCCGTAACGGCACTTCCCCAGTTACGATCAGAACGTCCGCCGTACCATTTCGCAGAGCCGTTGCGAGCCGCGTTCGCGACCGTTCGACAGTTGCTATTTCGATCCGAGGATGGCGGTCCTTGAATTCGGTCAGTGTAGCTCGGAGGTTGCCGGCGGATATGGAGGTACAGAAGCCGATGGAAATACGGCCAACCTCGCCGCGACCGCTATGTCGCCCCGTTTCAACCAGAGTATCGACTTGCTCGAGGATAAGCCTCGCGATTCGTAGTACAGTTCGACCGGCTAAGGTTGGCTTCACACCTCCGCTTGAGCGCTTAAACAGCGCGACGCCGACCCTGTCCTCGAACTGGCCAATCGAACGGCTCAACACAGAATGCCGAACCGAGAGGATGTCCGCAGCTCTGCGAAGGCTCCCGTAGTCACTAGCTGCCACTGCAAATCGAAGATGCTGCAGGTCGACCGGAGGTGTTCTTGGAGCATGTCGCTGGTTAGTTGGATTTCTGCTGTCTACCATGTGCGTTACTTGCTGGCTGATCGTAAAGGCGCCGCCCTCGGGCGGCTGGCGCCTCTCGCCGCTCCTACCTAGTGCTCTCTTTTAGGCGCTGTAAGCAACACGGGTGCTCATAGCACAGGCCCCGACAGTTTAGCCGCGCTTCGAACCTTTGCGAGCGGCTCCATTGAAACCGATAGGTAATCTGCAATAGCCGTGGTGTTACCGAGAGCGTGAGCCTCTCTCGCTGCATTGACCAACGATGGGCCGAATAACTGGAAAGGTCGAGCCCATGTTCGCCGAGCAGCGTCAAAATGCCCTCGTGGCTGACCTTGCCGTCGTCGTTGCAGTGGATGACGTGCTTGGATTGATTCGGGTCGACCTTCGCAAGACTATTCACGGAGGTCTCAGAGAGGAGCTTGAGCGCGTTGGGCCCCTTGAAGCGGTGCTCCCGAAGCAAGGACCAGTTTCCAATGTAGCAGGTTTCTTTTCAGGACATGCTCGCGTCGGTCGCGTTGGGAATTTCGGGGAGGCCCCAGCGGCTCGTGTAGTAACTTGCTGGTGTGGTAATAATCATCGGTTTCATCAGTGCCTCCCTTTTCCATGCCAACTACGTGATGTCTTCTGAATGAGCGGGTGGGAGGATCGGTCCGCGTGTCCGCTCGACGAAGCGGCGGGCCGCCGACAGGGTGTTGACGAGCAGCATGGTGACCGTCATGGGCCCGACGCCACCCGGCACGGGTGTGATGAAAGAGGCCTTCCGGCTCACTCCCTCGAAGTCGACGTCGCCGACCAGGCGTCCGTCCGGCAGCCGGTTGATTCCGACATCGATAACCACCGCGCCGGTCCGCACCATCTGCGGCAGGATCAGATTGGGGACGCCCGCAGCAACCACGAGGATATCGGCAAGGATTGTGTACTGCGCGACATCGCGTGTCTTTGCATGGCACACTGCGACCGTGGCATCGCGCCGCATCATCATCAGTGCCATCGGCTTGCCGACGATGTTGCTCGCGCCGACGATGGTGACGTTCCTGCCTTCGAGGGGAATATGGGCGTGGTCGAGGATTTTCATCACGCCAAAGGGTGTGCAAGGCGAGAAGATCGTGTCGCCGACGACCAGCCCACCAACATTGTACAGATGAAAGCCGTCAACATCCTTCTCTACGGAAATCGTGTGCAAGACGGCACGAACGTCATGATGCGGGGGGAGAGGAAGTTGCACGAGGATGCCGTGCGTCACCGGATCCTCGTTCAGCCGCCTTATAGACTCAATCAAGACTTCGGCCGGCACATCGTCCGGATACTCGATCAGAGTCGAGCGGATTCCGACATCGACGCACGCTTTCATCTTGTTAGTGACGTAGACACGGGAGGCGGGGTCTCCTCCGATCAGGATCACGGCAAGTCCTGGTACGACGCCGGCAAACCGGGTAAGTTCGTCGACATCGATCGTGATCCGAGTCCGAATTGCTCTCCCAATTGCCCGACCGTCGAGGATACGCACAGTCATGGTGTCCTATCTAAAACGCGGGGTTTTTTATCAGCGTGAGAGAGGGCATGGGGCTCGAGTGCCGGTCTGAAGCCAGCACAAGCCTTAGATAGCGAGTTGCTGCGAATGAATGTTCGATAGTGAGAGCCTGAGCCCTCCCATCTTGTGGAGTTTGAATCGCTTCAACGATCGTGCGATGTTGATCCTGGCCGAGGCTAATATCTGAACGATCCCCTGCACACCGGCCCGCTGCGATTCGATGAATGCGGTCGGTGTCGCGAAAGGCAGGGACATGACACGTTGAAGCGAGTGCGCAAGCATCTCGCTACCTGACACTTCGATCCCCTGCGATCCGCAGTCTGATGCCGCAAAAGTCCCGCAGCATCTTCGTCGGGAGGTCAGCGGCCGTTGTACTTTCATCAGAGACGTCCCTTGAAAAACGGGCGCCGCGGGGTCATCGCGGCGCCTTAAGTTCCACCGGGAGAACAGAAGAGGTGGCTCAGAATTTCATAGTGATGCCGCCGTAGACCGTCGATTCAGTGCAACTGTTGGTGCTTTGGCCGGTTGCAGCGATGGTGCAAACTCTCGGCGTGGCGTTGTGATCGAAGCCGTACTTGTTTTGCCAGTAGCGATAGGCGATCCAGAGATCAACGAAATGAGTATATTTTTCACCCAGCGCAGCCTTGCTGGCGTCAAAAGTTAAGCGGATCGGTTCGCTGTTGAACTCAACCTTTGTGGCGGTGCTGAGTGGACCCGAACCGGAAAAGGCGGGAAGACCATTCGCGTCGCCTTTGGGGCCATACCATGCGGCGCGACCGCTGATTGAGAAATACTGCAAGCTCGGCGGCAAAAAGCCCAAATCCATGTAGTAGTTGGTCTCGATCGCCCAAGTCGTTCTGAACTCATGGTTTCCGTCGACGTTGCAGCCGAGTCCGGGCACTTGGCTGAACGCAAAAATGCTCCCGCATTGATTGAAAGCGTTGTGGTTGATCTCCTTGTAAGCCAGGGGAGCTACGTTGAAATACCCCTTGTACGGAAGATCGAAGGCGAATTGCAGTCCGGCGACCATCGAACGCTTGGCGGCCCCCAGATAGAGATTGTCAGTATCGGCATCCGCGCCAACTTCGAACGAAATGTCGCGCAACGGTCCGACACTGAAGGCCTTAGTGTTGAAAATCTCATTCCATCCGAATGTGCTTCGGAACAAGCCATAGACTTCCGTTTCGCCTGCGCAGTTTCCTGGCGTGAAATTGACGGTCAATCCGGCATTGATGCACGGTGACGCTGCGTCGTTATGACCTGACTTGAACATCGAAATGTTCAGGAAGTTGGTGCCGTAAGCCCACGCATCGAAGTGCGTGAAAGAGTAAACCTGCTTTGCAGTGGTGCCTGTGATCGTCCCGTTTGGGTTAACGGTGAACATGCTGGGGGTTGTGCCCTTAGGCATCCACGAAAACGATACCCTATTGTCGATCACAAAAAAGAACGGCACGTCCGGCGGTGGCGAAGCGGCCTTGACTGGCAGGTCAGCGGCTCTGCCACCCGCAGCAAAGCCCAGCGTGAAAACAGCACCTAATACAAAGTGACGAACCGACATTAATGCGTCCTCCCCTGGATGCGTTGCGACCCTCTTTCCGGGACCTTTTACCGAGCGCGCTTGCATTCGATGGCAGCGCGCAAATAGCGCTCTAGTTCTAGGAGGCCGACCAAGGACGGACCAACGAATTCTGTAAATGCCAAGTATTTCCGCGCTTGATGGTGCTTGCCACCCGTCGCCTTTCAGCATGTTGGCAGGATAGTCACTTAGCTCAGATGCAAAAAATCTGCTTGAGCCGGCAATGCGCGACAGACCTTTCTTGCGTCATGGCCGATCGCGAAGCGGTGCCGCCAATGCCAATTCCGAATTCCGCCGACTGTGGCTTTAGCTCTCACGACGGAAGTCCAGCTTAATGCCAACGGCCGCCATCCGGGCGGGAATGGGCGGAGCGGGCTTGCGCAAGGCAATGCTGATCGCGATTACAGACGGATAGGCGGCGAAGATCGCTTCGGCTATAGCGCGCCCGGCCGCTTCGAGTAGTTTGAAGCGGCGCGCCGAGAAGATCGTCGTCACGAAGCGCGACAACGGCGCCGTAATCAACGGTGTCAGCCAGGTTGTCGCTGAAGGAGGAAGCGCGCAAATCGCAGTCGAGCACGAGGTCGATGATGAAGTGCTGGCCAAGACGTTCCTCCTCCGCGAAATGACCGTGATAAGCATAGAGGTCGAGGCCCTCTATCATGATCTGTCCGGCCCGGCTCATCTTGCTCCTCCGACTGCCGCCCATCTTGAAGATGTCGGATCAGCAATGAGGAACTGTCTGCGCGGCAGGCGGCCCTCGATAGCTTTCGCAAAGGGGCGGCTCAACATGTCCAGCCCCGGTCCAGGACTCTGGCAACAGTTATGCATCTAGATCATCCGCGCGCTGGACGTCGGCCCCTGCGGCGACGCTCTCTCAAACTGCCAGCGTCTAAAGGTGATCGCCGCAGCCTGCAACAATTACGAGCGAAGTCCGACCCCGATGTAGCGCTCAATCAGCTCGTCTTGCGTCCTCAGTTCGTGGGTTGAGCCCACCCAAGCGATCCGTCCACGCTTGAGCAGCACGACCGTATCCACAAAGTCGATCATCCGCTCAATCTACTGCTCCACGATGACGGTGATCGGAGCCGCGCCTGTCGTGATACGGTTGCGGACGCGTTGGCGAGGATATCTCCTCGCGTCAGCGCGTATCTGCCCAGGATTCGCGAGGACTTCTAGCGGTTCATTGTGGAGCATGAGCCTTCGATCGCAACGGTTGATCTCGTCGTCACTCGAAGATGAACAGACCGCCGAATTCCTCGGGGCCTTCATTCACAACATCAATAGCAGAGATTGGAAACCTGAGTTTCTCGATTGGGTGCCCCGCCCTTAGAGTCAGCCCGTCCTGCTACTGGCGGTTTGAGCGAGCGTTTGCCCAATTGGGTTGGAGGAAGAGGGATCGGTCAGTTGTAGGAAGGAGAAAAATAAAGTGTCTGGAAACATGGGAGGGGAGTATTGCCGCAGCGCGAACGCTATGGCGCGGGTACCTCAGAAGTTCGCTGTCAGCGCCGGTTTGATGATGGCCCACGCAATGCTTTACTCGATCGGTACGCCTACCGCCGCCTGCTCGAGCTGATATCTCAGCCAATTGAAGCCGAGAACAATATCAATCTGTGCTCGAGCTACGACTACTTGAAAGATGCATGTCGCTCTTCGTGAGTATTCCGAAGGCGCTGCGATCGATGCATACACGAAAGTTGATCAAGGTTGGGATGAACACTCTTGTAATTGAGAAGGAGGAATGAATGACACCGGTGGTGATCGTTGCCGCGCTGAATGGCGGCTATCAGCAATCGACAGAAGTTACCCGCATTCCCGTGACTCCGAAAGAGATTGCGGAGGAGGCGGAAAAGTGTCGCGAGGCAGGGGCGTCAGTCGTCCATTTCCATGCACGGGATGCGGAAGGTGTGACCACAGGGGATGTCCAGATATTTTCCGAGACGATCCGCCTGATCCGGGAGCGTACGGATGTTCTAATTCAGACAACCAATGGCATTGGGGCAAGAAAAGATGCCCAGACCGGCGAGTGGATTCGGCCCACTGATTCAGACAGACTGGCGCTTCTAAACATCCAACCTCGACCGGATCTCTATGGCGCAGCCACTGGCTCAATGGACTTCTACCATCCATGGGGCGGGCAACCAGTGGAGCGTCCGTTTGTGAACAGCGCCGATTGGCTATGCAAAGCGATCCAATATACGCATCGCGTTGGGGCAACTATCGAGTTCGAGGTTATTACATCGTCAGTACTCTACCGATTGAAGAGATTCGCTGATGATGGCGTCTTCGACGCCAACGCCGACTATCTGTGGTTTCTCCACGGAGGCGGATTTGGCGGCACTCCTCCAGTTCCGCGAATGATTATTCAGAGCATCGACGAAGGAAAGCTCCTGTTCCCTAACGCGAAGTGGGGGATAGTAGGCACTGGTCCGGACCAATTCAAACTCGCTACGCTTGGTTTGGCATGCGGCTGCGACTCTGTCAGGGTCGGACTAGAAGATAACGTCTATCACGCCGACGGACGAACTGCCGCCACCAGTCATGATCTTGTGCGAGAGGTCGTAGATGTCGCGTCAATATACGGAAGAAAACCAGCTACTCCAACAGAAGCGCGCGAAATCCTCGGCCTGAATCGGATGGCGTCCAGTTGAATACAAGTAACCGGCGTAGGAATAGACACTAGTCCTTTGAGGTAGTTTTGGTGGCAGCCCTGTCCTGTGTGAGGGCCTGTGCGCTGATCGGAGACACTCGTCAAACCCCGCGTCCTCTTCGAAATCTTTCAGGCCATCAGTGCGCAAGAACCTCCATAACAGATCTCGATCCATGGATCGCTACGGCCAGCTTGAGCCTGCGGATCGACATAGCTGGACAAGTCTGTCGTTGCGGCAATCCCAAGAACGTATCGTGCATATAGCTTTGCAGGTGCTACATCGACGAGCGTCTGCAAGGCGCGGTGATGCCCGATCGAGTTTGAGGAAACTCCAGGTGCCGGCAGTCTACAATCGGATCAGAATGGTCAATCCTAGAGAGTGATAGGCGGAAATAACGGTCATTGTCTCCAAAACAAACGGTAAGAAATTGAAAGATTACATTCTGACACTGCATTGCGAGGACCGGCCGGGAATCGTTGCTGCTGTAGCCTCGCGCCTCGCGAGCCACGGTGGAAACATCAACGAGGCGCAGCAATTCGATGACTTCGAGACCGGTAAGTTCTTCATGCGCGTTGCGTTTTCGATGGAAAG
This sequence comes from Bradyrhizobium sp. 45, assembly GCF_023073155.1. Lineage (NCBI taxonomy): Bacteria > Pseudomonadati > Pseudomonadota > Alphaproteobacteria > Hyphomicrobiales > Nitrobacteraceae > Bradyrhizobium > Bradyrhizobium sp. 45. Next base: position 65,152 of record NZ_JADPIX010000051.1, on the reverse strand, counting down.
GCCGATCGAGGATTTCATCGGTCGGTTTGCTGAGGAGGTGAAACGCATCGAACTGGAATGGACATTGCGACCGGCCGACCAGAAACGGAAAGTGCTTATTCTTGTCTCCAAGGTCGATCATTGCCTCGTCGATCTGCTCTATAGGGCGCAAATAGGAGAACTGAATATGGAATGTGTCGGCGTCATCTCCAATCATCCACGCGAGGCGCTGGGTCTTTCGATGACCACCGAGATTCCATTCCATCATTTCGCAGTCACTAAGGAAACGAAGTCGGAACAGGAGGAACGGATAAGGGGAGTAATAATGGAAACCGGCGCGGACCTGGTCGTTCTTGCGCGCTATATGCAGGTCCTTTCAAACGAGTTCTCAGCCTATCTTTCCGGTCGCTGCATCAACATCCACCATTCCTTTCTGCCTGGCTTCAAAGGGGCCAAGCCTTATCACCAGGCACATGAGCGCGGGGTGAAGATGATCGGCGCGACTGCGCACTATGTAACGGGGGATCTCGATGAGGGGCCGATCATTTCCCAGGACGTTGAACATGTTACCCACGCGGATCGGCCGGATGACCTCGTGCGCAAGGGCCGCGATATCGAACGGCGAGTGCTTGCCCGGGCCGTGACCCTTCACTTGCAGGACCGCGTGCTGCTGAACGGACGGAAGACCGTCGTTTTCACGTAACAAAGCGAAGGCGGGAAAGGAGACAAACACGCAAAGGCGGCCGAATGGGCATCATGATATGGAACGGAGCAACACGTGGAGAAAGGTCTCCGCTTCGATCGACATATCGCCAAAGCAGGCGCTCGAATCCCTGGAGCTACCCGGCTTGTTCCCGCAGGGCGTGCGAGCATACATCACTGATATCGGTACCCACGCGACACGAACTCTGGTCTACGCCGTCAAGCGTTTCAGTGTTTCGGATACAAGGCCGTACCCCACTTCGCTTCCCGCCGCCTGACGACAAAGCTTCGCTTGAGGACTGGATCATTGCCTGGAGCTGAGGTTATTGGAGTGACGGATATCCTGGTTGTTGGCGGAGGGGAAGAGAAACCCGCCGGCGAGTTTTTCTCCACGATGGATGTGCTGGCGACCGGCTTTCTTCGCAAGTACGGTGTCACTCATGTCGGTGTAGCCGGCCACCCGGAAGGAAGCCCGCACTTCTCGAAGGAGGTCGCGATAGAGGCACTGCGGATGAAGAAATCCTTCGGCGAGCGCACAGGAGCCCATGTGCGCATTGTCACGCAGTTCGGTTTCGACGGGGAGAAATTCGTCAGATGGGCCGAGGCGGCGCTGCGCTCCGGGTCGTCGGTGCAATTGAAAAACACCTACAGGAAAATCCCGCCTCTCCGATTGAGCAGATTCATGTCTTTCCATTCGGTGGCGCAAAAAATATGACCCATTGGTTGAAAACGCGTGGGGGTAAGATCCGCACCTACAGGTGTGTTCAAAGCGTTTCGGATGCAGGATATTTGCAAACATACAACTACCGGTCCGGAGGTTTGCCCCGCAGCCTGCTGCAATCCCGTCCCAACCCAACGGAGAGGCGGTAGCGCTGTGGCTTGCTGTCTCGCTCGGCAACACGTCATCGGCGACCTATATATTGGCGGCGCCGACCGCGGCAGAGATTGTCTCAATGAGCCAAATGATTGCTGGATCATTGCTTCTGTAAGTGTGCCATTGCATCGCTAGATCGATGCGTGGGATCTGGAATGGCAGCCGCAGGATTTGGATGGGAACGAGCCGGGCTGCCTCGCGTGCGACGGAAGCATGAACCGTTGCGAGACGATCTGAGCCGACGACGAGTCCTGGTAACGACGTGAAGCTGTAAGTCGTCGCAGTGATAGTGCGTTCAACGCCGATCTCTTGCAGAGCCCGCGTTTCGAAGGACACAGCACCTTTCATCGGCTTCATTACGGCATGAGGTTCTTCGCAATATTGCTGCTGTGTCAGTTCGGACCCAATGCGCGGGTGGTCCTTGTCGGCCACGCAAACGAATTCTTCTTGCAAGAGCACCTGCGATGGGTGATGAGGGGAAGCGAACTCACTTGGAATGATGATCAGATCGGCCTCGCCGCTTTCGAGGGTGCGCTGCGGCTGGTCTGTCTGGGGTCGGAAGTCGAAGCGAATTGGATACCGTTTTGGCCCGATCAGCCGAAGGAAGTGTGGCACGATCATTGCTAGAGTGTAATCTGAAACGTAGATGCGGAACACCCTATCCGATTGCGCCGGATCAAAGCGAGGTGCGGCGATGACCGAAGCGTCCACGCGAACGAGAATATCGCGAAGAGGAATCTTGAGGCCTTCGGCTCGTGGCGTCAGCTCCATTCCGCGGTTAACCTGTACGAGCAGATCGTCACCGAAAAACTGACGCAGACGGGCCAAGGCGTTGCTCATGGCTGATTGCGTCATGTGCATTTTCTCGGCGGCGCGACTGACGTTACGCTCGGTGAGAAGAGCGTCTAGTGCGACCAAGAGATTGAGATCTAAATTCTTAAACCGCAAACACCCCCGCTCCCGCCGTATCCGTATATTTACGATGTGAATTTCGGATATTCAATCTAACGATTTTGCCAATGGGGGTCAATGAAGTTATCTACGACTGAAAGCGACGCGCCGACCAGTCGGTCGTGGGGAGCGCTAGACGATCCGCGGAGGCTCTGAACCACAAGGCGGGCCGAGACATTTGGCACCTTGAAAAGCGGCACAATCTCGAATGCCTGCCTACCCCACTTCATAATCGCCCTTTTTCCGAAGAAGCTCCCGGACATGACGAACCGTCCGGCGACCGGGCTATTTTCCAAAGTACAAGGAGGATTCCACCATGAGATTCGCAACGATAGAAGACGGCACGCGCGATGGGCGGCTACATCTCGTGAGCCGCGACAACAGCCTCTGTGCGCCTTCCCGCAATGCAGTGAACCTTCAAGGCGCGCTGGAGGAATGGGATGCAATGGAACCCAAGCTTCGCATCGAATACGACTTGCTCAACGCCGGTGACGGGATCCCCTTCGATCCTTCGCGTGCGCTTGCGCCACTCCCTCGCGCTTGGCAATGGCTCGACGGCTCGGCCTACGACAGTCATGTGGAGCTAATGCAGACAGCATTCAACCTGGCGCCAATCGACAACGGCGGCAGGCCACTCATGTATCAAGGTCTAAGTGACCGATTTTATTCCTCGGTCGCCAATGTGAGACTCCCCTCGGAAGATGATGGTATCGATTTCGAAGGCGAATTCGGTATCATTCTAGACGCTGTTCAGATGGGAACGAACGCGGTGCAGGCGCGGGAGCATATCCGGATAATTGTTCAGATCAACGACTGGAGCCTGCGTGGGTTAGGCGCAGTGGAGATGAAGACCGGTTTCGGGTGGATCAGCGCGAAACCCGCTTGTTCGATGGCGCCCGTCGCGGTCACGCCTGACGAACTAGGACCCTACTGGCGCGATGCCCGTGTGGATCTCGCCCTTGCGTTGGACTGGAATGGAGCAAGGTTCGGCGCGGCGAACGGCTATTCAATGAGCGCTGGCTTCGACGAGCTCATAGCACATGCCGCCTACTCCCGCGATCTAGTAGCTGGCACGGTGCTGGGCTCGGGCACGGTGTCCAACGTGAATTTCCGCGAGATCGGATCGTCTTGCATCGCCGAGCGCCGTGCCATCGAGATTTTAGATTTCGGTACCCCAAAGACGGAGTTCATGAAATTTGGTGACCGGATACGTATGGAAGCCACGCTGCCCGATGGCACACCGCTCTTCGGCGCCATCGACCAACAGGTAGTCAGGGGCTGACTAGTTTGGCTGTCGGAGCGCGTGAAGGTTCTCGTAAGCAAACGAAAAGAGGTCTGCTCGGCTGATTAGGAGAATGACCCGACTTCGGTCTGAGCGGCTCGCTTCGCATATCCTCAACGGTTACGAGCGACGATCGCGATCGTGGGTTGAGCAGCGAGCCACGACTGGGCGGTTGCGGACTCGCGATCCGCCAGCAGCGGTAACTACTCGGCGCCGTTCCAGAATGCAGATGATACTGGCATGTCGGTGATTGCGCCCGCCGGGCTCGATCATCAGTGCCAAATGACCCTGAGCGGATCAGCCGGCGGACGGCTACGGCGCCGAACTACGCGAAGCACCGTTTCTTTGCTCACCAGCAGCATAAGGCTACTGCCGGTCGACCGCCAAGCGCCCGACCGAGGTGATGGACCATAGAATTCCGCCTCGCTCCTGCGCGCCGATGGCGTCAGAACGCCTTCGACGAAGCGCTCTGTGAATATTTGGCGCCGCACAAGACAGCGTCGCAACGAAAGCGACGAATCACCAGCAGCCGTACGATCCGTCCCGAAAGGAGATCGGTCGCACGCCGCCGATACCGGTTATGAACTCGTCGGGAAAACCGTTCCGCAAGATGGGCACGGACCAATGCTTCCTGACGCCCCGGACCCGCAATAGCGGCCTTATGATCTTCGTAGTATGCATTCTCTGGCGGCGGCCAGAGATCTTCGCCTTGCTCGGCTTCACCCATTCCTGCCGGCGGACCCGAGGCGGCCGGTTCATCGTGAAGCGCAAGACGGAAGGGAAACGCCTGACGCGCAAGTTGACGGCGTTGCGCCAGGACCCCTGGCGGCTCATGCACGAGTCACTGGCCACGCAGCACGAGTGGTTCGCCGCTGTTCCGCGTGGACACCTACGGCTACTACGGCAGGCCGAACGACTACCTTCCGCTCAACGGCTTCTACCTGGAAGTGCATCGGACGTGGATGCGCTGTCTGGGACGGCGCAGCCGGAAAAGTCGGCGCATGGGCTTGTCGGAGTTCGAGACCCTGACGGCAGGCTTTCGTCTGTCCGTTTTACGCATGACTCGCACTTGGCGCAGACGCGGATATGACGCTGGTTACCCTCGAGAAGAGCCGGGTGCCGGAAATCCGACCGTCCGGATATCCGAGGGCGAAAGCCAAATGGCTGAACTACTCGACCACGATCTGTGGGCCGCCCGGTTTACGAGCCGGAAGTTGATTCCCGTGCAGTCTGCTTCAACGGATTCGGTCTGAGGCGCCGCGGCGATAGACCTTCACGCCGCATATGCAAAACGGGCCTGGTCGACGAGCTTTCCGTGACGCCGTAGCACCTCTATCCACGGCATGAATATGAAGTAACACTAAGCTCAATTTCCATGATGGGCTTAGGGCTGCTAGTCAAAATAATTATCACCCGAGGGATCGACTCGAAGGATAGGGGAGAACCCGATGTCGCCACCTCTTATACGCCATTGCCACGCTTAGACGATCACCAACGACTAAGGGACCCGTTCGACCTACGATGTCCAGTTTGGGTGCGATTGGGTTACTCGCTTTCTTAGGTCAACGGAGAGACCGTGCAGAATTCGTCAGTCGACCTCACCTTGGCTACAGCCATGGATCGACATGATGTCGCGGGATGTGGTCGCCACGGGTCGGCTCCAGGCAACGGCGCCTAACATGGCCGATTCCTCTGGGACGGCGGTGTGATGGAAAAGCTCGATCAAAGAACTCCGCCGTTCGCGCGACGCTACGTGCAGGCGGAGCGTCCGTGTGACGAACTGGTGTCTGGCTAGGAAAACTGAATTGAGTAGTTCAACTCAACTCGCTGAGATAAGGAGGCGCAATGGCGCGACTTGTGTACGTGACGATCATCCCGCATGATCCGACGCTGCCGCGGAACGTCGAGGCCGCCGATGACGGACATCCCGTTTTTCGCATAATACGGACAGATTATGAGCGGATTCGCGCGGGACTTGCTGCTGCGCGGCCGGACGTCATCGTGATGGCGTCCGGAGACCATTTCAATCAATGGTTCTATAGCAACATACCGACATTCGCCGTGGGGAAAGGGACGAAATCATCCGGTCCCTTCCCGTGGGAACGGGACGTGTACGGGATAGGCTCGTATGAAACTGCTGGCGATCATGATCTGGGACGTCATCTTCTTGAGCGTGGTCTGGAGCACCATTTCGATTTGGCTGCGTCTGATGTGTACAACATCGATCATGGCTTCACTGTCCCGCTGAACTTCGTCCGACCCGAACAAGACGTTCCTGTGGTACCCCTCTGGACAAACGTGCTCATTCCACCGCTGCCGCCAGGACAGCGCTACTACGACCTCGGCGTGATGCTCCGGTCCATCATCGAGGAATATCCCAAGGATCTGCGAGTTGCGGTGATCGCGACAGGCCACATGACCAATTCCGTCGGCGGGCCCGCGATGCTCCACATGACTGAGGAGCCGGTGACGGAGTGGGACCTGCGCACTTGGGACCTGTTCACCAATGGACGCGTGAAGGACCTTCTGTCCGATTGCACATGGAATAAGCTGTACGAGCAGGGGAACGGAACGCCCGGTTTCATGGTCCATCTGGTGGCCTGGGGAGTGACAGGAGGCAAGGTGCCCAATTGGTCGGATCTTACATCCTCGCCGGTGACCTTTCCCAACCCATTCATTGAATGGAACGAGCAGTGCCTCAACGAAGGAGCACGCAATTGAGCCAACTCGGTTTGAACAGCGCACTGTGGGCTATCTACACGTCTGGGGAGCGAGCCGAACTGCTCAAAATCAACCCCGATGCTTTGATTACAGAGTTCGAACTCACGGAAGATGAGCGCCAAGCGGTTGCGACCCTCGACCTGCGCGGACTGCTGCAGGCCGGTGCCCATCCTTTCCTGATGTACAAAGCGGTGCTGCGCACGTCTGGCCCAATGACTTTCGAGAAGCTGCGCGAATATGTCAAAAAGCTCGAAGGGCTTCAGCTGCGCGACATCGTAACCTGACCACTTCCGCGAAAGAGGCGCCCCATCGCAAACCATAATAACTTAGCGGGGGGCGCGACAATTTCTATCACACCGGTCCTTACGATCGTGTCACCGGCACAGTATGCGCGTGTAGCTCGCGAAGACTACCGAAGGTAGGTGTCGCCACGGGTCACCGTTTTCACTGTCATCTGGCCAAAGCAGAGCCAAAAACTATAAGGGGAAGCACATGACAACTCTTTCGCATACACAAAGGTCGGGCTACGATGCGCTCGTCACAAACCGTAACGGCAAGTTCGGATCTGATCGGCCGGCGCTATTCTCCCCTGCCATCGCTGCCCAGGAGCCGGCCAACTCGTCACAGATCTTCTACAATTTTTCGCCTATTTTGGTTCCCTTCGAATACACGAACTGGGTGGAGGAGAGCCGTGCACACACCACGACGTGCTACATCGGAGACTGGACGCCGATCGGCAAGCTCCTCATCGAAGGGCGCGATGCGTTGGCTTTTCTGTCGTATGCAGGGGTGTCTAAAATCGAACCGTTCGAAATCGGACGCATTCGCCATCACGTGCAAGTGAGTCAGGAAGGGCATGTCGCGTCGGAAGGCATCCTGCATCGTGTCAGCGAGGAGCGATTCTTGTACACGGGTGGCGGTACGGACTATACCGCGTGGCTGCTGGGGGTCGGTGACTGGGATGCGCGAGGCGTGGACATCAGCGCAGAGAACTTCCTCTTCGAGATCCAAGGTCCCAGCTCTCTGAAGGTCGTGGAGAACGCACTCGGGCAGAATCTTCGGGACCTCCGGTTCAACCGGGGGATGCCGGTGACACTGGAAGGTGTCGAGATCCGTCTGCTCCGCACCGGGATCTCCGGCGAGTTGGGATACGAGCTTCACGGTCCTGCCGAGTATGCCGCCAGAACTTGGCAGCGTGTCGTGGAAGCGGGAGCCGAATTCGGCGTCAAGCAGCTCGGCGCCGCCTCGCAGCTGGTGGCGCACATCGAAACCGGGATCCCGACGACGGGATTGGACTATCTCCCCTCCTCTGTGGTGACACCCGGGGCACAGCGTCTTTTTCCGAAAGGTCCGCTGACGGGCAGTTTCATCCCCACGGGAGGCGTTGCGGACTTCTTCCGCTATCCGGGAGAACTCGGCTGGGGAGGTCGCGCGAGCCTGGACTCCCACGAATTCCAAGGGCGTGATGCGCTCCGAGCACAAGCGACCAAAGGTGGACCCGAGCGTCGACTTATGGGCTTGGAGTGGAATTTCGATGACGTACGGAGCATCTTGACTGCAATCTACGACGACGAGTTTACTTCGCCGATGCAAATTCCTCGAACGGTAGGGTTGTCCATGGATCGCGTGCGGTTTGGGGACAAGGACGTTGGCATCTCCAGTTCGCGTACCTTCAGCGCTTCATTGCGGAAGATGATCTCGCTCTGTGTGCTCGACAGGGCCATACAAGCCAATGAGACGGTGACCGTGGTCTGGGGATCGCCGGGGACTTCACAACGTGAAGTGCGCGCGGTGGTGCACGAGCTTCCGATGAAGCCTGACCGGCGACGCACGGACGTCGCCCACCGATAAACATGGGCAGGTATTGGCAGCACCATCTTAGAGGGCGAATGCTTGAGAGGGGGCATTAATGCCAGCGCCGGAGGAGAACCCTCTTGCTCAGCGATCACGCCCGTGCGGTCAGAGGCAGCATGCTTCGACCATCAGGATGAGATCTCCGCATTGTCCTGCCGCTCCCACACGCACTTGTAAGCTGAGTGGCGCAACTCGCCGTCACTATCATTTTTCCGGCCGCTTGGCTCAGAGCTGAGCCGCTATGTCCCCAGAGGTGCAACTCGATAGGGCAATGCCGCCCGTAAAGAAGATGTTCGTCGTCGCGTTGAGTGTTGCCACTTGCGTTGAGGCGAGTCGCAAAAACCCAATATCGGGCCCGTCAGCTGCTTCCCATGACCCGCGTATAGTTAGCCTCTCCGTCAGGGACATATCGATTGTCTGTGCCTGAATCTTCGGTTCCCTTATGAACCGAATTAGGCCAACTTCCCCGCTGTCCGGGAGCTCCTCCAACACGTGGGCGGCCGTCAATATTCCGTGAATCGATCCTACAGACACCAATGCGCCTGAGCCCGCTGGGTGCACATGTTCTCGGCCCGCAATGGTGCTCAGCTTTGCAAAACCGATCGAAAAATCGGCAAGCTGCGATCCAACGGCGGGTATCAACGACGTAATATCTGTCATGAGATTGCCCGAACTCTCCGCGAACGCCGCTCAGCCGCTTCGCTTTCGTGCCCCGGTCCGTTCAAAGGCGTTCCAGGATGTCCTTGTCAGGTCCAACTACGATATCAAGGAGACTATCAAACTGAAATCGATTGCTCGCCTCCACTTCAGCGGGGGTCGCAGCACGCCGACCAAAAATCGCTGATGGCCCCGCGGCTGGCTGAGCGCTCAACATCAACCGATGCGAGAGTGGTAGGAGAAAGCCTGTGGCAATTTCGAAGTCTGGCATCGGTGTGTCACTCAAAACGAGGCTTTCCGCCGGCGCGTCGAGCAACGTGAAATCCATCGTCCGCAATATTGCAGCGATCGGTCCGGCGCCTTGCAGCACTTCCTGCTCAGCGAAGACCGGATTCTGAGGGCTCCCGCTTCTGCAAGAACTGGCTTGACACGTGCCTTCGGAGGGCAACGGTTCAAGAAGAGGGATTTGCTAGGTCCGTTGGAAGCATCACCCTAGGACCAATGCGCCTGCTACCGTTCTCGTTGAGACTCCGCAACGAAATCGCAACGAATTGGGTGAAACGCCGTGAACAAAACGTGGCGAAAGCACGTGCCATAGCAAGAAAAAATCAACAACTTAGAAAATATGCACTGCGTTAACGCGGCGGGCGGCCCTTGATGTCGATCCGAACGCTCCGGTCATCTTCTGCGTTGGCTTTGGTCCCGATTCCGCCCGGCCGGCTTGGGCTGGCATGCACGATGATCGCCGTCACCAGCTCGCGGATGGTCGCAAACTCGGTCGGCGTGCCGCGCTTGAACTCGTCGGCCAGTTCCACAACAGCGCGCTTGTAACGATCGAGCGCCTTGGGGTGCAGCGAGATGACGTTGTCGGTTTCCTTGGCGCTTTCGAGCCCGGCGATGACCTTGGCGCAACATGATGATCAGCGCCATCGCTCGCATTCTCGGCATCGGCGAGAAGGTCGATATGATGGTGATCCTCGAAGGCCCGCAGGGCCTGCTGAAATCGACCGCCGTCCGGACGCTGTTCTATCCGTGGTTCACCGACGACATCGAGCAATTCGGCAGCAAGGATGCCTCTATGCAATGTGCAGGTGTCTGGTGCATCGAGGTCGGCGAGCTGGACGCTATCAGTAAGACGGAGGCTTCGCGGATCAAATCGTTCATTTCGCGCTTCAATGATCGCTTCCGGCCGCCATACGGCAAGCGCATCATCGAACGTCCGCGCAGTTGCATCTTCATCGGAACCACCAACTGCAACGACTATCTGAAGGACTGGACCGGTGCCCGTCGGTTTCTGCCGGTGAGCGTGATCAAGATCGACATCGAAGGCTTGCAGCGTGATCGTGACATGCTGTGGGCCGAGGCCCGCATTCTCTATGAAGCGGGCGTGGCGTGGTGGTTCACGGACAGCGAGACCGGCAAGGCTGCCGCTGCAAAGGCTGAACTGGAGCAGGAAGGCCGCTTCCAGGCCGACCCGTGGGAGCCGCTGATTGCCAACTATCTCGAAAGCCGTCTGCATCAGCCTCCGGATTACCCCGCGTACCGGATTTTGATTGAGCACGTGTTCAAGAACGCCATCGGCCTCGACGAGGTGAAGTGGGATCAGGCCGCCATGAACCGGGTCGCCCGCTGCATGAAACGGCTCGGCTGGAAGCGGAAGCAGCTCACGGTCGAGATCAAAGTGCAGGGCAAGCCGCAGGACAAGCGCGTGTGGTTCTATGTGCGACCGCCGACGAAGGACGAGCTGGTGCAGGACGCCCGCCAAAAGGAGATCGACGCACGCAAGAAGGCCGCCGAGACTGAGCCGGGCAGCAATATCACCACTCTCAAGCAGCTCGCACCAGCCGCCGCCGACGCAGTGGTGATGCAAGAAACCGCTGTGCCGCAGGCGTAATCACCACTGCACCAGTATCACCAGTAAATCTCTTAAGAGAGAGTACGAATAGCGCTTCTATAGGAGTTTAGGAGAAGGCCAAAAAGACCGGTGAAAGGTGGTGCAGTGGTGGCGATCGAAGCGCAGGTTTCGCCCCAGCGGCGAGCCGAGATCGAAGGCCTCGTCAAATCGCTGGCCCCAGTGATCGGCCCGATTTCGTCCTGGCAGCAATCACGCCGCTGAGAGAGCGGATCAAGGAACTCGAGTCGCGCCCGACACTGCGTTACTTGGGCATTTGGGATGCATCGCGGACGTATCCGCCGGGTTCCTTCGTCACACATGCGGGCTCGATTTGGCATACCGACGCGCAAAACACCGGCATTCGGCCGGGTGAAGGCGGAAATTTTTGGCGACTGGCTGTGAAGCGGGGCACAAAATGAAAGTACTGGATGAAGCAAACGCCGAGCTGTGCCGCCATCGCGATCTTGCGTTAACTGCCTATGCGCGCCGTCTGCTTGCTCGCGGTGCCGACATTGACGGAGAAGAGTTTCGTGCGGCCTTGCGCAAATACGGCGTCGAGCTGGAGGTGTGGCGCAGAAAAGCGATGGACCGCTTGCGGCAATTTTGTCGAGGCGATGACGGAGCGGCCGTCCGCCACGCTGCACTAACTGCCGATGATGCTCTAGCGCATCAAGGAGTTCGTAGCGCTGTTAGTCTGCTGTTTTGGGAAAAGCGGAAGTCGCGATGCGCGTAGTTCGACTTCCGAGTCTGGGCGTCGGGTAATCTCCGAGTTCGAAGGCAAAGCGGAAAACCATATGCTCGCGCCTTGGTGCACGCAGCACAACCAAACAGCAGGCGAACGCTAAAAGCCGTTCGCCGCGGCGCTGTCGCGGTCAGCTTGTTTTTGCCGAACAATCGCTAGGCCTTCGCTGCACGCAACAAATTCGCTGCTCCCGAGACGCATTCCAAACTTCTCGCAAAACGAACGATTCTCATCCGTTAATGCCTGCACAAGTTGCTGTTGTGCCGCCGCGCGCATGGCGGGAACAGCGATGAAGGCTGCATAGAGGCCACATGCTACCATCGCGGCAAGGACCAGTGAAAACGCGAGTGAACCTGGAGCACGATTTATGACTGGAGTACTGACGCTGTGTTGGGCCATCGCCGTTTCTCCTCTTAAATATCTGCTGAAAATATCTTTGACGCCCCGCAAATTCTAGACGCTCTTGGCCAGCCCCAACGTGAACCTGTTCACATTGCTGCGCAAGGAAAAACGAGCGTCGGTTTGAGAAGGACAAGCTTGTGGATGCCCTATGGCGATGTCGTGATCGCCCTGTCCACGGTGCTACTCACCAAGCGGACGCTCAATGGCCGCGAGATCGATCAGATCATCTGGGATGTTGAGACACGCAAGGCTTTGGCGATTGAGCAACAGCGCCGGGCAGACTGGCGCAAGGCCGAAGTGGACGCCGAGCGCTTTCGGGCGGAATGTAAGCAGCTCGACGCCGCGCGCTCGCCACATCTTGCCCAAAATCAAGTGGCGTAATCGGCGACATCAATGATCAGAAGACACGGCGGATGTACCCGAGCCTTATGAGCTTGAATGGCCCCGACGTGCAATACCGTCGGGGCCGCTCGATCTCGTTGACATCAACTAGCTGCTGAGCGCGTTCTCTTGCGTCCTGCTGTCGGCACACTGCAAATTGGCTGACGGCTCTTGGCGGACGTGATGAACAAGTAGGCCATCGCGCGCGTCGAGCAAGACACTTTCATTGCCACATGCGTCAACTTGCCTGTCTTTCCCGACCGCACTCCGCCGCATTCTCCAGGAATCCCCGCCCCCGTCCTCGATGATCAAGGTTGGCGCGTGCCAAGCCGTGCAAAACGGCATATACTCGTCAGCCGATAGTATTACAGCCTAATGAAAGAATGCCCCTCGGAACAAATGCAACGCGACGTCCTACGTCAGGAGGACGTCGCGATGCAACTGTGCATCACAATCAGAGGGGAAGTTGTTATGAAGCGACGTTCATTGCTCTTGGCATTGTGTTCTTCCGCTTTCATCTCTGCGCCGGCACTGGCCGATGAGGTCAAGCAGGAGGCCGAAAAATTAGCCGTCGCCTACACCGACTGCGTCGCCAAGAAAGACGCGGCCTGTGTCGCTGCGCTCTATACAAAGGACGGGGTCCAGATCAACCCGGGCGGCGTGTTTTCCGATCTCAAGACCGTATACGAAAACAACTTCAAGAACGGCACCGATCATATTGAGATCAGAGTCGGCAACATGTCGGTCATCAACAGCGATCTGGTCGTTGCCAACGGCGAGACCGACATCTTCGGTAAGGACCCTAAGAGCGGCGACGCCACGAAGGTCACGGTGTTCTGGGGCGCCATCGACATACGTGAAGGCGGCGCGTTTAAAATCCGCCAGTTGACCGTCGGCATGAAGCCGCCTCCGGCTAAGGAAGCCAGCGCGGAGAAGAAGTAGGACGTCATCATGTCGTAAGTCACCACGCGCCCATCCTCTTTGAGGGTGGGCGTTTGATCTTGCTGCACGTCGATCCGAAAGCGAAGTACAGGTGCCTCGAAACGCACACCGCTCGTGCGATGTCTGCAAATGGCCCATGCGTCGGTTGGCGCAGTGCAGCGGCAGGCCTGGAGCCGGGAGTAGAGCCGAAGTCATCGCCTCCGGGTGCAGATCGGCCGTTCAGGTCCGCTGTTAGTGCACTCGGGCGGGCTCCCTTACCGACGCAGGGCGGCGTGGGCTGGCGATGCTGATCTTCCAGCAGCGCGGAAGCGAGCGCGCGCAAGCTCTGCTGGTCATAGCTCGCGCTCCATCGCTGGATGCTTGCCGGGCCTTGCCCTAACTGCTGATCCCCACGGCGCACTGCGAGCGAGGTCTCGCTCGGGCCGAGGCGACAGGAAGCTCTACATGTCCCCCAAAGGGTACGTCGATGATCTCAAGGCGACCGTGCGTTATGCGCTAGAGACAACTCGTGCGATTGCGGTCTGTCCCTTCCACTCTGATGTAACCATCCGCGTGGGTGATGATGCGGCCGAAAGCCATTCCTTCGAACGCGCCAAGAGGATCGTTAAAAGCGACGGTACGAATTGGGATACAAAGGCGCTCAACGAAGAGATTGGTCGGCAACTCAGCGAAGCGGCAGATGGTGAATGCCCCCGCTGCGCGTTGCATTGATGCGACGAAACGGTGCAGCGCGCTCAGGCTTGCGCACGCGATGCTAGTGCGGCTCGGGATTGTCGGCTATCTCGCGCGCCGCCAGATTTAACTCCAGCACTCTGAGGTGTTCGATCAACTGCTCTACGATCTCATGGCAGTCAGATTGCGTCAGTGAATGCACGCCCCGTAGCGTCAGTTGGTTCTGGAGGATTGTCGCCATCATGGCTTTAACGCTCATGGGGACCTCGACTAAAAACTGGATCGTCATAAAATCAATCTGAAGTAGACGCTGACCATGGACGACACGCAACGGCAATGGCTTCACTTTGGGCTCCGTACAATTACGGGCGACGCTCGCGCTATGGTGCGCTGCGTAGCACGCTGTTCGACATTGAAACGCCTCGGTCCGAATTCGAGTCGCTCGAAACAGTTCGTTAGCTTTCGTGTGGCTAGCTGAGAGCGTGCCGATTACCGCTGATTACGGCACACGGAATGGGAATGTCGGCCCCGGCTGTTTCTCCCAACCTGCGGCTGGGGCCGTTTTGAACTTTCGCTGTATCGTTCAACCCGGTCCACAACCATGTTTAGAGGCATTGCAATCGCGCTATTTGGGCTGACCATTCTTTCGCAGGTCGATCAGGCGCTCTGTTACGGCCGAAATACTGACGCTGCGTTCAGGCTTGTGCGGGAGATTAGCCGCAGTTTTGGGCTGTAGGACGGCCGCGCTGCGCTCATTCGGGCGGCGCATACGAGGCCTCTCGACGGCAACTTCTTCAACAGTATTCCCATCGTTCGCGCCATTCGCCTTACTGATCCGGCGTGACGGCCCAGCTCGGCTGCTATCTTCGATACGCCGGCGCCTGCCCGGGCGAGCTTGGACATTGCTGGACTTCGCGCTCGGCCCATTGCTTTGGCTTTTGTGTTTTCATGGTGCGGCGCTCCCCAACCTGCCGCCCTGCCTTACCAGTGAGCCTGGTGGCCGACGCTTGAGAAATTTACGGGTGGACAGCCCGCGCGCCACGAGCGGATTTGTCCAACCTCTCGCCGGCTTATCGGCGGCCTTCTCGTGGATCGGGGCCGGGGATGGTCTTCGCTCGGACGGTCTCGCAGGGGGGCGTGGCCTGCGCGAGGGGACGACAAGCAAAACAAAGAGAAGGTTGATGAGCAGCCACAATCCGAAAATGAGAAGGACAGTACGCACAACGCAACGATCCTAGTGGTTCAATCTAAAACGTATCAATCACAGCCTAGACCGACGCAAAACCCAGGTCTGTCCGCTTTCGAACATTCATGCTGTGCCTGGGCCTGCTAAACTGAACGTTCTTTTTCAGTGCAACCGCGCGATGACGTGTTGCGGATAACGACGGCGGGCGGCCCGTGCGCGGCGGTGGTGGTGGTAGGCCCCTGCTCCATCAGTGTCATCTCGGTCCCGGCTTCCGTGTTGCGGCTAATGTTCCATTTCGGGAACGAGTAAGACGGCATGCCTTTTGAAATTGTGGGCATGAGTCTCGCAACTGCCCTCATTACTGCTAGCATCCTCGTCGTTCTTGCGATCTACTTTTCGGCGGTTTTGCAGGGAGGGAGCGATGTCCTATACGATCGGATTTGTACGTAAGAACGCACGAGATGTTTGGGCGACCGAAATGCCGACAGCTCATCAAGCGGTCGCCATGATTGCGATACTTCAGGAGAGCGCAGAAGAGATCAGGTTCATCAGTTCGCCCCAAGAAGGTGAGATGGGGCTCGAGATGCTCCTGCTGTTGGCGAAGGAAGAAGCTGAAGAACTGCCGAGTGGACGCTGAGGCCAAAGAAGATCGGCCCAGCAGATCGAGGAAGGGATCGTCGTGATCGAGGCTGGATTAGCGCGGTTGGACGACGCAACGACGAGATAACCGACCAATGCTGTCGCGTTAGAGCTGCCGCTCTATCCTCCTTGTCCGCCCCACGCATCACGATCCTGAGCGCATCATCCGGCAACGGCCGTTGCAGCGCCTTAGCCTCAATCCATGGCGCTCGCATCCAGACATCGCGCTCCTTATCCGTCGTGAGGATCACCGGCATCGGCTTCGGATGGATCGGTTCAAGCATGGCGTTCGGCGTAGTCGTCAGGAAACTATAGACAAGGTGCGGGCCTGAGACCGGCTTGAACTTGTGCCGTGGTCCGCCCGGTGCCGACAGGCCGTGCGATGTGTGTCTGTGTCCCAATTCCCACAGTTGCGATCAAAAGCGCATCCGTTTGTCGCGTTTCGAACAGACGGGCCAAATCCACTCCGCTCCAACTTCACTATTGGAAGCAGCCATCAGTTGGGAAGGCGGAATGGAACGTTCCCTGTTAATTGAGATGACGCGCGACAAATATGTCAAGCGGCGCAAGCAGCGAGCTTTTGATCATCTCGACCGAGGTGATCTTAAGAACTCGGTCGCCTCCTTTGTCGAGACTATGAACGCGCGTCCCGATTGCGAGTTGCCAAACTACTTGGCAAGGCTTGGCGGTTCGCTTCTGGCGGCGAATGATGCGCTCGCCTGGAGAACGCTCATTGAAATGTTGAGGTGACGGTCCGATGATAAACATGCGGGATCGGCAATGACAGAGCGCGACAAGGGGTCTCCTCCGTCCAGGTTCTTGGTTCGGCAGGGGGGCAAGGGCTGGATGGTTTACGATCGGCAACGTAGGGGGCCAGCGGTGGTTGGGATCACCCTGGCGGTCAATTTGACCAAGGAACAAGCCGAGCGCATCGAGCGGACGCTAATGGATAAGCGCGAACGTGGGATCATCCCCGATTAGGACAGCGTCCAGGGTCAATTTATTACGGCCTATTACGGGATTGGGTGGATTGTGTGCAACATGATAGGGGGCTTAATGACATATTGTATAGTCGTCAGAGCATCTGGACGAGAGCTAGACCGCTTGCGGACACATGCTGCGCAGATTGCGCGCGATCAGAAATCAGATTGGTGGGTGGAGACAACTGAGAAAGGAAAAGCATTTTGCTTCGAACACGCAAACGCGAGGGTCTCATTCAGTACTGTCTGCGAAGGAGACAGTATTCAGTTCAGCGAAGTCTAATTGGCGCTAGCACCGGCTGGTGGGGCGAAAGGGTTTGGTTAACGCTTCCCTGATACGGTGCGGATCGTCGCAGAACCGTATCGCGTACTGCGACCATTGGCGCTGTATGCAAACAATAGAAATCACTGACCCCCGAGAGGCCCGACGCTGCCGCTTTGCCCAGTATCGGGGCGAAACGGCGGTAGTGGTGTTGAATGGATTGCCCGTCGCGGGGATGATCCATTCGATCATGGAAGATAAGTCGAGCAGCCCAACGCGGTGGTCTGTCACCGTGGCACTCGTCGGATAGTTCAGATTGTCACGCGCTGACCGGAGCCGTGCTTGCCGGTAGCGATGAGCGTAATTCGGTGTAGTCGAGAAGCGTTAATGACGCAAAAGAAGGCCGCTTCTTCCCCCTGACTATGCCATGTGCCGCTTCTCCGCTTGCCATTACCGCGCTTAGTTAGCCGCGCGCGGCGAGTAGCGAAATGCCCGGTCGTGCGGTCTCATCTACCACACGGACACCGGCCGAGCTTTTCCTCATCGTTTCAACCGGTTAGGCTGCGCGCGAATCTCCCACAAGGGGAGAAGGAAGGGGACACCAGCTACCGCCAACCGTTAGGCCACGGAGACCAAGAACTCGGCCGAAACGGTCGGGGGGGAACGTAGGTAGCCCTCTAGGGACTCGAACCCCCGACAAGCGATCCTACGCGGCGCACTCCATAACGTCTTTTGAAGCGCAGGAGCTCTGGGTTGGACGATCACTATCCCGCGTTGGCCTTCAACCCCGCGGCCTGGATGCCGGCTACCGCGCACGCCTCGTCATTGTCGGATGTGTCGCCGGAGACGCCGACGGCGCCGAGAAGCGTCGTGCCGTCCATGATCAGCACGCCGCCGGGGACCGGCACCAGTGCGCCCTTGGCCATGGTGTTCACGGCGTCGATGAAATAGGCCTGCTCCTGCGCGCGCTGGAAGAGTGCGCGCGAACCCATGCCCAATGCGAGCGCGCCATAGGCTTTGCCGTGCGCGATCTCGGCACGCATCAGGCTGGTGCCATCCTGCGCCGCGGCGATCTTGAGCACGCCGCGGGCGTCGAGGATGGTGACCACCAGCGGCTTCAGCTTCAGCTCGGTGGATTTCGCGAAGGCGGCGTCGAGGATCTTGCGAGCGATGTCGAGGGTGAGGTCAGCCATGACTGGTTTCCTTTGCAACGGGAGGGGTTGTGGATTGGGTCTTCGCACGATCAAGGCTCATCGCCAGCACGCGCGCAACGTGAAGCGCCTCGCGCTGGGCGCCGTCGTGGATCTGGTGTCGGCAGGAGGTGCCGTCGGCGACGAGCAGCGTATTCTGGTCTGCGCGCCGCACGGCGGGTAGCAGCGAGAGCTCGGCCATCTCGATCGAGGCATCGTAGGTGTCTGCGCCATAACCGAAGGCGCCGGCCATGCCGCAGCAGCTCGACTCGATGGTCTCGACCTCAAGACGAGGGATGAGGCGCAGCACCTGCTCGACCGGCTTAAACGCGCCGAAGGATTTTTGATGGCAATGGCCGTGCACCAGGGCTTTGTCGGCGACGGTGCCGAGCGGCAGTTGCAGCCGGCCAGCCTCGGCCTCGCGCACCAGGAATTCCTCGAAGGTCAGCGCGTGGGCGCCGACGGCCTTGGCGTCGTCGTCCTTGCGCAGCGACGCGAGCTCGTCGCGCAGGGTGAAAAGACAGCTCGGCTCGAGACCGACGATCGGCACGCCGCGCGTGGCGAAGGGCGCGAAGGCGGCGACAAGACGATCGAGCTCGGATCTGGCTTCGTCGACGAGACCGGCGGACAGGAAGGTGCGGCCGCAGCACAGCGGACGGCCGCCGCTTGCGGGTTTCGGCAGATGCACGCGATAGCCCCCGGCCGAAAGCACGCGCAGCGCGGCCTCGAGGTTTTCGCGCTCATAGATGCGGTTGAACGTGTCGGCGAACAGCACGACCTCGCGCCCGGTTTCCGGCCCGACCGCTTCGGCCGTGGGCACGAATACGTCGCTGCGGAACGCGGGGAGCGGGCGGCGGGCGCTGATGCCGGCAAAGCGCTCGAACAGCTTTCGCAGCAGCGGGCTGTGGTTGCGCAAATTTGCCAGCGGCGCAAAGCGCGACGCGAGGCCGGCATAGCGCGGGAGGTAGCCGACCAGCCGGTCGCGCAAGGTCAGGCCATGCGAGGCCGCGCGCGCGGCAAGCACCTCGATCTTCATCTTGGCCATGTCGACGCCGGTTGGGCATTCGTGGCGGCAGGCCTTGCAGGACACGCAGAGCTTTAGCGTCTCCATCATCTCGTCGGAGGAGAGCGCGCCCGCGCCAAGCTGGCCGGAGATCGCGAGCCGCAAAGTGTTGGCGCGCCCTCGCGTCACGTCCTTCTCGCTGCGCGTCGCGCGGTAGGACGGACACATCACGCCGCCCTCGAGCTTGCGGCAGGCGCCGTTGTTGTTGCACATCTCGACCGCGCCCTGAAAGCCGCCGCCGGCCCCGGGATAAGCCGACCAGTCGAGTTTTGTCTTCAGCTCAGCGACGCGATACTCAGGCTTGAAGCGAAATAGCGAGCGGTCGTCCATCCTGGGGGCGTCGACGATCTTGCCGGGATTGAGCACGCCATCGGGATCGAAGCGCTGCTTCACTTCCCTGAAGTCGGCAACGAGGCGCTCGCCGAACATCGTTGCGTGGAATTCGGAGCGCACCAGGCCATCGCCGTGCTCGCCGGAATGCGAGCCCTTGTATTCGCGCACCAGTTCGAAGGCTTCCTCGGCGATGGCCCGCATCGCCTTGACGTCCTTCTCCAGCTTCAAATTCAGCACGGGCCGCACATGCAGGCAGCCTTCGGAGGCGTGAGCATACATGGTGCCGCTGGTGCCGTGCTTGGCAAACACCTCGCTCAGCCGCGCGGTGTAGTCGGCGAGATGCGGCAGCGGCACGGCGCAGTCCTCGACGAAGGAGACCGGCTTACCCTCCTGCTTCATCGACATCATGACGTTGAGGCCGGCGGCGCGGAAATCGGCGATCCCGCTCTGCAGCGCGGGCTTGGTGATTTCCACCACGCCGCCCCATTTGCGCTTGTCGTTGTTCCAGCCGAAGCCGAGATCGCCCATCAGCTCGCCGAGCTGCTTCAGGCGCACGAGGTTGTCCGCCTGATCCTCCTCGGCGAACTCGACCACGAGCACCGCATCCGGATCACCCTTGATCACAGTGGAGATGATGGGCCGGAACATCGCGATGTCGCGGCCGAGTGCGAGCATGGTGCGGTCGACCAGCTCGACCGCGATCGGCTTCAGCTTGACCAGATGCTGGGTCGCGTCCATCGCCTCGAAAAAACTGCCGAAATGGCAGATGCCGAGCACCTTGTTGCGGATCACGGGCCACAGCTTCAGCTCGACCTTGGTGGTGAAGGCAAGCGTCCCCTCGGAGCCGACGAGAAGGTGCGCCATGTTGCTGCGCGCATTGCGCGGCACCAGCGCATCGAGATTGTAGCCGCCGACACGGCGCTGCACCTTTGGAAAGCGTGCGGCGATCTCGTTAGCCTCGCGGGCGCCGAGATCGAGCATGTCGCGGAACAGGGCGCGGGCGCTGTCGTTCGCATCGAGATCGGAGAGATCGCGCGAGACTTCGCCGAAGCGGCTCAGCGTCCCGTCGGCGAGCGCGGCCTCCATCGACAGCGTGTTGTCGCGCATGGTGCCGTAGCGCAGGCTGCGGCCGCCGCAGGAATTGTTGCCCGCCATGCCGCCGATGGTGGCGCGCGACGCCGTGGAGACGTCGACCGGAAACCAGAGGCCGTGCTTTCGGAGCTGGCGGTTGAGGTCGTCGAGCACGATGCCGGGCTCGACCACGCAGGTGCGCCCTTCGACGTTGAGCGACAGGATTCGGTTCAGGTGCTTCGAGAGATCGACAACGAGGCCGTCATTGACGGTCTGGCCGCATTGCGAGGTGCCGCCGCCGCGTGGGGTCAGCTTCAGTCCCTCGTCGCGCGCGATCGCCAGTGCCTTGAGCGCCTCGTCCATGGTGCGCGGCACCACCACGCCAGTGGGCATGATCTGGTAGAAGGACGCGTCCGTGGCGTAGCGGCCCCGGCTGAAAGCGTCGAACAGGACGTCGCCGGTCACTTCCCGGGCCAGACGTGTCGCAAGGCCGTCCTTTTTGGCCGATTCCTGTGATTTCCCGGGCACTTCCGCCGCCATGGTCCGCTCTTGCCTGTTCGCCGCCCCCGTCTTGCCTCCGGTCACGTCCCTTGGCAAGGCGAGCCCTGCTTCTTGTGCATTGACGGCCCCCGCCCGGCGAGGGACAAGCCCGGCGAATAGTGATATTCGAGCGGCTTGCGCAGCCGACAGACTCAAAGACCGGGAAGGACGCCGATGACCGTGCATACTGGAAGGCATTTTCTCCAGATTCCAGGACCGACCAACGTGCCCGACCGGGTGCTGCGGGCGATGGATATGCCGACGCTGGACCATCGCGGTCCGGAGTTCGCAGAGCTCGGTTTCGCCGTTCTCGCCGGCATGCAGCGGGTGTTCCGCACCAAGCAGCCCGTGATCATCTTCCCCTCGTCCGGCACCGGCGCCTGGGAAGCTGCGATGGTCAACGTGCTCGCGCCCGGCGACAAGGTCCTGATGTGCGAGACCGGCCAGT
The DNA here is from genome assembly GCF_023073155.1 of Bradyrhizobium sp. 45. NCBI lineage: Bacteria > Pseudomonadati > Pseudomonadota > Alphaproteobacteria > Hyphomicrobiales > Nitrobacteraceae > Bradyrhizobium > Bradyrhizobium sp. 45. Next base: position 43,387 of record NZ_JADPIX010000051.1, on the reverse strand, counting down.
TCGCCGTGCTGTGGCGCGGTATCGCCGACAAGTTCAAGCTCGACGTCGACTTCATCCCGAGCGACTGGCGCCATGGCGCCGATCTCGCCGAGATCGAGAAGCGCCTTGTGGCCGACAAGCAGCACACGATCAAGGCGGTCTGCGTCGTCCACAACGAGACCTCGACCGGCTGCGTGACGCCGCCGCTGGAGGTGCGCAAGCTGCTCGACCGCGTCAAGCATCCGGCGCTGCTGATGGTCGACACCATCTCCGGCCTCGGCTCGATGGAGTACGAGCACGATGCCTGGGGCATCGACGTCTCGGTCGCCGGCTCGCAGAAGGGCCTGATGCTGCCGCCGGGCCTCGGCTTCAACGCCGTCTCGGAGAAGGCGCTCGCGGTGGCCAAGGCCAACCCCGGCATGCGCTCCTATTGGGACTGGCAGGAGGTCATCGGCTTCAACAAGCTCGGCACCTTCCCCTATACGCCGGCCACCAATTTGCTCTACGGCCTGCGCGAGGCGATCAAGATGCTGGAAGAGGAGGGGCTCGAGAACGTCTGGACCCGCCACAAGCGCCACAGCGCGGCGACCCGTGCCGCGATCAAGGTCTGGGGCCTGGAGACGCAGTGCGCCGATCCTGCCGCGCATTCGCCGGCGCTGACCGGCGTGCGCGTGCCTGATGGCCACGATGCCGACGCCTTCCGCAAGGTGGTGCTGGAAAACTTCGACATGTCGCTCGGCACTGGCCTGAACAAGGTCAAGGGCAAGGTGTTCCGCATCGGCCATATCGGCCATTTCAACGACCTGATGCTGATGGGGACGCTCGCCGGCGTCGAGATGGGCCTCGATCTTGCAAAGATCCCGCACCGGAGCGGCGGCGTGTTGGCGGCCATGGACGTCCTGAAGGGACGCGACGCGGTGCCGATGACCAAAGCTCAGGTGGCCTGAAGGCCCAGGTTGCGTGAACTAACCTAGAAAAAAGAGAGCGCGCGATGAACGCACCGACGACCGCCAACGAAGACCTGCTCTACTCCGTCACGGACGGCATCGCGCGGATCACCTTCAACCGCCCGCAGGCGCGCAACGCATTGACCTTCGCCATGTACGAGCGCATGGCGGAGATCTGCCAGGAGATCAACGCCGACCGCTCGATCAAGGCGCTGATCCTGACCGGCACCGGCGACAAGGCGTTTGCCTCCGGCACCGACATTTCTCAATTCCGTGCGTTCAAAACCGCGCAGGATGCGCTCGACTATGAGGCCCGCATCGACCGCGTGCTCGGTACGCTCGAGCAGTGCCGCGTGCCCGTGATCGCGGCGATCGCGGGGGCATGCACCGGCGGCGGCGCCGGAATTGCGGCTTGCTGCGACCTGCGCATCGGGACTGAAACGACGCGCATCGGGTTTCCGATCGCGCGCACGCTCGGCAACTGCCTGTCGATGTCGAACATCAGCCGCGTCGTCTCGCTGGTCGGCCCCGCCCGCACCAAGGATCTGATCTTCAAGGCACGCCTCGTCGAAGCGCCGGAAGCACTGGCGCTCGGCCTCCTCAACGAGATCGTTCCCGACCTCGAGACGCTGCAGCGCCGCGCTGACGAGACCGCCAGGCTGGTGGCGAGCCACGCCCCGCTGACACTTGAAGCGACCAAGGAGGCAGTGCGCCGCATCCGCCGCACGCTGTCGCGCGAAGAGGGCGAGGATCTGATCCTCAAGGCCTATATGAGCGAAGATTTCCGCGAGGGAATGGACGCCTTCCTCAACAAGCGTACGCCGAACTGGAAAGGCAAGTAGCGAATCTCCGGCTTGGCTTCGTCAGCCGAAAGTCATAGGCACCGGGATGTTCGGCTGCTTGAACTCGCCAGCATTAGTCCGCACAATGCGTCGATAAATTCCTGGCAAACAAAGCCAACAATAGCCGTGGGGCGAAACTCGTGCGAATTCTACTGAAAGCTGTTGGCGTTGCAGCGGTGGTATCGTTGAGCACGCCGGCGTTTGCCGGCTGGGAGCCGACCAAACCGGTCGAGATCGTGGTCGCGGCGGGCGCGGGCGGCGCCTCCGACCAGATGGCGCGGATGATGCAGGCCGCCATCCAGAAGAACAATTTGATGAAGCAGCCGATTGTGGTCTCGCTCAAGGGCGGGGCTTCCGGCGCGGAAGCACTGATGTACATGAAGTCCAGCGAGGGCGACCCCAATAAGGTGCTGATCGCCTATTCGCTGATCTACATGCTGCCGCTATCGGCAAAGATCCCGTTCAACTGGCGTGAGCTGACCCCGGTTTCGGTGATCGCGCTCGACCAGTTCGTGCTGTGGGACAACAGCGCGGGTCCCAAGACGGTGAAGGAGTTCGTCGCCGCCGCGAAGGCGGCAGCCGCGCCGTTCAAGATGGGCGGCACCGGCTCGAAGCGCGAGGATCACGTGCTGACCGTGTTCCTCGAGCAGAAGACCGGCGCGAAATTCTCCTATCTGCCCTACAAATCCGGCGGCGAGGCCGCGACCCAGCTCGTCGGCAACCACACCGAATCCAACGTCAACAATCCATCCGAAAATCTCGAAGTCTGGCGCGCGGGCCAGGTGCGTCCGCTCTGCGTGTTCGACAAGGAGCGAATCTCCTACACCAGCAAGGTGACGGAGACGCAGTCCTGGGCCGACATCCCGACCTGCAAGGAAGAGGGCGTCGATGTGCAGTATCTGATGCTGCGCGCGATGTTCCTGCCCGGCAAGGTCACCGCGGAACAGCAGGCGTTCTATGTCGAACTGTTCCACAAGGTGACGCAGACCGCGGAATACAAGGACTACATGGAAAAGCAGGCGCTGAAGCCGATCTTCCTCACCGGCAAGGACATGGTGCAATTCCTCGAGGAGGACGATGCAGTCAACAAGTCGCTGATGACGGAAGCCGGATTCGTCGCGAAGTAGCCGTCTTCACCTCGCCCCGCTTGCGGGGAGAGGTCGCATCGCATCGAAGAAGCGATGCGGGTGAGAGGGACTCTCCGCGAGTCCGTCTATCACCGTCCTCGTGGAGACTCCCCTCACCTAACCCTCTCCCCGCAGACGGGGAGAGGGGATTGGCCACAGCGATTGTTGCTCGTTCATGCCCCAAACCGATCTTGAAATCGTCGTCGACGATCCGACCGCGCCCGAAGTCGACTCGCCTTCCGTCGTCTCCTCCGGCACGATCGAGATATTCGTCTGTCTCCTGTTGCTCGCGCTGGCCGCGACGCTCGGCTACGACAATTGGCGCACCGGCGCCTCCTGGGATTCGACCGGGCCGGAGCCCGGCTATTTCCCGTTCTACCTCTCTGTCATTCTCGGCAGTGCCAGCCTCTACGGCCTGATCGTGGCGCTGGTCGCGCACCGCGCGGCACCCGAAACCTTCGTCACGCGCGCGCAAGCCCGCCGCGTCATGGCGGTGTTCGTGCCGACGCTGCTGTTCTGCCTGGCGACGCAGTTTCTCGGCCTCTATGTCGCGAGCTTCCTTCTGATCGCGAGCTTCATGCGTCTCGTTGGCAAGATCGCGCTGTGGAAGTCGCTGCTCACCGCTGTCGTATTCACGGCGATCATGTTCGTGACCTTCGACGTCGCCTTCGACGTCATCATGCCGAAAGGGCCGCTCGAAGCGGCCTTCGGCCACTAAGGCGAGCCCGCGATGGAAGCTCTCGGCCTGTTGCTTCACGGCTTTGCGGTCTTGCTGACGTGGAAGACCCTCGTGCTGATGATGGTCGGGCTGGTGCTCGGCATCTTCGTCGGCGTCTTGCCCGGACTCGGCGGACCCAACGGCGTCGCGATCCTGTTGCCGCTCACCTTCACGATGGATCCGACCTCGGCGATCGTGATGCTGTCCTGCATCTATTGGGGCGCGCTGTTCGGCGGCGCGATCACCTCGATCCTGTTCAACATCCCGGGCGAGGCCTGGTCGGTCGCGACCACCTTCGACGGCTATCCGATGGCGCAGCAGGGCAGGGCGGCGGAGGCGCTGACGGCGGCGTTCACGTCCTCCTTCATCGGCTCGCTGGTCGCGGTGCTCCTGATCACCTTCCTCGCCCCGATGATCTCGTCCTTTGCGCTGAAGTTCGGCCCGCCGGAATTTTTCGCGGTGTATCTTTTGACCTTCTGCTCCTTCGTCGGACTCGGGCGCGAGGCCAAGCACAAGACCGTCATCTCGATGTCGCTGGGGCTGTTGCTCGCCGGCATCGGCATGGACACGGTGTCTGGCAATCTGCGCATGACCTTCGGCTCGTCCGAGTTGCTCCGCGGCATCAACTTCCTCGTCGCCGTCATCGGCCTGTTCGGCATCAGCGAGATCCTGCTGACGATGGAGGAGCGCCTGGCGCTGCGCGGACACGCGGCGAGCATTTCGTTGCGCGTCGTGCTGAGTGTGTGGAAGGACCTGCCGAAATACTGGGTGACGCTGCTGCGCTCATCCTTCATCGGCTGCTGGCTCGGCATCACCCCGGGCGGCGCGATCGCTGCCTCTTTCATGGGGTACAACCTGGCAAAGCGTTTCTCCAAGGATCCCGAGAGCTTCGGCAAGGGCCGTATCGAGGGCGTGTTCGCGCCGGAGACGGCGGCGCATGCCTCCGGCACCGCGGCGCTGCTGCCGATGCTGGCGCTCGGCATTCCCGGCTCCGGCACCGCCGCGATCCTGCTCGGCGGGTTGATGGTGTGGGGGCTCAATCCGGGACCGCTGCTGTTCGTCGAGCACAAGGATTTCGTCTGGGGCCTGATCGCCTCGATGTATCTCGGCAATGTCGTCGGCCTCGTGCTGGTGCTGACGACGGTGCCGATCTTCGCCTCGATCCTGCGCGTGCCGTTCGCCGCGGTGGCGCCGATGATCGTGGTGTCCTGCGCGATCGGCGCTTATGCGATCCAGAACGCGATGTTCGATATCTGGCTGATGCTCGGCTTCGGCGTCGTCGGCTACGTCTTCAAGAAGATCGGCATTCCGCTCGCACCGTTCACGCTGGCGCTCGTGCTCGGCAACCGCGCCGAGGATGCCTTCCGTCTGTCGATGATCGGCGCGGGCGGCGACCTCAAGGTGTTTTGGTCGAACGGCCTGGTGGGCTCGATCACAACCTTGGCGATCGTGCTGCTGTTTTGGCCTGTGATCGACGGCTTGCTCACCCGTGTCGGATTGACGCATCGGTCCAAGCAGGCGCCCAGCTAGGTAGAATATCCCCTGGATTCAGATACATAGGGGTGATGTCGCTCTAGGCTTGGGCGTTGCACGCCCCGATTGTTTCCGGTTGTTGCTGGCGCGGCACAGCCGTTGGGCGCTCCTCCGCGTATATTTTCATCATCAAATTGGGGCGGAGGAATTGCCATGAAGCGGATTGTGATTGGAATGGCGGCGGCGATGTCGCTGTTCGCGACGGGCGCATTGGCGGCCGATCTGGCCGCAAGGCCCTACGTCAAGGCGCCGGTCATGGTCGATCCGGTCTGGAGCTGGACCGGATTCTACGTCGGCGCCAATGGCGGCTACAGCTGGGGCCGCTCGCGCACCGACGTCTCCTACTTCAACTCGGCAACCGGTGCTGCGATCGCGCCGCCGGCCGGCTCCATCACCAATGCGTCGTTCGACATGAACGGTGGCATCGCCGGTGGCCAGGCTGGCTACAACTGGCAGAGCGCCAATTGGGTCTACGGTATCGAGGGAGACCTGCAATGGTCGGGTGAAAAGGGCAGCGCCGGTTTCAATTGCGCCCCCACCGGACCTGCAGGAGGAGCCTGTCTTCCGGGCCTTACCTTCCTTCCCGCCGGCGCCGCTGCCGGCACCTCGCTGACGATCGACCAACATCTTCAGTGGTTCGGTACGGTCCGCGGCCGCGTCGGCATCTTGGCGACGCCGAAGGTGCTGTTCTACGGCACTGGTGGTCTGGCCTTTGGAGAGATCAAGACCACCGGTACGATGTCCGGCTTCACGCCCGCGGGTGTGGCGGTCGGCTCGGTCGGCTCGAACTCGACGACGCGTGCCGGCTGGACCGCTGGCGTGGGCGTCGAAGGCAAGATCACCCAGAACTGGAGCGCCAAGCTCGAATATCTCTACATGGACCTCGGACGCTTCGGCTCCGGTCCATTCACGCTGGCGCCGCTCTCCACGATCAGTGCCAACGTCTCGTCGCGCTTCACCGACCACATCCTGCGCGCCGGCATCAACTACCAGTTCGGTGGCCCGGTGGTCGCCCGGTACTAAGAAAAACGGAGGCGTCAACAAGAAGTAAAGCCCGGCTCACGCCGGGCTTTGTCGTTTCCGGCCAGGTTATTCGACCCCGCGTTGCCTGTTCATTGCTCCGCGAGTTCGCTGGCCAACCTCTAAAGAACACTCACACCACTTTCGCGTCCCTGAGCTTGGCGATCTCGTCCGCGCCGAAGCCGAACTCCTTCAGCACTTCGTCGGTCTGCTCGCCGAATTCCGGCGGCCGCGCCACCATCCTGCTCGGCGTGCGCGACAGCGTCACGGGCTGGCCGACCAGACGGATGTCGCAACCCTCGTCATTCGGCACCTCCTGCGCAATGCCGAGATGCTTGACCTGCTCGTCTTCGAACATCTGGTCGATGGCGTAGATCGGGCCGCAGGGCACGCCGGCCTCGTTGAGTTCACTGACCCAGGTCTTGGTGGACTTCGTCACGGTACGCTTCTCGATCTCTGCATTGAGCGCGTCGCGATTCTTGGAGCGGGCCGGCGCGGTCAGATAGTCGGGATGGCTGTAGAGTTCCGGCGCGCCGATCGCCTGCGCGCAGCGCTCCCAGATCCGGCCGCCCGTAGTGGCGATGTTGATGTAGCCGTCCGAGGTCTTGAACACGCCGGTCGGAATGCTGGTCGGGTGGTTGTTGCCAGCCTGCTTTGCCACTTCCTTCTCCATCAGCCAGCGCGCGGCTTGGAAGTCGAGCATGAAGATCTGGGCCTGCAGCAGCGAGGTCTGCACCCACTGGCCCTTGCCCGAGACCTCGCGTTCCAGCAGTGCGGTGAGGATGCCCATGGCACAGAATAGACCGGCGGTGAGGTCGGCGACCGGAATGCCGACCCGCATCGGCCCTTCGCCCGGCGCGCCGGTGATCGACATCAACCCGCCCATGCCTTGCGCGATCTGATCGAAGCCCGGCCGCTTGTGGTAGGGCCCGTCCTGGCCGAAGCCCGAGATGCTGCCGTAGACGATGCGTGGATTGATCCTGGCGAGGCCCTCATAATCGATACCGAGCTTCTTCTTCACGTCGGGACGGAAATTCTCCACCACGACGTCCGCCTGGGCGGCGAGGCGCTTGAATACGGCGAGCCCGCGCTCGTCCTTCAGGTTCAGCGTCATCGCCCGCTTGTTGCGATGCAAATTTTGGAAGTCGGAGCCCCGCCGCGGCCCGCCCGGCTGCTCGCCGCCGGCATCCTCGGTGAGCGCGTCGATTTTGATCACGTTGGCGCCCCAGTCCGCGAGCTGCCGCACGCAGGTGGGCCCGGACCGGACGCGGGTCAGATCGAGCACGGTGAAGCGGGACAGGGCTTCCGAGGCAGGCGGAAAGGGCATCTTGATGGGCTCCGGGACAGATTGCGGGCCCACCATAGTGCCGAAAGATCACGCGACAAGCGGGCTCGAAGCCGATCCCGCCTGCCGAAACGCCATGCCTGATGCAGCTTTGCTGCGGTGCCTGAAAGCTCAGCGCGACAAGCGCTTCAGTTCCGCGCGTGCCTGCTCGGCCAGGACAGTATCGCCGTGCTGCGCAATGAAGAGCTCGAGCCCCGGCGTTCCCTTGCGGCGGGCGGCTTCGTTATTCGTGACGGCGCTGACCTGGATGGCGGGCAGGCCGATCGTAACCACGTGCCGCAGTGGGGCGCGGTCACCGCAGCGCTGCCATATTTCAGCGCAGGCCCCTGTCCGCCCAGTCGTACAGACAGTAGTTCCCGCTGCACAAACTGCCTGATCCGGAGCCCACTAGAAAATTTGCGGACACCAAGTCTCGCCAGCGAGCCTACCAGATCGTCAGGGTCAGGAACAGGCCGAACGGAAGGGATGCGGTGGCGCGTAGCCGCCTGCGTATAGGCGCCGATCCCGAGCAATGCGGCAAGCTCCATGACCGCGATTACGGTCGCCAGATCGAGTTCGGCGCCGCAGACCGCCGCGAGCTTGATGTCGCCGAGCACTAACCCGTCCCGGCCACGCCAGCAGCGGTGCAGCACCAGCAGGGACGCGACCGCAATTCTCGTCAACCGCATCGATCAGAAGGTCGCGCGTGTGTGGGGGGCGGGAATCGCTCAGCGGCTGGTCGTTGACGTCGGTGTCGCCGCGCGAAATGACATTCAGGCAGGGGGAGCGCAGCGAGGTACTGGCGGCTCCAGGGGCCCAACTCGGCCGCGCCCCAAACCCGTCCGTGAGGCCGGGAAGCAAGCTGACCATGCCGGGTTTGCCCGATCCGCCTTCGCCTCCTTTGAGCCGCGCTCCACGCCGAAGAACGGCGATTCGGACGGGCACTGAGCGTGCCTTCCCGGGAGCTTGGGAAGCTTCGGGCGGAGCCCTGAAAGACCGGCTGAACGGGTCCGGCCGAGCCGGGCCGGTTGCGATCCCTGCCGGCTATCGACATTCCGTGAACTGGCTGCTAGCCCGAATTCGCGATGCCTAGGGAAGGACCCCGATCGGTGTGGGCAAGGGCTTGCTGAGGTGATGGCCGGGTGGCTGGCATGACGTTGAGAAAAGCACCTCCCGATCTACTGGGGAATTCCGCCTGGAATGCGATGGCCTTCGTGGTAGCCGTGGTGCTGAACCTGGCCATTCTGCCTTTCGTGATTACCCATCTCGGCCTCGCTGCATTCGGTGTCGCGGGTCTTGTCACCGCATGCACTGCGCCGGCCCTGGTGTTCAGCAACGCGCTCGGGCTGTCGACATCGCGCGAGCTTGCACAGCGACTGGAGCCATCCGACCGCGACGACGCGCGACGCCTGTTCGCGACCGCGGCCATGCTCGCGGTCGGCGCGGGCGGGCCGATCGCCATTTTCCTTTTGGTGGCCGGGGCTCCGCTCGCGCGTCTCGGATTTCATCTGGCCGGTCCGGCCGCCGAGGATCTTGCGCTGGCGTTCGCGCTGGCCGGTATCGGCTGGTTGTGCCAGTGTGTATCGGCGGTCTTCATTTCGTTGTTCACCGCGCGGCAAGACTATCGCCGGATCGCCTCGATCGGCATCGTCAGCACCGTGGTCTCGACTCTTTCGATGCTCCTCCTGATCCCCACCGCACCCTACGCATCGACATTCCTGGGTTGCCAGGCGCTGGGGTTGGCGATCGGCCTGTTGCTGGCGCTGGCTTGGTGTCGCGGCCAAATGCGTCAGTGGCTGGCGCCTCCAGCATTGCATCGCGAGGCGCTTGGCAGGCTGGTTCGGTTCGCCGGATGGCAGGTTGCCGCACAGGGCGGTGCGCTGCTTGCGGGGCAGGCCGATCGATATCTGCTTGGCACGCTGCTGCAACCGCAGTTTGTCGGCTTTTACGGCGTTGCGCAGCGCCTGCAGGAGGCGACCTATATCGGTATCCTGAAGGTCGGCGAGATCCTGTTTCCCTTCTTCAGCACGCTGCAGGAGGAGAGCGAGGACCGCAAGGTCGATCTGCTGTTCCGATCGTCTTGGATTCTCAACGTCTTGGCCGCAAGCGCGCTCGGCGGATTGGTCCCCGTGGCCGGCCCGCTGCTGCATCTTTGGACCGGCGCCGAGGTCGCGGCCGAGGCTGCACAGGTTCTCGTCGTCTTGTCGATTGCCGGGATCCTCGGATCGACCGCGAACGTCTTCGGCTTTTACTTGCTGGCGCACGGGCGGTCGCGCTCCAACGCGCTCATCGCCTTGATCACGGGGGTCGTCACACTCGTAACCAGCGCCATCGCCTTGCCACGCTTCGGATGGCAGGCCGCGGGCTGGAGCGCATGCGCCGGAATGATCGCGCAGATGGCGACCATTGTCTTCCTGTTGCGCCGTAGTTTTGGCCTCGCCGGCATGTGGTTGCGCATCGTGCATTGCGTGCTGATGCCGCTCGGCATCGGGATCGCGACGGCGCTGGCGGTGCGATACGGTCTCGACCGTGCGCCATTCCAGCCCGCGCCGTCCTGGTGGTCGGTGGGAGCTGTTTCATCGGTGACGGCCGCGATCATTTTCGCAATCGCAGTTGCGGCGTCGCAATTGGGTCCGTATCGAAGGGCTTGCCGGCAAGATATTCGTTCGATCGTCGGTCGCTTCTTGCCCCTCAAGGCTGTCTAGGACATGTGCGGAATCGCAGGCATCGTAAATCTGGGTGGCAATGCGGTCGAACCGGCCGACATCTCGCGGCTGACCAGCCTGATCGCGCATCGCGGTCCGTTCGGCGAGGGGACCTGGTTCAGCGCGGACCGAAGCCTCGCATTCGGCCACCGCCGCCTGGCGATTATCGATCCCGGCGAGGGCGGCTATCAGCCCATGCTGTCTGCGGACGGCCGCCATGTGATCGTGTTCAACGGCGAGATCTACAACTTCCTCGAGCTTCGCCGCGAGCTCGAGGCGCAGGGCGCGGTGTTCCGCAGCCAATCCGATACCGAAGTGATTTTAGCCGCCTGGCAGGCCTGGCGCGAAGACATGCTGCCTCGCTTCAATGGCATGTGGGCCCTGGCGATTTTCGACACCAGCACCCGTGAGCTGTTTCTTGCGCGCGACCGCTTCGGCATCAAGCCGCTGCTCTATGCCGCGTCGCCGGAACGATTCATCTTCGCCTCCGAGCAACGGGCGCTGGTGCGGAGCGGACTGATCGATACTTCCGTTGACATGGAGGTGGCACGGCGGCTGCTGCTCGATGCCTTCGGGATCGAAGGAAGCGAGCGGACCCTGTTTCGCCAGGTTCGGCGCCTGCAGGGGGGCCACTGCATGTGGCTTCGCCAGGGCGAGGTCAGCGTCAAGCGTTGGTGGCGGACCGTGGATCATCTGCCTCCGGTGCCGGCCACCGAAGCCGAGCGTGTCGCGCGCTTTCGCGAGCTGTTCCAGGATGCCGTGGCGCTGCGCATGCGCAGCGATGTCCCGATCGGAACATGCCTGTCCGGTGGCTTCGATTCGTCGGCGGTGATTTGCGCCATGGCGGCGCACGAAAAAGAAGGCATGGGGCCGCGCGACAGCACGGCATGGCGTCACGCCTTTGTTGCGACCTTCCCCGGCGCCTTGAACGACGAGAGACCGATGGCCGAGGAGGCCGCCGTCTGGGCCAACGTCGCGCCAACTTTTCTCGAAATCGGACAGGCCGATGCGCTGACGGACCTCGATCAGATCCTCGACGATCTCGATGACGTCTACATCGCGTTGCCCAGCGCCATATGGCTGCTCTATCGGCAATTGACCCAAAACAACGTGACGGTGTCACTCGACGGCCACGGCGCGGACGAGCTGATGGGAGGCTATTTGCAGGAAGGACAAGCGCGCGCGTTTCAAATACGGAACGTGGCAGAGGACCTCGCGTCGCGTTCGAAACTGGCCCGGCGTTGTGTGGATGTCCTGCGTGCGCTGGCCCTCAAGCGGAAGGGCGTGTATTTTCTGCGCGGTGGCCTGCGCAATCTTCCCGCCCCGCTCCCGTTGATAGCGGAGGACGATGTGCTGCCGCGTGAATGGGGTGGCTTGAACAAGCGCCTGTATCGGATGTTTCACAGCACGGTGCTGCCCACCATCCTGCGCAACTTCGACCGCCTTTCGATGGCGCACGGCGTCGAAGTCCGCATGCCGTTCATGGATTGGCGGCTGGTGACCTATACGATGGCGCTTCCCGAAAGTAGCAAGTCCGCAGACGGCTATACCAAGGCTGTTGCCCGGCGGGCGATGGCCAATTTGATGCCGGAGTCCATTCGCACCGCGCGCCGCAAAGTCGGGTTCAATTCACCGATGCCGGAATGGTTGAACGGACCGCTGGCCGGCTGGACAACCGACCTGCTGGACAGGAATGTGCCGGCGTTTGCGGAACTGGTGGACGAAGCGGGTCTGCGCGCGGCGGTCAGCCGTTTGACGGCGTCGAAGTCCTGGGATTGGGAGTCGGTCGGGCGGATCTGGCCGTATCTGAATATGAAATGGATGTTGGCGAGGTACGCGTAAACGATGCGTCTGTTCCAGAATAGCGCCCTCTATCCATCTTATCTGCCGCGCTTGAATCAGCTCGCGGCGGGGACGCAGAGCTTCGTGGAGCGGCGGCGCGTGTTTCTGAACGACCGTTTCGGCGCGTCGCATTTTCTTCAACCGGTGCTCGACGGTTCGCCGGAGGCCTTCTTCACCAACGGTGACGACGAGGTCCTGCAGCGCCGCTGGGCGCGCGAGCAGGGCATGTCGGGCGAGCCGACGCTCGAGGCCATTCTGCTCGCGCAAATTGAGCATCACGCCACCGAGGTGTTCTACAATCTGGATCCCGTGCGCTACCCAAGCGCATTCGTTGCCAAGCTGCCGGGCTGCGTGAAGAAGGCGCTGTGCTGGCGTGCCGCGCCGTCGGGAAATGCCGATTTCACTGCCTATCGGGCCGTGCTTGGAAATGCTCCCTCTATCCTCGATATCTGGCGCCGCAACGGATGCCGGGTCGAAACATTCTTTCCGGCGCATGATCCGGTGATGGAGGAGTATGGCCAAGGCGAGCGCCCGATCGACGTCGCCTTTGCGGGCGGCTATTCGCGGCATCATCGCGTGCGCGCCAAGACGCTGGAGCAGGTCGCGCAGCTCGCCGATAGCCGCAATATCGTGCTTTGTCTCGATGCATCGCGTCTGACCAGGCTCGCGGAGAGCACGATCGGGCGATTGCTGCCACTGCGACAGCATCGGCGCCCCGATGCCATCGCCGCCATTGCGAGGCCGCCGGTATTCGGCAGAGCCCTCTACGAACTGATTGGCTCGTCGAAGATCGTGTTCAACGGCGCGATCGACATGGCCGGCACGGATCGCGGCAACATGCGTTGCTTCGAGACGATGGGATGCGGCGCACTGCTTGTCTCCGACGCCGGCAGCTATCCCGCCGGCATGCAGGATGGCGTGACTATCGAGACCTACAACAGCCCCGAACAGGCCGTCGAGGTCATTTCACGCAGTCTGCAGGACTGGCCCAGATCGGCGGAGATCGCTGCGCTTGGTCGGGCCCGCATCCGGGACATCTACAGCAAGGACGCCCAATGGAAGCAGTTCGGCGACCTCGTCGGACGGGTTTAGCCGTGCTAGAGCGTCCGGGACGACGCGATTTCAGTTGATTGCATGAACCTCAACTTCCTGATCCAGCGGCTCACCGGCCGCAATGCCGACTACCTGATCCAGCGCATGATGGGCCGTGCGACTTGCCGTCTCGATGACGGGGCAGCGCTCGGAGCCAGCGCGAGGATCAGGAACATCCGCGGCGATGCCGACAGGATCGTGATCGGCCCACAGAGCCGCATCCTCGGCGAACTCATGACCTTCGCCCATGGCGGCGAGATCAAGATCGGCGAATGGTGCTATGTCGGGGAGGGGACGCGGATCTGGTCGGCCGGCTCCATCGAGATCGGAAACCGGGTTCTGATCTCCCATTCGGCAAATGTCTTCGACAGTCTGACCCATCCGATCGGGGCGGCCGCGCGGCACGCGCAAGTCCGGCAGATCTTCACAAGCGGTCATCCGCGCGAACTCTCGCTTGACGAAAGCCCGGTCCGGATCCGCGATGATGCCTGGATTGGCGCGGGAGCCATGGTGCTACGGGGCGTGACGGTCGGGCAGGGGGCCGTGGTGGCGGCCGGCGCGGTCGTAACCAAGGACGTACCGGCCTTCTCAATCGTGGCCGGAAATCCAGCGGTGCTGGTCAGGGAGCTCCGGTCCGATGAGCGGTGACGGCAAGTTCACGACGTGGGAGGATGCCGTGGTCTGGCTGCGCAATCAGCCGGATCAGGGTCAGCTCGTGCGTGACGCCTTCTACGATGATCCGCTGATCGCGGCCGCCGAGCGCTATTCTCAGAGCTCCGAATGGCAGGCGGTCACGGCGCTCCTGCCCGGGCGCTCCGGCTCGGCCCTCGATGTGGGAGCTGGTCGTGGCATTGCCAGCTATGCGCTGGCCCGAAGCGGATTCGAGGTGACGGCACTCGAGCCCGATGGCAGCGCCATCGTCGGCGCTGCGGCAATCCGAGCTCTTGCGGCGAGCACGCAGCTGCCCATCCAGGTGGTGGAGGAGTTCTCCGAGCGCCTCCCGTTCGCCGACAACACTTTCGATCTCGTCTTCGCGCGCGCCGTCTTGCATCATATGCGCGACCTTGATGGTGCCTGCCGCGAGATGTTTCGCGTGCTTCGCCCCGGCGGCATGCTGATCGCGGCGCGTGAGCACGTGATCAGCAAGGAAGGGGATCTTCAGAAATTCCTCAACCAGCATCCGCTGCATCACCTCTACGGGGGCGAGCATGCTTACCTGCTCAATCGCTATACCGGCGCGCTGAAGGCGGCCGGTTTCGCCACTGTTGGGACATTGGCCCCGCTGCAGAGCGCGATCAACCTGTTCCCGTATACGATGCAGACGCTGCGATCCGCGGTTGTCGAAAAACTGACGCGGAAGATTCCGGTCGGTCCGCTGTGGCGCGCCGCGTTCGCTTCGCAGCATGTCTTCGCATCACTACTCTCGCTTGCTGAGCGCTTTGACCACCGGCCCGGCCGGCTCTATTCGTTCGTCTGTCACAAGGTCTAGGACATGTCCACGTGGGTTACCGGTGCAAACGGTTTCATCGGACGTCATCTTGTTCGCGAGCTAGCGGGCGTCGGGCATGCGGTCCATGGTGTCGGTCACGGTGCGCTCGATCCGGCCCAGGCACGGGCCCTCGGTTTGCAGACCTGGATCAATGGTGAAGTCGACGCGGCCAATCTGAACGCGCTCGCCGCCTTGCACGGGCTGCCGTCGCATGTCTTCCATCTGGCTGGCGGGTCGTCGGTCGGGCTGTCGATCGCGCGCCCGTTCGAGGATTTTTCGCGGACCGTGACGAGCACGGCGCGTCTGCTCGAATGGCTTCGAAGTTTTGCCCCCGAGAGCGAGCTGGTCGTTGCGTCGAGCGCGGCGGTCTACGGCGCAGACCATGCCGGTCCTATCGCCGAAAGCGCGGCGTTGGCGCCGATGTCGCCTTATGGCCATCATAAGCAGATGATGGAGCAACTGTGCCGGAGCTATGCCCAGAGCTTCAGCCTTCGCTGCTCTGTCGTGCGATTGTTTTCGGTCTACGGTCCGGATCTTCGCAAGCAACTTCTCTGGGATATCTGCTCGCGGCTGAAGAGCGAGGAACGCTCTCTCGATCTAGGAGGGACCGGGGCCGAGATAAGGGACTGGACCGACGTTCGCGACGTCGTCCGCTTGCTGGTGCGCGTTGCGGAGGACGTCCGCCGGGATGATTTTCGTCTGATCAATGGCGGCTCGGGGCGCGGGACGAGCGTGGCCGACATTGCCGAGGGCCTCATCCGGAATTGGGGAAGCAACACTGTTGTGCGATATTCCGGCGTGGCGCGGCCGGGCGACCCAATGAGCCTGCTGGCGGAGGACGGGCGCTTGCGCGAGATGAATTTCGATTGGCGCCTTCCCCTGGAACGCGGTCTCGCCGACTATGTCGAATGGTTCAGGAGCCAGGCTCGTGCCTGACAGCGCGCCGCTGCGGATCGCATTCACCAACATCCCACGTCGCCTATGGGCAGGCGGCCACAACTATCAGCGCAATCTATTCGAGGTTCTGAACCGGTACAGTCCGGGGACGGTCACACCGGTGCTGTTCGCTGGAACGAAGGATGAGCCCGAGGAGATCGCGGCGCTCGCCAGAATCCCGGCGGTGGATCTCGTTCAATCGCCTGCGTTCGATCGCACCGGAACGGGGCTCCTCGGTGCGCTCGCGCTCGGGCGCGACGGACCGGCAGTGGCCGAGTTCCGCGCGCAGCGGATCGACATGGTGTTCGAATCCGCCCGCTTCTTCGGCTGGCGCCTTCCGTTTCCGGCCATCGCCTGGTTTCCGGATTTTCAGCACCGCCTGCTTCCGCATCTCTTCTCCACGAGTGCATATTGGCGGCGTGATTTCGGCTTTCGGGTTCAGATCGCGTCCGGCCGGCATATCATGCTGAGCAGCGCCAGCGCGCTCGGCGATCTCGGGAGGTTTTATCCGGGCATTTCGAACGGCGTTTCGGTCGTCCGGTTCGCGACGGAGCCCCCTGTCAGTCTGCTCGCCACGCAGCCGTCCGACGTGATCGCGCATTATAGCCTTCCGCCACGCTATTTCTACCTGCCAAATCAGTTCTGGCGGCACAAAAATCATCAGCTCGTCGTCGATGCGCTCGATCTGCTGAAGGCTCGGGGGCACGACGTCGTCGTCGCCGCCTCTGGAAATACGAAGGACTTCCGCGAGTCCGGTCTTTTCGAAAGCACCATGAGCCAGGCCAGGTCGCGCGGTCTGGAGGCCAACTTCAAGCATCTCGGAATGATTCCTCTGAATCACGTCTACGCCCTCCTGCGCGCCTCGACGGCTCTCATCAATCCTTCGGAGTGCGAGGGATGGAGCACGACAGTCGAAGAGGCCAAGTCCTTTGGTGTCCCGATGATCCTGTCCGACCTCGATGTCCATCATGAGCAGGCCGGGGGCAACGCGCGATATTTCGGCATCCGCAACGCCGAGGCGCTGGCGGATCAAATGTTGCAGGTTGCGCAAACAGCTGGTCCTCCGACCGTCCGCAATTTGTTGCCGAACCTCGAGCAGCGCGTAGAGGCATTCGTTGCGGATTTTATCCGATTGACCCGGGATGTGATGGCCTCACGGAGCGGTTCGACTGCTGTGCCTGACTGAGCTGGTGGCGACATTTACAAGTTGAGGCCGCAATGCTAGCAGGTACGCGTGTTAGGTCTCGTTGCTCGATCAGTTTTAGTCATGAACGATGTTGACGCCATTGGGGCTTTTTTTGTCGTCACGGGACAGAGTTATTGATCCTCTCGGCGATCGCGTATCAGAGATCAAACTGATGACGAAGACTTGGTTGACCAACGCAGCCATAGCGGGTTGGATCTCAGCTAACGCAGTCCTTGTCCTTCTATACGGTCTGCTGGGCACGAAGGGACATGCAGCCATAACGGCGGCTGTGTTGATCGCGCCGCTCGTCGCGATATCGAGGAAGTTTCGGCCCATACCGGCCGACTATTTGTTTGCAGCGCTAGCAGCGCTCGTGGTGGCTTCAGTTGTCGTGAACGGCAGGACGGCGACCGGTCGCGAGTATGCACTGCTCGCCATTTCTATGGTCTATTATCCTGCGTTTCGCGCCGTGGGTCATCGTTTTGATCCCAGGCGCTTCTCTTATATGACGGCGGCGATCGTCGTGGTGGGGACGCTGCTTACGGCTTGGGGCGTGGTTTACGATCGGAGCGGCGAGTTTAAGCCGCTGGTCTTCGGCTTCAGCGAAGGCCCGACCGTGTTTTCGCTGACTTGGTGCTTCCTGGTCTTTGCTCTCCTTTCGATGAACTTATCGGCGCGTCAATGGCGTGTTGCCGGCGGATTGATCGCCTTGCCTTCGTTCGTGTTTGCCGCCGCAATGGTGCGACACCCTTTCATCGCCTTGGCTCTCAGCTTTGCTGCGTCGGCGATCAAGACAGGCGGTCGGCGCCAGATCGCGGCGCTTAGCATAGTATGTCTGACCATCTTCATTGGATTGGCAGCTCGTCCCGCGATGTCCGGCAAGATCATCGGGCTTGTCGTGGAGAATGCCCAAAAGCCGGTTGTGGCGTGCGATACCAAGGACACCTTGGCCATTCGAATAATACTCACGAAGGAAGCTTTAAACCTACTCCCGAAAGCTGGTCTCGTCGGTCAGGGCATAGGAACGTTCGCCCAACGATCCTGCTACAAGGCAGAGCCGCATAACGTTGTACTGCAAGCGGCAGTGGAGGTCGGTGCTGCCGCCGCGCTGATTCTGGTTGCTGTGTTCACTCTGGGATTGATGTCGGCAGGCAGGCAGGCCCGCTTTGATGCCGTGGCATCCTTTGTGTTCGCTGGCCTGGTCTTCGTAGGGATCGAGTTCTTGATGAGCGGCTCGCTGACGAATTCAGCGCTGCTGTTTGGGTTTATGGGGTGGGCGGTCGGCCTGCGTCAAAGTGACGGTCGCGAGATCCGGTGAACCGCAGCGCGCCGCCGGTCCGTAGCTGCCGCAAAATCAGACAAGCGAACATCGTCCGGCCAGCGATCGGCGCTTAGTGCAACGTTGTGACCGCAATGGCAGTAGACCAGGACGTCGCGTAATCCCATCTCGCGCATTTCACCGAACGTGGTCTTGATCGGTCGACTGTCGTGCGTAGGTGTGTGGCGTCGAACAGGGCGAGACATGCCGCCATCAAAGGGGCGTCGTAAGTACATCGCGAATTATCGATTCCTAGCAAGAAGTAAGGCGGCCTCAGAGGGCGGCCTCTTTCATTCACGCCTCGACGCTGGACCGTCGCCTTACGGGCACGGACTTGGATGTGGGTTGCTCGTTAAGACACGGGAACATGACGGAAACATTCGACCAACCGCAACTACAATTTCAGATGCTTGCGAAAGTGGAGCAATGTCGAAGGTTGGCCCGCCACATCAATGATTACGGTACAGTTCAACGCCTGCTTGATCCGGCCCCGACCTGCCACTACTGCTGGCGGTGGATTGTGACTCATTGTCAGCCCTGACAACTCCCCATATTAGTGGCCAGACCATTTCGTATATCGACGAACGCGCATGCCGCCAGCAAAGCGGCATCTTAGGGATCTCGCAAAGTATCGATTCCTAGTAGCTCGGAACATGCGCGGGCTACCGCTTGTCGTAGGTGGGGAAAGTCGCTGGAAGGTCCACCGGTTACCAGAGAAGGACGCGTCGGGCCGCGAGTGCGTAATCGCGCACAACTACGAAAGGCACGTCTCTGGGCTGAACACGTCCTCGCCGTTGCGGATCCGACTTCGATGTCCATTCAGGTTCAGGCGACACCATAGCCGCGAGGCAACTCTGGCGCATGGGGCGAACAATTAGGCCGCATCCTAAAGGCGCAGTCCAAAGAACTTCAGTGCAGAGTACGCCGACGGCACGAGGTTGCTGGCGATCGTTGAAATCTCTGCTGGATGTATCACAAGCAATGTTCCTTCCGTGGCGACCAGCTGTTCGACGGCAACATCGCGAACCACAAAGATTTCTCCGTGCACCGTGCCCCCCTCTACATCGAGGTCGGGTCCGGTTCGCGTTGCCAAATGCACGAACCGATTTGCTGGCACGTAGCAGCCAATTTCCTCGTGAAGTTCGCGTATGATGCAGTCAACGAACGATTCGTCGCCTTCGCGGTGTCCGCCGAACAACCCAACTTTCCCTGGATGGAGAATTCCTGGAATGCTGTCGCGCTGCTGCAAAATCAGGCGGGTATCCTCAGCAACGATGATCGCGGCAGTCGCTTCGCGCATGTCGTTCTCACTATATGAGCGCATCCTGGCGAACAATTAGCGCAGCTTCTGCTTTGGAGGTAGCTCGAAAGTGCGGCCAGTGGGATAGGCGGGGTTCCAATTGTGCGCTCGCTCTCGGGGCAATTCTCGGCAGAATGCCTTGGCTCCGTAGTAACTGCTGAAACCCTCTTTGCTGTTCAAATCAGCCGCATCCTGCTCGCAGGCAGTCTGCGTTTCGACTGTCTTCCAATCTATTTCCCGCGGCTCGCCATTAAGCCTGACTGTTAGTACCAAATCCCAGATCATGAGAGGGCGACAGCTGAGTTCGTGACGTCCGCTTGAACTCGATCTGATACTTTAACTGAATTGCGAAGGAAGCGCCGTTCAACGAGATAGTAAGACAAGATCCCGGCCAATGTCGTCAGGACGGCTGAGACCAGCATGCTCGACCAAAATCCTTCTACCAATCGATTGATGACGATCTGCTGGATTGGGAATGCGTAGATGTAGACTCCGTACGAGATATCGAACCGCCCCAGGATCAGGCGATCGCCAAACGAAGTGCCGATCACGATCGTCAGCATTGCCAGACCGGCAGTGCAAAGTACTTGGCGCTCGACGCCGCGGGTCATGACGAAGCTGAGCAGAACAATGCCGGCCAGATACCGCCAGAGGATCAGGCGATCGTGGCGGCCGAGATCAAGCTCATCCTGGCGGAGCGTGCCCAATGACGCGGCGGCGCAGGATCCACCGCGAGCGCGACCGGGAGCGGCTGATGACGCATCGCAGGCGGCTGAGGCGTTAAGATAGAGGCTCGCCGGTTCGGACCGGGGCATATCGTTCAATACGCGCTGCTCGACGATTTGCATTCGTAAGCGAGCGTGACGAGATTTTGCCCGCACTTCATCTCAGAGCTGGCGCGGCTGGTGGTCCCAAAGAGATTGACCTGGAATTCGTGAGAACACTTCATGTCGCCATTGACGTCGGTCTTGCAGCCTCCAGAGCTTGTGTAGGCCGGTGCCTGTTCGGCGGCATTCGCAGTCTTTGTTTGCGGCGGCGCGTTGGCGGCGATGATCACAAACAATACCATCACCCCACAAACGGCAACAAGACGGTTGGGGGATCATGGGGACGCGAAGCGGATAAAATACCGAGGTTGCGCAAACAATGTAAAGCAGTGCTCCAAGAACAACCATGATTTCCTCCAATGGGCTGTTCGCATATCTGCCACAAGAATTGTCACCGAGGCTTCCTACAACCCCTACAATTTGAAGAGATCAGCAGGCTACGCCCGCCGTTTCACGCTGGTGGGCGACTCTGCTAGCCTAACCGTGTGATCGGTGCCCCCATCGTTAACATCAGTCAAGAACTCCCGCCCGCTATCACAAGGTCGGCGGGTTTTCTTTAGAGCTGCCCGATGACAGAATGACAATGGCCAGGATCGGGTGGCATGTCCAATGGGAGCGATCCCTAAAACCGCCCGGCGAGCGCATCTGCTCGTGTTGAGCTCCTGGCCACTCAGATCAACGCCAATTTGCGTCAATCGACCGGTTGGTCCAGCGGGTACTTCCTGGCCAGCCGATCAAGAGGCTCGTGTGTCTCGGCGTCAGTGAGCTCGCGGACCCCCAAAATTTGAGGCTCTGATCGTTTGCGGTAAATTTCGCTGTGGTCTCGCCAGATCTCAGCAGTCGGACCGCGCAAACCGCGGAGCCACACTAAGCAAGCCATTTTTTCTTCACGTCGGGGCGGAAATTCTCCACCACGACGTCCGCTTGGGCGGCGAGGCGCTTGAATACGGCGAGCCCGCGCTCGTCCTTCAGTTCAGCGTCATCGCCCGCTTGTTGCGATGCAAATTTTGGAAGTCGGAGCCCCGACCGCGGCCCGCCCGGCTGCTCGCCGCCGGCAGCCTCGGTGAGCGCGTCGATTTTGATCACGTTGCGCCCCAGTCCGCGAGCTGCCGCACGCAGGTGGGCCCGGACCGGACGCGGTTCAGATCGAGCACGGTGAAGCGGGACAGGGCTTCCGAGGCATGCGGAAAGGGCATCTTGATGGGCTCCGGGACAGATTGCGGGCTCACCATAGTGCCGAAAGATCACGCGACAAGACATCTCGCGGCAGGTCTGGGCCGCGCGGATGCCGCCTGTCGAAATGCAATACCTGAGGGGGGCGGGCGCCGGAAGAATCAGCGCGCCAGCTGTTTCAGCTCGGCGCGCGCCTGCTCGGCCAGCGGGTCATCGCCGTGGCGCGCAATGAACAGCTCGAACGCCTCCCGCGTTCCCTTGCGACGGGCGGATTCGTACTCCTCCGCGACCGCAGCCGAGGGGTCGCGGGCGATTGGAACGGAGGGCGCGCGCCCCGCTGTGCCGCCTTGCCTGGCGCTTTCCTTGCCGCTCTCATCCGCATTGGCTTTGCCGACCATGACAGGCAGTCCTCCGAAGGGTAGATGGCCCGGCCCGGCGAGCGCCATCAGAGCGCCGAACAGGCCGGCCGAGAGGGAACGTAGTTTCATGATTTCACTCGCAACACGGCAGCTGGTCGGAACCGGGGCCCTTGTCCTGAACCGTATGACTACGGGATTTCATGGCTAACACGGCCTTATGGAAGAAGTCCGCACCGGCTCGCCAAAATTAAACCAAACGTTTAACTCTCAAGCTAAAATCACCTGTCCGCGCCCCGAATCGAACGGGGGTTGCCGCTTTCGGAGATCCCCTTGGCTACCGCAGTCACCGTCAGTGCCACCAACAACGCCGAGATCGACGGCCTGCTGTCAGGCTATAAATGGACCGGCACGATCACCTACAGCTTTCCGGACGCTGCAAGCGACTACGCCAATCCCTATAGCGGCGGCGACGGTGAGCCGTCGACCTCGGGTTTTGCCCCGGCGCCTAGCCAGATGCAGGCGGCGATCAAATATGCGATCGGACTGATCCTCGGCTACACCAACGCCAGCATCCAGTACGCCGGGACGAACGGCGCCGAGATCATGGTCGCGCAGTCGCCGGCCGCCAATCCGACCTCCTATGCCTATTACCCCGGCAACTACGCGTCCGGCGGCGACGTGTGGTTCGGAACCGCCTACAACTATTCGCTGGCTGCGCTCGGGAATTACTATTTCACGACTGCCTTGCACGAGCTCGGACACGCCCTTGGCCTGAAGCACAGTCAGGAGGCAGGCGGCCCCGCCAACGTCGCGGTGCCGAGCGCGCATGATGACAGCGAATACACCGTCATGAGCTATCGCAGCTATGTTGGAGCGTCCACGACGAGCGGCTACACTAATGAAGCCTATGGATATCCGCAGACCTATATGGCCAACGATATCCTCGCGCTGCAGACCATGTACGGTGCAGACTACACCACCCAGGCCGGGACCACCGTCTATACATGGAGCCCGACCACCGGACAGGAGTTCATCAACGGCGTTGGCCAGCCGGCCGACAATAGCGGTGCCGGTGGCTCGGCCAATCGCATCTACGAGACGATCTGGGATGGTGGCGGGGTCGATACCTACGACCTTTCGAACTACACGACGAACCTGAGCATCAATCTCAATCCAGGTGCGTCGTCTCTGTTCTCGTCGGTTCAGCTCGCCAATCTCGGAAATGGCCATTACGCGTCGGGCAACGTCTACAATGCCTATCTCTATAACAACGACGGGCGTTCCTACATCGACAACGCCATCGGCGGCTCCGGCAACGACACCATCATCGGCAATGCCATCGCCAACGTACTGAACGGCGGCTCCGGCGACGATACGCTGACCGGCGGCGGCGGCAACGACACCATTATTGGCGGGTTAGGCACCGACACGGCGGGGTATTCGGGCAACGAAGCCAACTACGTTATTTCCTACAATTCGACCACGCAAACATTCACCGTCACCGACCAGCGTTCCGGCTCGCCAGATGGAACGGACACACTGACGGGAATTGAATACTTTCAGTTCACCGATGGTTTCATCGCAAGCTCTTCGTTTGTGAACGGAGACGTGGTCACGCCTGCTGTCGGTCACCTCGCAACCAATTCTCCAGACTTCAACCGCGACGGCAATACCGACCTACTGCTTCTGAATGATGGCATTTCGGGTGTAGCAGTGTGGGAGTTGAGCGGCACCCAAGTGCTGGCTAACCCGCAGGTCGGCAGCATGGCTGCAGGATTTCATTTCGCCAAAGAGAGCGATTTCAACGGCGACGGCAAGACCGACCTGCTCATGCTCAACGACAGCACGCATGATGCCCAAGTCTGGCTCATGAGCGGTACGCAGATCAGCGCGGCCGGAACGGTCGGCACGATCAGCGCCTTTGCGGGGTGGGGCTATGCGGATATCGGCGATTTCAACGGCGATGGCAAGTCCGATCTCCTGCTCCTCAACAGTGTGAATAAGGGAGTTGCAGTCTGGGAGCTCAATGGGACCAGTGTGCTTGCCAGCCCGCAGGTCGGCACCATGGCCTCGGGATTTCATTTTGCCTCGGCCGGCGATTTCAATGGAGACGGCAAGACCGATCTCCTGATGCTCAACGACACGACGCATGCTCTCCAAGTCTGGCTCATGGACGGCACCCAAGTCACCAGCGAGTCAACCATTGGCACCATTAGCGCCTCCGCTGGCTGGCGCTTTTCCAACCTCGGCGACTTCAATGGCGATGGCAAGTCGGACCTGCTATTGCTCAACGATGCTACGCATGGCGTCGCGGTTTGGCTCATGGATGGCACGCAGGTGACCGCGAACCCGCAGATCGGCACGATGAGTGCCTTCGCCGGCTGGCGCTTTGCCGACACTGGCGACTTCAATGCAGATGGCAAGTCCGATCTGATGCTGTTCAATGACAACACTCACGGCGTCGCGGTCTGGGAATTGAACGGCACCCAGATAATCGCCGGCCCGCAAGTGGGGGTTGCCGCTTCGGGTGACAGCTATGCCCGGCTGGAGGATATCAACGGCGACAATAAGTCGGACATCCTTTTTCAGAACAATACGACTCATGTCCTC
Source organism: Bradyrhizobium sp. 45 (assembly GCF_023073155.1). Lineage (NCBI taxonomy): Bacteria > Pseudomonadati > Pseudomonadota > Alphaproteobacteria > Hyphomicrobiales > Nitrobacteraceae > Bradyrhizobium > Bradyrhizobium sp. 45. The sequence goes on along the minus strand of NZ_JADPIX010000051.1, from coordinate 19,060 downwards.
ACGGCCTGGGAAATGAACGGTACCCAGATCGCGGCGAGCGGACAAATCGGAGCCGTCAACGCCGCCAGCGGCTGGCATCTCGTCGGCTGAGAGCGCCTACACTAGGCAAATATTCAGCCGGCGTCTTCCAAGTTGAAGAACATTATCGCATCGGATACAAACCCGGATGCCGAGAGCCGATTGTCTGCCAGTCAGCAGTGCGTCGGACTCACGTTGGGCATCCGATGAACCGTTCATGACCTCGCGACAGCCGCAATATTGTATCTGTGAACCAGCTGCTTCTGCGCAGGCGTGCGGAGTCTGGCCTTGAACAACGCGCTGTCTCGGTGGAAAACCACGGCAGGGTCGGAAGGGCCAACTCGCCTGCAGCGGCTCGTCCATGGCTGGTCGGCGAATCTGGTGCAGGTCCTGCTTGGTCTCACTCAGCAGCTTCTCCTCATTCCGGCATTCCTGCATGTCTGGACGGCCGATATCCTCGCGGCATGGCTAACGATCTATGCGGCTGGAAGCCTCATGATCGTGGCCGATGCCGGACTGCACCTACGCGCAGTGAACCGCTTTCTCGCCTTCAAGAACTGTGCTGATTGCGATGGACGGAGCGCAAGCTTCTACGACGGCATGTTGCGGGTCTACCTCTCGGTCGTTTTGGTGTTGGGTGTCTTGCTGGTCGGAGCGATGCAGCTCTGGCGACCTTCGGAAATGCTCGGATTTCGCGCGACGGCTGACTTCGATTCCGCGCTGCTCGTGATGACGCTTGGCATGCTCCTGACCTTGCCTGCCAACCTGGCTTCAGGGCTTTATCGCGTGCGCGGTCGTTACAGCCGGACAGTCTGGTTGCAGAATATAGCGCTGTTGTTCGGCCAGTTCGCCCAGGTCGCCGCGGCCATTGTGTTCGGCAACTTGTTCGCGGTGGCGGTCGCGTTTGTCTCCACACAGATCATTTTCGCGGCGTTCCTCATGGCACTCGATGCACCACGCCTGTTTCCGTTTCTGCGGCGTGATGGCATACATCGGACAAGGCGGTCGTTCCGTTGGGGCGTCGGCCAGATCGGCCTCGCACTGCCTTTCTCTACCGGCAGCTTCACCGAGCTGGCGCTCGTCAATCTTCCCGTCCTGCTCGTGAGCTCTCTCGTTGTCGATCGTATCGCGGTGGCGCAATGGGGCCTGACGCGGGTGATTGCAAGCTTGCTACGAGGAATTTGCCAGCAAATGAGCATGCCGCTCGCCGCAGAGCTGGGACACGATTATGCGATCGGGGACAAGGAGCGACTGCGCCGGCTCTATGCGCGCGGCTCGGTCCTTGTGACGGCGATGGCCAGTATCATGGCCGGAGGGCTGCTGCCGTTTTGGGAGAATTTCTTCAAACTGTGGACGCACGGCACAATTCCCTATGACGGGCCCCTCGCCACTACGCTGTTGCTCGGCTCCGCCGCGATTGCACCCTCGCTCTTCGCGCTTGTGTACGCCTATCACAGCGATCGTGGTGCATTGTTGGCCCGTACAAAGCCGCTGCAGCTCGTCGTTTTCCTGGTCCTGTCATTGGTGTTGATTCCGAGGTTAGGACCGCTCGGAGCTGCTTTGGCGATCGTCGCCAGCGATCTGGCTATTCAGTTCGGTTTGCTGGCGATCGTGATCATCAGGCAGACGTTGCAACACCCGCTGCGGCACGTTGCCTTCCTTGTCGCGACCATGTTCACCATCGTGTCCGGGGGATGGGGCATTGGCTTGGTGATTGAATCCCAGGCTGGAGCAGGCGGCCTTGCAAACTTCTTTGTCCAATGCGCGCTCTGGCTGGTCGTCGTTGGTGCGATTGCGAGCCCGCTTGCAAGCAGGAAGATACGTGCCAGTTTCGCGTCCGTCATTCCGGAGTAACGGGGATTAGCGCGGCATGAGACCCAAGCGGTTCTTGGGCCGCTCGATATGCCGCGCAAATTGTAACCGTCCTGCGACCGTTTCCTCAGCAAACTGCGCGAGCCGCGCTCGACATAGCTTCAAGGGGACCGTGGCCCGGAAAGTCGTATGACAACTTGTTCCAGCATTCGGTCCGCTACGTTGACCAAGGGGGGAAACTCTGTAAAGGTCGAATATGTGTGTTATTTAAGGAGAAGTTCGGAGGTATGAAAGTCACGTTCATCGACTTCGACCGGCACGGAGATGAGCGTGGAATGTTGGTCGCTCTCGAAGAGGGCCGGAACATCCCCTTCACGATTCGCCGTGTTTACTACCTTTTCGAGACCAGGCCGAAGGTCCGCCGCGGCTATCATGCGCACCGGCAGTTGAAGCAGATCATGATTGCGGTCTCGGGAAGCGTAAAGATCCACCTGGACGATGGGTTTGAGGCGACAGAGGTCACGCTCGACACTCCCTATCGCGGCCTGCTGCTGGAAAGCATGGTCTGGCGCGAGATGTCCGAATTCAGCTCCGATTGCGTACTGATCGTGCTTGCAGACCAGCTCTATGAACCAGGCGATTATGTTCGCGACTATCAGGAGTTCTGCACGCTCGCCAAACAGGAGAGAAAATGATGAAGTGCCTGAGAAGCGCCTGAAATGAGCGTTCCGTTTCTCAGCCTGCAAAAGGCTAACGCGCCATACATGGACGAGCTCAAAGCCGCTGCGTCGCGCGTGATCGAGTCAGGGTGGTATATCCTCGGCGAGGAACTCAACTCGTTCGAGCGCGAATTCTCGGACTACTGCGGGTCTCGCTTCTGCATCGGCGTCGGGAACGGCCTCGATGCGCTGATCCTGACATTGCGCGCCTACATCGCGCTTGGCAGGATGTCCGAGGGTGACGAGATCATCGTGCCTGCCAATACCTTCATCGCGACCATCCTGGCGATCACGCAGAATCGGCTGAAGCCTGTGCTCGTCGAGCCGGATCCGCGCACCTTCAACATCGATCCGGAGCGCGTTTCGCGAGCGATAGGTCCGAAGACCCGCGCCATCATGGCCGTGCATCTCTACGGACAATTGGCCGCCATGCCGGAGCTGGCTGCGATCGCGCGGGCGAGCGATATCCTGCTCATTGAAGATGCCGCACAGGCCCATGGTGCGTTGCGAGGCGGCGTAAAGGCCGGCGCGTTCGGTGACGCGGCGGCTTTCAGCTTCTTCCCGACCAAGAACCTGGGCGCTCTGGGTGATGCCGGCGCGGTCCTGACGAATGATGACGGTTTGGCCGAGCGGCTCCGCGCGCTTCGCAACTATGGTTCGAAAGTTAAATACTACCACGAATGCGAGGGCATAAATTCCCGGTTGGACGAGATTCAGGCAGCCATGCTGCGCGTCAAGCTGAAATATATCGATGACGAGATCGCGTCACGCCGGCGAATTGCCACCGCGTATCTGGAGGGCATCAAGAATCCAAAAATCCAGCTTCCCTTCGTCGCGGGAGATCCAGCCACCCACGTCTGGCATGTCTTCGTCGTGCAATGCGAGCAGCGCGAGGCGTTGCAGCGTCATCTCGCGTCCCGAGAGATCCAGACGCTCATTCACTACCCAGTCGCTCCGCACCTGCAGAAGGCCTATCCAGACCTCCATGATCTGTCGCTTCCCGTCTCGGAGAGGCTTCACCGCGAGGTTCTCAGCTTGCCTCTCGGGCCGACGCTGCGGTCCGAGCAGGTCGGAGAAGTCATAGCCGCATGCTGCGAGTTCTAGGTTCAATTCAGGCGAGCCGTCACTGCGACCGGCATGGGTGCTGCGGTCGGTTCGTTGCCGCGCCCGTTCATGTCCAGTCGGATTCCTGCTAAGCACGGGAAAGGTGTCAGTGTGATGAGTGCCAGTCCGGAGCAAGCGGGATCGAATCCGCCGGCGGGGCTTCCGTTGGTCTCGTTTCTGATACCCGCCTACAACCATGAGCGATTCATCGAGAAATGCCTCGATAGTGTATTGTTCGACAAGTATCCCTCGAAGCAGTTGGTGGTCATTAACGATGGCTCGACGGATCGAACGGCGCAGCTCATCGCCGACTGGATCGCGAGACGCAAATCATTGTTGGATATCCGCTATGTCGATCGAGAAAATAAAGGCGTTGGTGCGACATTGAATGAGCTGAGGGCTCTTGCCACTGGGACGTACCTTCGGCTTGGGGCTAGCGATGACTACTACCTGCCTGAAGGCACGTCCCCGCTGGTCAGTTATCTCGAGGCCAACCCAAAGAAGCTTGCGGTTGTCGCTGACTGTATTGTTGTCGACGATGAAGAGCGGGTCGTGCACGACAGCGCGATGGTCGGTCTGTTCAACGTTGACAAGAGTCGCTACGGGACTGATGAGGGTATTCGGCGTGAGATCATTTCTCGATGGGCTATTGGGGGTCCGGTTCCTCTACTTCGAGCGCAAGGGCTCGACGTCGCTGAAGGGTGGAATGAGGACTTCCTGATCGACGATTGGGACTTCTTTCTTCGCCTAGCCGCCCTTGGGGCAATAGGTTTCATCGACGTAAAAGTGGGAGCCTACCGGCTTCACGGGACCAATACCAGCAAGACGAGAGACAGGGCAAAGCGCATCGCCAATCTTCGCAATATGGCTGATGCGGTGAATCGCAATGTTATCAAGTTCAACGAGCAATATCGGATATTGCTCAGGGCCCAAGGACGGTTAATTGCGGCGAAGATTGCTTACCTCGAAGGTCGCTACATCGATGCAGCCTGGAACGCTCTGGTCTTTGGGGGGCTTAGGGCCGCAAGTTCCATGGCTTCAGTCGTTTAGGGCAAACTAGCTTTCCGACGCAACGGCCGTTCTGCTTGTCGCCGGGCGCAAACGAGCACCGCTGTCGCTGGTTCAACCAATTTCAAGTTGCTCTGGATCGGTCAGCTCACTTGGCGCGCGACTCCAACACCAGTGAGACCGAAGCCGTTGCCGTTGTAGAACATGAAAGTTCCATGCTCGTTCTCAATGATCGATGGGAAGCCGGTCATGTCCGAATCCCAGCCTGCTTCCGAAGGAGCTAGCTCGCCTTCGGCATCGCGTCTAACCCACTGAAGCCCGTCATCCGACTTTGCGTAGCCAATTCGATAGGTCTGCGTATGCGATCTGACCGAATACCACAGTTCGTAAGCGCCTCTGGTCTTGCGGATAAACGGCCGTCCAAAACCAAACTCTGATCCTTCAAGCTTTAATACGATCCTCCCGGACTGCGGCCAATGTATCCCATCGACCGACTCGGCATATGCCATCGGATACATCGGAGTTTCTTTCCCGGCGTGATCAATCAGGTCGGAACTGGCCGCGTACCACACCTTCCACAGACCACTGCCAGAGTCGTGCATCACGTAGGCGCCTGATCTTACCAGAAACTCTTGAGGCCCACGGTCGAGCACAGGAGTTTCCTGATAGCGAACAAAGCTATTGCCGCCATCAACGCTAAGCGCGAGTCCAGTGAAGAGCATGTACCGCGCACGGGGGGTCAATTGCCAGCCGGCATAGTACATGCGGAGCTGCGCGCCTTCCGATACTACTGAAAGCGGGGTGACACCGTTGTCGTCGAAGGCACCACTGCGCCCGACGTCTAGACAAGGATTTTCGGAAACCGCAAGAACACAGGTCGGGTCGTCGGCCTTAACATCGATCCAGCCCATCCTTCCCACTTGATTCTTGTCGCGAAAAGCGAGGAACACTCGTATGCGGCTGCTGTCGGGCTGGTAGGCCGTAGGAACATATGCATGCGAATGCATCCATTCCGACCGTTGATCGACGTTGAAGATAACGCCGAGCTTTTGCCACTTCATGCGGGTATCTCGGTGAAAGACAGGATGGGAGCTGCTGCAATTGCTTCCAATCGGAAGCCCATGCTGTAACGCTTTTAGCGATCCGCGCCCCCCTCTACAAGCCACCAAACCGTGCAGGCCAGATTCGTCGATTGTTCCGCTCTAACCCCCATTGTGTTGCAATTTGGCATCGGGCAGGCCGAAAAGTTACACGTTTGGGTTCATCCATCTAGTACCTTTTGGTAAGCGTCATCCCGCGCGGATCCCCCAGCAGGAGTTCCGGAACGAACGGGCCCCGACTGGCCCGACGCTTGCTGGATGGTCAGAACGTTAGTAGTAAAATCCCTGGGTTGTGGGGGCGTGCGAGCGAGTTCGTCGTGGCTAGATTTTATGGATTGGGGATGCGCCTTGAAGGACGATGATCTCGAAAGTTCGCGCAACATCGATTTGGCGGCCGTCGCGCTCGATTATGAGAGCTTCCGGAAACTTGCCTCTAATCCGCATTTGTCAGTTCACGAGCGGATTGGATTTCCTGTGCAGTATCGTGAGAATTTTGAGCAGGCGATTTTCCAGGACATTTGCCGGAAACTGCCAAATCTCGAGAGCCGCAATAAAGTTATAGTCGATGTCGGACCTGGTTGTGCGAACCTGCCCCGGATGCTTATTGATCTTTGCGAGCGAAATGGGCATCGCCTAGTCCTCGTCGATTCCGCCGAGATGCTGGATCAGCTACCTGACCGTCCCCACGTTCATAAAGTTACTGGCTTCTTCCCTCGAAATGTCGAGGAGGTTCGACGCGAAGCAGATGGTCCGGTGGATGCGATTCTAAGCTACAGCGTCCTGCAGTACCTCTTCTCGGAAACCAATCCGTTTCACGTAATGGATGTCATGATCTCACTTCTCGCTGATGGTGGTGAGATAATGCTAGGGGATATCCCGAATGCATCCAAACGAAAGCGGTTTTTCACAAGCGTCGCCGGAATCCGTTTCCATCGCGAATTCACCGGGAGAGATGATCTCCCGCCGCTTCCGGCCGGCGTTCCGCTTGGGCTGATCGACGACTCCGTGCTGTCCGGCCTTATTGCGCGCGCGCAAGGCGCAGGCTGCGACGCGTATTTGGTTCCTCAGCCTGCCAATCTCCCAATGGCCAATCGCCGCGACGACCTTCTTGTGAGAAAGCCATGAATGCAAAAACCGAACGTAAGCCGTTGCTCATCATCGGAAACGGTGAAATAGCCTCCATGGCATACGAATATTTCCTGCATGACTCCCCATACCAGCCGGTCGGCTTCGCGATCGGTAAAGATTACATCCGGGGTGATACGTTTGAGGGGCTGCCACTGGTCGACATTGAAGCCGTCAACGAGCGATTTCCGTCCGACCAAGTGACGGCGTTTGTCGCCATTGGCGATGCTCAGCTGAACCGAGTGCGTGCGCGGCATTATGACCTGATGAAAACGAGAGGTTATACGCTTGCGAGCTATGTCAGTTCGCGCGCCTTCGTTTGGCACAACGTAAAGATCGGCGAAAACTGTTTCGTGCTTGAAGACAACACGCTCCAAGCCTTCGTTACCATTGGCAACAACGTTATTTTGTGGAGCGGCAATCACATCGGTCATCGCTCGAGTATCGAGGACCACGTTTTCGTCACCTCGCACGTCGTCGTATCCGGCTTCTGCAAGCTTGGCGCCTATTCCTATTTCGGCGTTAACGCTGCAATCGGAAACAATGTCGACATAGCTCGCGACAACTACATCGCCATGGCTGCAAGTATTGCGTCTTCGACGGAGCCCAATTTGATATACCAGGGCAATCCTGCTGAACCGCGCAAGGTCTCTGCGACCCGTTTCTGTAGGGTCAAGGGCGAATGATCCAGTTAGTCAACTATGACCCACAATATCGGGAGTCATGGAACGCGCTTAACGCTCAGGCAAAGAACGGTCACTTTTTTTTCGACCGGAACTTCATGGAATATCATGCGGATCGATTCCATGACTCATCCTATCTCTTTCTCTGCGAGCAGACGCCGATCGCATTGTTGCCTGCTAATTTATCGGGCGACACGCTCTACTCGCACCAAGGGTTGACGTTCGGCGGTCTTGTGCTCGATCAACGTGCTACGTCAGTTCGCGTTCTTGCGATGTGGCAGCTGCTGTTGGCCGATCTCCGTGATCGCGGAATCAAGCGGTTTGTCTACAAGCCTCTGCCGCTTATCTATCACCGCTCGCCTGCGCAGGAGGATTTATACGCGCTATTCCGCCACGACGCGAGACTGGTGCGTCGCGATGTGACGACCACGATTGACTACGGCGCGCCGGGGCCTCGATCAAAGCGGCGTCAGAGGGGCGTCAAGAAAGCCGCTAAAGCGAAAATTACGTTCGCAGAGAGCAGGGCTTGGCAGGCATACTGGACCGTGCTTTCGGAGGCGCTTTCGGTTAAGTACGCTGTAGCGCCGACCCATACCGCTGGAGAAATCGCCTATCTTGCCGAGCGCTTCCCAAACGCGATTCGGCTCTTCACTGCGCAGGCCGGCGACGCGATATTGGGGGGCGTGGTCATGTTTGAAACCGCGAGGGTGGCGCACGCGCAATATATCGCGGCAAGTCCCGAGGGACGTGATGTCGGCGCGCTGGACGGTTTATTTGATGTTCTCATAGAGCGTTATCGCAGCTCTAGTCGTTTCTTTGATTTCGGTATTTCAAATGAAGACAACGGTCGAGTGCTGAACGAGGGCTTGGTCACTCAGAAGGAAGAGTTCGGTGGCAGTACGGCGGTGCACGACGCCTACGAGATCGCTCTTCACTCCACGGCAGTTTAGCACGGCCCGGCAGGGAAACGAAACGGTGAACGAGGCGCTACGATATCCATCGTTCTATCTGGCGTTGCCGATCCTGCTGGCGTTGTCGGTGATGGTCGTCAGCTTTGAATTTTCGCTCGCCATGTTCGGAGGCGTGCTGTTCTTCGCGACGGCCGCCGTCGGCATAGTCGTGCTGGACTTCATCCTGGACATTCGTTTGCCGCCGCTGCAGTCGTTTCAGCCTATGGATTTTGCGGGAACGCCTCAGGGGGTGGTCGCTGCCGCCCTTTGCTGGCTCGTGGCCGGGTTCTGCGTCGTCGACTTGACCGCTTTCCCGATCCCTCTCATCGTCGATCCCTCCTCGTATGCCAGCTTCGAGAACGGCCGCAATCACGTCCGCCACATCTCGAATTTGAGCTGGATTTTGCCACCGCTCGCATTGCTCTGTTTCAGAAGCACGGCTGTTCGTATCGCGCTTGTGGCGATCGGCCTGATCTTCCCCATCCTCGTGATCGATCGCAACCGTCTGTTCGCGGCCGTGTTCTCGCTGGTGCTGACGTTCCTTCTGCTGCAGAAGAAGTCGGCGCTGCTTTCCTGGAAAATCATCGTGTCTCTCCTGTTCGGAGGGCTGGTTGCTTTTTCATTGTTGGGAACGGTTCGATCAGGGCCATTGAGCCGTCTCAACCTGCCCTTGAGCGGCTTGTTCGAGAGCTCTCCGGAAGGCGTGAAGTGGCTGCTGCTCTATGTGAGCGCCGGCGTCTACAACTTCTCTTCCATTTTGGCAAAGAACTATCACAATGCGAACTTTCTGCTCAACCAGGTTATTCCTTTCAGTGGATCGGTAGAGACGCTCGGGACCGACATCCCCTTGGATGCGCCGACGATCAATGTCGGCACGGAGTTCTTCCCATTCCTGATGGCTGCCGGATGGAGCGGCGCCCTCCTCAGCGTGTTTCTGCTTTATTGCATGCTGCTGTGGAGCATCGTGCTGCTGCGAGGAAGTATCTCCGTCTGGCGCCTCCTGATTTTTCTTCGTATTGCCTACGTGTCCGTCATGTCGCCTTTCGCTCCGCAGGCCTTCACCTGGACGAATTTCGGGTTCGTGGCGCTGTGTTTGATGATCCCGCTCGCCGGGCATTTTCTCCCTGGTGGTGTGCGTGAAGGATTGAAGGAAGCTGATTGATGACGGTTCACGAAGACGCATCGGTGCCTGCAAAAGCCGTCGCTCGCCCGGAGGGCATCGAACCAAACGACCACCTGCAGCTGTTCGTTCGTCAATGGAGGTGGGCAGTCGCGACCTTCGTGATCGTGGCGGTGATCGCAATTGTGACTCTGAGCCAAATCAAGCCGCAGTGGGAGGCCCAGGCCACGATCCGCGTCGGTCAGGTCTATGATGCCTTCGCGGGGTCCCCGCGGCTCATCGAGACGCTTCAGGATGTGCAGGAGCGGATGCGCATAAAGTCGTTCCTGCAGGAGGCCTTGGAGGAAGCCGGCCTCGATTCGGAGAGCGCTTTGGTCTCGGGAGTACGGATTGATCCCCTCCCGTCGACGGGGATGATCCGCATCACCGCGCGGGCCCCTGTCGCGGACAAGGCAACGCGTGTCGTAACTGCGATCTTTGATCGACTAAAATCCGTACATGGAGAGCTGATGCTGGGGGCTCGCTCGGAAGCCGAGCTCCTGGCACAGCAATATGCAAATGAGCTTGCGGGCCTGCGCGAAGTGCAATCGAATCTGCAGAAGACGTATTCGTCGGCGGGCAATTCGGGCGCAGATGATGGATGGTCGGCTTTAGCATCGGTTGCATCGGCCATGGAAAGGAATGCTAAGGAAATAAGGGAGATCGATCACCAGAGATTCCTGCTGCTGCGACGCGTCAAATATCAGACGTCTCCGACTGAAATGATAGGAAAGATTTCGTCGGCCATGATCGGGAGAGTGAGCCTAGCTCTCATCATCGTCTTTGGCATCGTCATGGGGCTAGCGGCTGGACTCGTGTGCGCCGTGCTGCGCGACTACGTCGCCAGGAAGCAATCACAGCCACTTTCCGCTTAGAGCAGCCGAGTTGCGGCCTCGGGTCTGCCCGGGTTGCGCCGCCGGAGGCGAACAAGGGCGTGGAAAGCGTCGCCACGATTTGTTACGTAGGCACGTCTCATTTCGGGCGCTCCGGCCAATTTTAAAGTGAGTCCCCGGCTGCCTGCACGGGAGGGGAAGTTCAATTGTCCAAGCGTTCCAAAATCACGATCATGCTCGCAGCTCGAAATGGAGCCGAGTTCATCAGCCAGCAGCTTGAATCCTATCGTGCCCAGACTTATCCAAACTGGGAGCTCATCTTATCGGACGACGGCTCGACCGACGGGACGTTGGCGTTGGTCGACGAATTCGCGAAATCCGTATCACAGCGGGTGGTTGTGCTTCGTGGTCCGCAACTGGGCTTCTGGCAGAACTTTGCCTCGCTGGTCAGGAGCCCGGAGGCTTCGGGTGACTTGTTCGGTTACAGCGACCAGGACGACGTCTGGTTCGATCACAAGCTGGCGGACGCCGTCGCCTGGTTCGAGCAGATTCCGCAAGACGAGCCAGCGCTTTTCTGCACGCGTACCCAGCTCGTCACCCGGCAGGGAGAATCGATAGGGTTTTCGCGAGAGTTCGCTCGCGCGCCGGGATTCGCCAACGCGTTGGTTCAGAATCTGGGCGGTGGCAACACCATGATCTTCAACCGGGCAGCCCGATTGGCGCTGCAGAAGACGCCGCCAGAGGCGTCAATGGTTGCGCACGATTGGTGGACGTATCAGGTCATTACCGGGGTTGGGGGGCGCGTACACTTCGATCAGCGACCCAGCCTGGCCTACCGGCAGCACGGGGAGAACGTGTTCGGAAAAAACGTCGGTATCCAGGCGCGCCTGACAAGAGCGCTCAGCCTGGCGTCCGGGCAGATGGCCCAATGGAACGAGATTAATCTGAAACTGCTCAATCAGGTTCGTGACCAGATGCGCCCGGAGAACGTTGCGATCCTGGACCTGTTTGCCAGGGCTCGAACCGCTTGGCTGCCCATGCGATTGTGGCTACTTTGGCGTTCGGGGGTCTATCGGCAGACGGCCATCGAGAACCTTGCACTCAATCTTGCGGCGATCTTTGGCCGGATTTGACGGCTGTCCCGGCAGCCACGGAACTCCCTCAACCTCGCTGGACAATATCCATGAAAATCGAACGTTTGAGTATTCCGGACGTGCTGCTGTTGACCCCGCTGCGGCATGTCGACGAACGTGGCTCGTTCTCGGAAACATTTCGCGCCGATCTCTTGGCAGCCCATGGTGTCGGTGCGGCTTTCGTGCAGGACAACCACGTGGTCACGAAACGCAGGGGAGTCGTACGCGGTCTGCACTATCAAATGGAACCTCGGGCGCAGGGGAAGCTCGTGAGGTGCTCGAGAGGGGCGATCCGCGACGTCGCCGTCGACCTTCGCGAGATCTCCCCGACCTATGGGATGCATGTCGCCATCGAGCTGTCGGAGGCCAATTGGCAGCAACTCTGGGTGCCGCCCGGGTTCGCGCACGGCTATATCACGCTAGACGCTAATTGCGAGGTCATCTATAAGACGACCGATTATTATTCGCCGAGTCATGAACGGGGGATCGCTTGGGACGACCCCGCGCTCCAGATTGATTGGGGCATCCCTTCGACCGAAGCGACCTTGTCGGACAAAGATGGTAATCTTCCGCGTCTGGGCGAACTCTCACGGCGCTCCCACTGAAGTTGTAGGTGATCATGCGGGTTCTTGTGACTGGCGGGGCTGGGTTCATCGGATCGGAAGTCTGCCGTCATTTCATCTCCGGCCTCGGGCTCGACGTGGTCGTGCTGGATACCCTGAGCTATGCGGGCAATCTGGCCTCGCTCGCTCCGGTTGCAGATAGCCCGCGATATGCCTTTGAAAAGGGCGATATCTGCGATCGAGATGCCGTAGAATCGGTTTTCCAGAAATATGAGCCGGGCGCAGTCGTTCACCTCGCCGCCGAAACCCATGTCGACCGTTCGATCGGGCATTCAGAGGTCTTCGTTCGAACGAACGTCCTCGGAACCTTTACCCTGCTGGACGTGTCGCGTCGCTATGTCGAGCGCAGTCCGAGCGTCGCTCAGTCGTTCCGCTTCGTGCACGTGTCGACCGACGAGGTCTATGGATCCTTGGGCGCGGAAGGCGCCTTCACAGAGATGACACCTTATGACCCCAGCTCTCCCTATTCCGCCAGCAAGGCCGGCTCCGACCATCTGGCGAAGGCATGGCACCGCACCTACGGTCTGCCGGTGATTGTTTCGAACTGCTCTAATAATTACGGTCCCTACCAATTTCCCGAGAAGCTCATTCCCCTGATGATACTCAATGCGCTCGAGGGGAAGGCGCTGCCGGTCTACGGAAACGGATTGAACGTTCGCGATTGGCTCTACGTCGCAGATCACGCGCGCGCGCTCGCGACAATTCTGACCAAGGGGCGTCCGGGCGAGACCTACAACGTGGGCGGACGCAACGAAAGGACCAATCTGGACGTGGTGCGACAGATCTGCTCTTTGCTAGATGGGCTGCGTCCGGCCGACACCTCGCACCATGACCTGATTTCGTTCGTCAAGGATCGCCCTGGGCACGATCTGCGCTATGCGATCGATGCGACAAAGCTGGAAGGCGAGCTCGGCTGGCGCGCCGACGAGACATTCGAAACGGGCATTGAGAAGACGGTGCGCTGGTACATGGACCGGGCCGATTGGTGGCGCCCTTTACGGGACCGGGTCTACGGTGGCAAGCGGCTGGGTCTGATCGGAAAAGACGGCTCATGAGGCTTTTCGTCGTCGGTCGTGCAGGCCAGATCGCCAGATCGTTGCGCGAAGCCGCTGTCTGGGAGACTGACCTCGTTCTCCAGTCCGTCGGCCGTCCCGAGGTGGATCTGCTGCAGCCCGGAGTGGTAGCGGCGGCAATTGCAAAGTTTCGCCCTGACATCGTCGTCAACGCAGCCGCCTATACTGCGGTTGACAGGGCCGAAGACGAGCCGGGCGTGGCTTTTGCGATCAACCGGGACGGCGCAAGGGAAGTCGCCGCGGCTGCTGCGAGCGAGAAGGTTCCTATCATCCACTTCTCGACCGATTACGTCTTCGACGGAACAAAGTCCGGTCCCTACAAGGAGCAGGACGCTCCTAATCCGCAGAACGTTTACGGACGTTCGAAGCTGGAGGGAGAGCGAGCCGTGATGTCGGTGAACATCCGGCAAATTGTCCTGCGGACGTCCTGGGTATATGCACCGTTTGGAAGCAATTTCGTGCAGACGATCTGGCGCAAGCTCGTTGAGGGGCAGCGCCCCAAGATCGTCAATGACCAGACGGGTTGTCCAACCTACGCGGCGGACCTCGCCGCCGCCACAATCGCGCTGGGGCGCCGACTGATCCGGACAGGCTGGCAATCCGACTATGCCGGAATAACGCATATGGTCGGTTCCGAGGCCGTCACCTGGTACGACTTTGGGTGCCTGATCGCGAAAAGGTATATGGCCGAAACGGCTAGATCGGCCGAGATCATTCCGGTCTCCTCGTCTGAATATGCGGCCCGCGCCGTTCGTCCGGCGAATTCACGGCTTTCAACCGAGCGGCTGCAATCGGTCTTCGATATCCGACTGCCATCGCTGCAGACATCACTCGACAACTGCCTTGATCGTATCTTGCAGGAACAGGGAGGCCAATCATGAGAGGAATCATTCTTGCCGGCGGCAGCGGCACGCGGCTGTATCCGATGACCCTGGTGACCTCGAAGCAGTTGTTGCCGGTCTATGATAAGCCCATGATCTACTATCCGCTCACTACCCTTATGCTCGCGGGTATCCGTGAGATCCTGATCATTTCAACGCCGCACGACCTGCCTCACTTCAAGGCCCTACTGGGAGACGGCAACCGGTGGGGCCTATCGCTTTCCTATGCCCCGCAGCCGACGCCGGGTGGACTTGCGCAGGCATTCGTCATCGGTGCTGATTTTGTCGAGGGCACGCGCTCGGCGCTCATTCTCGGCGACAACATTTTCTTCGGCCAAGGGCTTCACCAGTTGCTGGCCAACGCGACGGCCAGGACCCACGGTGCGACCATCTTTGCCTATCAGGTGGCCGATCCGAACCGCTACGGCGTGGTGGAATTCGGTGAAGACGGCAAGGCTCTCTCCATCGAGGAGAAGCCGCTGAAGCCCAAGTCGAATTCCGCTGTCACGGGTCTTTATTTCTACGACGAGCAAGTGGCGAGTTTGGCTTCGACCATCAGACCTTCGGGGCGGGGAGAACTCGAGATTACCGACTTGAACAAGCTCTACCTCGATCGCGACCAGTTGCACGTTGAGCGACTGGGACGCGGCTTTGCGTGGCTAGACGCGGGGACACCCGAGAGCCTGCTTGATGCCGCGGAATTCGTGGCAACGGTCGAGAAGAGGCAGGGCTTTCGCATCGCTTGCCCCGAGGAGGTTGCGTTCAGCCAAGGCTATATCGACAGGGCCCAACTTGAGCGACTGGCAGCTGATATGGGCAAGGGCGACTACGCATCATACCTGCGCAATCTCTCGAACATCTAGGTGCGGAGCGGTCCGGAGCGATGCGTGTGCCGCACTGGCGGAAATCCATAGGTTCCTTGCCAGGACACCGCTGCTTTCGGTCGCTCTAGCGACCGCTGGGCATCATCCCACACAGCGAGGGAGGATCACCGGCACTTGCGTCAGAGCGACCTGATCAGCGGCAGACTGGCAAGCATCTCAGGGCATCAGCCCCACTTGACAGCAGTCGAAGCCGCGCGGGGCGGGCGAGGTGTAGTTGCCTAGGTGAAAATGGCGCCGGACGGGCCATTTTACTAGATACCCTGGTGTGATCATAAAGTTGGTGCGCTATGTATTTTTTTCTATCCAAGACCGTTGGTGAGCTTCTCACTCCATCGACGTTCATTGTGGCGATCGCTTCGGCCGGTCTCTTGCTCATCGTTTGTCGCTGGTCGGTCTTGGGCGGACGTCTGCTGGTTCTTTCGTCTATTCTTCTAGTTTTATGCGGTTTATCACCACTTGGATATTGGCTACTGCAGCCATTGGAAAGTCGCTTTCCTGATTGGGACGAGTCTCGTGGCTCCCCGGCTGGGGTGATCGTGTTGGGTGGCAGTATCGACCCTGCTCTTTCGGCTGCCCGAGGAGCGGCAGTCTTTCCAGCTGGAGCCGATCGCCTTGTCGCTGCCGCCGAGCTCGGCCGTCGCTATCCGAATATTCCCATCATTTTCACGGGCGGTAGCGCCAACCTCACAGACGGGGCGCGCGAGGCGGATTTTGCCGTAGGTATTTTTGCTAGGTTGGGACTGCCTACCGAGCGGATCGTTATTGAAAGGGAATCTCGCAACACATTCGAGAACGCAAAGCTTGTAAAGGCTATTACAGTTCCGAAACCAGGCGAACACTGGTTGCTGGTTACGTCTGCGTATCATATGCCGCGGGCCGTGGCATCGTTTCGGGCGGCTGGCTTCTTTGTTGAGCCGTACCCTGTGGATTGGCTGACACCAGGACTTGCCCATGGAAATTTGATCGATCGACCGTTTTACGGATTGCGCCGGACCGATCGAGGACTCCACGAGTGGGTGGGTCTATTTGCCGATTGGGTGTCCGGAAGAAATAAGGAGCTTTTTCCTGCCTACCATCCTTCGGAAATCAATTGAACAATCATCAGCGAGTCAGACACGCCGTCAGAAAACGTCAATATGCTCAATATGAGCCATGCGGATACGATGGTCATCGCACGACCGATGGTTCGAATCATGTTTTCTTCCCCACAGCTGAAGCATACGGCCGTGTTCTCGCCCACACATAAGGCGATATTACGGAAGGCAACAGAGGGACCGAACGCGCTACAGGGCTCAAGTGAATCAAGGTAGTTCCCACGCTGGCGCTGCAGTTCTTGCGGAGTTTCTCTGGAGGAATGAAAGATGATCGCATTGGGTTTTGTCTTAAGCAGGCCGGCATCTCTATGTGGGGTCGATTGATGTCCTGGCAGCTGCTGCTCAGCGACGACTTGGCGCTCACCGGGGCCTCGGCTTGCCTCCGTGACTTCGGCCTCGGCGCGTTCGGCGGCCTGGTCTGGGGCCTCAGCGCGGAGAAAGCCGCGCAGGGCTGGGCGCCGATCGGAGTGCCGGAGTGAGTCCGGCCGCCCATGCGATGGCGGCCGCGCCCTTGCTGCTTGCCCTTGCAATCGCCGCGCTGATATCTGCGTTCGTCACCCTTGCCAGCCGCCCTCTGCTCCAGAGCTACGCACTGGCGCGGCCGAATGCGAGGTCCTCGCATCGCATTCCGACCCCGCAGGGCGCCGGGATCGCGGTGATCGCCGCGACGCTGATCGTCGCCTTGGCCTCGTCGGCCTGGGCCGATGTCGCGCTTCCGCCGGCGCTGGTCGCTGCAACGGTCGGGATCGCACTGGTCGGTTTTGCCGACGACGTCGTGTCGCTGCCGGCGCTCGTGCGGCTGGTGCTGCAAGCCGCCGCCGTCGGCGCGGTGGTGTTCACCGCGCCCGAGACCGCGCGCATCGCGCCGGTGCTGCCGCTCGCGCTGGAGCGCGGCCTCATCTTGCTCGCCGGTGTCTGGTTCGTGAACCTCGTTAATTTCATGGACGGGCTCGACCTGATGACGGTGGCCGAAGTCGTCCCGGTGACGGCAGCGCTGCTGCTGCTCGGATGCCTCAGCGATCTCTCATGGCCGGCCGTGCTGATCGCCACCGCGCTGTGCGGCGCCATGCTCGGCTTTGCGCCATTCAACCGTCCAGTCGCAAAGGTCTTCCTGGGCGATGTGGGCAGCCTGCCGATCGGTCTCTTGCTCGGCTGGTGCCTGCTCGAGCTCGCTCGGCAGGGGCAGATGGCTGCGGCGCTGCTGCTGCCCGCCTACTATCTTGCGGATTCCAGCATCACGCTGTTCCGGCGCATCGCGCGGCGCGAGCCGTTCTTGTCGGCACACCGCACACACTTCTATCAGCGTGCCACCGACAACGGGTTCATGGTCCCGCAGGTGGTCGGGGAGGTGTTCGCACTCAATCTCATGCTGGCATCGCTTGTCATCGTCAGCGTCCGCGCCGGTTCGGTGACGATCACGCTCGTCTCCCTATTCGCGGGCGCGGCCGCGACCGCTTTCCTGCTGCGGCGCTTCTCTCGCGTTCAGGCATCCTGAGCCGACACCGCAAGCCGCAACCCTTCGTCGAGAGAGACCTGCGGCTGCCAGCCGGTCGCCATCGCCTTCGAGGTGTCGAGCTCGAGCGAGCCGATCAGGCCGTCATTCATATCCTGACGCCCCATCATGCGCAGGGCCGTACTGAGCACGTTTGGCGGTATGCCGAATAGGCGGGCGCTCTTGCCGGAGGCTCTCGCCAGGCAAACGATGAATTCGGGCGTCGAGACCCGTTCCCTATCGGCGAGCAGGAATATCTCGAAATCGCTCGTGGGGTCGGGGTGGCCGAGCCGGTAAAGGATGAAAGACGACAGGTTCTGCACAGAAAGGAAGTTGCGGCGATTGCGGATCGCCGCAAAGGGCAAAGGTAGCCCCAGCCTGACTGCGCGCGCCAGCAGCGGGAAATTGCCCTTGGCGTGCGCGCCATAGATCAACGGCGGCCTGATCACCGAGATTTTCATATCAGTGTCCTGCGCCAGCAGCCTCAAGCCCGCCTCAGCTTCAGCCTTGGATGTGCCGTAGAGGCCATGCGGCGTTGGGAGGTCACTCTCGCTGAACGGCGCACGTCCGTCATTGCTGCGGCCGTGCACGAGAACGGTGCTAATGAAGATGAAGTGGCGCACGCCGGCCTCCGCCGCACGGCGCGCCAAGTGCAGTGTGCCCTCGACATTGACGTCGCGGTAGAGCTCGACCGCGTGCTCCTCGTTCTTGTAATGCACGCGTGCGGCGAGATGGACGACGGCGTCGACGCCTGCAAGCGCGGCCTGCCAGTCGGTTTCGGGGCCGATCGATCCGATCACGACCTCGCTGTCGGTCCCCTTCGGGCTGCGCACCGCTGGGCGGACCGACCACCCCGCCCGCGTCAGCGCAGGCACGACATGCCGGCCAAGGAAGCCGCTCGCCCCCGTCACCAGCGCGACCGGCTTTATCTCGCTCATCGCTGCGCCGCCAGAATAGCGTTGCACAGCAACACGCCGATCGAACCGGCACAGGAGACGACGATCTTGCCTAGAGGCTGCATGGTCAGGCCGCAGTCGACCCGAATTCCGGAATCGCGTCCTTCAGGATGGTCCTGATGGTGGCCCGATCGTCGCGCGCGATCGCCTGCTCCAGCGCCACAATCCATTTGCGCAGCGTCTGCATCGGCGGCTCGTTCGGCTGCGCGGCCATGATGCCGGGGACGCCGATCTCGCGCGTCGGCTCCTCGGAGGCGAACAGGATTTCGTGCAGGCGTTCGCCGGGCCGCATGCCCGTGAACACGATCTCGATGTCGTAGCCGGGTTGCAAGCCCGAGAGACGGATCATGCGCTCGGCGAGATCGACGATCTTCACCGGCTGGCCCATGTTGAGCACGTAGACCGACACGTCC
>NZ_JADPIX010000130.1:0-106030 GCF_023073155.1 Bradyrhizobium sp. 45 | reverse complement strand
TCGAGCTTCTCTATGCGGGTTGTAAGCAGCTCAATCTGTTCAGCGAATAGGATCAGGGCAAAGCGGGCGGCGCCGGGGATCCTATTGTCTTTTTCGTCCAGGAGAAGCACCAGGAGTTTTGCGATGCTTGCCATGCCTTTTCCGGCGATAATGCCCAATTCGGCCATATGAGCACGCAGGGCGTTTGCGGTCTGGCTGCGCTGCTTCATCAGCATCTCTCGCGTTCGCAAAATCATGCTGGCTGCTTGTTGTTCGGCAGTCTTCACCGGGACGAACCGCATTGTCGGGCGGGTGACCGCCTCACAAATGGCTTCAGCATCCGCCACGTCGGTCTTGTTTCGTTTGACGTAAGGCTTCACGTAGGCTGGCGGCATCATGCGGACAGTGTGGCCCAGTGCCGCGATCTCGCGCGCCCAGTGATGGGCACTCGCACAGGCCTCCATACCTACCAAGCAAGTTGGAAGGCTCCGAAAGAAGGGCAGAACCTGCGATCGCCGCACTGTGCGACGAACCAAGACTTTCCCGTCTTCGGCGATGCCGTGAACTTGAAAGATCGACTTGGCCAAATCCAAACCCACCGTGATAATCTTCTCCATGGAACGGTCCTTCCTTTGTGGCGCCTCTCTACGCGACCACGTTAGGCACTTTTGATGCCGGTTCGAAGGGCCGTTCCACACCATCACTTTTGATGAAGTTCAAGCGCCGGCTCGTGTTGGTTTCACAAAGGAATCAATATGATGCAGCGAGCCCTACGTCCGTCGGCTCTGGTCCCTCACGGGTTTGACGTGGAAAGCGCCTTTTGTGATGGCGCTACGACCGTGATCACCGTGCGTCCCACGAGCGGGACGAGTCTCTGTCCCGGATGCGGGACCAGTTCTGGGCGGATCCATAGCCGATATCAGCGGCGCCTAACCGATCTGCCGCTTGCGGGGCGGCAGGTTCGCTTGGTGGTCGTGGCGCGCCGCTTCCGCTGCGTTACTGCTCTCTGCGGTCGGCGTATTTTCACCGAGCGCTTCGATGACGGCGCTCTAGCACCGTGGGCGCGGCGAACGACCCGGCTCGATCTGATCGTCCATCACCTTGGCCTCGCCTTGGGTGGCCGCCCAGCGGCGAGTTTTGCCCGTCGACTTATGCTGCCCGTGAGCAACGACACGTTGCTTCGGGTGGTTAGAAGGCGCGGGTGTCCACCCTTTGCTGCGCCGAGCGTTATCGGCATCGACGATTGGGCCTGGCGGCGCAATCAGCGGTATGGAACTATCATCTGCGACCTCGAGCGGCGACGACCGATCACTCTCTTACCCGACAGAGAGCCAGCCACTGCGCAGGCCTGGCTCGCGGGGCAACCACAGATCGCTGTGGTCGCGCGCGACCGCGGCGGCGGTTACGCCCTTGCTGCGGCCAAGGCACTCCCGCACGCCACCCAGGTCGCCGACCGTTGGCACCTCATGGAGAACGCCAGCCACGCCTTCCTGGATGCGGTTCGCAAATCCATGCGCCAGGTCCGCATCGCGGTCGGCTCCGCCACCATAAATCCCAACTTATTGACCGCCGCCGAGCGCATTCAATATGAGGGTTATCTTCGGCGAGAAGACACCAACGCGGCAATCCTCAAACAGGCTGAGACGGGCGTCTCCATAAAGGAGATCGTACGGCTCACCGGCCATAGCCGGGGCCTCATCCGCAGGGTATTGCGAGGTCAGCGATCCGACGTGTTCAGGGTGCGCGAAAGCTCGCTCGAGCACTACCTGCCATGGCTCGATGTTCAGTGGGCCGCTGGTCATTGTAATGGCGCCGACCTGTGGCGTTGCCTCAAGGCGCAGGGATTTAGAGGCTCGGTGCGAGTCGTTACCGAATGGGCGACACGCCGTCGGCGTGCCGAAATGCCCGATGCTCAGAGCCTGCAGCGCGTACCGTCCGCGAGAACTATCGCCCGCCTGATGACCAATGGCCGCGATACACTATCAAGGTCAGAGACCGTCACCATTGCGGCGATCGAGCAAGGCGTTCCTCTTCTGGTGGAAGCTCGAGAGATCATAGCCGCTTTCCATGCGATGATCCGCAAGAAGGCTCCCATAGAGCTTGAACCATGGTTGGAACGGGCACGCGCAAGCCTCGTCATGTCTTTCGCCAACGGCGTCATCAAGGACAAGGCCGCCGTCAGCGCAGCGATCACAACGTCCTGGTCCAACGGACAGACCGAGGGCCAGATCACCAAGCTTAAACTGGTGAAGCGCCAAATGTACGGACGCGCCAAGCTCGACTTGCTGCAGGCTCGACTAATCGGTGCCACATGACCAGTGCTGCACCAAAATTGCGTCAGAGCCGAATAAGGACCCCGTTTTCGGGGTGATCGGCATCCAACCTTTTGGATGCCGATAGTGGTGGCGCGTTTGAACGCCTCTCGGGTGGCCTGATTGGCGCGATCGAAAGTGGCGCGTGTTTCAGCAAGGGCGGCGCTGAGGGTTGACCAGGACTCTGTTCCGGCGCGGGCGAGTTCCTGGAGCTTCTTCTCGGCGGCGGCCGCATCTGCAAGAAAACGGGAGCGGGCTCCGGGCGCACACTTGAAGCTAATTAGGCCGGAGCGTTCAGAGCTGGCCAACTCGGGCGACGTGCGCCAAAGGGCCGCTGTGCTCATGCGGCGCGACGAAGTCTTCGTGCAGGAGGTTGAGGAAGCGAAAGTGGAAAAAGCCCACCAAGGTGGAGCCGAGATGCTGCGTCGCTCGCGGTCCGGCTCGGGCCCGCAACAGCTTCCTTGAGGGAACCTCGCGATTCCTGGAAGCGTTGCACTGCCATCAGTTTCGCAGATGGAGGAGCATATGGCAGCGAAGAAAAAGACCGCACGGGGACGCAAACAAGATCGCGCCCGCGTGGCTAAAGGCCAGGACTACGAAGTGCGATACGAAGCAAAGAAGACTGGCCGCTCAGCCTCGGCGGTGAAGAAGGCCGTGAAGAAGGTCGGCAACAGCCGCAAGCGGGTCGAGAAGCGTCTCGGCCGCTGAGGGCCAGGTTCGCCGCGTATTCGGGATGACGGTTCGTGGCCATCAGATCCTGCCGGAGAAGCGGGTGAAGGCGGTCAGCGTCTGCAGCCGCGGCTCGACGTCCCTTAGGTAGATCTCGGTCCGCAGAAACGTGAGCTCGTCATCGAGCGCGGACTCGCAGACGTCGACGTACCAGGACTTCGACCGCCCGTCTGTACCATCGCTCCACCGATAACCTCGCCGCTTGAGCGAATCCTTGAGCTCGAACGGCGACTGCTCCGCCCAAATACGGACCGTCTTCCTGCGCGCCGTATCGAGCAGGAGCGCGAGCGCCGGGGATCCGGTCGTCGGCAGCATAAAATCCAGGATTTCCAGCAAAGCATGGCAATCGTCGACCGCCCGGTGCGCCTGGTGAAAGAAGCCCGCCCCGTTCAGCAGGTAGCCCAACTGGGCACCCGCGAAGCCGTGTCCGCGCCAGTCGACCTCCGTCGCGCTGCAGCCCCAGGCCATGCCTTCGAAGACCGGCCAGCAACGCTCCGCGAACTTCCGGTCGAAACCACTGTTATGCGCGATCGTGATCACGGCACCTTCGACGAAGGCGTTCACGGCGGCCTCGTCGATGCTGTGACCGGCCACCATGTCGTCGGTGATGCCGGTGAGCGCCGTCACGTCGGGCGGGATCGGCGCGGACGGCTCGTTGAAGGCGGAGAACGTGTCCCTGACGCTGACAATCCTGCCGTCCGGCAAGTAGTCGAATTTGACCATGCCGAGCTCGATGACTTCGTCCCTCGCGTGATCGAGTCCGGTGGTCTCGGTGTCGAGCAGGATGCCGATCTTGGTTTCCTGTCCTGAGGCCGGCATCGACGTCGGCCGTGGCGCCAGGCGGCGGAGCACCCGGTAGTCCGTCGACCGGCTCAAGGCTTCGGCCATCGCGGCCAGGTCCGATGCGCTTTGAAACATCGCTTCTCGAGGTGAACCCACCCGATCGCTGGGTGAGGTCGCAGAATACCGGGAGCGCGGGCCAGGAGGTATCTGAAAATCGAGCAATTCACCGCCTTTTCGGAAGTGCCTGTGCAATTCGATCCTGTTGCAGGGTCGCTCCCGCAGCGTTGCGCCGCGGAGCGCGAGCGACCCTGAAGCGGGCGCCGCTGTCTACCGGATTCCTGCCAAGCGCTGCAGGGGCATATCGTCGCGCGCTGAAGCAAGCCGAACTACGGCTCGTTAATGCTGTGGCGTGTAGGTTTCGGCCATGCAATACACGGACGGCTCATTCGCCGATGTGAAGTCCATCAGTCAGCAGGCCATGTGCCGGTACTGGGCACGCACGGCCGGCGATCTGCCCTTTCCTTCGCTCGATCAGTTCAGGCCGGAAGCGCGGCTGCATGACCCAAAACAACTCGTCATCTGGAGCGTTGAGCGCCGGGGAGACGGGCATACATTTCGCGCGCTTTACCAAGGTGCCAGCGTTGGAGAGGTCTTCAATTCGAGCTGGGCCGGGAAATCGATGGAAGAGGTTCTTCCACCAGCCTTGAAGGAGTTCGGTTTAGCCGCCGCCGAGCAATGCGTGACTAGCGGTTGCGCCATCTACAGCGTGTTTTCGACCTACAACAGCGGCGGCCATACGATCGATTGTGAGCGCTTGCTCCTGCCTTTGGGAGGGGCCGGCCGTGTCGAGCAATTGGTTGGGTCACTTCAACTGATCAGCAAGGCGGGATCGTTCAACCGCGAGACCGTCATCCGACATTTCGAATGGAAAACCGACGTATCCTGCGCAATCCGCATCTACGCTTCAGCCGGTCCCCGCAGTCACCTCACATCGACGACCGAAAAGCGGGAAGCGGCTCGCTCTCCTTAGCCAGCTGCGCGCCGAACGAGTGGGGCGGATGGGGGCGGGGCATGTCCGGACGGCTAGACACCAGCCGCGTATGGTGCCGACCCCGGATTGCTACGGTCACGCTGGTGCGTGATCGTTTACGATCTGCAACTATATTGCATCCATGGATCTCCAGTACGACCCAGAGCGCGAGGCCGTCGCGGCGATGAAGCTTGCCGCCGAAGCCGATGGGCCGGAGCGGCAGAGATGGATCTCCGCCGCGTTGGCATGGCCGGAACTCACTCGTCTACGCGGGGCTGCCGACCACAACGTGCCGGAAGGCTGGCCGACACGGCGGCTCGTTACCGGTGCAAGGCGCAGCGCCTCCTCTGACCCCCTTTCAAGCCGCTAGGCTCGCGTTCAGGGCGGAATGCGATCCACACCCGCTTACGGCCTCAAATCCTCGCTGGTAGGGCCAGAACCACCGGCTGGGTACGCGAGCTTGGTTATCGGGAGGCTCCGTTGGCGGGCTCTCTTCGGCCCCTGCGGCAAGGCGGCCATGCTCCACCGTCGAGAACGACAGGGGCGTGCGCGTCAGGCCTCGCCGGGTTCGGAGAAGCTCGACGTAGGCGGCGTCGTGCGCGGCGCCGGCAGCGGCCGTTCGGTCCCTCCCGGTCCTGCGGCGCCGCCCTTGTAGTCGTACCGCTTGGCCAGATCCAGAAGACGACGCCGGGTGAACGGATCAGCCTTTTCTGCCATACCGCGGACCCGCTGGGCCAGACCTCGGTAGAACTCCTGCTCCATGACACGCCCCTCAACATCACTGCCCTGAGTTGAGTGCTCTGCGGTCGCGGAGTCAAGAAGGGCCCGCAATACTGCGTGAACGCTACCTGGATTTCATCGGCCCGCTTGAGCTTCCGATGTCGGCTGAACTAGAGTGCCATCGCAGGGGAAACAGATGACCATGCTCCATCCGGTCCGGAAGGCGTGCCCAGCGTGCGGCAAGCCGATGAAAGCTGTGCCCGACGAAGCCTCAGAAAAGCGGCCGCGGTACGTCTGCACCACTTGCAACGACGACCCTCTGCTCGATACCAACGCCCTCAAATGGGCCCACGGCCCGCTGCGGCCCCCAGAGCCATAGTTCTTCGCGTTGCGAGCGGACATCTCGTCTGCATGGAACGGGCTTGGCCTGATGCCGTTGGTGCGGCGGGCCCGCGCGAATGCAAGGCCTGCGTGGCTCCGCCCTCAAGCCCCCCAGCCCCCAAAAGGCGGGGCCACGCTCAAATCCTCTCCGTCTTTCCGCAGAAATTTTCGTCATCCATAACTTGCGTGAATCCCAGGCTGGGCGGGTTCAGGCAGGATGCTGCTTTCGCTGGGGGAGACCTCCAATGTTCGATGCTGAAACCACCGCGCTTTTGCGCGCGGTCCTCGAAGATGTGTGCGAGAGCGTGTCTTGCTACGAGACCGCTGCCCGCACCCACGTGGCCTCCATGATCCTCGAAGCCGCGAGCAAGGGCGAGACCTCGGTCGACGGGCTTAAGCAGATCGGCAGGAGTGCACTTCGCGGGGCGCCGATCGTGTGGAATTGACTGCTCTAAAGCGGAGCAGCGCGCGCCCAGCGCCGCTTGGCCTCGAACAAGCCGAGGCTTGTCGCTCGAGCTAACAGGCTCGCGTCCAAGTGCACCTGATCGACACATCGCTGCACCGGACCCGGGTAGTCCTGCTCTATCCAGGGCTCATCGGCAAAGCGAACGTCATCGATCTTCGACAGCCGAAGGCAGATCCACTTGGCCTGGACCGGACGCTTCGTGCGCGAACTCGCGTCCACGACGAGGACGAATGCGCGCTCCTCGCCGGCGGCGTGGCCCAGAATGTAGGGGCAGACCGTCTGGCACTTGCCGTCATGGCTTACCTGAACGGGCCGGCGTTCAAGCAGCGCTTGTCTGAGGATCATGAAGACTGCGCTGTGGCCTTCGCTAAGGATCTGGAAGGGCCGCTTCTGGCCGCGGCGGGGTCGGTAAGCTGCGAAGCCCGGGTTGAAGGTCGCTGCTCGCGTGATCCCCATGCGCTCCATCAGGGCAAAACTCGTCCGGTCGACGAAGGAAAAGCTCTCGTCCGGGAAGCGCGCTCCTATCTCCGAAGCCGCGGACGATGGGTTCGATCCGAACTCCGCTGTCGCGCAGCCGCTCCCAGAAGACTTCCGCCACGCCGCGACCAAATCGAGCTTTTAGAAGCTGGCACGTCTCGACCAGCACCAAGTCCGTCGTGAGGTATTGGTCGATGCTCCGGAGGATCGACTTGGCGTGCCCATTCTGAGCGTCCCGCTTGGCGGCGCGGCAAACCAGACCGAGCTGTCAACCAACGCACTCATGCGTGTCACTCCTGAACCGGGTACTGCCAAATGTCGCGCTTTGCCTCGTTGTCCTCAAGCCATTTTTGCGCGCGCTCTTTCGAGGCAAAGAGCTTGATCCAATCGGGCTCACCGACGGCTCTGGACGCTGGATCGGGCAAGCAGAGCCACACCGATCCCTCGGCTGGACCGCCTTCCACTTCGTATTCCCAAGCAACGCCCTCGGGGTCGTTGTCCTGGAGCCAGGCGTCGGCAGTACCCCTAGATGCAAATAGCTTCACCCATTCGGGATCGCCCATCGTGCGCGACTCCCCGTTCTCGTAGTCATCGAGGTAGAGCCATACGGTTCTGCCCTCGCGACGAGCTTGATCGTGCCTGCGTACCACCTCGTTCACTCTCTGCCGGTCCGATCGATCGGTTTCAGGCAGTGACACCACGGCGGCGTAGAGTTCGGCAGGAATGCTGCGCCTGTCGCCGGGAGGCTTGTAGCGCCATTCCACCCATTGATCGAATGCATCTGACATATGGCTTACCTTCTCAAGTTGGCGCGGAATGGACTGTCCATGGTGAAGGCATCCGGCGCGATCCCGCTCTCAATGCGCTTCCAGGTCACGGGCGCAGCGACCGGAAATCCCTCCCGGGCTCGCGGGGAATAGGTGCCGATGGCCGTGGTGCCGCGGCCATTGCGCAGATAATCGAGGAAGATGCGATCGCGGCGCTTTGCCTGGGCGGACAGCAGGTAGCGGTCCGGATGGCGCGCTGCGAGGGCGGAGACCAACTGATGCGCGACCCCATGCGCCTTGTCGTGCAGCACCGGCTGATCCAACGGCGCCATCAGATGAACGCCTTTGCCGCCGGTGAGCTTGGGCCAGGTCTCAAAACCCTCTCGTTTCATCAGCGTGCGCAGATCGAGCGCGGTCTCCACGACGGCATTCCAGTCGACGCCCTCGCCGGGATCGAGGTCGATCACGATGCGGTCGGCATGCTCGAAGTCTTCGACGGTCGCATTCCACGGGTGCAGCTCGATGGCCCCGATCTCGACGAGACCAAGGAAACCATCCAGGCTGTCGACCCACAGGCGCGTTCCCTCGCCACCCTCGCGCTTCTGAATCCGGAGCTGGTGCACGGCGGCCGGAATGTCCTTCGGCAGCGGCCCCTTGTGATAGAAGGTCGTGCCGTGCACGTGACGCACCAGCTTGAGCGGACGATGCCCGAGGTGCGGCAGCGCCTTCTTCCAGACCCGGCTCCAGTAGTCGGCGAGTTCTTCTTTCGATGGAGCAACGGCATCGGGCAGAAGCTGCAGGATGTTCTCTCGGGGGACGCCCAGCTTCGGCGGTCTGGCCACGAAGGGCACCAGCCGCGGCGCCTTGACCTTGCGCGCCGCGAGATCGTCACGAAAGCCCTTGAACACGGCTTCGCGAAGCAGGCCATCATCGGTCAGCGCGCCATATTGGACCTCGCCTGCAAGGGTCGGCTCGACCCAGGTCGCCTTCGGCTTTTTGACGGCCGCATCGAGCGGAGAAGTGTTGCGGATCAACGGATCAAGCCGCTCGCGTAATGCGCGCGCGGTCGTCTCGGTGTAGCCGGTACGCACCTTGCCGGAGTAGAGCAGCTTGCCATTCTGGCGTCGGCCGACGTAGAGCGAGGCGACCTTGCGCGGGCGCGCCCCAAGCTTCTCCACGAAGGCGACGATCGGAAAGGTCTCGCTCTTCTTGCATTTGAGCTTGATCCAGCTCTCCTGCCGACCCGAGCGGTACGCTTGGCCGAGCCGCTTGCCGATCAGGCCTTCCAGCCCCAGCTCGCACCCTTGTCGAAGATTACGTTGCCCTCGCCCGCAAGCGCTTCGACATAGATGAATGTCTCCGGTGCGTCCTTCAGAAGCCGCTGCAGCAGGCGCTTGCGTTCCTCGTACACGACGCCGCGCAGGTCGTACCCGTCGAGGTACAGGAGATCGAACGCGTGGTAGCGCACACGCTCGCTGCGCTTGAGGCCGAGCTCCCGCCTGAGCTGCTGGAAGTCCGGCAGGCCGCCACTGCCGTACACCACGGCCTCGCCGTCGATGATCGCACTGTTTGCCTTGAGTAGGTCGGCGCTCGCGGCGATCGAGGAGAATTGTTCGGTCCAGTCCAGGCCTGTGCGTGAATAGACCTTGGCCTCACCGTCTCGCAGGTGCAGCTGCGCGCGGTAGCCGTCGGCCTTGATCTCGTAGACCCAGTCTTCGCCGCGCGGCGGTTTCTCGCGCACCGTGGGATCACACGGCTCGATGTAACCAGGAATAGCAGCTTTGACCGCGCCGTGGACACGCGATACTCCCGAACGAGACTGACGCAACGCCACGGCACACATGGCGATTCAACGTCGTCACGCCGATTCGTTCCGTCCACGGAGTCCGCTACCGCGGGCGCGAAGTCCAGTTCCGGTCTCGGCGCTGCGCGCCGAAGCGCTCCAGAGGCAGATGACGGGACGCTGGCTACGGCCGCTGCGCCCTTTCAATCGCTGCCTTTGCTTCTGCCAAGGTGCAGCCGTTCGCGGCACGGAAAAGTGAAACTGCGCGGACCTTCTCGCCGGCTTTGAGCGCGTCCTCTATTTCCGTCGAACCACCCAGCGGTTCATAGCTCACACCGCCCTGCTTCAGTAGTAAATCGAGCTTTGCTTCACTCTTTCCAGCGTGACAAGTCGCCGCTGCAGGCCTGTCATTTTCAAGCGAAAATAGAACGCCAGCGCCACGAGCATGGCCAGCACAAAGGCGGTAGATGTAGCAATCGTTTCCATGAAGCACTCAATTTAGCGTCGGGCGATCATCCCTCCGCATACGATTCCAGATAGCCGCAGGCCGAGCACCGATAGGTCGTCACGGTAAGCGCCTTCCTGCCAAACATGAACGACTCGCGGTACGTGGCGGGCGGCACTCCCGCAAACCAGAGCAACTGCCCACGCCCCACGCTGGGAATGAAGCCCTGCTCCATGGTCCTCTCGCATCTCGGGCAAGCTTTGTGCTCTGTCATTTCGGGATCGTAGACGGACTACCGAACGTTACAAGGTCCTGAGCAGCGCGCTCCTCTCGTCTGAGCGCGGCCACCGTTCAGTGAGCCGGGGCAACATCGGTCCCGTGCTCTTCGCGGCAGCTTTTCCTAGGTCTGCCAGCACGCAGGAACGTCTCCGATTTGGCGCGGTTGCCCAGCGGGGCGGCAGAGAACGGCAACGATGCTTGAAACGGAT
This sequence comes from Bradyrhizobium sp. 45, assembly GCF_023073155.1. Classification (NCBI taxonomy): domain Bacteria; kingdom Pseudomonadati; phylum Pseudomonadota; class Alphaproteobacteria; order Hyphomicrobiales; family Nitrobacteraceae; genus Bradyrhizobium; species Bradyrhizobium sp. 45. The sequence goes on along the minus strand of NZ_JADPIX010000130.1, from coordinate 95,670 downwards.
ACCTTGCTGGTTAAGTGCCCGAACTGCGGCGCCTGGCCGATGGCCGCAAACCCGCCGAAAAACCTCTTACCCGGTGTCGAGCTCGAATTCAGATGCTCGCGGTGCGCTCAGCATGAGCTCGGGCGTTTGCGGCGTCCGAGCTTATCAGGCGCAGCCGAGCGGGTGACGTGAGACCAGCAGCAAAATGGATCTACACGAACAATGGCCGCGCAACGGCCATTCACTTCGCGACTTGACCATCGCGAGCGCCGAATTTTCGGAGGAGATATCATGAAGACCATCTTTGCGGCTGTCTGCCTGCTGTCACTGGCGTTGGCCTCGCCGGTGCAAGCGAAGGGGTGCATCAAGGGCGCGATCGTCGGTGGTGTTGCCGGCCACATGGCGGGCCATGGCAAGCTCGGCGCGGTAGCGGGCTGCGCGGTGGGCCATCATGAGGCTAACAAGCAGAACGGCAACAACCCGAACAACTCGAACGCGCAAGCTCCGTCCGGGCAGAAGTAATCTATCAGGGCTCCTTCGGCCCCCGGCGAGCGCGAGCCTGACGGCGGCACTATCCAGACGACCAGCTCGGGCCGCATCGCCTGGTCGGGAGAAGGTGGGTGGCGCTCCTCAATCTCGCTCGTCCACCGAACGACCTGATCGGATGGCGGGCGGAACGCTGCCAGCGGTCGCTTGCGCGTCAGCATCAGGAGTGCCGGGCAACAGCGGCTGGGCTCATGCGCTCTTTGCGCCGGGCCAAGGGATAACCTGACCTGCCATCACCAGCCGATCGCGACCGCTTTCCTTGGCCGCATAGAGCGCCCGGTCTGCTGTCGCGACAAGGGCGTCTTCGGTGACACCCTGGATGGGGGTGTTGGTGGCGCCTCCCAGGCTGACCGTGACAAGCTTCGAAGGCGGATTCAGCGCGTGCAACATGCCTAGCTCGCGCAGCGCCTTCCGAACTCGCTCACTCACCTCGGCGCATCCGTCGGCGCCGGTGTTGGGCAGCAACAGCGCGAACTCCTCGCCGCCGTACCGAGCAGCCAGGTCGGCGGGCCTGCGAACCTGCTCAGCCAAAATCCTGCCCAGCGAGCGCAGGCAGGCATCGCCTGCCTGATGGCCGTATTGGTCGTTGAATTTCTTGAAGTGGTCCACGTCGATCAGCAGCAAGGAAAGCGGCGTTTCATCGCGCTTGGCCCGGGCCCATTCCTCGGCAAGACGTTCGTCGAAATGGCGACGGTTTGCCAGTCCGGTCAGACCATCGGAGGTGGCAAGAGTTGCCAGCTTGTCCTGCAGATCCTTTTGCTCAGTCATGTCCCGTGAGATGGCGACCACTCCGTCGATCTCGTTGCTGAGCGCGGACCGGGTGACCCGCAGCGCCGTCTCGACCCAGATCTCGGACTTCGCCCGAGTGCGAGTCCGGTAGATGATCCGCGCCTCTTCGGCTTCCCCCGTCTTGAGGGAGTTGATGGCCTGCTCCAACCGGGGACGATCCTCAGGATTGATCCCGGCAAGCGCCGGCGTGCCGAGCAGCTTGGCAGGCTCCCACCCGAGAACGCGCGTGCAGGATGGCGAGACGTAAAGGATTCGCTCGTCCAGACTGATGCGCATGACGATGTCGCTCGACTGCTCGGCCAACAGGCGAAAGTCCGCCTCCTTCGCCACCAACGCCGCCGCCATGCGTTGGCGCTGCCAGAGGTAGCGCACCAGAAAACACCCGATGAGCGCGATCGCCAGTGTGAGGCCGGAGACGATGGTCATGCGCACGGCGGCCTGCCGACGCCACGGCTCGAGAACGTCTTCCTCTGCTTTGGTCGCGACCGTCAGGATCGGATAACGGGTGCTCAACCGATAGAAACTCAGGCGTTGCCGCCCATCAAGCGGAGACTTGAAGTAGTAGACGCTGGCACTGGGTCCGTTTCCCAAATTCGAAAACAGCGGCGACTTGGAGAGGTCCCGACCCACATAGGCGCCCTGGTCGTCGCCGCTGCGCGCCAACATGATTCCGTCGGCGCTGAGCAGAGACAACGCGCCGTTTGGACCGATATCGAACTGCTTGTAGAATTCGGCGAAGTACGCGACGTCGATGCTCGTCAGCACCACACCAGCGAAACTGCCGTCCGGATGATTGAAGCGCCGAGACGCGGTGATGATCCACTGGCCGCCCGAACGGCTCTTGACAGGTCGGCCGAGCAGTGTGCCGCGGTCAGCACTCGCGCGGTGCTGCTGGAAGTAGTCGCGGTCGCTGTTGTTCAGGCCGGCCAGATCGACGTCCTCGGTGGTGGCCAGCCAGCGGCCGGTTTCGTCGTAGACGAAGATGCCGCGGATCCGCTTCCTGTTGTACTTGCGCGCCTGAAGGAAAGTCTGGATCTTGGTCACTGCGCCGGCGCTCGTTCCGCCGATCTCCATGCGATCGACCATACCGGCGAGGATGGTGTCCGCAAGTTCGAACATGTCCTCGGCGTGCTGGGTGAGCGAACTGGCCAGATTGGCCATGTCCACTTCCGCGTTTCTCAGCTCGACCTGGCGAGCTTCCCATTCCCGCCATCCGCTCAGGGTGAGGATGGCAACGCAAGCCAACGCGACAAAGCCCGCGACCCATAGCGGGACGCGGGACTTGCCCACTTCTCGGCGGCTGGTTGACATCTAGGAGGCGGCTCCGTTCGCGGCACGTTCCCACCGAGCTCTTAATGTCGGCTTGCCTGCCCGGCAGCGGCAGGCGAGGTGGTAAACGCCTCCTCTCCAAGTCGCTCACGGCCTTCGTGAGAAGCTGCGGACGGAGTGAGCGATTGGTTTGACCTCACAGAAGCGCTGCCCCTGCCGCGCTGCGCCGGAGGGGTTCTGCCGCCGAGGAATGGGGCGAAAAAGGAACGGTCCCCGCGCGCTGGGAACGCACAGGACCGGTTGACTCGACAGACGGAGGCGAAGCCGTGCGTCTTGCAGAAGCCTGCGGTTGTGGAGTTAACGATCCATATCGCAGTTCCATTCGGCGATATTGCGCAGTGGAGGATAAAAGGCTCGTCCGCACTGATGTGGCCTCCGTGTGCAGGCCAGGCCAGATTGAAGACGCCCGCTGAGTGACGGAGCGCGAGGTGCAGGGGTGCTGCCACTGCCGGCTGAGCTATGTCGCTGCGGGTCCAGGGTGGCGAAGATGTGAAGGGGCGCGACTTCCAAAGCAAGTCCGCTCGTGGGATGCTAGGTCCATGAATCTGCGCGGGCTGCTCAGAGTTGCGTTCGCGGTCTTGGTGACCGCCGGTTTGACGTTGGCGCCCTTGGCCGCGCCGGCGGCAGCCGCGCAAGCTCGCTCGGACAGCATGAGCGACATGTCCGTGTCGGCCGACATGCCCTGTTGCCCCGATGAGCAGAAGGGCAAGGACTGCCAGGACTGCCCGCTGGTTGCGATGTGCGTCCTGAAGACGGTCCAGGCGGGCCTCTCCGAGACCGCCGCCCTCCCGCTGCGGCACGCGATCCGCACCACGCACTTGGTCGCGGACGACGTAATCGGCGACGGTCTGACCCGTCCACCTCCCCACCAACCCCCTCGAACCCTGGGCTGAACGGCGCTTGACGCCGATCGCGTCCGTGCGCTTCACGCGCGCGGATGACGCACGCCGCTTCGGCGGCGCATTTGGGACATTCGAGGACCAGAAAATGAAGACCTCTACCATCGCGCGCGCCGTCGAGGCGGCGTTGATCGCTGCCGCAGTCGCAGGCACAAGCACGGCCGCACTGGCCGATATCAAGGACTACAAGTTCGAGCTCGTCGATCAGTCGGTCCAGGCCGGGCCCGACAAGGTCATCACCGTCAAGCTCGTGAACACAAAGAACGGCAAGCCTGTGCCCGATGCCGTGATCTTCGCCAGCCGTCTGGACATGGCTCCGGACGGGATGCAGGAGATGGCGACCAAGGTCACGCCCATGCCGGGAACGGAGCCGGGCACCTACCGCTTCAAGGCGACCTTCGGCATGGCGGGGCGGTGGCAGCTTTCGCTCGGAGCCAAAGTCCAGGGCGAGACCGGCACCGTCGAGAACAAGCTCGTCATCACGGCGCAGAAGTGACCCGCCCGGTCGCAGCAAGCCTGGCCGCCGCGCTGATCGCGGCGGCCGGGATCGCATTCGCCGTCGCCGGTCCACACCGGCCGACGGCGCGACCCGCCGCGATAATCGGCCCTGCTGCGGCCGAGGAGAGCGGCGCCCCGATCTACTACCAGGATCCGGACGGCAAGCCGTCGTACTCGCTTGTGCCGAGAAAGACACCGGATGGCCGCGACTACCGCGCGGTGCCCGCCGCCGCCGATGTCAGCTTCGACGATGATCAGGCGACCGCCCCGACGACTACAAGGGCCGGCGTCTCCGGAGAGCGCAAGATCAAATACTACCGCAATCCCATGGGCCTGCCGGACACCTCGCCGACGCCGAAGAAGGATTCGATGGGGATGGACTACATCCCCGTCTACGAGGGCGACGACAGCGACGACGGCTCGATCAAACTCTCGCCCGGCAAGATCCAGCGGACCGGCGTCAAGTCGGAGCCCGCCGCGATGCGCGTGGTCCGGACCGTCGTCAGGGCACCGGGCACGATCGCGTTGGACGAGCGCCGGATCTCTGTCGTCGCCATGCGGGCGGAAAGCTTCATCCTGAAGGTGGCCGACGTCACGACCGGATCTCACGTGATCAGGGGGCAGCCGCTGATGGAGGTCTACAGCCCATCCGTGTCCTCTGCCGCCGCCGAGTACCTCACCACCATCACCTCGAAGACGACCAGCGGCGACGTTCAGTATGGCCGTGGATCGCGCCAGCGCCTGATGAACCTGGACGTGCCCGATGCTGCGATCTCGGCGATCGAGAAGAGCCGGACCGTGCCGACGTCGATCGGATGGACTTCGCCGCGCGACGGCATCGTGCTGGAGCGCAACGCCATCGAGGGCATGCGCGTCGAGCCTGGCGGCGTCCTGTTCCGGATCGCTGACCACTCGATAGTGTGGGCCCTGATCGATATCGCCGAACGCGACCTCGGCATGATCACCAAGGGCCAGCCGGTCACGGTCAAGGCGCGAAGCTTTCCGGGACGGGAGTTCACGGGGAAGGTCGAGGTGATCTACCCGGAGATCAACAAGGAGACCCGGACCGCGCGCGTCCGGATCGAACTGCAGAATCCGGACCTGATCCTGCTGCACGACATGTACGTCGACGCGAACATCGACACCGGCAGCGGCGAGGCCGTCCTCGCGGTGCCGGAGAGCGCGGTCATGGATACCGGCAGCCGGCAGGCCGTGTTCGTCGACAGGGGACAGGGTCGGCTTGAGCCGCGCGAGGTCAAGCTCGGCCAGCGCGGCGGCGGCCTCGTGGAGGTCCGGCAGGGCCTCGCGGAGGGCGACGCCGTCGTGGTCTCGGCGAACTTCCTGATCGATGCCGAAAGCAACCTGAAGGCCGCCTTGAAAGGCTTTGCCGCGGGCGCGCAGCAATGATCGCGCGTCTCATCGCTTGGTCCGCCCGCAACCTGCTGCTGGTCCTGTTCGGGACCGGCTTCGCCGCGGCGGCGGGGCTCTACGCGCTTCTGCATCTGCCGCTCGACGCCATCCCGGATCTCTCGGACACCCAGGTCATCGTCTACACCGAGTACCCCGGCCAGGCCCCGCAGGTGATCGAGGACCAGGTCACCTATCCGTTGACCACGGCGATGCTGACCGTGCCCAAATCGAAGGTCGTGCGCGGCTTCTCTTTCTTCGGCGTCTCGTTCGTCTACGTCATCTTCGAGGACGGCACCGACATCTACTGGGCGCGCTCGCGCGTGCTGGAATTCCTCAACGGCGCGAGCCCGCGCCTGCCCGCCGGCGTCACACCGACGATCGGTCCCGACGCGACCGGCGTCGGCTGGGTCTACCAATACGCGGTGATCTCGAAGGAACTGAACCTCGCCGACACCCGCACCATCCAGGACTGGAATCTGAAGTTCGCGCTGGCCAAGGCCGAGGGGGTCGCCGAGGTCGCGAGCGTCGGCGGCTTCGTCAAGCAGTACAACGTGATCCTCGATCCGCAGCGGATGCGCGACCGCGGCATCACCATGCAGAAGATGCGTGACGCCATCCGCGCCAGCAACGCCGACGTCGGCGGCCGGACCGTCGAACTGTCCGAGTTCGAGTACGTCATCCGCGGCAAGGGCTACATCAAGTCGATCAACGACCTCGGCGACATCGTGCTGCAGACGAGCAACGGGACGCCGGTGCTGCTGCGCGACGTCGCGCGGGTCGAACTGGGCCCCGACGAGCGGCGCGGCATCACGGAGCTGAACGGCGAGGGCGAGGTCGCCAGCGGCATCGTGCTACAGCGCTTCGGCGTCAATGCGCTGGAGGTCATCCAGAACGTCAAGAAGCGCTTCCGGGAGATCGCCTCCAGCCTTCCGAAGTCGGTCGAGATCGTGCCGGTCTACGATCGCTCCAACCTGATCTATGCGGCCATCGACACGCTCGAGCACACGCTGTTCGAGGAAAGCATCGTGGTCGCACTGGTCTGCATCGTGTTCCTGCTGCACGTCCGTAGCGCCCTTGTCGCGATCCTGATGCTGCCCATCGGGGTCTTGATGGCGTTCGGCGCCATGAAGCTGCTCGGGCTCGGCTCCAACATCATGAGCCTCGGCGGGATCGCGATCGCGATCGGCGCCATGGTCGATGCGGCCATCGTCATGATCGAGAATGCCCACAAGCACCTCGAACGGGCGGAGCCCGGAAGGTCGAGGATCGACGTCCTGATCGCTGCCGCCTCGGAGGTGGGGCCTGCACTTTTCTTCAGCCTGCTGATCATCACGGTGTCGTTCATGCCGATCTTCACGCTGGAATCGCAGGAGGGGCGGCTGTTCAGCCCGTTGGCGTTCACCAAGACGTTCTCGATGGCGGCGGCCGCGCTCCTGTCCGTGACGTTGGTGCCGGCTCTCATGGTGATTTTCGTGCGCGGGCGGATCGTTCCGGAGCACCGGAATCCCATCAACCGCGTCCTGATCTGGATCTATCGCCCCGTGATCAAGGGCGTGATGCGCGCCAAGACGTTGGTGATCGTGCTCGCGCTCGCCGTTCTGGCCGTGAGCATCTGGCCGGCGCGGCAGCTCGGCACCGAGTTCATGCCGACCCTCAACGAAGGCACGCTGCTCTACATGCCGACCACGCTGCCGGGCATCTCGGTCACGAAGGCCGCCGAACTGATGCAGAGCCAGGACCGGATCATCCGATCGTTTCCGGAGGTCGCCTCGGTGTACGGCAAGGCGGGTCGTGCGGCGACCGCGACCGACCCGGCCCCCTCCGAGATGTTCGAGACGATCGTCAACCTCAAGCCCAAGGAGGAGTGGCGGCCCGGCATGACCATCGATGGACTGATCGCCGAAATGGACAAGGCACTGCAGTTTCCTGGGGTCTCGAACGCCTGGACCATGCCGATCAAGGCCCGCATCGACATGCTGTCGACGGGCATACGAACGCCGATCGGCGTCAAGGTGATCGGAACCGACCTGGTCGAGATCGATAAGCTCGCCAAGCAGATCGAGCAGGTCCTCAAGGCCGTGCCGGGCACCTCATCGGCCTACGCCGAGCGTGGCATCGGCGGCTACTATCTGGAGGTTACCCCGGACCGTGCCGCGCTGGCGCGTTACGGCATCATGGTCCAGGACGTTCAGGACACGATCGCGACTGCGCTCGGCGGCCAAACCGTGACCACGACCGTGGAAGGGCGGCAGCGCTTTACCGTCAATATGCGCTATCCGCGCGATCTGCGCGACAATCCACAGGCCATCGCCAACGATGTGCTGGTGCCGATGCCCGCCGGCGGTGCGGTGCCGCTCGGCGAGGTCGCGAAGGTCGCGCCGGCGCGCGGGCCGACCTCGATCAGGACCGAGAACGGGCAGCTCGCGACCTACATCTACGTCGACATCCGCGATCGCGACCTCGGGGGCTACGTCGCGGACGCCAAAGCCTCTGTGCAGGCCAGCATCAAGTTTCCGCCGGGCTACTACGTGATGTGGAGTGGTCAATACGAATACCTCGAGCGGGCCACCGCGCGGCTGAAGATCGTGGTGCCTGTGACGCTGGTGATCATCTTCCTGCTGCTGTACCTGAACTTCCGCTCGATCACCGAGACGATGATCGTGATGCTGTCGCTGCCCTTCGCGCTGGTCGGCGGGCTTTGGCTGATGTGGTGGCTGGGCTTCAATCTGTCGGTCGCGGTGGCCGTAGGATTCATCGCGCTCGCCGGCGTGGCCGCCGAAACAGGCGTCGTCATGCTCATCTATCTCAACCAGGCGCTCGCGGAGACTGCGGAGAGACGTGCCGCCCAGGGGCGGGCCGTGACCCGCGGCGATCTGTACGACGCCATCATGGAAGGCGCGGTGGAGCGCGTGCGGCCCAAGATGATGACGGTGGTCGCGATCATGGCGGGCCTGCTGCCCATCATGTGGAGCACCGGGACCGGCTCCGAAATCATGCAGCGCATCGCGGTGCCGATGATCGGCGGAATGATCTCATCCACGCTGCTGACGTTGATCGTGATCCCGGCGATCTTTGGGCTCGTCAAAGGCTTCCGCTTGCCTCCCGAGGACAACACCAAGGGACAAGCGCCGGAAGTGACGAAGCCCACCGTATTGCGTTTGCTGGAGCCTGCTGGGTGAGGTGAGGCATGATGCACGACACAATGTCAGGGTTGAGCGGCACGATGGGGTTCACGTTCGCCCTGGTCGTGATCGTTCTGGTTTTGAGGGCTGCAGCGCTGGACGGGATTCCAGCCTGGAGGATCGGAGCATGACCGGCCTCAATCCACGCAGAGCTCTCATCGTGACTGGCCTTGCTAAGAAGTTCGTACTCTGATCGCTTTACGACATCAGATCACGAACAGCATGCTCCCTTCATTTGAATCGGAGGGCATGGAACAGTCCGTAGGAACAAAAGGCGCAGCAGTCGCCCGGCTTGGGCTTGAGGCGAAGGCCACACCCCTCGCAGTCGTAAAAGAACTGGCAGGCATCCGTCGGCATGGTTTCGGTCTTTTGATGAGCACACGCCGGGCACGTGAGGGTCGATTGCAAATTCATGAATTCCTCTTGCCTGCAGTCTTCCGAAATCCCTGGGGCCGCCCCCCCTCCCCGACGGGCGCGAACTGTCCGGCCGTCCCGCGAGAAGACCAACTCCGCCCGCACTGGGCCGGTCGGTGGCGAAGGGGGTATTGTGCAGCCCGCGGAGCATAGCCGATTGAGGAGACGAAATCCTCTATTCTTCGGCCAAAGCAGCTACTATTGGCCCAGTATCGCCAACGCGTCCACCGCGCCGTCGTCTTCGCCCTTCTCGAAGTCCGCGCCCGTTTGAGCCATCGTGTTCGTCACGTGAGCGACGCAGAGAACCTTGCTGTCGCTGGCGGCGGCGAAGGCGTACAGCGCGGCCGCTTCCATCTCGACGGCAAGTATCCCCCGGTCCGCGGCTGCTTGAACGGCCTGGCTGGTCTCGCGGAACGGGGCATCCGTGGTCCAGCTTGCGCCCATGATCGTTCGCGGTCCGCCGATTCTGATTGCTTCGGTTGCGGCCTCCAGCAGGCGAGGACAAGCGCTGGCGTACTCCGAAGGCGGAGCGTAGTGGTAGCTCGTTCCTTCGTCGCGCAGCGCCCGCTCGATGATGATGAAGTACGGCGGTTCACCGGCGTCGACGATCTGCCCAGCGGACGTCAAGCTGATCAGGAGGCGACAGCCGCTGGCGAACAGCTCCTCGGCGACCAGAACGGCGAAAGAGGCCCCCACGGCCCGTCCGACGATGCCGACCTCCCTTCCGGCAAGCGAGAACACATCGAGCTCGGTGTGATAGCATGGCCAGCCTCCGAAGGGCTTTGCGCGCCCGGTCCGGCGGAGATGGCGCACGAGATCGCCGTCCGGATCGAGCAGGCAAACGGATGGGACGCCGACCGCCTCGATGTTCTTCTGTCGGCGTGCTTCCCGCATCAAGGCAGCCGGCGTGAAGACGGAAGGAGCCGAGAGGTCCTTGTTCTCAAGGATCGGGGAGATCGCCATCTATGCATCTCGAATCGATGGAGGGATGGAAGCCATGAACGACCTCGACCGCCAGGCTCATTGGATGGCCGTCCGAAATATTCTCCAGCACAATTATCCCCCCGAGGCGGTCAACGATGCGTTTTACGATCGAGAGGCCCAGCCCGATACCATCTTCAGCCGGTCGGCTGCCGCGGAAGAACGGCTCGAATATCCGATCGATGTCGCCGGACGGGGTGCCTGGTCCGGTATCTTCGATCTGCACCACCTTCCTTGCCCGCGCGGTAGACCCCAATGTCGACCCGTCCGCCGTGCGGCGTGAAGCGCACGGCATTGTCGAGCAGGTTGCGTATCATCGTCGCGACCATCATGGGCTCGCCCTTGATCGCGACTGGTTCAATCAACTGGAAGCCAAGATCTATTCCCTTGCGCGCCGCCTCTGGCACCAGATCCGCCACCAAATCCTTCACGGTGCGGTCTAGCGGGACCACGGTGGCTTCACCGTTCGGGCCGGCCTCATGTCGCGCCAGCGCGAGCAGTTGCTCAAGAAGATGCTTGCTGCGGCGTATGCCCTGCTTGAGCGCGCCGAGGCGTTCGCGCGCGCTTGCTCGGGAAGATCGGCCGGATGCCGCTTCGCAGTTTTTCGGATCATGCTCTAGCCCAGCGAGTTGATGATTTCCCGATAGGCGGCTTCGGGAAACGCCTTCAACGTGCGCGTCCGGACGTTTCCCAGCATCCCCAGTTGCAGGCTAAAGCGAGCCGCAACAGCGTCGTCCGGAGCTTCGAGGATCACGACCATGTCAAAGTCACCCATGGTCAGGTAGAATGATTTGATCTCGCCGCTCATATCCTTGAGAGCCTTCTTCGCAGCGTCCAGACGGCGTGGCGAGTCCTTCGCCTTCTGGATGCCTTGCTCGGTCCAATTTGCAAGCATGACATAGGTGGTCATTGCCGTCCTCCTTCTGGCACGAAAGCAAGGCTACGCCGTCGGGGCGAAAAACAAGACCCGGAGCAGATGCGTGTAGTCGGATTCGAACACCATGATCGCCACGAATACCAACACTAGGACCGGCGGCAGCAGGATCGCGTAGGCCAAAGCCAGCCGCTCCCAGGCCATGTGCATGAAGACCGCAACAATCAGGCCAGCCTTCAACATCATGAATAGCAGGATGAGCGACCATCGGAAATGGCCGTGGAGGCCAAAATAGTCGACGAGATAGGAGCAGGTGCTCAGAACGAACAACCATCCCCAGACCACGAGATAAAGCTTGATCGGATGCTGCTGGCCCTTTGTGTGGGTGGCTCCTGATGCAGATGCGTCATGCACGGGGGCTTGCAGCGAGTGTTGCTGCGCTTCCAGATGTACCCCAACGTTTGTCATGCTGCGACCTCACCAGAGATAAAAAAGCGCAAAGATGAACACCCACACGAGATCGACGAAGTGCCAGTACAGACCGGTGATCTCGACGATCTCGTAATGCCCTTTCCGACTTGTGAAAAAGCCGCGCCTTTCGACATCGAAGTCTCCCCGCAAAACCTTTCGCGCAATGGCGATCAGGAAAATCACGCCGATCGTTACATGGGTGCCGTGGAAGCCAGTGATCATGAAGAAGCTCGAACCAAACTGCGCCGCACCCCAGGGATTGCCCCAGGGCCGGACGCCTTCCATGATCAGCTTGGTCCATTCAAAGGCTTGCATTCCGACGAACGTTGCGCCGAATGCTGCTGTGGCCAACATCAAGGCCGCCGTCTTCACGCGGTCGCGGCGATAACCGAAGTTGACGGCCATCGCCATCGTCCCGCTGCTGCTGATCAGGATGAAGGTCATGATCGCAATCAGGATGAGCGGGATTTTCTTTTCCCCGATCGTGAGGGCGAAGACCTCGCTGGGATTGGGCCACGGCACGGTCGTGGACATTCGCGCCGTCATGTACGACAACAGGAAACAACTGAAGATGAAGGTGTCGCTGAGGAGGAAGATCCACATCATGGCCTTCCCCCAGGAAACGTTCTTGAAGGCGCGCTGATCCGAGGACCAATCGGCGGCGATGCCACGCCAACCTGCAGGCCGCGCCGGCGGTTCTACGTTGTTTATCAGCGCCGTTTCTGCCATCTGGTCCCTTGCCTCCCTAGCTCAGCAACTGGCGACAGATGTCGACGAAATTGTCTGTCCAGCCCGTCAGCAGGCCGACCAGGACTAGCCAGACCAACAGCAGGAAGTGCCAGTAGATAGTGCAGAGTTCCACGCTCAGACGAATTTGGCTCGCCTCGGCGCCACGCAATACCTTGGCAGTCGTTCTACCGAGCGCCACCAGACCGCCCATCAGATGCAGCCCGTGCACAGCGGTGATCAGGTAGAAGAACGAATTGGCTGGATTGGACGCCAGGAAGTACCCGGCGCCACTCAGCTGGCGCCACGCCAGCAGTTGCCCGACAAGGAATGTAATGGCGGACGCTCCACCGGCGCACAGGCCGATGCTTATGCCGTCGATGTCGTCGCGGCGCGCGGCCATATACGCCCATTGCAGTGCCACACTGCTCAAGACCAGGACGCCGGTGTTGAACCACAACAGCGCTGGCACTGGCAGCGTCCGCCAGTCCACCATGTTCATGCGCATCGAGTAGGCGCTGATGAAGAGTGCGAATAGCGAGCCGACGACCGCGAGAAATACGCCCAATCCGAGCTTCGCCGCCGGCAGGGACGAGGTACTCTCCTCGCGAAGATCGACCATCACGCCTTCCTCCAGCCATGGCTTGGCTGCCAGCCGCTGTTGCGAGAGCCACCATCCCGCAATTGCGGCTATTCCAGCCATGAACAGGATGATGGCGCTCATGCGTGGGGCCCTTGCGCCGACAATCCGGCCGGCGGTTCATTTTGCGGCACGAAATCCATGGCGGCGCCGGGGACGCTGTAATCGTAGGCCCAGCGATGGACGATCGGGAGCTCCTTGCCCCAGTTGCCATGCCCCGGCGGGGTCTCTGGCGTTTGCCATTCCAGCGACGCGGCGCCCCAGGGATTGCCGCCGGCCTCTTTTCCTTTGAACAGGCTCCAGATCAGATTGAACAGGAACACGAGCTGGGCGAAGCCGACGATCAGGGCCGCGACGCTCATGAACGCATTGAGGTCATGGGCGGATGCCGGAACGAAGGCCGTTTCGCCGATGTCGTGATAGCGGCGGGGCATACCCAACAGGCCCAGATAGTGCATGGGGAAGAAAATCGCATAGGCGCCGAGGAACGAGACCCAGAAGTGGAATCGTCCAAGCGCCTCATTGAGCATTCGTCCGGTGACTTTCGGGTACCAATGATAGATTCCGCCGAACACCGCCATGATCGGCGCAATACCCATCACCATGTGAAAATGAGCGACAACGAACATCGTGTCGGACAACGGAACGTCTACGACCACGTTGCCGAGAAACAGGCCGGTCAAGCCGCCGTTTACGAAGGTGATGATGAACGCCAGCGCGAACAGCATCGGGATGGTGAGATGAATGTCGCCTCGCCAAAGGGTCAGCACCCAATTGTAAACCTTGATCGCGGTCGGGATCGCGATGATGAGCGTCGTGGTGGCGAAGAAGAACCCGAAATACGGGTGCATGCCGCTCACATACATGTGGTGCGCCCACACGACGAAGCTGAGGGCGCCGATCGCGACGATCGCCCAGACCATCATGCGATAGCCGAAGATGTTCTTCCGGGCATGGACGCTGATCAGATCGGAAATGATGCCGAAGGCCGGCAAGGCGACGATGTAGACCTCGGGATGACCGAAGAACCAGAACAGATGCTGGAACAGGATCGGGCTGCCACCCCCGTATTTCGTCAGCGTGCCCATCTCGACCAGCGTCGGCATGAAGAAGCTGGTTCCCAGCAGGCGGTCGAGCAGCAACATCACCGAAGCGACGAACAGCGCCGGGAAGGCCAGCAGCGCCATGACGGTGGCCGTGAAGATGCCCCACACCGTCAAGGGTAAACGCATCAACGTCATGCCGCGCGTGCGCGCCTGCAGCACGGTCACCACGTAATTCAGCCCGCCCATGGTGAAGCCGATGATGAACAGGATCAGGGAGGCCAGCATGAGAACGATGCCCCAATCCTGCCCGGGAGTACCGGAGAGAATCGCCTGCGGCGGGTACAGCGTCCAGCCGGCGCCGGTGGGCCCGCCGGGCACGAAAAAGGTCGAGGCCAGCACCACGACCGCGAGCAGGTAGACCCAGTAGCTCAGCATGTTCACATAGGGGAACACCATGTCCCGGGCGCCGACCATCAGCGGGATAAGGTAGTTGCCGAAGCCGCCGAGGAACAGCGCGGTGAGAAGATAGATCACCATGATCATGCCGTGCATGGTGATAAACTGGAGATACTGGTTCGGATCGATGAACGAAAACGTGCCGGGGAATCCGAGTTGCAGCCGCATCAGCCATGACAGCACCAGCGCAACCATTCCAATGGACATCGCCGTGATCGAGTACTGGACGGCGATGACCTTGGCGTCCTGCGAAAAGACGTACCTCGTCCACCAGCTTCTCGGATGATAGAGCTCGACCTCGCCCACTTCGGCGGGCGGGACGCCTGCCACGGTGTCAAACGGGACATCGACCATCGGAATTCCCTCCTTGGTCTCTCTCTTCAACGAAGAGTTCGCCGTTCGCTATGCGGCACTCCTCGTCGGTATTTTCATTCGCTTCCTGGCTTGTAGGCAGCTTTCGCGACGTTGCGCTGTTGCGATAACTCGGCGAACGTCCGCTGCTTCTCCAGCCACGCGTGATAGTCTTTCTCTTCGTCTACGATGACCTTGCTCCGCATCTGCGCGTGCGCGGCACCGCAGAGTTCCGCGCAGAGAACCTCGAATGTTCCGGTGCGCGTGGGCGTGAACCAGTAATATGTGACCGAGCCCGGTATCATATCCATCTTCGCGCGAAACTCCGGCACATAGAAATCATGCAGGACGTCAATCGAGCGGAGCAATAGCTTCACCGGTTTCCCAAGCGGCAGGTGCAACTCGTCATTTTGAATGACGACATCGTCTTGTCCGGCGGGATCGTCGGGACTCAACCCCATGGGATTGTCGGAACTGACATTGCGGGCATCGGAAGTCCCGAGCCGGCCGTCCTTTCCGGGAAGCCGATAGCTCCATTGCCACTGCTGTCCCATGACCTCGACCTCGGTCGCATCGGCTGGAACTGTGACGAACTGGTGCCAGACAACCAGCCCGGGTGCCAGCATGGCTGCGACGCCGATTGCAGTCCCGACGCTGAGCCACCATTCGAGCTTCTTGTTCTCGGGATTGTAGTCTGCCCGTCTTCCCTCCGTGTGTCGAAAGCGGAAGACGCAATAGGCCATGAATGCGACGACCGCGAAGAAAACCGCCCCAGTGATCCAGAATGTCAGGGTTATGGTGTCGTCGATGTAGCGCCAGTTTGAGGCAAGCGGGGTCCACCACCACGGGCTGAAAATGTGAAACAGCACCGAGGCGATCGCTACCAAAAGCAGTATGATCGCTACAGCCATCCTTTATGCATCCTTGCCACCGAGGGCTGCGGATACGAGTTAAAGGGCGGAGCTCACGTCTGTCGCGATGGCGAATTTCATATGCGCCATCATCGTGCCTATTGCCTCGCCCATTCGACCGGTCGCGACGTAAAGGGTTGACACGAACTGCACGTCACGACCGCTCATTTCACGGGAGCTGGTGGCGTTCAGAACTTTAAGATGGCCCCCGTTGAGCCTACCGTCAATAGCTCAATGGAAGGTCCTGTCACGCCCTTGCTTTGCGAGTCTGACGCGCAATCCATTGGCACCGGCATTTGATGATGCAGCGCAATAATCGATGTGTGCAGACGCACAAATCACCCAACCGCGATCGCTATGTCTTGCTTCTATCGTATATCGGACTAATTTCACTTTACCGGTCGCGACAGATGTCGTCCGGCAAGGCTCCTTCACGTTGAACCTGATTTGCCGGGCTCGATCGCGATTTTCGCGGATGAGACGGTTGCGCGCGTTTTGAGAGCGCTCCGTTCCCCTGCGACCACAGGCAAGGAGCCCGGAGCCATGACCACAGTATTCGCAAGATCCAAGCTAGACGTATTTGGCGTCTCTACCGCCTTTGTCGTTCGCAAGATCAGCCTTTCCGATTTGGGCAACGCGTTGCGCCTGGGTTGGGAGGACTTCAAGGCGATCCCAACTCACGCCGTCGTCCTGTGCGTGATTTATCCCGTCCTCGGAATTGTCCTGTTCAGACTTGTGATCGGCTATTCGGTGCTGCCGCTGCTCTTTCCGCTCGCCGCCGGCTTTACCCTGATCGGTCCTTTTGCCGCGCTCGGCCTCTACGAACTCAGCCGGCGCCGCGAGCGCGGAGAGGAAGCAGCAGCATGGGATGCCATGCACGTGTTGCGCGCACCGTCTTTCGGCGCCATGCTCGAACTCGGCACCCTCCTGCTGGTTCTGTTCGGGGTCTGGATCGCCGCCGCGGACGCGATCTACATTGCAACCTTCGGCCACGCTCCGGCTGCACGCATCCCTGACTTCGCGATGCGTGTTTTGACGACGCCGGAAGGATGGTCGCTCATCATCGTCGGCTGCGGCGTCGGATTTCTGTTCGCCGTCGTGGCCCTGTGCGTCAGTGTTGTGTCGTTTCCGCTGATGCTCGACCGGCATGCGACTGCAATCGACGCAATCCGGACGTCGCTGCGGGCCGTGAGGGAAAATCCAGTTCCGATGGCGGCATGGGGTCTGGTTGTTGCGGTATTGCTGGCGATCGGCTCGCTACCGTTCTTCGTCGGTCTCGCTGTCGTTCTGCCGGTGCTCGGTCATGCCACCTGGCATCTTTATCGGAAGGTGGTCGAGCCTGACCCGAATCCGCCCGAAGAACAGCCGCGCCCGCCGATAGGTCACCGCTATGCGGCGGATTTCCCGGCCTCACTCTTCCCATGGAGCCACGAACGCTAGCCGGAGGCAGCAACGAACGGGCGCACCATCATTGTGTTCGGCGGAACCGGGTTTCTCGGCAACCGCATCGTTCGCCATTTGTGCGATCACGAATTTCCCGTCCGGATCGCGTCACGGCATCCGGACGTGCAGCTTCAATCCATAGCGGCCAACATTCACGACGAGCGATCCGTCGCGAATGCGCTGGCTGGCGCCTACGGCGCCGTCAACGCAGTCAGCCTTTATCGCGAGCGTGGACGGGAGACTTTTTACTCCATTCACGTCGAGGCGGCTCAACTTGTAGCAGCCCAGGCTCGCCGGGCCGGAGTCGAACGGCTTGTTCACGTTTCGGGGATCGGTGCCGATGCCGCCTCGCTATCCCACTACATCCGAAAGCGCGGCGAAGGTGAACGCGCGGTCAGCGCGGAATTCGCCGATGCATTTATCGTCCGCCCCGCTGTGATGTTCGGACCGGACGACGCGTTTCTCAACACCATCCTCAAGCTTCTTCGTCGGCTTCCGATCTATCCGATGTTCGGCCGCGGTCGGACCAGATTGCAACCGGCCTATGTCGAAGATGTTGCGGAGGCGGTTGCCCGAATCATGGAGCGAACGGAGACTTGCCCGTCGGTCTTTGAATTCGGCGGCCCGACCTCCTACTCCTACGAGCAACTGCTCGGAGCGATCGCGCATCAAGCTGGCCTCGCGCCTCTCCTGATTCCAATGCCGTTTGCCATTTGGCACGCGCTGGCCTGGGCCTCCGAGATACTCCCTGGCCTGCCCCTTACGCGTAACCAGGTGGAGCTGATGCGGATCGACTCCGTGCCATCACCGGAGATGCCTGGATTTGCCGACCTAGGCATTTCGCCACATTCGATCGAGGAAATCCTCCAGAGGATATCATCGCATCGAGGATGAAAGAGGCTCCGCGGCTAATCCGCTTCGACGGCTGACGGTGCCTACCTTGAAGTAGTCCGCCCACCCGCGCAGCGTGCGTCCAACTTGCCCACTAGCATTGCGGTTTCTTGCTCTGCCTCCGCTTGATCGGTCAGCACGTGGATTTTCTCCACCGCGAACACCTTCAGGCCGAAGTGCCCGGGATCGTCCTCGCCCTTGAAGCTCGCCAAAGCTTCCATGCGCGGAAACGGCCTTGCGATCGCAGGGATCGTTGCTGCGACGGGGCGAAACACCCTTTAGGTACCCGGAACGAATTGTACCTCCCGGCGCTTGAATCCCGACTCGTTGTGCATGGCAGCGATGAATTGTGGAGGCGAGAATGGTGCTGATGGGACTTGGCGCTCTGCTCGTTCTAGGCGGATTCTTGTACATGGTACGCGCTACTATTTGGCGGGGATCGCTTAGTCGGCCGGCTGGCGATACTCTGGAGCCGACACGGCGCGGCCTGGGATTCCTGGGGGTCGGAGCGAACTGGCCAGGCATTATCCTTATGGCAATCGGTGCCCTCCTGCTGGTGTCGGGGGCCGGCCTTTAGCCTCAGCCAGCCGGCCTGGGCCATTTCAATTTGCCACTTTGCACTGCTCCGGGGCCCCGGCGACGCAGTTTCGAGCGCTTGCGCCGCCCGCCTTGAGGCGCAATCCCCACCACGACTCAAACGGCGGACATCCCTCATTTCTGCTACGATCAAACCATGACGATCGGGATTACCGGACCCGAACGGAAGGTACCAAGGCAAAGTGCCGTGGTCGGGCTCATCATTGCGGCCGTCGTCATTGGGGTTTGCCTGTTCCTGCTCTGGCTCGCGAGCGACTTCTTGGTCGACTGGCTGTGGTTTTCCTCGATCGGTTATCTGCAGGTTTTCTGGACAACAATCGGCGCCAAAGCTGCCGTCTTTCTTGCGGTCTGGACCGGAACCGCTGTCATACTTTGGCTGAACGGATGGTTCGCACTGCGCTTTGCCCGACGACAGTCGACACAGCTTGTCACCGGTCCGGCGTGGAACGCGCGGACAACGCGCCGCCAGATCTGCTTGCGCTTGTACGCGATCGACTGCCGTGGCCCCGGTTGATCGCAGGCGGGCAGCTTTGCTCGCCCTGCTTGTCGCCGCTGCAGAAGTTGGCAATTGGGGCGTCTTGCTGCGGTTTGTTTATCAGGTGCCATATGGCGCAGACGATCCGCTCTACAACAAGGACATCGGCTTCTATCTATTCTCGCTGCCCGCCTACATCCTCATCAAGAACTGGACGATGCTCGCGCTCGTTCTGAGCGCGCTCTTCGCCGCGGTGATCTACTGGGTGCACGGCGATATCGAATACGACTCTCATCGCCGATCAATGCCATCGACGGTGATTGCCCACGGCTCGGCGCTGCTCGGTCTTCTCTTCGCGGTGAAGGCCTGGTCCTATGGTCTCGATCGCTATCTGCTGCTCTACGGCGATAACGGCGTGGTCGTCGGCGCAAGCTACACCGATGTCCACGTGGGGCTACCGGTCTTGTGGTTGATGATCGGACTTTCGGTCGTCGCGGCGTTCGCCGCATGGGCAAACGTGCGGGTGCGCACCTGCCAGCTTCCTGCAGCCGCGTTCCTGCTTGTCGTGATCGGGTCTTTCGTGCTGTCGGGCGTGATTCCCCTGCTGTTCCTGCAGTTCTTCGTCAAGCCAAGCGAATTAGAGCTGGAAAGGCCCTATATCGAACGCAACATCGCCCTGACCCGGCAGGCATACAATCTCGATCAGATCGCAGCCAAGCCGTTCGCCGCCGAACAGGAAGCTTAGCTTCAAGACGCTCGACGCCAACAAGGCTTGCAGGTGGAGATCACCGGCCGCCGAACCTACTCGACCTCGATCCTTCGCTCCTTGGCGGCCCGCAGGCTGCGGAGATAGTAGCCTTGTGCCCGAACGGCTGACTTGATTTCGTCGCTGACCTTGAGAACTCTTTTTCTGCTCTTGCGCCACTTATGTGCAGAGTAAAGCACGGGTACGCCAGAGCCCGTACTTAGAACGAGCAAGTCGCGCTTGTCATTGCGATAGACATCAAACACCTTTCGACCCCGCTGCTCATCTTGAACTAAGAATGAAATATGTTTGGTCGTCTCAATGGACGAGCTTAGTATCTCGAACGGCTGTGCGGGTTGTAAATCTGCAACGCCCGCGAATTTTGCGTCATGGCGTTCCGGATTTGGAACGAACTGATGCAAGCTCGGAATATCGCCAAATTGGGCGCGCTAGGCAGTTAATACAGCGATGCCGTGAACGGCACGAGACAGGAGGATCGCTTGTACCCGTCCCGTGCGGATCGGACATGCCAGGAGCTCGAACAGCAACGATCAGCCGGATGTGATTTCTAACGAAGGTAGAACGAAATACTCAGGGAGCCAATTCAGGAGACTGGCGAATTCTGGAAAATGGCGTGCCGCCATCAGTTTCAAGAAATCCGATCCGAAAGACCTGCTTCTGCTGTTGCACGCCAGCCATCAGCGGGCATGCCAATGCCGCTCCGCTCACCAACGTCTTGAAATCGCGCCGTCTCATACCCGTCCCCCGATGGGTACGGAAGATACACATTGCTCCGATTCAATTGAGCAAGCCGGCCCGCCAACCGCGGAGGTCCGGGATGGGTCATTCGCGTAGGTTTGACCGGATTACGGCGACTTCCGGTCTACCCCTGCCGGTGAACGGACATTCTCCGGACAGGCGGGCAAGTCTCAAAGGGGCCACTTGCCGTCTGGAGAACCGGGCGACGTCGCCTGTGGTCAAACTCAAAAGTCTGAGTGGCAACTGGAAAGTCCGCTTTGCCCTCAACTACGGGCATCGTCAGCTAGACCTATCAGGTCCGATCTCACGGCTCGAAAACCAATCGCGTTCCCGTGTACGCGCCTAAGAGCTTTGTCGGCATCGCAGCCCGCGCGGCTTCCTAAAATGGCTCCCCGTACAATGCAGCGGAATCACGTAAGTCGGATCGATTTCCTGAAGTGCCTTGACCGTATCTCGAACGTAGTCCTCTTGATAGGGCGCGAGATGAAAGCCCCCTATGACCGCATGAATTTTTTCCACGCCGGAGGCGGCTTGAGCTTCCTTGATCGCGTTGACCACGCCGCGATGGCTGCATGAAGTTAGGACGACAAGCCCCCGTCCTTTCAAATTAAACGCCGTCGCGATCTCGTGCTGAAACTGATCCGGTACGACGGGCGCAGTACGTTCCGCCTCGCTGAGGCGCTCGGGATAACAGCCGATGCCGCGGTCGAAACCAATGGTCATTGCGCTCGGTGACAGTACCTTCTCGAAGGTCTTCTGACTGATTTGCCCCGTGGCGACGGCGTGATCCGCAACCAGGGCAGGTCTGGCTGCGACTGTTACGGCGAGGTCTACCTCCTCGAGTGCTTTGCGGTCGATGACGCCGAAGCTGCCCCGCACCGGAGGTGCAGCCCACTCGCGCGCGCAGAAACATCCTTCGCCGCCGACAAACAACGGCAGTTTGGGCTTTAGCTTGCCACTATGCGCCTGCAAGAAACCGACGAGACCGCCAAAGTGGTCCTGGTGTCCGTGGCTGAGCACAAGTGCGTCGATGGCCGCCGGGTCAATACCAAGCAAGCTCGTGTTGTTGAGAAGGGCTTCCGGCGTGAAACCGAAATCAACTAGGACGTTGCGCGTCTCGTTGCCGCGTCGACTCGACATGCGTCGCAAGGCCGAATTCGCTGACCAACGTTCTGCGGGGCGGCTTGTCGCTGAGACTCCAGCCAAAGTGCTGGACGTCAAGGTTGGGTAGCTTCCTGCTCGGTGCGACAGCGAACTGATAGCTGTCGATCACTATCCGAACAGCTATGCGGTCGAGCTCAGGCAACGGTCCGGCGACGGCCTCGGCGCCCGGACCGACTTCGAGCCAGCGAGGAGCGTAGCAAGTATCACGCTTAAGACACTGGCGCCTCCGCTGCAGACAAATTCTCGCCGTCCAATCTCGTCGCAGAAAAACTGCCGTCGAGGCCCCTGGGGGCCTCCTTCTGATAGCACGATTGAGGTTGAGGTATAATCGACAGCCATTTGCTACCTCCCCGTTCTGCCAACTCGAGGCCATAAACAGAAGGCGCGGGACCACAGGAGCGTTTCGCTCCGAAGGTCGGGCGTCTCACGTCAATATGATCATCTCAACTTACGCTAGGTCAAGAGAACTACCGGCCTGAGCTGCCACTTCGCGATATAGCAAAGTTACTGTCCTTCCCAACGGGTGGCTTCGAGGGGCGGCGTCCATGTCCGGTCAGGGTCAACCGCGTCGGTCGAGGGCTGCGCCGCCCATCCGGTCTATTCGATACAGCCGACCTATTCCGCTTCGTGGTCCCTTCTCCCGCGGGCCAAAAAGCGACATCGCACAACACAATCCGATCACCACGGCAGCCGCGCGATTGCAAGCTCATTCGCTATGTCGATGCCGATTCACACCATCTACCTTGTTCAGCAGGTATCCTCCGCCTGATCCATTTAGTTCATTCCAGCGATCTTCGTCGCGGCAGGGGTACCCCTGCGATCGCGTAGATTGCGAGGAGTTCGTTCTGCCCTCGACCGGACCCGTGAGAACCAGTTCACACGTCTCGTATTGGGCGTCTGCTATGATCTTATCGCCCATTTCGTCGAAGGACCCTAACAATGGACGCAGAGGCAAGAACGCTAGTTGGCGCGGCCGGCTCAAATACGGTCAGCCAAGAGTTCAAGACGGTCGCGATCTTCTGCGTCCTGGGGCTGCTGCTCTCACTCGTCGCTGTCATCAGCTTCGACTTGAATTTCGGAGCTTTCTGACGCGGAGTGGGAAGCGTCCGCCCGCGCCCGTTCACGCACCTCGCGCCAGGTCGTAGCCGAAGGTGTCTCATCCGCAGACGCTCTGGATGTAGCGAAGGCACATCGCCCGAACATCATGATTCTCGATCTCGGGATTCCCGGCGACAGCCTGGAGAGGCTCAAGCAGTTGTGCGTGGAATTCCCCGAAACGCACTGCGTGATACTTACCGCCTGCGACGATCCGCAGACTGGCATCGCCGCCCTGAACGCGGGCGCCCACGGCTACATCCTGAAGGGGGTCAGCGCGATTGAATTGAAGGCCGCAATCTGGGCCGTCTTCAAGAATGAGTCCTCGTTCGTCTCGCCGGAGTTTCCGGCGCGGCTGCTTTCGGCGGTTCAGCACAAGGAGGTGGGGTCGATCGACCTGGGTCTCAGCCATCGCGAACTGCAGATCATCGCGGAGGTCGAGAACGGCGCCACCAACAGGATGGTCGCCGAGAAACTCAAGATCAGCGAAAAGACCGTCAAGCACTACATGAGCAGCATCATGCACAAGTGCGGCGCCACGAACCGCGTGTCCGCCGTCATGGCATCTCAGAGGGTGCGCCAGTCCGGCCAACACGCCTGAAAGGGGTAGCGCCGCCTGATTCAAGCTTGTCCAGCGAAGCCATGGGCTCTGGCCTTGGCCTTCCTCTTTGCGCTTCGGGAAGCTCTGTAAATGCCATGAGCGGTCGGAGTGATGAGGCAGCTTCATTCCTCGCGTATGTCGATCGGTTTCGACGGCCTCCGGCCGCGAGGTCTGAACCGAGGAAGCTGAGGCTGAGAAGCTTCAGTGTTCCAAGACCAGATGAACGTCTACAAGAATGCGCCTTTGACGTCCAAAGGTCGTGCACAGTCATCGAGACGTTGCGACGGCAGCGCCACACCGGCAAGCAGATCGCAGCCGAGGTCTAGGTGTCACCGGCCACCGTCAGCCGCGTCCTGCGCCGTTGGGGCCAAGGGGCTGAGGCAAGAAAACGAGACCTTTCGAACAAAATACAACATAGCTTGAAGTGGAAGTTCGCGATGGCGGCGGCGATCGAAAGACGTTTGTGGATTGATTTCTCGTGCTCGGTATCCAACGGTGGTCTGGTTCAATCTCGGACCTGCGTCGCGGAAAGGACGAGGCCGAATCGAAGAATTACGGAGCGCGAACAACCGGACATGTCGCGGACATGCCAAAACCGACGCGAACGACCCAGGCCGCCCTCAGCACGGCCCAAGCGTTCAATCTCTGTCGCTGATAACCCTCTTTGGGGGCGAAAAGAACTTCGCCGGCTAACGCGCGACCAGAGCTACTATCAAGAGACTAAGCGTTAGCCCGATAGACGACATCATAAATACGGGCACAAAAGTCTCGAAGCCGATCTCGGGATTTCCAACCACTGCTTCGTGCCGAAGAACTCGGTCGACGTTTGTCTGCATGATCATTGCGATTCTCCCGTCTTTAGACGTCGTTGGATTTGGCGTCATTCGAAAAAGCGACGGGAGAGTCCTTAAGTGGAACGACTTAGCTGCGATATAGAGAGGGGACTTTCCTCCCTAGGATCACTTCGGTACATGGCCGGGAGGCGGACGGTTGCTCGAAGACCTTTCGGACGGCGGTCAGAAATATTCTCCAGCACAATTATCCCCTCGAGGCGGTCAACGATGCGGTTTACGATCGAGAGGCCCAGCCCGATACCATCTTCAGCCGGTCGGCTGCCGCGGAAGAACGGCTCGAATATCCGATCGATGTCGCCGGACGGGATACCTGGTCCGGTATCTTCGATCTGCACCACCGCTTCCTTGCCCTCGCGGTAGACCCCAATGTCGACCCGTCCGCCTTGCGGCGTGAAGCGCACGGCATTGTCGAGCAGGTTGCGTACCATCGTCGCGACCATCATGGGCTCGCCCTTGATCGCGATCGGTTCAATCAACTGGAAGCCAAGATCTATTCCCTTGCGCGCCGCCTCTGGCACCAGATCCGCCACCAAATCCTTCACGGTGCGGTCTAGCGGGACCACGGTGGCTTCACCGTTCGGCCCGGCCTCATGTCGCGCCAGCGCGAGCAGTTGCTCAAGAAGATGCTTGGTGCGGCGTATGCCCTGCTTGAGCGCGCCGAGGCGTTCGCGCGCTTGCTCGGGAAGATCGGCCGGATCGAGATTCTCTGCCTGCAAACTAAGCGCGGTGATGGGCGTCCGCAGTTCATGCGCAGCATCGGCGACAAAACGCCGCTGCTGATCCATCATCAGTTTCATTCGCTCCAATAGCCCATTGATGGATGCGATGAACGGATGAAGTTCGCTTGGCGTGTCCGCTAGCGGGAGCGGGGTCATGTCAACCGCATGTCTTAAGTCGAGATCACCGGCCAATCGGACCATCGGGCGCAGCGATCCCGCGACGACCAACGCCGCGACCAGCAGCAAGCAGGGAATCAACGCGGCGATCGGGAGCAGCGTGCGGATCGCCATGCTGCTCGCTATGTCATCTCTGACGTCGGTCAGCTGTGTCACGGCAAATCGGCTTCCGTCAGGCCGGGTCCGCAGTAGCACCCGCACCGACTGACCGATGCGCGACACCACGTGCAGTCCGTCCTGGTGGCTCCAGAGTAGCCGCTCCTCGGCCGAGCCATGCGGCGCCATCCCCAATTCTGTGACATCAACCTCCGCGTCCGCATCAACGCCGCCGAGTGACTGGTCGCTCTTGACGCTGCCGTTCTGCAACAGGCTGCCGATCTGGATCAGGGTCGAATCCTGCATCTCGATCGCCTCGTCGAACGCCCAGAGGTAGGTGAACGCGCCACCGATGCACCCTGCAAGCAAGATAACCGCCGTCAAGCCGACGAAAAGACGAGCGCGCAGGGACTTTGTCATAACGAGCGGTCCACCATCCAGCCGACACCGCGCACATTGCGGATCACTGTGGCGCCCAGTTTCTTACGGATGGTATGGATCAGGAATTCGATCGCATTGCTCTCGACTTCCTCGTTCCAGCCGTAGATTTGCCGCTCAATCTCGCTGCGCGACAGGATCGTACCCGGCCGCGCCAACAGCGCCGAAAGCAGCGCGAACTCGCGGGCGGTAAGCAGCGATGCCTCGCCGTGGAACGAAGCTTCGCGCGTTGCAGGATCCAAATGAAGCATGCCATTGCTGAGCAGCGCCGGCGAACCGCTGCCTTCCCGGCGAAGAACGGCGCGCATGCGCGCCAGCAATTCGCGAATCTCGAACGGCTTTACCAGATAGTCGTCCGCGCCGAGATCGAGGCCATCGATGCGGACGTCAACGCCGTCCCGCGCGGTCACAATGATGACCGGAAGCTTGCGGCCGAGCGCGCGAAGCCGGCGCAGCACCTCTCGGCCATCAGCCAGCGGGAGCCCTAGATCGAGCAGCGCTACCTCGTAAGCCTCACTCTCCGCAACGTGGATGGCGGTCTCGCCATCGGTAACCCAATCCACCGCATAGGCCGCATCCCTAAGCGCCTGCTCAACGGCCGCGCCGACCATCTTGTCGTCCTCAATCAGCAAAACCCGCATTTCGATGTCTCTGTTTCAATGCCCAGTTGATCTCTCATGGGACAACGCGCCCTGGGATACCGTCGTTCGTGGTCGCGCACCGCGAAATGCTCCGGCTTGGAACCGGGATCGTTCTCCCCATCCCGACTTAGCGGAGACTTAGAGTGGGCCTCGAGTGGGCCTCGTCAATTGCATTGCGCGGTCACGCGCGTCCGATCCGCCCAAAATCTCCTCCTAAGCCGCTCCTAAGTTGGCATCGTCATCGTGCCGCATCGGCTTAGAATACGCATTCCTTGGAGCAGAGAGATCACGTGCCCGCCACGGTGAACCCCCATCTGCCACTGCTGCTCAACAAGGTCCCCGAAGTGACGGCGATCTTCTGGGTCATCAAGATCCTATCGACCACGGTCGGCGAGACCGGCGCCGACTATCTCGCCGTGCATGTCGGCCTTGGGGCAAGCGCGACGACCGTGATCATGGTCGGTTTCCTCACCGCGGTGTTGGCCTTGCAGCTCCGCGCGCGAAGTTACATTCCCTGGATCTATTGGCTGACGGTGGTTCTCGTCAGCGTCGTCGGCACGCAGATCACCGACCTGCTCACCGACAAGCTCGAAATCAGCCTCTATCTCAGCACGGCCGTCTTCGCAGCCACTTTGGCCGCGACTTTCGCGATCTGGTACGGCGTCGAGCGGACGCTTTCAATTCACACCATTGTCACCAGGCGACGCGAGCGGTTCTACTGGGCCGCGATCCTCTTCACGTTTGCGTTGGGAACAGCGGCCGGCGATCTGGCGACCGAAGCCCTGGGCCTCGGCTTCCAGCTCGGCGTCGTCGCATTTGGCGCGCTGATCGCGGTCATCGCCCTCACCTATTATCTCGGAGCCAACCCGGTTCTCACCTTCTGGCTGGGCTACGTCCTCACGCGTCCGCTGGGCGCTTCGCTTGGTGACCTGCTTTCGCAGTCCAGAACATACGGCGGCCTCGGCCTCGGCACCATCTACACCAGCATTGGGTTTCTCACCGTCATCGTCGCACTGGTCGGCTGGGCGAGCTTTGAAGGCGAGCGAACCGGCAAGTCCGATCCGGTGCGGTGATTCCAATCTCAATGTCCACTAGAAGCCCACGCAAGCGCGTGCGGGCAAGACCAAGAGGAGAGCACGCATGAACAAGACAATTCTGGCGCTGGCCGTCGGCCTTTTGACGGTGTCGACAAGCGAGCCGAACGTGCACGCCAACGGGCACATTTGGTTCGTGGCGGCTGCCGAAGCGGCAATGTCATCGAAGCTCGGCGACCTGACGCCGTTCCGCACCATCGCCGTCGATGTCTCGGCGCTGCTCGACAAGGGCGACCTCGCGGAAGCCAAGACGCGGATCAAGGATCTCGAGACTCAATGGGATGAGGCGGAGGCCGCCCTGAAGCCGCGCGCTGCCGCCGACTGGCACACCGTCGACAAGGCCATCGACCGTGCGCTCGAAGCGCTACGCGCCAGCACCCCCGAGGCCACCAAATGCAAGCAATCCGTTGCCGAGTTGCTGTCGATCATGGATTCAGTCGGGAAATCCTGACGCTCGGCCGCGTTGCATTTTTGACAGGTATCCAACATGACCGACGGCGGCGCCAAGGGCCCGCCGTCGATATCCGGCGGAAGTGGAAGAAGCATGGATCAATACTACAAAAGCGCGGTCGACACTGAGCCAGCGAGCAAGGTTCCAGAAGTCACCCTGGGATTTTGGATCATCAAGATACTCGCGACGACGCTCGGCGAGACCGGCGGCGACGCCGTGACGATGTCGATGAATCTCGGCTATTTGGCTGGAACGGCGATCTTTGCGGCGATCTTCGCCGCCGGCGTCACCGCGCAGATGAGCGCGAAGCAATTTCACCCGGTGCTTTACTGGGTGGTGATCGTCGCGACCACCACCGTCGGCACAACGCTCGCCGATTTCGTCGATCGCTCGCTTGGAATCGGCTATCTCGGCGGCTCCTCGCTCCTGGCCGTTTTGCTTGTCGCTTCGCTTGCGCTCTGGCATCGAACGATGGGAACTGTTTCGATCGCGTCGATCAACTCGAAGTCGGCCGAGACCTTCTACTGGGTGACGATCCTGTTCTCGCAGACTTTGGGCACCGCGCTCGGCGACTGGATGGCCGATTCGACCGGGCTTGGCTATGCCGGCGGCGCTCTGGTGTTTGCCGCCGGGCTCGCTGTCGTAACCGGGGCCTATTTCTGGTCCAACATTTCGCGGACCGTTCTTTTCTGGGTCGCGTTCGTGCTCACCCGGCCGCTTGGGGCTACCGTTGGCGACTTCCTCGACAAGCCGCTCGACCATGGCGGCCTGGCGCTCAGCCGATACACCGCGTCGGCCTCGCTGGCGGCCATCATGGTTCTGTTGATCGTGCTCGTGCCGCAGCGCTCGGGGAAACATCCGGCCTGAGGACGTGTTGCCCAAAAGCAGACATTCGGCAGAGCCAGGCGAGCATCGCGCCAAACCGGGGCCAACCATTCTTCGGGCGCGCGCTATGGCACCGGGTTTCCGCCGGAACATGTCTATTAACCCCGAAGCTCGCTCGTCACGCTGCTGATGACATCTCGCAGCCAAGCATGTGCGGGCTGGTTATCAAGCCGTCGCAGCCAAATCATTGCAGCTTCGATCGGCTTGGGCGAACGCGACAGCCGACGGAAAACAAGGGGGTGAGACCTTGTCATGTTCTTGGCGACGTTGAGCGGAAGGATTGACACCAAATCCGACGTCGCCAGAATCTGCGCTGCAGACAGAAATGGCGCACGCATCGCAGGTCTTGGGCCGGGCTTTGATCGTCCAGGCCCGTTCTCGACAAGATCGGTGCCGAATTGAGCCGACGAGATTTCGAGCTGGGGGAGCGCCGCCAGCTTCTCGGCCGATAGTTCCAGCGCCCTTGCGCTCGGATGACCCTTGCGATGCACCACGACGAACTGATCCTGCAGCAATCGCCTGCGTGAGAAGCGCTCGCCCGTCACGGCGGATGGCCCCATCGCCAGATGCAGTTCGCTTCGATCAAGCTGATCGAGAACGTCCAGCGTACCGCTTGGCCGAAAATCCAGCTTCACCCCGGGAGCAATTCGGGCAACATGCGCCGCGATCGGTGCGACCAGAACGATCGCAGCATAATTGTCGACGGCAATGCGGAATGATGCCGTCGCTTTCGACGCATCGAACTGCACCGGTTCAAGCGATTGCTGCAGGCCATCGAGTGCGATTCTGATCGGCGTGGCGAGTTCGTCGGCCCGCGGCGTCGGCACCATTCCGTTTGGGCTGCGGACAAACAGCTCGTCTTTCAGCATGTGACGCAACCGGGTCAGAGCGTGACTCATCGCAGGCTGACTGAGCCCCAGCCGTTGCCCCGCTCGCGTGACGGAGCGGTCCCGCATGATGGCGTCGAACACCACCAGCAGATTAAGATCGAGGGCAGCTAAACTAGGCCCTGTCTTGCTCAAGTGACTGGAACTCCATCACCACAATTCAAAGTGCGCATGTGAAGATGAAGAGAATGCATTTTCCGAATGCAAACCTCAACCCTACATTTGAGATTGTCGATTGGCGAATGGCGCTTCGGGAGGTTGCGAAACGGCAGGTGGGCGGGGCTAAGGCCGCCCCAAGGATCGGGCGCTACACGGACGGCACATCGTCTATAAGGGAGAAGCTCATGATTGGAATCGTTCGGCTCGCCTTGCGGCGGCCCTATGCGTTCGTCGTCATGGCGGTGCTGATCCTGATTTTTGGCACGGCGTCGGCGCTGCGGACGCCGACCGACATCTTTCCGAACATCAACATTCCCGTCATCAGCGTAGTGTTCAGCTACACCGGCCTGCCTGCCGATGACATGGCCGGCCGCATCGTCACGTTCTACGAGCGGTCGCTGCCCAACAGCGTCAACGATATCGAGCACATCGAATCCCAATCAATCGTAAACTACGGGATCATCAAGATCTTCTTTCAGCCGACCGTAAACATCAATGCCGCGCTGGCGCAGGTCAACGGCATGTCGCAGACCGTGCTGAAGCAGATGCCGCCCGGCATTACGCCGCCGTTGATCCTGAGCTTCAACGCCTCGAGCGTGCCGATCCTGCAGCTCGCGCTTTCAAGCGACAAGATGTCGGAGACCCAGATTTTCGACTCGGCACTCAATTTCATCCGCCCAGCGCTGGCGCCGGTTCCAGGCGCCGCGTTGCCGCTTCCCTTTGGCGGCAAGGTGCGCCAGGTCCAGGCCGATCTGAACCAGCAGGCGCTGCATCAGTACGGCCTTTCCGCCAACGACGTCATCAACGCGCTTTCGCTGCAGAACCTCATCACGCCGGTGGGAACGCAAAAAATCGGCTCGTACGAATACACCGTTAATCTGAACGACTCGCCAAAGGCGGTGCAGGCTTTCAACGACCTTCCCGTCAAGACCGTCAACGGCACCGTCGTCTACATGCGGGACGTCGCCTATGTGCATGATGGCAGTCCGCCGCAGACCAATGCTGTTCACGTCAACGGCGCCAGCGCCGTGCTGCTGACGATCATGAAGTCGGGCGCCAGCTCGACGCTCGACATCATTAACGGAGTTAAGGCCCTGCTGCCGTCGGTGTCGCAGACGCTGCCAAGCAGCCTGAGATTGACCGCCGTAGGCGATCAATCGGTGTTCGTCACCGACGCGGTATCCAGTGTGGTCAGAGAAGGCGTGATCGCGGCGGCGCTGACCGGCGGGATGATCTTGCTGTTTCTGGGCAGCTGGCGCTCGACCTTGATCATTACCCTCTCGATCCCGCTGGCCATACTGGCGGCCCTGACCGGCCTTTCGCTGCTCGGCGAAACCATCAACGTCATGACCCTCGGAGGCCTGGCGCTCGCGGTCGGCATCTTGGTCGACGACGCCACCGTCACCATCGAGAACATCAACTGGCATCTCGAGCAGGGCAAGGAGATCGAGCCCGCCATTCTCGATGGCGCCCAGCAGATCGTGGTGCCGGCGACCGTGTCGCTACTGTGTATCTGCTTCGCCTTCGTGCCGATGTTCGGACTTGGCGGCGTCGCCGGTTATCTGTTTCGGCCGCTCGCTGAAGCGGTGATGCTGGCGCTGGCCGCTTCCTACGTCTTGTCACGCACGCTGGTGCCGACGCTGGCAAGCTATCTCTTGCGCAATCAACACGTCCACGGCTCGTCCGATAACGCCGGCCGCGCAAAAGCCAGCCGCAATCCGCTCGCGCGCTTCCAGCGCGGTTTTGAGCACATGTTCGAAAACGTTCGAAAGGCCTATCTCGGCCTGCTGCAGCTTTGTCTGGGCAACCGGATCAAGGTGATCGCCGGATTCATGGCTTTCAGCATCCTGTCGTTCGGCCTCGCACCTTCGCTCGGCCAGGACTTCTTCCCGACCGTCGACGGCGGCCAGATCAAGCTGCATATCCGTGCGCCGACGGGAACGCGGATCGAGGAGACGACCACCCTGGCCGACCGGATCGGAACGGCCATCCACGGCATCATTCCGCCAGGCGAACTCGGCGGCATCGTGAGCAATATCGGGGTCTCGGTCTCCGGCATCAACATGGCCTACAACAATTCCGGCACCATCGGGGTCGGCGACGCCGACATCCTGATCAGCCTTAAGCCGAACCATGCGCCGACCGACGACTACATCAAGACCATGCGCGAGAAATTGCCGCAGCAATTTCCAGGCACGAGCTTTGCCTTCCTTCCGGCTGATATCGTCAGCCAGGTGCTGAACTTCGGCGTACCGGCGCCGATCGACCTGCAAGTCGCCGGCAGCGACCTTGCGGCCAATCGCAAATATGCCAACGCCTTACTGACGAAAATCAGGGCGATCCCGGGGATTGCTGATGCGCGCATCCAGCAGGCATTTCAGCAGCCGACGCTCGACGTCAATGTCGACCGCTCGCTGACCTCGCTCGCCGGCCTCACCGAAAAAGACGTCGCCACCGCGATGCTGACGACGCTGTCGGGGAGCTCGCAGTCAGCCCCGACCTATTGGCTCAACCCGGCCAACGGCGTGTCCTACGCGGTGTCGGTGCAGACCCCGCAGCGGGATATTAACAGCATGACCGGCCTGCAAAACATTCCGGTGACGTCGGCAGCGGCCACCAATACCCAGCTGCTCGGCGGCCTGGCACAGGTCCAGCGCGCCAACAGCAACGCGGTGGTATCGCACTACAACGTTGCGCCTGTCATCGACATCTATGCGACGCCGCAGGGACGCGATCTCGGCGCGCTGGCGTCGGATATTCGAACCGCCATTCACGACACCGCAAAAGATCTTCCCAAGGGCGCAAGCGTCGCACTGCGTGGCCAGGTGAGCACGATGACAAGCGCCTATCAGCAGCTCTTCGTCGGCCTCGCGGCGGCGATCGTGCTGATCTATTTGCTGATCGTCATCAACTTCCAATCCTGGGTGGACCCATTCGTCATCGTCATGGCGCTGCCGACCGCACTGGCGGGGATCGTCTGGATGCTGTTCGGCACCGGCACGACGCTTTCGGTTCCCGCGCTAACGGGCGCCATCATGTGCATGGGGGTGGCGACCGCCAACAGCATTCTGGTGATCAGTTTTGCCCGCGAGCGGATGGCCGCCGGTGCGCATGCGCTCGCGGCGGCATTCGAGGCCGGCGGTTCGCGGTTTCGCCCGGTGCTGATGACGGCACTCGCCATGGTGATCGGCATGCTGCCGATGGCGATCGAGCCCGGACAGAACCAGCCGCTGGGCCGGGCCGTGATCGGCGGGTTGATCTTCGCCACCTGCGCGACGCTGTTTCTGGTGCCCACGATCTTCAGCCTGGTGCATGGCCGGAAAGCCCCGCGCGGCAAGTGAGCCAGACGGCGCAACGATACAATCGCATTGAGTGGAGACAAGTGAAAATGCCCTCGGAAGACATCAAAGCGCCGGGTCGGAAAAGCCTTTTGACGGCTGCGGCTGCCGCGGTCCTGATTGCCGGCATCGTGCTCAGCTATGGTTTCATCGGCCGCGCGCAGAGCAAGCAGGAGGTGGTGGACTGGACCAACACCCAAGCCATGCCCACGGTTGCGCTCGCCGGACTGATCCCCGGCAGCTCGCATCAGACGCTCACGTTGCCGGGCAACATCCAGCCGTTCAACCGGGCGGCGATCTTCGCGCGCGTCACCGGTTACGTGAAGAACTGGGACCACGATATCGGATCGCCGGTCAGGGCAGGCCAGGTGCTGGCCACCATCGATGCGCCCGATCTCGATCAGCAGCTCGGCCAGGCCAAGGCGACACTGGCAAGCGTCAGGGCCAATCATCAAATCGCATCGCTGACCGCCAACCGCAATAACATTCTGTTGCAAAAGCAGATCGTCGCCCAACAGCTGGCGGACCAGACCGACGCCGACGCCAAGGCGAAGGAGGCCGTTGTCGACGCCAACGAGGCCAATGTCAGGCAACTTGAGGCCATGCAATCGTTCAAGACCCTGGCCGCCCCATTCGACGGCGTCGTGACCGCCCGCAACGTCGAGCTCGGGATGCTGATCAACTCGGGCGGCTCCGGACAGCCGCTGTTCGAGGTGTCCGATCTGCATCGCGTTCGCATCTACGTGCAGGTGCCGCAATCGTTCACGGCAGGGCTGACCGTTGGCATGAAAGCAACGTTCGAAATGCCGCAATACCCGGGCGCGCAATTCGAGGCGACGCTGTCGCATGTCTCCAAGTCGATAAATCAAAACTCGCACAGCATGCAGGTCGAGCTGCAGGCCGACAATGCCGCCGGCAAATTCTTCGGTGGCAGCTATTGCAACGTGCATTTCGAGATTCCGACCGACGCCAATTTGGTCAAGGTTCCGTCGACCGCGCTGATCACCGGCAACCAGGGCACGCACATCGCGACTCTCGACAGCAATGACAAGGTCGTCCTCAGAAGCGTGCAACTCGGTCGCGATCTCGGTGACAGCGTGGAGGTGGTGGCCGGATTGTCGCCGGCCGATCGGATCATCAACAACCCGCCGGAGACGCTGGCTGCGGGCGACGCGGTTCGGGTGGCGCAAGCGACATCGCAGGCCGCCGCTCCGGCACCGCCGCCGCCATCGTCCAAGCAATGAGGCGCATGTCATGCGGGTTCATGCAGCTATCCCCTTCGGCACGCGCGACGTCAGGCTGGATTTGTTTCGCGGGCTGGCGAACTGGGCGATCTTTCTGGACCACATTCCTCATGAAGTGCTGAATTGGACCACGAGCAGGAATTACGGCTTCAGCGATGCCGCCGATCTCTTTGTATTCATCTCGGGCTACACGGCAGCCCTCGCGTTTGGACGAATCATGGTCGAGCGCGGCTATCTGGCCGCAGCGTCGCGGCTGTCAAAGCGCGCTTTCGAACTCTATGCCGCCCACATCATGGTGGTCGCCATCTATATCGCGGTGATTGCGTGCGCCTCCCGCGAATTTCTTGATCCAGACGACCTGAACCAGTTCAACGTCGCTATTTTCCTGAACATGCCGTTCCGGGAATCCATCCAGGCGCTGGCATTGCGATACAAACCCGTCAATCTCGACGTGCTTCCGCTTTATATTTTGTTGTTGAGCGTGTTCGCGCCGGCGCTGTGGCTGATGGTTCGCAAGCCGAACTGGATATTGGCTGGCTCGATCGTCATATATTTTGCCGGCAGGCATTTTGGCTGGAATCTGGCCGCTTCTCCGTCGGGCTCCTGGTATTTCAACCCATTCGCCTGGCAACTGCTTTTTGTTCTGGGCGCATGGACAGCCCTTGGCGGCGCCCGGGCCCTGCAGTCGATCCTCGGAACGGGGGCGGCGTTCCGGCTCGCGATCGGCTACCTTTTATTCACTATTGTCGTGACGACCGCCATTCGGTCTCCAGATATCGGCGGTCTTGTTCCGCATTGGATGCTGCAGCCATTCGATCCCAACGATAAGACCAACCTCGCGCCTTACCGTGTCCTTCACTTCATCGCGCTCGCTGTTGTGGTCACCCGGTTCCTGCCTCTGGATTCGCCAATCCTGCACTGGCGCGCGCTGGCGCCGCTGATCCAGTGTGGCCGAAAGTCGCTTCTGGTCTTCTGCACCGGCATCGTCCTCTCGTTTTGCGCCCATGCAGCGATCGAATTGGGCCTGAACGCGTTGTGGATACAAATTGCCGTTGGCGTGATCGGAATATCGCTGATGACAGCAGTCGCCTATTGCGGGACGCGGTCAAAGGAACGGGATCGCGCGCTTTCTTCGCCGGTTCGAATTGGAGAACTCGCATGATCGCCAATTGGGGACTGATCTGGCCGGCCATGACGGCGGCGTTCCTGGCCTCGCTGGTCGAGGCGGTCGAAGCTCTGACGATCGTGCTGGCTGTGGCGACCGTGCGCGGCTGGCGACCGGCCGGGCTCGGCGCGCTCGCCGGTCTTGCGGTGCTGGCGCTCATTGTCGTGGCGCTCGGGCCGCTGCTGGATCATGTTCCGCTGCACCTGCTCCAGTTCGTGATCGGGGTCCTGCTCCTGCTGTTCGGCATGCGCTGGCTGCGAAAGGCCATCCTGCGCGCGGCTGGCGTTATCCCGTTCCACGATGAAGCGGCGGCGTTCGCGACCGAGACGGCAGAATTGCGCGAGCAGGCTCGCCGCAACGAGGCGCGCCTCGATTGGCTCGCGGCCATCACGACCTTCAAGGCGGTTCTCCTCGAAGGGCTTGAAGTCGTGTTCATCGTAATTGCAGTGGGTGCCGGTCGCGGAATGGTCCTTCCCGCGAGCGCCGGCGCTAGTGCGGCGTGTCTCGGCGTTGCGGTTGTCGGCCTTGCCGTCCATCGGCCGCTGGCGCGGGTTCCGGAAAACACGCTCAAATTCGCCGTCGGCATTATGCTGTCCGCGTTCGGCGTGTTCTGGACCGGTGAGGGACTCGGAGTGGCTTGGCCCGGCGGCGATTTCGCGATCGTCGGATTTGCGGCGATGTTTCTGGCTGCCAGCAGCGCAGCCGTCGTGCTCGCCCGCCGGCCGAAAACGGGGGCCTTGTCATGATGATTCTGCTGCGGGAACTGGCCGGGCTGTTCGTCGACGACGGGGCGCTCGCGCTCGCGATTCTGGCGGTCGTCAGTCTTGCAGGTACGCTAGCAGTGCTGATGCCTGATACGCCGTTGGCAGCGGGCGCTGTCTTGTTGTTCGGCTGTCTCGCCGCGCTGGTTTCGAGTACCTGCCGACGCTAATCGCGCGCGCTAAGCGCATCCCGATTGATGGACATCTACATGAATCGGCGTTGGGTCCGTGCGGGATCGGCATCATAACCAACTGATTGACTTTGATTCTGCGGGCAATGTTGGGGGCCGCTTCGCACCGGTGAGCACTTGGCGTCGGTACCACTGCGTCCACCGCCGCCGGCACAAACTGTACTTCGTCAGCTTCGGAATGACCGCCTGCTGCTTCTCGCAACTGACTTCGCCAGCCAAACAGCTGCTGCGGCGACAATCCGACGGCTCCGGTGAAGACTTCAAGCCGCCGCACCAGCTCCGTGATGGCAGTATGCACTGCGTCCATTCTAAGTCTAACGGCCGAAACCGAACCGCAGACTCGCAGATCACACCGTCATCCGGTAGGTGGCCGCTGAACTGCCCTTACGTTTGAACTGTCGGGCAGCGCTGCGCCGATCCCGGCACGCTAAGCAAACCGAATGCAGCGGCACCGAGATTGTCGCTTGATAAGGCGCCGCAGCGATGTCGCAAGGTTCTATGACGCCGACACAATGAGCGACTTGGAGTTCTGCCATGAACGAGCTTTCTCGGCCGCAAATCGTTGCGGGCGTCCGATCAAGTAGCCTTGCAACTCGTCGCAGCCCTCCTTAATGAGCAATGACATCTGGTCCTTTGTTTCGATCCCTTCCGCCAGGACCGGCACACCCAGCCCATGGGCGAGCCCGATGATCGCGCGAACGATAGCCAATGATCGCTCGCTCTGTCCCAACGAGGCGACGAAGGAGCGGTCGACCTTGATCCTGTCGAGAGGGAATGCCTCAACATAGGACAGCGAGGAATACCCGGTCCCGAAGTCGTCGAGCGCGATCAGGATCCCCAGACTCTTGAGCGATTGCATCGTCCTCTTGGCGCGCGAGACGTCCTCGATCAGGACGCCTTCGGTGATCTCGACCTCCAGGCGCACAGGCGCGAGCCCGCTTTCACGCAGCGCCCTGCGGACCTGTGCATCGAGGTTTTCCCTGCGGAACTGCGCGGCCGAGACGTTGACCGCGATCCTGAAGGGCTGGTCCCACGATGCGGCCTCACGGCAGGCCTCCATCAGCACCCAGTCGTCGATCTGGGCAATCGAGCCACTCCGCTCCGCGACTGGGATGAATTCTCCGGGAGGGATGATTCCGCGATCGGGATGGCGCCAGCGAACGAGGGCCTCGTAGCCGGTAGTGTGCCCATCGCGGTGCTGCTGAGGCTGATAATCCAAATAGAGCTCCCCGCGCTCCACGGCGAACCGCAGATCATGCTCGAGCGCGCGGCGCTCGCGGAGCTGCTGGTCCATCGCGCTCGTGAACAGCCGGATCGCGCCCCTGCCCTCGTGCTTGGCCCGATAGAGCGCCGCATCCGCGTTCGCGAGCAGAGAAACGATGTTGTCCGCATCTCTGGGAAACAGCGCCGCGCCGACGCAGAGGTCCAGCTTCAGACCATGACCATCGACTACGATCGGATCCTCGAATGCAGCGCGCATCTTGGTCGCGAGGAGTTCCGCGCTTCCCGACAACGGCTCTTGTTCCGTAATGCCGATGAACTCGTCGCCGCCCACCCGCGCTACGTAGCAGCCTTGCGCGGCTTCCTGAAGGCGCTGCGAGGCTTCGCGCAGCACGGCATCTCCGACCGCATGCCCGAACAGATCGTTGATCTCCTTGAAGTGATCGAGGTCGATACACAGCACGGCGAAGCCGGACCCGGTGACCTCGGCCCGCTCGACCGCAGTCGAGAGGTGCTGATTCAAGGCTGTCCGATTGGGCAGCTCGGTGAGAACATCATGGGAGGCCAGATAGCTGATCCTCTCCTGGGCGCGATTGCGCTCGGTAATGTCGAATGCCACGCAAACATGGGCTAAACGTCCCTCGTACTGGAGCGGACGAGACTCGACGGCGACCTGTATGAGATCCCCGCCAGCGGTTCTGTGCAGTTCAAAGTCCACAAGCTCATCGGATGCTCCGCACTCCAGCTGCTGCTCGGATATCAGAAGAAGATCCTCGCGCCGATAGCCGTAGTGCCGGCACATCGCTGCGTTCACCGCGAGCAATTGCCGGGTTGCTGTATCGACCACCCACATGGGCAGTGGATTCTCCTCGAAAAGGAGCCGGAACGAGGCCTCCCGACGCTTCAGGTCGGTGATATCGATCCGGACCCCGATGCTGCCTCCATCAGCCGTGCGTCGCTCCTCCACTCGGATCCAGCGATCGTCGGGCAGATGCTGCTCGTGCGAGTATCTTGGCAGAGCATGGCGTGCCAAGCGTTCGGTGAGCCATTCATCCTCCCGCCCAATTGCCTCGGGATATTGCCCCCGCGCCAGCCCAGCCCGCAGGATGCTTTCGAACGGTGTTCCCGTCGCCAGCGCTTCCTGGCTGGCCGCATAGAAATCCGCGTATTGGCTATTCCAAAGGACCAGTCGATCATCCTTGTCAAAGACGGCGAGGCCTTCAGGAACGACCTCAAGCGCCTCGGTGAGATGGGAGTGAGCGGCGCGGGCGGCAGCTTCGGCCTGTTCGGCCGCAGCCGAGGCTTGGGCAAGAGCCATCTCGGTTCGATGCCGTTCCGTGATATCCTCGTGCGTGGCAACCCAGCCTCTGCCCTCGATGGGGCGGTGCCGGATGCGCACAATCCGTCCATTCGTCAGCTCGACGGTCGTATCTGAGTTTTGGGCGATCACCGGGTCGCTATTGCGCCAGACCAGATACTCCTCCTTCGAGATCTTCGGTGCGCTGCCGGCCGAGTACCTGAGATCGACGATGTCATTCAGCTTCATCCCCGGCCGCACGGCTTCTGGATCCAGATCGTAAATCTCCAGATACTTCCGATTGCAGACGATCAGACGCTGATCATCGTCGAAGAAGCATAGGCCCTGGGACATGTTGTTAAGGGCGCGATCGAACCGTTCAGCCAGGGCGGTCGCGGTCTGCTCCGCGGCTCTTGCGCGCTCCCCTTCCTGGATCAGGCTGCTATGAGCTTGGATCAGTTGGACAAACGAGCGAAAGTTGGTGTTGATCATCCGGCCGAGCAGCACGAGCAACAACAGCAAATTGATCCCGAGCGAGATCATGATCCCGTCACCCGAAGCGAGCAGCACGGTCGCGATTGGGGTGCCGGCAATCAGCATGGTCAGCAGGGACGCCGCTGGAAAGCTGCCGAGGCAGTAGGCCGTGCCGATGCACCCCATGAAGACCAGCAACGCGATGGGCGCGCGCAGACCGGGATCTACGGTCGCGAACAGGGCCAGAATCCAGACAACAAAGCCCGCATTGAGTAGCACCGCGACAACGCGAGTTCGCCTGAGCTCACGGTGCGCCTGCTCCGGCGTGACATCGACCGTTTTCAAGCGGAGCCACTGAACCAACCGGAGCAGGCACAGCGCGAGGAGAGCGGTTGGCAGGCCGAATCTGAGCCAGGCCGATACAGTTAGGGGGAGGACCAGGCCTACACTGATACTATCGACCAGCAGCACAGCGTAGAGAACTGGAACCTGCTTTGGCAAAATCCGGAATTGCTCGACGACCAGCGAACGACCGAGCGGATCCGTTGTATCGCCCACGGCGAACGCGGCACGTAGTCGCGCGAATAAATCCATCGAGATTGTCCTACCCCCTTCAGAACTTAGGCGGGAGAGACGAACGACGGGTAAAGCCGTTTGGTATCCCGCGGCTTAATGGCTTGCTTGCAACTGCAAGCTCTTCAGCAGCGGCGAGGCTCAACTTAGCGCAGTTTCCCGTCGTCTCAAAAATCCAAGGTGGTCCTGAGACCGAACGCCGAGCCGTTCCTCAGGGCCTTACAGCGAGCGGCCCCGGAAGCGTGGCACCGCCGTCGGGATGGACGGTGTATTGGAAATTGGGCTGAACGGTCCAGGCGTCCTTAATTTTAATTTAATAGAGCGCGGCCGGAAGTCGTTCAAAGCTTCGCACCCGGCCAATTTGGATCAACCCGGGCTCCCCGATAGCCCAAATCGAGTGCCTGCGCCCGCTTTGAGACGTGAGCGTACCGGCTGCGACGCAACTTGTCGTCAGGACGGTAAGCGCGCAGAC
The DNA here is from genome assembly GCF_023073155.1 of Bradyrhizobium sp. 45. Lineage (NCBI taxonomy): Bacteria > Pseudomonadati > Pseudomonadota > Alphaproteobacteria > Hyphomicrobiales > Nitrobacteraceae > Bradyrhizobium > Bradyrhizobium sp. 45. The sequence goes on along the minus strand of NZ_JADPIX010000130.1, from coordinate 55,261 downwards.
CGACGAGCTCGAGGCCCGGCGTAGAGATCGATAGCATTGCGGTCGGCGCCGCCGCCGGCAACCCTGGCGATCCCGCGGTCATCGTTTGCGGGACGGGATCGATCTGCTGCTTGAAGGCCGCCCGGCTGCCGAGATCGCGCGACATTAGCAGGGGCTCGCGCCGTTTGGCAGGACGGCAAACGATACGCAGTTCGAGCCCGCCGCTGACGAGGCGAAGTGCCGCCAGCCTCCGAACTTGATTGGCCTGTCAGGTCCGGATCGCCCTTGTTGATCCAGGCGTACCGGACGTGCCCGAGCAGAATGGGCGGATCGTTGACGTGAAAATCACCTCCGTAGCGTTCCGCTCCTGCGGATCGCCCGGACCGACGCCGCCTTGGGGCACCTCGAGATCGACATGCACCGACGAAGCGGCAACTCAACTCATCCTTGCACGCATCCTTCGGAACGCCGCGACGAACCATGTGCGCACCGCGAGGATTGCAGTCCAAAGCTTGGCAAACCACGGGATGGTGAGCAGTTTTGGCTTGACGATGACGAAGAGCCGTTCGACCACGACCAGACTGAGAAGATAGCACGTTGCGATCATCGCCGTCCCGGCGATCCAGTGACCTTCCCCGGCAACGGCGACCGCGACCAATTTCAACGGCTCTACGGTCGCCGTCGGCACCGCCAACAGAAATAGCGATTGGTAGGGTCCAAGATTTTCGACCCGTCGTTTAAGGCTCATGAGCAGCTCCTGCTTCTTCAACTGCGCAGCGAGCGGCGACGTTCCATGCTCGGAACATTTGCCGGTCTTTCCCCTTCGGGGGCACAATGGCGATCGAGGAGTTCGGGCATGGAGAAAGATGTCGCGATGCCTGCTGGCGGCCACGATAGCAACGGGCGCATGCGCGGCGACCACGGTGCTGACGGTCGCGCCGACGGAAAGTTGGGCGGTGACGTTGGGCCTCGGAGATGCCGATGAAGGAGTTCATGAAAGGTCGCTGGGTTCGCCCTGGACGGCAGCCGCTGGGACGGCATCTATGTCGGCCGGCAGAAGGGCGACGAGTTCATCTATGCCGGCGCGGTCGACCACGGCTTCGAATGCGATCACCGGCGTCAAGGAAGCCGCCGATCACGTCCTCGAGGTGGCAAAGACCGAGATGAAACAGCGCGCGGATGATCTTGGCGAAGGTACCTGACACCCAAGCAGCGGGCGAAGCTGATCGTGAACGGAAGGCGGCTTACAAAGATCCATTCGGAGACAAAGAGGGGTGGCGACCGCCGATCTAAATCCCAAGTTCGTGTTTGAAATCGAAAGCCTTTCGACGATACGCCGCAAAAAGCGAACGATCTCGGACAGCCCTCGCTCGCGGCGCGACCCGCGCCAAGGCACTCGGGCCTGACCTTGACCGCGTCGCCGGGACGTCGCCGGACAAGGGAGCCGAGCTCGACGCCCTCGCCGCCATGCAACCCGAGGGCCAGGCGCCAATATGCGCGTGGGCTGCCGCAGCCTTCTCGGCGAGGACACTGAAAGAGCGGCCCGGCGTTCGCCTCGCGCGCCGCTCCCGGGTCAGCCGCCGCCACGTCCTTTTCGAGGTGGGTCGCTTCGCGAAGCTCCGAATAGTTGACGCAGATGGCGAACGGAGGCGGCGCCGAGGTTCTGGAAGCTCAGCAGATCGGCATCGGCCATGTTCCGGACCTCGCCGACAGTCTTGACGCCCTCGATCTCGAGCGCATTGCGAAGACGGGACGGCAACTCAATTTGATCAAGAGGGGCTTCGTCTGAAAAGTGAATGGGCACAACGGGGTTTGGTGAAGAAGACGGCTAGTATGTGATTAGGCGCAAAACCTGACGGCAGCCTTACCGCTGCGCCTCGGTGGCCATCCAGCATAGCCGCCTTCGGGCGCGCAGGTAATCCTAGTAGCGGATGGTTGGGTCCACGTTCCGGGCGGCCTTGAACGCGGCCTTGAAGTCGAATAGTTCGCCGCACGGCCTCCATCTTCTCGATGGCGGCGTGGAAGGCCGCCACCGCGGCGCGAGCGCCCTCTAGAGAGCCTGGCCACCATCTCCTCGAGCTTACGCGCGATGACAAGGGGCTTGCCTGGACGGAGTGCTTCCAATCGTACAGGTGATAGCTGAGGCGGAAGTGATCGCCGCGGATGCAGCAATAGACGATGCGGCCGGCTGGTCGTCGACGGTCGCATCGTCCGCCACGCCGATGGGCCCGGCCTCCGTCGATCCAGATCGCCGCGACGCCGCCGGCGCGGAGGTAATTGTCAGCCAGGTCGTCGTCGTGGCGAGCCTTGCCAATGTCGCCCAACACGATCCGTGGTTTGCGTCGATCGCGTCAACCCTGTCTCCGTTTTTACCGCCTGACACGGCGATCATGCATGGCCGCTGCCAGAATACCGACTGCCACGCCCATGATGATGATCCAGACAACAAGTCCCGCGTACCAAGGAAGCACGTTGGTCATCGTCACTCCTCCTGGTCTACGCCGACCGGCGCTCTCGTGGCGTCCGCCCCCTCCTCCCAGGACGCCCCTTGCGATCATTGACGCGACGTTGCGGCGTATTGGAAAGCGGCGGGGGACCCCTCGACGGCGCGTCATCGATCAAGTCATCAAGTGTCGGCTCGTGCTCGGCTGGTGGACGCTCCAGCGCGGCGAGAAAGGCCCTGCCCGCGTCGGTTATGCGCCACTCGCCAGGCTCGCGCACAATCAGCTTTTTGCCGAAGATGTCCACGCTGCCGCCGGCACGGGTCTCCATGCGCTTCATCCGCGCCGTCCATTCCGGCCCGCTGGTCATGAGCACGGCAAGATAGCGCTTCAGCTCTTCGAGCGTCGCCCGGCCGCTGGGATGGCCGTCCAGAACCTTGAGGATAGTGAGCTGAAAACTCAACGCCACACTCCGCAACGAAATCATTAAAATATGATAATGAGCCTACATCGGACCATGCGGCTGTCCAGAACGAATTGGCAAGAGAACCCGCATTCTGGGCTTTCCTCCCGCTCAGCACCGGCCTTGCAAATGCCAAGACCGAAGCATTGGGCTTGCCCCGCCAAGCTCGCCGGCCGCGGGCTCGGCCCAAAGGGCCGCTCGGCGTCCTCCGCTTACCGGGCGCCCCGGGGCCGAAAGGGTCTTGGCGACCGTTCCCGCAGGCCTCATCGGGCAACCGGATGCGCTCACAGCTTCATTCGGCTGTCCAACACCGAGACCTATCTGAGGCTGAAGAAATGAACGCGTCGGGCACGCCGCCGCCTGCCGCCGCTCGCCGCGATCGTCACCTCGATGAGCAGGCGATGACGGTCGCGGCGTTGATGGCCAGAACACGATCACGGTCCGCCTGGCCAAGCTGCAATCGGCCATATTGCTCGCGGGCAGCAAGGTCGGGATCATCGCCTTGAGCCGCTTGCCGCACGCCCAATCCCACGCCTCCCACACCGCCGTCATCGCGTCCTTGATCGTCGCACCATATCTACGCTTGCGCTCTCGACGTGCTGCAGCTGCGCAGGCCCAGCCATTGCGCGTCGCCGGAGTGCGCGCACCGCGCTGCTGCAGTGATCGGCGAGAAGTTGTCCAGTCGTCGCGCGAGGAGAACACCATCGGCGGCAACGCGCCCTTCCCGGGGTTCATCGAGCCCGCCCGTCTCACCGGGGGGTAGCGTGCCTGTCTCATTGCCCCAGCGGCCTCCAGCCCGTGTCTGCTGCTAATCTGCAAGACTGGCTGAGCCCAGTACAAGAGCAGCTATGGCCATGCCCAGGATAGCAAGCCGGAGCTTGCTAAGAGCCGGCCAAATGGCGTTGCCGCCCTAGCTGTGGTCCCGCGCTGGCCAGCGCTCCGCCACCTGAACCTTTACGCTGACCGTTCAGACGAATGAATGTCCGGGATTTTGCTAATCCCTCTCGGGGCTGGAACGCCGCCGGCTGCCAAGCGGGCGGCGTTTTCTTATGGCGTTCGTGGAGCTTGCGGTGCCCTCCGCCCGCCCAGCGGGCAACAAAACGGCCCCAGCGGGGGGCTGCAGGCTGGGGCCGCCATTCCATCCCGGACAATAATCGGCGGTAAGGCGTCCGGGGTAGGATAAGTTCCAGAGGAACCAGAGGTTCCATCAATGGCCTTAAAGAACGGGCCCGGTGTACCCTGGAGGACGGGCCGATCGCTGAGCAGCCGGAAAGGAGTTGTTCGGCTACAAGGCCGCACCGTACAGGATCGGCAGGGCTGACCTTGATGCCGATCAAGCACCTGAATGTTAAGCGGCTTCTTGAGGCCGTTCGCGCAGTGACATGGCAGACCTACGTTTTGCCTGCCCGCGACAAAACTCCGGCTGCAACCTCCATGATCGTGCCGCCCACGATTGACTCTGGGCGCGTGTCAAAGGACGATCCCCGCCGCCGGCAATGGGGCGAGGCTACTCAATGATGGATCGGACGAACCTGCGCTATCTTCTGCGTCTGCTTGAACATGGCCCATTTGAACGTCGCCCGCGCGGTGGCTGGCGCTTCGGCACCAAGGTGATCAGCGACGCGGTTGTCGAACGGCTGCTCGTCAGCGGTCGAGTCGAGATAGTCGGCTTGACGCTGCAACTCGCAGCAATGCCACCCTCAGGGCCGAGCCGATCCCGGAACGAACGACCGTCAGCAGGATTGCCTTTCTCGCAGTAGGAGTTGCGTCATGCGTCATGCGCCGTCCATCGTGCCGCTGGATCGGCTCGACCGGGACATCTACCTCGTCCTGGAGGATTTCGGTGCCCGGGCCGGCTGCTCATGGCGCGAGACCGACGAGCAGGACACCGACTTCGAGACGATCATCCGCGACCTCATCACGGGCCAGTACGCCTATCCGGTCCGGATCGTGGCTTTCAACGCCGTTGATGGCTGGTCGCGCGACGCCACCAGCGAGGTCGCAGATGAGCTTGGTGAGCGCGCCGCGGGCAACGCCGAGATCACGCCAGCCCTGCGCGCCTTCATCGAAGCGAATGCTACCCGGCCGTTTGCTGTCCAACTGGCACTTCCACTGCGCGGAGCTGTGTGAGCATGGCGCCCCTGGCCGCCGCCTCGAGCAGAGCTATGACGACGCCATGAACGCGCTGGCCAACTACCTGACACGCGAGGACGACGCGCAGACCACGGTCGATTGGCTGCACCGCATCCTGGATCGCGACGGCCTCCGCGACGCTATCACCGAGGTCTTGGTTGACGCGAGGGTGCATCCGCGGCCGAGAGCTGACGTGCCGGAATAGACGGTGTGGCCAGGGCAACCGTCAGAAGCCGTGCATTAGCAGGTCAGCTCGTGACGCGATCGCTGCCCGATGTCCGAGAACGGGGAACAGGCGACCTCCCGTATGAAGTTGAGCTACACGGCCGTAGCCCAATCGACCGAATGCCGCCCTGGCCGCTGCGGCAGGATAGGGACGAGCAGACAATTGCAGCGAGAATGACCACGGAAGCTAAAGGACGACTCAGGGAGAGCCCGCCATTGACTGGCTTGCGCGCGCGACATTCCAACAGCGAGGCCCAGCTGCGGCGTGTCATGGAGACCTATATCGAACTGGGTCGACAACCCGATCACTTCCGCTCGCTCTATTCGATGCGAGGGCCGCTGAGAGATTCGATAGCCCTTAACTGATTGCCTGCTAAGAGCTGCACTCTGCCTTGCAGTTGGAGCGCAAGGCCGCCAAAATGAGCAGGTCAACCGAGGTGTTTCGATCGGAGATCGTTGCGGTATCGACGATCGGCGTCGCCGCGATGCTCTTTTTTGGGGATCTCTGGCTATGAGGCCTGCTCCGCCTTGACGGCGGCAACGGCCAGCATCGCGTCGCCGATCATGTTGCCCTGTGCCTTCAGGGCATTGCCGGCGCCGACGATATCCCGGACCTCTTTGTTCTGGCTGAGCTTCGACTTGCCGACCAGGCGTGTGATCTCGATCTCGATGCCGACGATCATCTTGAGCATCGTGTCGATGTAGTCCTTGGGGCTGTCGGTCATCTTCCAAGGATTGGCCTGTTTCGCCTCATGAATGCGCGTCAGGCGCGCGACCATGCCGCGGACGTAACGCTCATCATCGCGGATCGTGACACGTCCGTACACATGCGCAACCATGTAGTTCCACGACGGGACCTGCTTCTTGAACTCGACCTTGCTCGGATACCAGTTCGGCGCGATGTAGGCATCCGCGGCGCGGAAGACGATCAGAACCTCATCACCGGTGGCGAGATCCTGCCAAACAGGGTTCGCACGAGCTACATGCGAATGAAGCACGCCCTGCTGACCTTCGTGCGCATGCAGTTCGAACGGAATATGATTCGCGTCGAGTCCACTCTTCCCGTTCGTAAAGAGGATGCCGAGCGGATTATTTTCAATGAGATCGTGAAGCACCTCGGCGCGAGCCTCAACGAAGTGCGGAGGGACGTACATGACAACTCCTTGGCCATTGCAGGACGCTGTGCACCCTTAGGTCGCGCAGCATCAACAGGCTTGGTTCAGACCTCGGTCATCTCGAATTCACTCTTGCCAGCACCACAGTCGGGGCAGATCCAATCTGCGGGCACGTCCTCCCAGCGGGTGCCGGGCGGAATGCCCTCGTCAGGCCATCCGTCTCGCTCGTTGTAAATGAGCCCGCACAGCGCACACATCCAGGTCTTGTAGACAGGCGCATCGCCCGCGATTTCCGTGTTCACGTGAGCAGTTTCGTTGCTCATGACAACTTCCCCTATTCCTGTGGCAGGTTCATCACCTCCGTTTAGGGCAAGGCTGGCCTATCCAACAGTGCCAGATGACTGCAGTTTTACCGGACCAGTATCTTGCCTGCGATACTACTCTTCCTTTTGTTTCGCCGATCGTGATCATCACCTGCACCTTGCGTTTGCTGGCGTGCCGATGCTGCGCCATCGCGCGGGTAGCGCGTTCGTCGAGATACGCCTCATCTTGGGGCTCTTGTTGCCTGGAGTGCCTGTCGTCTTTATTGGCCCGCGAAGCGACCTGCTCTTGAACGAATGAAGCTCACTCGGCAGGCCGGGCGGTCGAGACGGCGTTCCCCTCCGCATTGTCGTGCGCCGCAAGAGCCTTCGGCTTGCGCAAACGCACATAGACCTGCGCCGCCAGAAGCGTCACGCAAAGAAAAAGAAAGAACGCGCTGATCGGCCGCTCGACGAAAATCATGGCGTCGCCGCGCGAGACCAGCAGCGAGCGGCGAAAGTTCTCCTCCAAGCGTGGCCCCAGGACAAAGCCGAGCAGGATCGAGGCCGGGTGGAAATCGAGCAGCAGGAGTAGATAGCCGATCAATCCAACGACGACGGTCTCGCCGACCTGGAACATGTCGTTGTTGGTCGAGTAGACGCCGATCGCGACGAAGAACAGCGCGCTTGGATAGAGATATTTATACGGAATCATGAGGAGCTTCACCCAGAGCCCGATCAGCGGGACGTTGAGCAAGACCAGCATGACGTTGCCGATCCAGAAGCTCGCGATCAGGCCCCAAAAGATGTCGGGGTGCTCTTTGATCAGTTGCGGACCGGGTACGATGCCCTGAATCATCAGCGCACCCAGGATCAGCGCCATGACTGCGTCCCCGGGAATACCAAGGCTCATTGTCGGAATGAAGTCGCCCTGAACCGACGAATGCGTCGACGCCTCTGGACAGGCGACGCCTTCGATCATGCCGGTGCCGAACTTCTCCGGCGTCTTCGAAATCTTTTTCTCGGCTGCGTAAGAGATAAAGGAAGCGATCGTTGGTCCCGTTCCCGGAATGAGCGAGCAAAGGCTCCCGATGATGGTGCCGCGCAACATCGCAGGGATGGAACGGCGCAGTTCGTCGCGTGATGGGCGCAGATCGCGCAAACCGACTTTCGAATAGCGCGTGTTCACCTCGGAGTATTGGTTCACGCTCTTCATGAACTCGGCGATACCAAATAGGCCGAGAGCGAGTCCGACGAGTTCGATGCCGTCAAGGAGATTCGGGATGCCGAAGGTGAAGCGCTCCGAGCCGGTCTCGACATCCGTTCCCACGATTCCTAGAAACAGGCCGAGCAATGTCATGGCGATGCCTTTGAGAGGCGAGCCTTTCGCCAGCGTCGAACCGGCGAGCAGGCCCAGAAGCATCAGCGAGCATATTTCAGTTGGACCGAACTCCAGCGCGACCTTCACCAGCACCGGAGCCAGAAAGATCATTTCCAGGATGCCCCAGGAAGCGCCGACGAACGACGATAGGACCGTGATGCCGAGCGCCGCACCGCCGCGGCCCTGCTTCGTCAGCGGAAACCCATCGAGGCACGTCACCGCGTGCGGCGGATGGCACGGTAAGTTGAGCAGGATCGAACAAATCGCGCCGCCGTATTGGGCCCCATAGAAAACTCCTGACAGCATCAGGATGGCGCCGACCGGCTTGATGCCGAACGTCAGCGGCAGCAGCACCGAGATGGTGGCGAGTGGCCCCATTCCCGGCAGGACGCCCACCATGTTACCTACGAGGACGCCGACAAAACACCACATGAAATTCTGCGGCTCGAAAGCGACACCGAAGCCGTACCAGAGATCGGAAAGCGCGCTCGCGAACATCTAAAACCCCCAACGGTACAGCGGGAAAGGAACCTTGAGCACGTAGGAAAAGAGGAGGCAGCCGACGACCGCGACGACCGCGGCCAGGACGGCTGATCCTTTCAGCGTGGCGGTCCTGTCGCCGAGCGCGGAGACGAAGACGCACATGAAGGTGGCCGCGGCCATTCCGAAATAGAGGCCGAAGAGGACGAACATCAGAGGACCCGCGAGGATGCAGGCCCAGCCACGCCATTCCATCGCCGCGGGCAAGACGCGCTCTCCCTCTTTGAGAGGCGTCGCCAATCCGGTGACGAAGATCAGGGCTCCGACGAGAACCATCATGAGGCCGAGCAACAACGGAAACATGCCCGGTCCCACGTGCGCCAAGGTCCCGAGCGAATATGTTGCTGAGTTGACGCCTATCCCGGCGCCCAGCAGCACCATGAGCAGCCCGGCGTAGAAGTCCTTCTTCCGCAGCATCATCGGCATATCGGCACCTCTAGTTGGTTTTGGTCGCTATCACGACGAGCGCCGAGGCTGGTTCGGAAGACACCTGCGTCAGTTTGTGCGGAATCGTGGAGTCGAACTGGACGCAATCGCCCGGCTTCAAATTTTCCTTGCGCTTTCCGATGACGAGCTCGATCCGGCCGGAGAGAATGAACAGGATTTCCTCACCTTCGTGGTGACTCATGATGCGACCGCGTTTCGCCGTCTTGGTCGGTCGCACGATAAAGGCGCGCATGGTGCGGCCGGGAGCCAGACCGGCGACTAGCGACAGGTGCGTGTCGACGTCGCCGGCCTTCCCGTTCTTCGCGCGGACAATCGTGATCGGGTCGTGGTCGTCCGGCTGGCCGTAGAAGCGGTCTAAGGTCGTTCCGAGAGCCGCGGCGATCTTGAGGGCGGAGCCTATCGACGGAGAGGAGAGCCCGCGTTCCAGCTTGGAAAGATAGCTGCGGGTCAAACCGGAATCGGCGGCAAGCTGCTCCAGCGTCATGCCGCTCTGCACGCGAAGGAATTTGAGGTTGAGTGTCATTGCGCTCGGCTCTTTCCCAAGTTATTGCCCGCATCGATCTCGCACCAAATCACCGATAGTTCCAACCTTAGAACGGGTGCCGACTGATCACAGATCCAGCACTAGCCGTTGTCCGGCGCAATCGCCCACGCAGACGATGAGCTCATTCTGCCGCTCAGCAGGCGAAAGCACGCGATCGCGATGGATGGGCGGCCCCTCGGTCCAGCGCGTGCGGCAGGCGCCACAGATGCCGCCGCCGCAGGACACGGGGACGTCGACGCCGAGGGCATCGAGCGTTCCGAGAAGACCAACATCTGGCGTGACAGTTGCAAGCTTCTGGCTCGCCGACAGATACAGCTCGTAGGGAGGCACGTCGCTTCGGGCGATGGCCTTGGGCGGGGTGAACATTTCGATGTGTTTGCGCTCTTCCGGCCAGGCCGAGACGGCATCTTCGAAAGCCTTCAGCATCGCTGCGGGTCCGCAGCAGGCCGCTAGGCCACATCTGGCAAATTCCCCGACAATTTCGGCGATGACGGGCTTGGCCTGCGCGGTCGTATCGTAGAGGCGGACACGGCCTGCTCCGATTGCCGGCGCGATCATGTCGGTCAGGACCGGTCGTCCGCGGCTGGTCCAGTGCAGCACGTAGTTCGAGCGCCCTCGTCGTTCGAGATGCCGAATTGCGGAGATGAACGGGGTTACACCGATGCCTCCCGCGAGGAATACGTTCGTTCCCTCCTGGTCCAGTGCGATCCCGCCGCGCGGCAGCGAGACCGAAATCGGCTGTCCCGCCTCCACGCGATCGTGCAGGAAGTTCGAGCCGCCGCGTCCTTCGCGTTCGCGCTTCACCGCGATCACGTAGCGCCGATCATCGTCCGGTTCATTGCAGAGCGAATAAGTCCGGACGAGACCCTGGTCCAGGTGAACGTCGATATGGGCCCCGGCCCGAAAGGGTGGCAGCTCCCAATCATCCTGGTCGACCAGCGTGAAGCGCTTGGTGTCGTTGCCGAGATCCTCGACCTTCGAGACGACGGTGGAGACCGTCTTGATCGCCTTCGCCATCTAGATCGGCCTCACGGCGTCGCCTACGCGTAGCGTGCCCCCTGCGATGATCTTGCAGTTCAGCCCCGACCGGTTGATCAACGGATCGAAGACGGACTTGCCGAGTATCTCCTCGATGTGCCGGCACGGCGTTGAAAGGCGGGTCGCCTCGACAATCGCTTCTCCGAGCCGGAAGCGACGGCCGACGAGATGATTCAGCGGGACGCCTTCGACGGTCACGTTCCGGCGATGTTCCTCGGGCAGCAACTCAATCTTGTGGTCGCGTTGCAGGGCCTCGAGCGTCTCCATCTCGAACAGGGTGACCTGCCGCCCCTCCTCCGGCTTGTGGGAGTAGAATCCTGTTTCGTGGCCGGCGAAATATCGATCGCCCTCGATACCGCGTCCAGCGACGAGCTCGAGCGAGGGAAACGAGCGCATCGGCAAAAAGGCACGCGGGGTCTTGTGCAAAAAGCGGACGACGCCCTGCCAGGACATGGTGACCTCGGGCTCATCGATTGCGGTCGCGTCCATCATGTTCTCTCCATGGGCCTTAATCCGAACTGGTCTCAACGTGATGCGGCGAGCGATTTGTCAAGGGTCTGGCGCACGTCTGATCGCACCTCGATGACGACCGGTCCCTTGGTCGTCATCGCCTCTGCGACCGTCGACGGAGCACTCTCCGCGTCCTCGATAATGAATCCCTTCGCGCCGAAGGCACGCGCCAAGGCAGCGAAGTCGGGATTTGAGAGGTCAGTGCCGTAGGGGCGATCTGGAAAGGCTCGCTCCTGGTGCGACCGGATGGTCCCGTAGGACTGGTTATTGGATACGACGATCGTGAGGTTCGCGCCTCTGGCGACGGCCGTCGCAAGCTCATTGCCCGTCATCAGGAAGCCGCCGTCTCCGCAGAAGGCAACCACCTGCCGCTCCGGAAAGCGAAGGCTGGCAGCGAGCCCGGACGGGACCCCACTGCCCATCGCCCCGCAAGCCGAGCCGAGCAGCCGCGCGGTCCGCTCGAGGCTGAAGATGCGATGGACCCATCCGGCGAAATTGCCTGAATCCGTCGTGACGATGCCATCGGGCCTGAAGTGCGCGGCGATCGCCGCCACCGCGTGACCGAAGACGTCCGCCGATGGTACGCCGAACTGAGGCCAACCATGCGTGGCCGTCCGCGCCGCGGCAGCCGCGGAGGACCACTCGGCGCAGGCCCGCGCCGTCGCGGGAGCTGCGAGCATGGCCGACACGAATGCATGCGATCCAGAGACGACCGCGACGTCGGTTCGGACGCGCTTTCCGATCGCATCGGGATCTGGATAGACATGGACCAATGGCTGGCGAGGCTCGGCCTGTCTCGGAAACGCAAAGCCGAGCGAGGACAGATCGCCCAGACGTGTTCCGACAGCAACGACGAGGTCGGCGCGTTCGAGCAGTTTCACATGAGGCTGAGACGTGAAGAACCCGAACTGACCCGCCCACAGCGGGTGAGAGTTCGGGAACTGGTCCTGCATTTTGTTCATAGTGACGACCGGCACGTTCCATTTCTCGGAAAACGCGATCAGATCTTGGCGGAACGATGCCGTCCGGCATTCGCCGCCGACGAGCAGGATCGGCCTCTCCGACGCCGTCAACGCCGCCCTCGCCTGTTCAATGGCCGCAGCACCGGGCTCCGGACGCACAGCTCCGTTGGCTGTGGCCACAATTCCCTCGGCCGGGTCTTCAAGGAGATCTTCCGGCAGTTCGATGGCGACGGGACCTGGCGTTCCCGCATGGGCCACGGCGAACGCGCGGGCCATCATCTCTGGAACGAGATCCGCCGAGTTCAGACGCACCGACCACTTCAGCACGCCATCGAAAGATCGGCCGCAGTCGATCTCCTGCACCGCGTCCCTTGCGAGGTTCGGACGATCGACCTGACCGACCAGCATCACCAGCGGAATCGCCTCCTGCGCCGCGACGTGAAGTCCGAGCGCGGCGTTGAAGGCGCCCGGACCACGGCTCGTCATCACGACGCCTGCGCGCCCTGTGAGTTTGGCGTCAGCGACCGCCGCGAGGCTCGCGCTTCCTTCGTGCCGGCAGGTCACCAGATCGAAATCGTTACGGTCGCGCAGCGCGTCCAGCAGCGCCAGAAAGCTTTCTCCCGGGACGCCGAAGGCCCTGTCCACCCCGTGCGCGACGAGACAGTCCGCGACGAGTTCCGCGACGCGATAGGTCATGCGACGCTCCCGTCCTGCCTGATGGTCAGGGGATCACCCAGCACGCGCAGTGGCGCCTCCGTCCGATCTCGCAGCGCCTCGATCGCGAGGCCGTCGAGTAGGGCCCGAACGGTCAGGCCGTCCTCGGCTACGTCGATGATGCAGAGGTTGGTGAAGATGCGGGTCACCACTCCGCGCGCCGTGAGCGGATATCCACATCGCTCCACGATGCGGGAGCGGCCATCCTTGGTGGTGTGGTCCATCATTACCCAGATCGACTTGGCGCCGACCGCCAGATCGATGGCTCCGCCGATGCCGGGCGGAGACCCGTTGTCACCCGTCGTCCAGTTGGCGAGATCACCACTCTTGGACACCTGAAAGGCGCCGAGCACGGCCACGTCGAGATGACCGCCTCGCATCATCGCGAACGAGAGGCTGGAGTCGAAGTAGGAACCGCCGGTCCGGATCGAGATGGGCATCTTCCCTGCATTGATGAGATCCCAGTCCTCTTCGCCCGCCGCCGGCTTCGGACCTACGTTGAGGACGCCGTTCTCGCTGTGAAGGATCACGCCAGACCCCTCCGGCAGGTAGTCGGCGACGTGCGTCGGGGCGCCGATACCGAGATTGACGAATCCTTCCTGCGGCAGATGAAGTGCGACCATGCGCGCCAGCGCATCGCGTGCAAGCGGTGTCATCGGGAGCTCCTTGCGAAAACGCGATCGACGAAGATGCATGGAGTGACTATGGCTTCCGGATCCAAATCGCCGACGTTGACCACGCGGTCGACTTCCACGGCGACCGTCCGGCCGGCGGTCGCCATCACCGCGCAGTGGTTGCGCGCCGTCTTGTTGTAGGTGACGTTGCCGAGCGTGTCGGCGAGATGACCTTTGACGAAAGCGAAATCTGCATGAAGCGGTAGCTCAAGAATAAATTCGCGCCCGTCGACGACGATCTTCTCCTTGCCGTCAGCGAATACCGTCCCGACGCCGACGGGAGAAAGGAAGCCGCCGAGACCGGCGCCGCCCGCCCGGATGCGCTCCACCAACGTGCCCTGCGGAACGAGTTCGAGCTCGACCGTGCCGGCACGATATTGTTCGGCGAACTGCTTGGCGCTGCGCGGATAGGAGCAGACGATCTTGCGAACGATCCTGGCTTCGAACCACAGCGACAGATCGTCCTCCGTGGAGCCGGCGTTGTTCGATATCAGCGTCAGGTCGCGGACGCCCCGGTCGAGCACCGCCTTGACCACTCCGAGCGGAAGCCCCGCTCCGCCGAACCCGCCCATCATGACGGCGTCGCCGTCCTTGATGCCTTCCACGGCCGCCGCCGCGTCTTCAACCACTACGTTGCGCATCGTAAATCCGCCGTCTCTGCTACGGGATTGATTTGAGGTACGTCGTTGACAGGCCACGGCCCACCCGGTCGAGCAGCATCTCGTTGGTGCCGTCGGCGTAGGCCGCCATCCGGACCTCGGCGAAATGCATGTTCAGGCGGTGGGCTGCGCCGGCGCCCGTCGCGCCGACGATCCGGACGCACTGATCGATGCCCCAAAGCGCGGTGTCGACAGCGAACTTCTTGGCTTGCGCAGCGAGGGCGACCGGATTTCCCCCGGTCTGTATCTGCTCGGCGGCGCGGAAGACGAGCGCGTTCGCGGCCTCAAGCCGGACCGACACCTCCGCCAGCTCCCAGCGCAGGCCCTGATGTTCGGTCAGCGGCTTTCCAAAGGCCTGCCGGCCTTCGCAGTAGTCCACCGCCTCGCACAGCGCCGCATACAGAGTCGCGACGCACATGGCGGCCACGTGAACGCGGGCCGCGTTGACCGACGCCATCGATGCCTTGAGCGCGGCGCCCGGCGCTGCGATCAGACACCAATCGGGAATGAAGTGAGCGTCGAAGGCCACTTCGGCCAGACGGAAGGAACGCGCTCCGGGAACGACGATCTCGGTGCGCTTCACCGTCTCGGCTTGGCCGAAGGGCACGTAAAAGCTGGCGATCTCACCCGCCCCCGCAGCGTCTCGGACGCGGGCCAGGACGATCAGACCACCGACCAGCAGGCCGTCGGTCATCCACGCCTTGGTGCCGCTCAGAGCCCAGCCGCCGTTGACTGGAACCGCGGTGGTGGTCAGGGCGGAGACATCGCTGCCACCGGCTGGCTCCGTCATGGCGGTTGTCAGAAGAAGCTCGCCGCGCAACGCGGGCTGCAGCAGACGCTCGATCTGGATCGACGTACCGGTTTGTGATAGGCGCGTCGCTCCGCCTTGATGGTGGTTCAGGCAGAACGCTGCCGCAAACCCGTGGTGCGACATTTCCTGCGCGACGCGGACTTTGCACAGATAAGACGCTTCCAAGCCACCGTGAGCGCGCTTGGCCTGGAGGCCCAGCATGCCGAGAGCGGCCCACTCGGCGATCCACTTCTGCGGGAACGCGTCACCTGACATGTGCGCGGCGAAGACGCTGTCGGAGAAGGTACCGGCGCAGAACGCCCGCGCCTTCGCCACGTGATCACGCTCTTCGGCGGAGAGATGAACGTCGTACTGGTGATAGAAGTCCACAGGAGATCCTTCGGCGAGCTACTTCTGAAGAGGCGCCCCAATGTCCTTAGCCCACTTATTCCAGTAGGCCTCTTCCTGTCCGACGTCGGCCGTGAAGGTCTCCACCGTCGAACCAGCGATCGGAGTTGCGCCGATCGTCTCCAACTGCTTCAGGAACTCCGGATCGCCCGAAGCCTTGTCGAGGGCGGCGCCAATCTTGGCGACGACGTCGGCCGGAAGGCCCGGCGGACCCGCGATCCCGAACCATGGGGAGATATCGATAGGCTTGCCGCCCGCCTCTTCGATTGTCGGCAGATCCGGGAAGGCCGGTGACCGCTCGGCCGACGTCACCGCTAGCGCCTTGAGGGTGCCGGCCTTGACCTGCTGGCCGATCGTGGCTTCGGTGAAGAAGCCCACCTGCAGGATGCCCGACATGCAATCGACGATCGGTTGATTGCCGCCCGAATAATTGATGAACGTCATCTTCGTATCATAGGCCATGTCGAACAGCGTGCCGCCGACATGGGACGTCGCCCCGAACGTACCGCCGAAGTTTACTTCTCCAGGGTGCGCCTTCAGATAGGCGACCAGTTCCGGAACGCTGGCCACAGGAAATTTCGGGCTCACGACGAGCAGATTCCGCTGCTTCGCGACCTTGCGAATGTAGGTGAAGCCATTCTGCTGATCGTAGCGCACGGACGCATAGAGTGCCTTGGCGCGAGTATTCGAGGACTCCACCGCGACGAGAAGCGTGTACCCGTCGGGCTTCGCGCGGGAGACGTTTGACGCGGCGATCATTCCGCCGGCACCACCATTGTTCTCGACGATGACGGTCTGGTTCAACTCCTTCGAGAGGAGACGGCCGATGACGCGGCCAATGATGTCAGTCGGGCCTCCAGCCGGGAATCCGACGACCAGCTTGATCGTGGTCGAGGGATAGGCATCGGCCGCATCGGCCGGCTCAGCAATAAAGCCGAGACAAAGAATGGCGGCGCCGGCGGCCATCAACGCTCTTTTTCGCAAAGATCGAAACATGCAGCACCTCCCTCGAAGGACGACCCACCTTCAAGCCAAGGACACTTTGTGTCAAGTGTGAAACCATCGTGACCCGACCCAGAGGCGCACATTGAGCGGGCAAACGCTGCGGAAAAAGCGTGCATCAGGCATGCTGCACCACACCTAGGCCAAATGTCGCGCCCGGCAGCCCGACCTTCCAGGGTTGCCAAACCCCATCGTTGTGTTCTAGACGATCGGTCTACAGAGAACACAAAATGGCGAAATCTACAGACAACCACCGCAATGGGCAGGGCCGAAATCAAGTCGGCTATGCGCCGACCCGCGACGTTCTGATCCGCTGCGGAATGGAGGTGATGACCCAACAAGGTTTTGCAGCTACGGGCCTGGACGCGCTGCTGCGCCGCGCCACCGTGCCAAAGGGTTCGTTCTACCACTACTTCGAAAGCAAGGCCGACTACGGCCGCGAAATCATGAAGGCCTACGACTCCTTCTTCCGACACAAGCTGGACCGCGCCCTGGACGACGGAAGGCTTGCGCCGTTGGCGCGCATGCGAGCTTTCGTCGAAGGCGCCAAAGCGGGCATGGCGAAATACAGCTATACGCGCGGCTGCCTCGTCGGAAACCTCAGCCAAGAGGTCGAAGCGCTGCCCGACGATTACAGGTCCGCCTTGGACGAGATCGTCAAAGGATGGCAGCGGAAGGTGGCGCGTTGCCTGGAACGCGCATACGAGGCTGGCGAGATCGGCAGCGCGGACTGCGATGCCCTGGCTGAGTTTTTCTGGATCGGCTGGGAGGGAGCGGTGATGCGGGCGCGCCTCGTCAAGAACGGCCTCCCGCTCGATACCTTCATCGCCGGTTTCGTCGCCGGCCTGCCGCGTCCGGACGAGCCGAAGGCCAGGTCCAGAAGAAAATCGTGAAGAGGAGTTCGAGTTGTTCAAAGCCGTGTTGATCGAGAAGGACGAGCGGGGATATCGCGCCGACGTCGCTGAATTACCGGACAGCCGCCTCCCCGACGGTGAGGTGACGATCGAAGTCGAGTTCAGCACGCTGAACTACAAGGATGGACTCGCGATTACCGGCAAGGGCCCGATCGTGAGATCCTTCCCGCTGGTGCCCGGGATCGACTTCGCTGGCGTGGTGTCGTCGAGCTCCGACCCGACCTTCACGCCGGGGGACCGGGTAGTTCTCAACGGCTGGGGTGTCGGCGAACAACATTGGGGCGGCCTGGCGCAGCGAGCAAAGGTCAAGGCCGATTGGTTGATCAAGCTGCCGCCCTCGATGCCTTCCCGCCGCGCGATGATCATCGGTACCGCGGGCTATACCGCGATGCTGTCGGTCGTAGCCCTCGAGAAGTATGGCATCCGTCCAGGCGCGGGCGACGTGCTGGTGACCGGGGCCGGCGGAGGCGTCGGCAGCATCGCAATCATGCTTCTCCACAAGCTCGGTTTCCGCGTCGTGGCTTCGACCGGCCGACCGGACGAGGAGCCCTATCTCAAGAGCCTGGGTGCTGCCGAGATCATCGACCGGTCACAATTGTCACAGCCCGGCAAGCCGCTGCAGAAGGAACGATGGATCGCCGCGATCGACTCGGTAGGCAGCCATACGCTCGCCAATGTTTGCGCCGGAATCAAACCGGACGGAGCGGTCGCCGCGTGCGGCATGGCGCAAGGATTGGAATTTCCCGCAAGCGTCGCCCCCTTCATCCTGCGAGGAGTGGCGCTGTTCGGCATCAACAGCGTGACCCGCTCGAAGGCAGAACGCGTCGAAGCCTGGGATCGTCTCGCTTCCTTGCTAACCGAAGCCGATCTGGAGAAGACGGCGGTCGAGATCGGTCTGAATGAGGTCGTCGCCGCGGCTCGCGGCCTGATGAGTGGCCAAGTGCGCGGGCGCACCGTCGTCAACGTCAATAGATGACATCGTCCGAAAAGTAGAGCGATGCGGCCGTGGCGGTCCGCCTCGGGGCAAATCTGAAAGCAATGACCGCTCGTCCAAAAATGGGAGATCCCCAAACATGGCTGCTTCGGAAGGAATTGGAACGGATGAACCTGCGTTCGGGTTCTCGACGCGAGCGATCCACCATGGGTATGACCCTGCCCATCACTCTCGCGCGGTATCCCATCCCATTCATATGACCTCGACCTTCGCCTTCGACAGCGTCGCCGAATTAGATGCGGTGGCCGCATTGGGGGGCAAACTGTATGTCGGGAGTTCAATCCGACGACCGCATTGCTGGAATCCCATTTGGCAAACTTGGAGGGTGCCGAAGACGCCGTCGTACTGGCCTCGGGAATGGCCGCGTTCGGCGCCCTGGTACTTTCGCTCCTATCCCAAGATGACGAACTCATCGTCCATCGGACCTTATATTCGAATACGACGACCATGACAGAACAGGGCTTGCCGCGCTTCGGCATAAAGACCATCCCTGTCGATCTCAATGACCCCGCCAATCTGGATACTGTTCTCACATCTCGCAGTAGAGCCATCTACTTTGAGACGCCGGTCAATCCCACAGGAGACGTGCTCGACATCGAAGCCATTGCGCAACGTGCTCGGCGGGCCGGCCTCTTGGTCATCGTCGACGGCACATTTGCATCTCCCGCACTGCAGAGGCCTCTCCAATGGGCGGACATCGTGCTCCACTCCCTTACCAAGTATATCAGCGGGCATGGAGACGTTCTCGGAGGGGCTCTGCTGGGACGGACCGAGTTGATCGACAAAATACGTGATCGCGGCTTGCGCTACATCACCGGTGCCGTCATGTCGCCGATGGTTTCTTCTCTGATTTTGCGCGGGATCAAGACGCTTCCTCTTCGAATGGACCGCCACGGGTCCAACGCACTTGCGATTGCGCGCATGCTCGATGCCCACTCGGCGGTAGAGTGGGTGAATTATCCATTTCTGCCGTCCCATCCGCGGCATGCAATCGCAAAGAGACAAATGTCAGCGGGCTCTGGAATGCTGTCCTTTGGTCTACGCGGGGGTTTTGATGCCGCCCGCTGTTTTCTCGACCACCTCAAGCTCATTACGCTTGCCGTCAGTCTCGGAGATGCTGAAACGCTTATCATGCATCCCGCGAGCCTGGTTCATGCCCGGCGCGCCGTTCGTCCCGAAGCGCGCCTGCAAAGGGGAGTCGGAGATGACCTGATTCGCCTCTCGGTTGGTCTGGAAGACGAGGCAGATTTGCTCGGCGACCTTGAGCAGTCCCTGAATCGTCTCTAGGTCGCCCGCAACGAACGTAAGTCAAGGAGAGGGCAAAGATGATTGCGTCGCCGCCAGGACTCGAGCCCGCCAGTAAGAGGCCTCGACTTGGAAGTTTAGCAACTCGCTGTTGGTGACGGCCGTATTCCTGACCGTCTGTTTCGGAGTGTCAGCCTGGCGCATCTCGGACGAGAGGGACGTCGGAAACCGCCGGTCAAATCCCGCACCAGTCCTTTGGTTTGAAGCCGGCCGCTCAATAGGAACATTTCGACATCCAGAGAGTCGCATGCCCATAAAGCCTCCCTCAGACCAATGGATAAAGCGGTTGCCTATGCGATCTCGGTATTCATCGCCGTCCTCGGCGTCGGGATCTTTATTGCCGGTATCGGCTCCAGCTCGCCAGCCTTATGGACGTGCCTTGCGGTCGTTCTCATTTCGATTGGTCTAGTGAGTGCCTTTGGCGACTGTTAACGAGCGTCCGGCGCGCGGGCCTTGGAACAAAGCTCATTTGGCTCCATTGCAATTCCATGAAATGGCTGATCGGCGTCGTCTTGGCCGTCCTGGTCTGTGTAGGAATCTATGGCGGATCGGCTTTCGTTTCGCTGGTGGGTTTGGTTTCCGCCGTCCGGGGTGACGATATTGCGAAAATCGTGGCTCGGACGGATATGCCCCGCGTCCGCCATTCCATCGTTGACCAGGTGATGACGGCCTACCTGGACCGGCTCGGACAAAAACGCCTGCTGCGACCGATCGAGCGAATAGCCATCAACGCATTTGGTGCAACGAATCGCTGATGATCTGGCAGCCAAGCTCATGACGCCGGAAAACCTGTCGCTACTTCTGAAAAGCGGGCCTGTTCGCAACGCGGCGGAGAACTTCACTTTCGGAACGATGTGGTCACTGGCCGAGTTCGACATCTCGAACATCTTTGCCTTGGCCGGACGGATCACCTTTGTGAAGCCCGTCGAGTCTGCATTGCGGCTTGGGGGAGGCCAGGAGGCAGGCAGCATCAGCATGCATCTTGAAGGGCCAACTTGGAAGCTTTCTGGCAGCGGGCTGCCACCGAAGGTTCTCACCAACATCGTGGACCGGCTCCCGGCGATGAGGCTTGCGACGAAGCGCTTTCGGAATCTCGTTCGGGTGGCCGGTCTGCTCGGTGGACCAGTCCTTCAAGGTCTCCGTGGCACCCCGCTTCTATCCGGTCACCCGCTCCGACGGCGTCTGCAGACCCGCCTCAATGGCCGGGATGTCCGTCTCGGCCCAGGCGATGCACCTCCGAAAGCCCTTGCTGGCATTCAGGTCGATGCCACCGTGCCGACCTATCTTTAGATCTCATTCCGTTGCGATAAGGAGCGGTCAGCAGCAACTGGAATATGGCTCGAGAAGCCATGTAACGCGCTGCGGACCGGCTTCTCTCCCTTCCGACCAACAAAAGGTTTCCGGATGGACTCGAAACAGACCACCGCCAGCCGCGGCCGCGCCGATCAATCCAAAGATCAAAGAGAGCAAAATCGCCAACTCTCATGGCGCGAGCACCCCGAAATAAGGACCTGGAAATAGACAAGACACATTACAAATCTGACAGCCCAACTTTCGGCTAATGTCGGGTTTCCAAGGCGTGATACCATTTGAAAAAAGTAGAAGGTTAAGCGTCCGTCTACTCGACGATCTCCGGTAGTGATCTATATAGAATGCGACCGCCCGTGCGCATCGCGTATCCGAGATGCTTCCAGGCTTGCTCCGAGCTGCTCCACTGAAGGCGTGAATCGAATGTCACCTTCCTCTACGGACAAGATCGCGCTCTTCATCGATGGAGCCAATCTCTACGCGACGGCGAAAACTCTCGGCTTCGACATCGATTACAAGCGCCTGCTGAATGAGTTTCAGAGCCGCGGGACGCTGACGCGAGCGTTCTATTACACCGCCATCATCGAGGATCAGGAGTACTCCTCGATCCGACCGCTGATCGATTGGCTCGACTACAACGGCTACACCGTGGTCACCAAGGCGACCAAGGAGTTCATCGACGCCTCCGGCCGCCGCAAGGTCAAGGGCAACATGGACATCGAGCTCGCCGTGGATGCCATGGAACTCGCCGAGCACATCGACCAGATGGTGCTGTTCTCGGGTGACGGCGACTTCCGCTCCCTGGTCGAGGCGGTTCAGCGTCGGGGCGTGCGGGTCACGGTGATTTCCACTATCGCCAGCCAGCCGCCGATGATCGCCGACGAACTGCGCCGCCAGGCTGACGTCTTCACGGACCTCGTCGAGCTGCAGTCCAAGCTCGGCCGCGATCCGTCCGAACGCCCCGCTCCGCGTGACCGCGAAGCGCGTGCACACCTGCCGAAATTCTTGCAAGAGCCGAAAGGAAACGACCCACACGATTAGACTGCTAAGGCGCGCGTGTTTCGATCAATTTGAGCAGGTTAATCACGATCGATTTCAGAAGAAAAAACGCCGCCTGCTTGAATAATCGCAGGCGGCGGCTTCCCAGCCCCGGGGGATGAGCAAAATCCCGGTGGCAAGTCCCGAGCATAAGTCGTGCCAAGAATTGGCATCGGTTCTGACTTTCTATGTCAGCGCCCAGGCATCCCCCTTGCTAGGTCGCCCACTGGAGCGTTCTTTTCATGCAGAGCATCGGGTATTCCCCTTCTGATCAAAGCCACATCTAGCGCACGTCCAGTTTGAAACGATCCATCCCTTCTTGGACGGCACTGGTCGCCTTGGCCGCCTGCTCATCACCTTCCTGCTCTGCGAAGCGGGCGCGCTCAAGGAGCCAGAGCTTTATCTCAGCCTCTATTTCAAGGTTTCAAGGCTCACCGGAAGCGGTACTACGAACTCCTCCAGAGCGTCCGCGAGACCGGCGATTGGCATAGCTGGATTTTGTTTTTCCTTGAAGGCCTTGTCGAAACCGCTACGCAGGCAACTGACACCGCCGGCCAACTTCTGGACTTGTTCGAGAAGGACCGGCGAGCCACATCGGCACTCGGCCGGCCTGCAGCATCGTCGCTACGTGAGCACGAACTGCTAAAGAAGCGTCCGCTTCTTTCCGTCCCTGCAACCACAAAGGACCTTAGTCTTTCAAGGCCCACTGTAGCTAAGCCGATTGAGCATCTTGCAAACCAGGCATCCTCCGAGAAATCACTGCGAAGTAGCGGCGCCGTGTCCATGCTTCGGCTCGTCCTTGCCAAGTTCACCGAGTTGTTAGCGCGCGTCGGGTCTTTCTTTGGCTGCGGTCGGTCGACCTCAAAATGCCCATCATCCTGCGCAATTGCGCAATATTGATCACAAGCTGATCTGGAAGGCGCGAGCCTACCACAGGGTTATGCAGATTCCTGCGGCCTACGCCGAATGGATACGTTTGGAGTAAGCAGCGTTTGGAAATAAATCGGCCCGTCGCAGGACATCAGCTACTTAACACTGAATTCGATCGTCATCCTGTCGGCAATGGATGCCAGCGGTTTAATCTGGTCTCCCCACCGGGTCCACAGACCAGAGTTTCAATTTCTAGCACGGAGGGGTGCAAGCTCACCCAAGGATTGCGGCCGTCACTTTGCAATGCCTTTAAAACTTGACCCGGGGTCCTTCCTCACCGCGTTACCGTCGGAACATACCGTGCATCATACCTCCGAAAAGCTGCCCCGGACCTGCAAACGCTCCGCCACCGCCCCCACCGCCGCCACCGCCACCGCTCCGGCGCGCTCGCCGGGCGGGCTTGTCCTCGGAAGGTTCGTCGCTGCTTCCCGAGTTGCTCGCAACAATCTCCCCAAGTAACGCCTTGTGCTGGAGCTTGTTGAGATAGCCGGTCGAGGGATAGCCGCGGGCGGCCTGCCATCGTTTGAGGACCGAGCGGGTATCTCCGTTGAATGCACCAGTGACCTTGTTGTCAAACCCGAGCCCGTTGAGGCGACGCTGCACGTCGCGGCGTTGACCCTTGTCGAGGCCGATCTGATCCTCGGTGAGCTGGCTGGCATCATCGGTGAAGGTAGCAGGATCGACACCGGAGGTAAGGTTACGGGCTGTGGTCGACGGGCCGTTCTCGATGGCAGCGAGCCGCGCCAGCGCCAACGCCCTGAACTGACCGTTTGGATATGCCGAAATATATGCGTTGAGTTCTTCGGGCTTGTTGGTCTCTTTCACCGAGCGCCAGTACTCAAGCTCGATGCCGTCGGAATGACTGCTGGTGCTGGCGGCCGGTGCGCTGGTGGAAGTGCTCGGTGCGGCGTTGGCGAGCTGAGTCTGCTGCGCTGGATTGAGGTAGACGGCACCGATCAGGTTGGTGTGGCCCCAGGGAAGCTGACCTTTTTGCGTTTCCTCGTTGACCTGCGCGCGGACTGAGGTCATCGCCTGCTGGATCTCGACCCCCGGCTTGGCGATGTTGTCGACCAGCGCGCGGGTGAAGGGGCTATTGTTGCCCTCCTGGCCGTCGAGCGCTGTCTGGCCTGGGCCAGTTGCAAACGCGATCAGAGTGCCTTCGCCGGACTTCATTTCGGCCAAGCCACTCTGCACGTTGACGCTGCGGGTGGTTGAGTTGGCTTTGATCTTGGCGGCGAAAGGATTGTCTCGGCAGGCATCGAGAAACACCAACTTCACTTTGGCGTCGCTCATGGTTTGCTCAAGGGTCAGGTCGATGTTGATGGCCGCGCCAAGCTTGACGTCCATCTCGGACTTGATGTCGGCATCGACGGGCAGCAAATAGTTGCTGCCGTCAACCGCGATGCCGTGGCCGGCATAGTAAAACACGGCGACGTCAGAGCCTTGTGTTTTGTGGCCAAAGTCCAGCAGCTTCGCCGTCATCTGATCACGGCTGAGGTTCGAGCCTTCGATGACCTCGAAGCCGACTTTGCGCAGCGTCGCCGCCATCGCCTTGGCGTCGATCGGAGGGTTGGGCAGTGGCGTCACGTGCCTGTAGGCGCCGTTGCCGACGACGAAGGCGACGCGCTTCTCAGCAAGGGCTGCATTCGTGCTCGCTAGAAGAGCTGCTGCCGTTAATGTTGCAATTAAAAAGCGCATGAATGTTGCAAATAGAAAGCCCATGATCTTGTCTCCTGGCTTGCCCGCAAATGCTGCTCCATTCCCGCCAACTGGACAGTTGAGTGCAATACTGAACCGATCCCGGAGAGCGGATTGTGATCTAGATCACGCCGGTATCGTGGGCCTTGATCGAACTGGCTTGCGCGCTCTCCCAGACCTGCAAGCTTATTCTTCGTGAACGCGGCCGCCAAGGGCCAAGCTCAAGGGAGAGCGGTGCTGAAGCCAATGCGAACGTCGCCCAATCGAAAACTAATTGTTGTGTGCGTGACGTGGGTCACAGTCTGGCTCCAGGATGCATCTATGCTGACCACAGCAACTGAACATTGTTACCAGGGAATACGATCATGACGCGTTTTCATCGGCTTTCTGCAATCAAGGCGATTACGCTCGGTGCTGCATTCTCGATGACAGCAGGATTTGCGCTCGCCGGGGAGGTCAACGTCTCGGCCGAGCAGATCTTCTCTGCCCTGAAGCCGAAACCGCTGACCCGCAGCCTTTCTGTTTCTCCGCAAGCGGACCCGTCTGCAAAGGCGCACACAGATGCCGTCCTGGACACCGTTCGTAACCGCAAGACCCGCTCCCTGTCGTCGAGTGAACGCGAGGAGATCGCGGAGATCGACTCGACCAAGCCAAATATCGATCTGGAGATCAAGTTTGACTTCAACTCAGCCGCCATCAGTCCGGTCTCCCTGACCTCCGTCGAGGCGCTGGGGAAGGCCCTCTCGGATCCGAGCCTGAAAGGTTCCGTTTTTGTGGTCGCCGGGCACACCGATGCGATTGGCAGTGATGCCTTCAATCAGGATCTTTCGGAGCGACGAGCCGACGCCATCAAACGCTATTTGGTCGAGCACTACAGTATCTCCGGCAGCGATCTCGTTACCGTCGGCTATGGCGAGACTAGGCTGAAGGATTCAGATCATCCCGACGCTGCGGTCAACCGCCGGGTCCAGGTCGTCAATATGGAAACGAAGACCGCTTCAAAATGAAATGTCTCAGTCTGATCGAGATTTCGACCAGCTAGACAGGCGGCTTCGGGGTCGCTCCGTCCTCTCGGCGTGAGTGGCCAGCTTGCACCACAAAAGTTCATTTGGGAGATTTCGCATGAAAACGACCCCTGCCAGGTTAGCGATCGCAACTATGCTTCTTGCCGCAATCTATGCCCAAGGCCGTGCGGAAGATGCTGTGCTTCCTGCGCCTCCGGCAACGCCTGCCGCGAGCGCGCCCGCTGCAGACGCTAACACTCCGCCCCCGAGCGGATCGCCACCAGCCTCGGTGCCGCGCCCGTCGCTGGTGCCAAACACCACCGATACAGCCTCCGAAAAGCCGATCATCACGGCAGCGCGTCCCTACCGACGGCATGTTATACCGCCGCTCCCAACGCTATGCCTATTGGGAGCCGTTTCCGCTTTATTTGCCGCACGTTTTCCACCAGCGGGTCCATTGGTCGCGGGCTTGTAGCGGCTGGAACTCCAAGCTCGGGAAGGTCGGCACCACGATCGCCATTGGCAGGTTCAGGGAGATTGCGATCGAGAGCGGCAAATAGGCCCTGCAAAGTGCCGTGCTGCTGCTCGGCCGTCATTTCGACCAACAGCTGAGCGACTTCGCGCTGCCGCAGGAGAGTGTTGCCGAGCTCAAATCCCACGCAATCGAGGCGCCGGACATCTTCCGCAGCGAGATGGGCACTTATGGTGTACGAAGTGCTGCGCCCCACGGATGTCGGTGTTCCCTCCTCTCGACCTAGGAGCGATATTCTCAGTGATTTCCATTCAAGCGCCGCATTGCAGAGGCGCACGACGAAGCACGTAGCTGGACGGCAACTTGGTCAGGTGTGCTGCTGATGATGCTTGGTGGCTTCTCAATCCTAAGCTCGAGCCGCACGCTTCGGCGCGCGGTGAGATTACGCCAGTGAGGTAGCGCAATAGCTAGGCACGTACGCGTGTCGCCGCGCGATCGATGAATTCCAGGTATAGCCGAATTGCCACACGTACAAAGGTTCCGCCCGCCCACACTTAGTTTGCCCACCGCCTTAGACGGACATTCGATTACGATGACGGTCCCCGTTGGGATCGGATTGCGGAATGCGGTACAAAGCATTCGTGGTGGACAGCAGCCGACAAGTGATCTGCGTGGCGAAGCTCGACTGCATTGACGAGCAGGCGGCGCGGCGTCGAGCCGAGCAAATGCATGCCGAGCACGACGTTGAGCTTTGGCAAGGCGATCGATTTGTTGCTGTGTTCCGAGGTGCAACGACGAACGACAATCAGGGTGAAGGCGGGATCCTGAATAGACGGCCGGTCTCGCGGCCGAGTTGACGTTCGAACATTGTGAGGCACGCCGGCTGGCGCAGGTTTGCCGACATGTCGCAGGGCCACAGTCGGCGGGGCTCGCTACTGCGCGATGAAGGCGCCCGTCTTCCTCCAAATAATGGCAGATGCGAGGATGAATCGCGCGAGTGAGCCAACGCGAGCCACCCTTCGGACCCGGCGGTCCTAAGCGGCTCTTACTCTGCTGCCGGCTTTGGTACGCCGTCTTCTGCCGATTGCTCTCGCTTCTACATATCGGAGCTTACTTCGAAGCGTCTCCACCTCTCTAAGCTCCGCCACAAGCGCTTGGAGTTCATTCAGAACAGCACAAGTATAAATCTGACGCATACTGGCCATGATCGGCCTAAAATTAAAATTGAGCTAAGAAGTCGATGTAAACGAGAAAGGACGAAAAATCGCTCGGCCAACCCCTCAGTGAGCCAAAGCCGCAGCCGCCAGATGCTCCCAGTACTCTGCCTCAGCGAGCAGTTTCCAGCTTCTCTCAGATTGGTGTGCGGCACTCTGCCGGCAAAGCAACGCCATTGCGCGAAAGCGGCGGGCAGCTTCCATTCTAACCTCCCATGGTTTCCTAAACATATTTTCAGTTGTGTGATGGAGTCATCATGATTATCGGCCATAATCAAACTTTATGGTTCAACGGCAGTCAATATTAGCGTCCCGCAACGAAGCTGACCGGCACTGGTTTCAGTTTGGTTTCACCTCAGTTTCGGATGCTACTTGCTAGGGCTTTGTTGCGCGCTAAAGCCCCCCGGCATCATCGCGCGCGTGCCGAGGAGCCGCGGAATGCAACACGATCATGCGAAGCTCGCCAGCAAGCAGCGCAATGTCAGAATCCGAACCGACCGGCCGGGAAGACTATTCTCTAGTTCGTCCGTTCCTGAGAACCGAACCATATTGGCGATCAGCCCGGCGCAAATGCCGGGCTTATTCGCCGCGCTGGTCTCCGGGGCCACGTGCGCCGGCACGGAGCTTGTACGAATGACTGGAGCGAGCCACGGGGCTCACTCCTCAAGCAGGCTATCATTTCCCTTGAGCCTAGGGTGGTCTCACGCTCCGGGACCTGCTCCGCGCGATAGCGCGCCTCGCGCGCGGCAGGGCGTTCGGACGGGTCGCGGCCGAGCTTGGACTGCAGCTCGCCGACGTCGGTGAAGACGTCGTCCTGCCGGCGCAGTTCGTCGGCGATCATCGGCGATCGTGGAAATCACGGTGACCCGCACGCCGCGGCGCTGAACGGCCTCGACGAGGGAACGGAAGTCGCCGTCACCCGAGAACAGCACCATCTGGTCGATGTGCTCAGCGAGCTCCATGACGTTCACGGCGAGCTCGATGTCCATGTTACCCTTGACCTTGCGGCGGCCGGAGGCGTCGATGAACTCCTCGGTCGCCTTGGTGACGGCGGTGTAGCCGTTGTAATCGAGCCAGTCTCGATCAGGGGGCGATCGAGGAGTACTCCTGATCCTCGATGATCGCGGTGTAGTAGAACGCCCTAAGCAGCGTTCCGCGGCTCTGAAACTCCCTCAGCAGGCGCTTGTAATCGATGAGCCGAGAGTTTTCGCCGTCGCGTAGAGATTGGCTCGATCGAAGAAGAGCGCAACCGTGCTAGGAGATGACATGACCCATGCCTCTGTAAAGCGAGGCCATGCCGCGGGCTCAGCGCACATTACCGGAGGCGGCACGTACAGAAGCGCATGCGATACCTAGGAATCATGAGCCTTCAAAAAGATAAATTCGGTAGACCTCCCGGCAGGGTCAGCCTTCCGGTATTCTCGCCCTGCTCGCAATTTTGTGCAGCGCAATGGCTGGCCAACTCACCCGTGCCCACAATCCTTGAAGCACCGACAAGACAGCGAGCCGCATTCGCGCGGCCCTCCTCACTTGTTAGCCTCCTTCATCGTCATCGTCAGCGACTCTGTCCTCGTCTTCGACCTCCTCGTCAACGTTGGCTTCTACTTCATTCTCATCCTTGAACGACCTCTAGGGGCCACCGATCGTCCTCCAATCCCGTTCAGCTTTCTTAAGAGTGGTTCAAGCCCGTCTGAACGGCTTCGTGTAGCCTCAACCTGCTTTCGAGGCTGATCGGCGGCGCAGTTTCTTGGTCCTTTTGTGCGGTCGGCTCTTTTTGTTTGCAGCCTTGGCCTCCAGGTCGTGCGGATCGTGCCAATGACGAGGAGTAAGGTTGCGAAGCCGTGGAAGAGCGGCTTGCTTTGGTGTGGGTCCCGGCAATCAGCTTGCTCTTCACTGCCGGGCCGAACGTACGCGACATCCAGGCACTCAAGGGCATTCGGCATGTCCAGTTTGATTGCACCATGACAACTTCGATCGAGGGCGGCGGTGCGGCATTCTTGGCGGCTGCAGCAACAGCGCCTAGTCCAGCCACTCCAAGCATGACCATCCTAATCACGTGGCGGATCCATGGGGCAGGATTGACCCGCCTAGTTGCGTTGCCTAGACTACTTCTGACATGTTCACCGGGACGTGTAATGGCCAATTCTTCGGATCCCGCGCGACGACGTTGGTCTGATCTCACCGTGCTCGGGCTGATGCGCGCCGGCACCGCACCTCTCACGCAATCATTTGCCGTCTCGCTCGCAGCGCTTGGACATAACGCGCAAGCTGCCTTCGTCCGTCTTTTCGACAACGGCTACCATCCCAACGCATCCGGAGAACACACTCGCCGGCTGGAAGGGATCTCAGTTCGCAATCTTTCCGTTCGATATGGTGATAGATACGCGCTTGAGAGCTTGACTGGCGAGTTTGGGCCCGCGAGCCTCACTGCCGTCGTCGGCCCAAACGGCGCCGGGAAGAGCTCGCTCCTGAAAGCGCTCGCCGGGATCCTTAGGCCTGCCATCGGTCAGGTCACTTGCGCCGCTGCTGAGTGGCATCGCCTGGCGTATCTCCCGCAGCGGGATGAACTCGACCGCGGCTTTCCGATCACGGTCGCCGAACTCGTGGCGCTGGGCGATTGGCGCGATTTTGGTGCGCTCCGCAAGCCGCCCCGGCGCCTCGCGGCGAGCGTCTACGAAGCAATCGCGGCCGTCGGCCTCTCAAGCCTCGCAGATCAGCAAATCTCTGAACTTTCCGTTGGCCACTTCCAGCGGGCTCTGTTTGCACGGCTGCTCCTGCAGGACGCCGACGTCATCTTGCTCGATGAGCCCTTCGCCTCGCTCGACGAGAACACGACCCAGGATCTGCTGCCTATCCTACAACGTTGGCGGACAGAAGGACGCACCGTCGTCGCGGTGCTGCATGATCTCGACCAGGTACGCCGATATTTCCCCTCGACCCTTCTGCTGGCGCGTTCGCCCATCGCATGGGGGGAAACCTCGGTTTCGCTTTCGGTCGACAATCTTGCGCGAGCAAAGCAAGCGCTAAATCCGCCAGAGAGCGCGCACATCGGATTGGTCGCGTGAGTGGACAGATCCTAGGCGTTTTGATCGATCCATTCGCGTCATTCGGATTCATGCGAATCGCACTCGTCGCGTGCTTCGCGCTCGCTTTGGCAAATGGGCCAATGGGTACACTTCTGCTCATGCGCCGCGAGAGCCTGGACGGAAACGTATTGTCGCATGCCGTCATGCCTGGCGCTGCGCTCGGCTTTCTTTACGCTGGCTATTCCCTGGCCGCTCTGACAATCGGGGGTCTGCTAACCGGGCTTGCGGTTGCGGCCCTCGCCGCACTTTCGGCAGGCTCGAGGTGGCAGCGCCAAGACTCAAACTTGATCGCCTTCTATCTGATATGTCTCTCATTCGGCGTCCTGATCGTCGCCGCACGCAGCAGCCAAGCCGACTTGGTGCACGTTCTTTTCGGCACGGTGCTTGCGGTCGACGTGAAGGCGTTGCTGCTAATGGCCAGCATCAGCAGCGCGACCATGCTCGTTGTGGCTGCGCTCTATCGACCCCTGGTGGTGGAATCCTTCGACCCCGCTTTCCTACGCGCTGTCGGGGGTGGCGGCGGCGCATTCCGCGCGATTTTCGTCACGCTCGTGGTTCTCAATCTCGTCGCCAGTTTCCAGGCCTTTGGCACGTTGCTTGCGATTGGCCCGATGCTGCTGCCCGCCGCCGCGGCGCGCTGCTGGACAAACAAAGTATTCCCGATGATTGTCCTTGCGACGGTCTTGGGAATGGCTGCGGCGCTTGTCGGGCTCCTCATTTCCTACTACGCGAATCTGCCCTCGGGGCCTGTCATTGTGATCAGCGCGGGAGTGATCTACGGCATGTCGCTGCTGGCGGCTGGCCGAACATGGCTTAAACCCGAGGGCCTTAGGAAAAAGCCATGAAAAGCGATCTTTCAATCCGCGCTCGGTTCCGCGTTGTTCTTGCCAGCGTTTCGATATTGCTCGGCGCCAGCACGGCCGGCGCGGAAGACAGGATCAAGGTAGTGGCGACATTCAGCGTGATCGGTGACATGGTCGCCAATGTTGCCGGCGATAAGGTCGATCTTGTCACCCTGGTCGGGCCCGCCGGCGACACCGAACGTTTCAAGCCGTCACTCGCCGACGGCAAAAATGTCGCCGAAGCCAAGATCGTCTTCATGAACGATCTCAATGACCAGTTCGAACCCTGGCTCGAGCCCCTGCTGAAACAGGTCAAGTTCAGCGGTGCCAAAATCATCGTCAGCAGGGGCGCGAAGACACATACTTCGACGGAGGAACGCGGACCGCGCAGCAAATTTGGGGAGGAAGAGATCGACCAGCACGCCTGGCTCGACCCGAAGAACGGTGTCATCTACGTCCGGAACATCGCAACCGCCCTGGCAAAAAGCGATCCAGGCAATGCCGCGGAATATCGTGCGCGCGCGGATGCCTACATCAAGGAATTGCAGGCTGTCGACGCCTGGGCCAAGGCCGAGATCGCCGCGTTGCCGGCCGCAAAGCGGCGTGTTCTGGCCTCGCACGATTCGTTGCAATATCTGGCGAAGGCCTACGGCATTACGCTGCTGTCCATCAATGGTTGGACCAACAACAGCGAGCCGTCCGCGGCCGAGCTGGCGCGACTCACCCGACAGATCCAGCAGGAGGGCATA
Source organism: Bradyrhizobium sp. 45 (assembly GCF_023073155.1). Classification (NCBI taxonomy): domain Bacteria; kingdom Pseudomonadati; phylum Pseudomonadota; class Alphaproteobacteria; order Hyphomicrobiales; family Nitrobacteraceae; genus Bradyrhizobium; species Bradyrhizobium sp. 45. Next base: position 23,383 of record NZ_JADPIX010000130.1, on the reverse strand, counting down.
CACGCGCTGTTCCTCGACAGCATCACCGATCCGCGCGCCATGCAGCAAGTGGCCAAGGAGACCGGAGCCTCGATTGGCGGTACTCTCTACGGTGACGCCCTTTCCAAGCCAGGCGAGGAAGCCGACACTTATCTGAAGATGCTCCGTCATGATGTGACGGCGCTCAAAGCCGGCATGATGAAGAACTGACGGAAATGGATGTCCCCCAACGGTCGCCTTTCCGCGGAGCATTGCTTGCTAGCGCGCGTTCCCGCCTAACGGTGGCAGGTGCGGTGGTCGTATCCCTTTGGATCGCGGTGTTATGGGCCAGTCTGTCAGAACCCACCCGCAAGGCTGAAGCGCCAACGACCTCTCAAGTAGTCAATGCGTTGCGGCTGGTCGTCGCCTCCGGACAGGCCGCGCCCGGTGGCGGCAGCTTCGACCGATTCGACGTCGGCTCGCAGCCGATCGTTGCGCCCGTCAACAGTCGAGGCCAAATTGCGTTTTACGCAAGCCTCGCGCGGGCGAAGGCGGCCGAGGGTATTTTCCTTGCAACCGCCTCGGGGATTACGAAGGCGGCGGCGGTGGGCGATGCGGTGCCGGGAGGTGGCGTGCTGTCCGAATTTGCGCGGCATCCACTTCCCGCGTTGAATGATGCCGGCAAGATTGCATTCGGTGCGAGTGTTGCCGGAGCGCGTGCCAACGAGGGGATTTTTCTGGTTGTGGAAGGCCGCCTTAAAGTGATTGCGCTGAGCGGGACGGACGCGCCGGGTGTGCGAAGCGGCACGTTTGCAGAATTCGATACGCCGGTGCTCAACAATCGCGATGAAATCGCTTTTGTGGGAACGGTCAGGCGAGGCCGGGAAACGCTGCAGGTCTTGTATCTGTATAGCGGGGGCGCATTGCGTAAGCTCGTGGCGAGCGGCGACGTAGCCCCGCGCGGCGGTACTTTTGATCGTTTCGGTCTACCGGCAATCAACAACAAGGGAGTGGTTGCCTTCCCCGCGGTCGTTGAGCACGGGGCGATTTTGGGCGGAATTTTTGTCGTCGGCGCCAGCGGTTTGAACGTTCTTGTGGGCGCGGGAGAGACCGCCCCCGGGGGCCAGATGCTGGTACGTTTTTCTGAGCGGGCTGCGATCGATGATGACGACAACGTAGCCTTCGTCGCCCATCTTGGCTCGAGCGCCGCATCCGAGGCGCTACTGGTTGCGAATGCAGGCGGTTTGACACAATTGGCGGTCACGGGCGAACCGGCGCCCGGCGGCGGTCGCTTTTCCGCCTTCGGCCCTTGGCCGAATTTCGGCCGAGACGGCACCATTGCGTTCGTGGCTGGCGTCGACGACGCGCCTGGTCCCCTCGGTATTTACATCGGAGGCGCCGGAGCCATTCGGCGGGTCGCGATGGTGGGAGACCGTCTTGCCAACGGTGCCTTCCTTCCCGCCCTCGCGCTCAATTCCGTCACCTCGGCAGGATCAGACGGCAGCTTGACATTCGCCACCATGACCAATCCGGAGCAGGGCCGCAATGGCATCTACTATTATGGACCGCCGGGGAGCTGAGGTCAGTTCATGTCAACCGGCGGATATTCGGCAAATACATTCTTCGCCGAAATCAGGACATGTTTGGTGAAAATCTGCGGCGGCACCTGCTCGCCTCGCAGCATCCGCAAGGCGATTGGAAGGATCTCGTAGCCATAGCGGTCGAAAAAATAGGCGACCGACCCCAGAATGACACTTCCGCGATTGGCGGGATCAATCTCCTTCTTTTCGCTGGCGCCGCCATGAATGCTGCGATCAGCACCCTGGCTAACGATGACGCAGTCGCTCATGCGCCCCGCCGTTTCGACCGCAGATTTGGCGGCGAGCGCTGAGGCATCGTCGAGTGCGGCAACAAGTATTTTGCGCCGGGTTTGAGTGGCTAGAAATTTAGCGAGCACGCTCCCGGCGCGAACCGAATGACCGGCACTATCCAATTGCACCGGCGAAAGGTCGGGCAGTTCCTGCCGCAACCCTTCCGTCAAACCCCGAACGCGCGCGGCGATGGCACCGCCCGGATCGGAGACATCGCCGAGGAGTGCTGCGACCATGCTCTGATCCGGCCAGGTCTCTTTCGCGAATTTGCCGAGGGCTTGGCCGGCGATCCGGCCTGCCGCGATATTATCGGCGGTATAGAGCGGCGCGCCTGGAATTGAATAATTCACCGCAAGGACGGGAATGCCCGCCGTTTTCAGTTGGCGTCCGATTTCGGCATTTGCTTTCGCATCTGAATTATATTCGATCAGCAAGTCGACGTTTTTGGAGACGGCATCACGTGCGTTGACGACCGCCTTGTCGGCGTCGCCGCCATTGTCGTAGTAGATCATGTCCAAGGGCAAGCTTCGCGAGGCGAGCTCAAAGCTGCGGCGGATCTCCGCGCCGGTGAAGCCGAGACCATCGATCCGCGTGCCTGGCTCCTCGTTCAAATTAGCAAAGGCCACTCGGAAGCGTCGAGATTGCGCGTCGGCAGCGCGGTTAGCTGAAATTACAGCGAGGGTGGCCAACAAGAATCGACGGCGTCCCATCCGAAACGCCGTGATGGGGCCTTGTTCGCTCCACCCTGCCCCAGGCACGCTACCGGATTGCATCGATATTGACGAAGGTGCCGGTCGTGCCAACCGCCTTCGGCACGGTCATAGAGAGGAAGAAGGTCGCACGCTTGCTGCTCGCCGCCTCAGCGGCGATCAAATCCGTGCGAACGTTCTCGATGATGTGGATGCCATTATCCGTCAGCAGGATCGCGTGGACGGGAAAGGCTTCCATCGCATCCTCGCTAGGGATCACCTCAACCGCCCACGTGTCGCTTCCGACCAACACCACCTTTTGATCGGCAAGCCATTGGGCAGCGGCTTTGCTAATTCCTGGCTCCGACTTATTGTAATTGGCGTTCTGCGCGGGGAATTGATTGAATAGGTCGCCCCAACCGGTATGTACAAAAACGGCATCCCCGTCACGCAGGGTGACGTTGTACATTTTCAAACCAGCCTGAATGTCGGCATCGGTGATCACCGTGCCGCCGTCGAGACATGGCATTCGGCATGCGGCATTGGTTTGCAGTTTTCCCGCGTCCTGGAACACCTTGACCATGTCAATGATCACGCCGCGCGTCGCAAAAGTCTTGAGGTTTTCAAGCCCCAGCTTCTTCAAGCCATTCTGGGTGACGAACTTACCCATCGGCGTCTGATTGTAGTAGCAATCCATGATGCCGATGTGGCCCATGCCGTCGATATGCGTACCGACATGGCTTTGGCTGAGATAGGTGTCTTCCATATAGGTCAGTTTGTTTTTGCCGTATTCGGCACCGGGCACGAGCGAGGCGGTCGTCAGCATTGTCTTGGTGAAGCGGGTACCGAACAGAGGCACGCCGTCAACCAGATTGTAGGCCATGGGAACGACAGCGCCGGTTTGGATTTCCGCAGCCGCGGCCTTTGTCACAGCGGGAGTAATGCGATTGGTCGCTCCGATCTGATCGTCTGGACCGAACGGAGAAGGTTTTACCAGAGTCTTGCAATCGCTCTGAGCGTTAGCGATGCCAAAAGTGCCTAAGAGCGCCAATGCCGACAATGCGATGCCAATGATCACGCTGTACTTCATGGTCGCCTCCTTAAGATCTGCAGTTCAGCTGGACTGCTTGGAAGTGCACGATCATGGCAGCCCCAGCGCGCGGTTTCAATCTGCGCGTTCGTGACGGTCGGTAGGTGCCCAAAAGACCGGATGAGCCCTAGCTCCGTTGATTTCGGAGCCGGTGCGACAGCATCGCTGTCGCTTTACGGAGCCAGGACTGAGCGGAAGACGCGCGGGGTCGTATCGCCCCCGTACCGTTAACCGAGCAGGATCAGTTACGACCAGGTCAATGCCCGAGTTGTGTCATTCGAGTCGCTTTGACCACGAGATGACCGCGAGTTCCGCGCTACCCCGTGAGCGGACATTCTCAGGACGGGCGAGCAAGTCTCAAAGGGGCCTGCCGTCCGGTTCTCGCTGCCGCTGCAGGTTCACGAACCCAAGTGTCGAAGGGTGCTGGACGGATGCCGCGGCTCAGGCTGCGGTGATAGCAGCACACAGGCACCTCTTCGACCAACTTCCGCCGCCACTGCAGCGCCAACCGGCTCGGCTTGAAAACCGCAAAACGAAGGTTGGCTCTCGGCCCATGGCGACTTATGACCTGCCGCCGCAACACGAGCGAGGCCCATTGCCGCTCAACTATCTGCATGGAGCAGCAACACCCGCCGCCAGCGATGACGATCGCCGGCCGCCAGCCCCTTTCGTCAAACGATCGGCAGCTCATAGACTTCCACGGCTCGCACCGCCGCACGACCGGCGTGAAGCCTACGTTCAGCGACCTTGTCGAGCTGCGAAGCCGGTCGATGTCGTTGAAGCAAAGGTTCTGTGTGGGCGCGCTTCGGTCATGAATGGAAACGGCGCGCCTGCCGATTTCAAGGATACCTCCCAAGTAATCACGGTTCCTGCCGGTGAGACACAGATCATAAACCTATGTTAACAACTTGGGCGCGTAATACGTGTGATTGCGTAGTTCCTTTTGACACTAAGGCCCCGCCGATGACGGGAATTGCCGCAGCCGATGTTATTGTCGAGTTGGACGCTACCATTGCGGGGAGCTCATCTGAACGTTGTGTTCGGATACTTCGGCGCATCGTCGAACTGCTTGTCGCCGGGAACGGTCGGTTGCAAGAGCCGCATATCGACCTGCTCGATGAGCTCCTTGTTCGGCTGATCGCCCCGATGGCCCCCTCCACACTTGTTGAGCTCAGTACAGCTCTTGCAGACCTGAGGGCGGCTCCCAAAAAAACGTTGCGGCGTCTTGCCTCATGCGAAGACGCCGCAATCGCGGTCCCCGTTCTGCGCCAATCTCCGGCCCTGTCGCCGTGGGATCTTATGGACATCGCGGGGTCCAGCAGCGAGCGTCACCTCCTCGCCATTGCTGACAGGCGCGAGATCGAAAATGTGGTGACGGACGTCCTGTTGCAGCGCGGCAGCAGCAAGGTCTGTCTGGCGCTTATCGGAAATCCAGCGGCGGGATTCTCCGACGCCGGCTATTCCATCTTGATCGGCAAGGCCGAGCAGGATGACGAGATCACCAAGGCTCTGGCCTTGAGGCCAGGCACACCGGACATGGTTGTCCGCGCGCTGCTATCGGCATCTCCACGACCAGCAACCGGCACGAACGCCGAAGCGCGTCCGTGCGCTTTTTCAGGGGCAGCCACGTCCTCCGAGATGCCGGTGACGGTGAAGCGCCCTCGGGACGCAGAATACGCTGCTGCGAGGCCGGAGATCGTATTGCTCAACCGCGGGGGCAAGCTGAACGACTCGACCGTTAATCGGTTCGTGATCCGGAGCGAGACCGCCAATCTGTACACCGCGCTGTCGGTGCTGTCCGGAGCGCCCGTCGAGGTCGTCGAGCACGTAATGGCGGAGCCCGATTGCGAAGGCTTGGTCATGGCGTGTCGGGCGTCGCGCCTGAATTGGCAGACAACGCTGGCCATCCTCAACAGCCGCGGCCCGCGCCTGTCATTCGGCGAACGCGAACGAGCTCAGGAGCTGTTTGAAAAGCTTCATCTGTCGACCAGCCAATGGTCCGTTCGTTGGGGAGAAATCTCCGCGGGCGCCGACGATCGGACTGCGAAATCGAGAGCAAGCCGATGAAGTTCGACGGTCGCAAGGCCTCTCGGGTACGGATGGACCACAGGCACGCCGTCAACCTGATGGGCTCCGACGGCACTTGGCGGCGAAGCTGCGTCCTGCTCGACGTCTCGGACACCGGCGCCAAGATCGAGGTCGAGGGATCGGTCGACGTTCTCAAGGCGAAGGAGTTCTTCATGCTGCTGTCGTCCACGGGACTAGCCTATCGGCGCTGCGAGTTGGTCTGGATCGACGGAACCATCGCTGGGGTTCACTTCATCCACGCAGATGGCAAGAAAGCCCAAAAAACGGCCAGCGACAGAGCGGCACCGAAACAAACTTAAGCCGAGCAGTGTCATCGAAATCTGATCTGATGCAATGATCATGCAGAATCTGACGACGACGCCCAATTCAGACCGGCACCTGACAAAAAGAGGTATCAGTCATGTTGGTACATGTCCTGGCTGATGCTTCCGATAAGCTCTTCGGGCTCTGCTCGGTCCTTGAAAGGCAGTTCACTGTCGCGGGCGAGCGGCTCGACGTGGAGGCAAAGCTACCGCATGCGCCTGCCGCCGTGGTCATCCGTGCCGATCTACGATCTGTCGAAAACATTGCCGCACTGAAAAGGAGAGCTTTGCGTCTCGCAAAGACCGGAAAGCGCATCTTCCTCGTCGAGCAAACCTCCCACGTTTGCGTCTCGCAGGCGTACGCGCTGGGCGCCACCCTGGTTTTGTCCGGCAAGATCGATCCGACCAAGCTCACGGCCGCGCTATCTGATCCGGCCGGGAGCGAAGCCGGTTCGACGTGCGACATCTCGCGGCCTGACGATGCGGTCGAGGTCGGGGCCTACGCCATCGCATCGTTGTTCACTTTGGTCACACTCGGAGAGCGGATCGACGTCGACGGCACCAAAGAGGCCGGCCGCATGATCACTGACCGGATTGCCGAGCACGGGTTATCCGAATGGCTGACGACGGTGCGGCGCCATCACGAGGGAACCTACCAGCACTGCCTTCTCGTAACCGGCGTTGCGATCGATTTTGGCCTCAGTCTCGGCGTCCGCAAAAGCGATCTCGAACGGCTCTCTACCGCTGCCATGTTCCACGACATCGGCAAGGCTAGGATTCCCCTGGCGATTCTCGACAAGCCGGGCCGCCTCGACGACAAGGAGCGCGCGCTGGTTGAGACCCATCCGGCGGCGGGTTACGACGTGCTGAAGGAGCACGGCTCCATCTCACCCGAAATACTCGATTGCGTCCGGCACCATCACGAATATCTCGACGGCAGCGGCTATCCCGACGGCTTTTGCGCCGAGAGCATCACGGACATCGTTCGCATCCTTACCATCTCGGATATCTTTGCGGCGCTGATCGAGCACCGGCGGTACAAGCCGATGATGCCGCGCGAGGCGGCCTACGGCATTCTCTGCGGCATGAGGGGAAAGCTGGAAAAGGCGCTGGTATCCTCGTTCAAAGACGTTGCGCTCACCAGATGATTTCGATGCGTTTCGCGGTGCTCCTCATCAGCTTCTCCCTCAAAATCAGGAGCGAATTATAGCAAAGCGATAGTCTTTTCACTCCGTCAGGGGCAGTCGCTGATCTAGCGTGAGCATGCGACGAGGTCTGCTGTGGGGTTAAAATCTGGAGAGCTCAACCTGTGAGAAAATCAAGTCCCCCCTGTCCCACTGAGCGGGCATTCATGAGGCCGGACGCTACTTCGCAATGTGTGGACGGGTCAGGGTTGGCAGGGAGAATCTTCACTTGCGGCGTTGGTCCCGTGCCGCCGCGTAGAGGCGGCCCATCACGCGCGCCGTCTCGACGCCATCGAAGCGGCCGTTGCCGATGAGGCGACGGACGACCGCACCATTCTTCTGCTCGACGAACGCCTGATCGTTCTTCTTGTACGCGCGCCAGCGTGTGACTTCGAGCTTCTGTTCGCGAGGCCATGGCACGACGACATCGTTCATGAAGGCATGTCGTTGTCCAAGTCCACCCCGCGCAAGAACCAAGGCGCGCGCGCCCGAAGAGGCTCTGTGCCCGATTGATCGCCTCGACGACGAGCAACCTTCCCGCGTCACCAACGGCAGACACTCCGTCCAGCGCGTGGCGACATCGACCGTCGTCAGGGTCTGGATGAACGAGTCAGCCACCGACGCGCCGCCATGAGCGACCATGTCAACCTAGCAAAACCCGGGCGGCGGACTGTTCCAGTCATTGAAGTGCGGATCGGGATCTCGCGCCGGATTGCCGAATAGAATCCGGCACGGCGCCGTCTGCCGCCGCTCGCCGCGATCTTCACGTCGGCGAGCAGGCGGTCGATGGTTGCGGCGCCGATGAGCAGAACACGATCACCTGTACTTGCTAGCTTTGATGGCGCATGCGCGCTCAACCGTCCAGGTGGACACCCGCGCTATCAGGTTCGCATGAACCCTTCGCACTCGCCTTCGGCCCACGTGAGCGTTTTCTCCAGTGGCTCGCCCTGCGAGTAGCGCAGCGCCATCTTGGTCATCGTCGCGCGCGTGTAGATCTGCTGTGCGACCTTCGGCGGGGCCGGCCAACCCGCAATCGATAGGCTTTGATGTTTGAACGGGTTAGCATAGTGAAAGAGCGTACCCTTCGGTGGCTCCGCTTCCGCCCATACGGGCAACGTCGTCAGCTTTTCATAGGCCGGCAGGTCATAACCGGCGCTGGCGACCACAAGCTTCTCGGTCGAGGACGGCTGCGACAAATGCGCAAGCAGGCTCTTTGCTGCTTTCTTGTTCTTGGAGAAAGCCCAGATTGTCCAGAACGCGGGAAGATATGGCGCGAAGCGCCCCTTAGGCCCAGCCGGGAACCCGTAGGTCCACAATTGTTCGGCGAGTCGCGGAGCGTCGCGCTTCGCAACTGCCCACGCGCTCGGCGGATTGAAAATTAGGGCGGCTTTTCCGGCTATCAGCAGTTTGTTGTTCGATGCATCGTCCCATGCGCCCACATCTGGCGGCAAGAAAACCAACAACCTCCTATAGAATTCTAGTGCCTGCCGTACTTCATCGGTTTTGACCGTGAGATTACCATCGGCATCAACAAGATGAGCGCCGAATGACTGGAAGATAGCTCCGGCGGTACACACGCTATCGTTGGTATCGCCGAGTCCAATCCCGAACGGGAAACCCGCCTTGTGACAGGCTTCGGCTGCCTTCAGGAACGTATCCATAGTCCAATGTTCGGCTTTCGGCGGCAACCCCGCTGGATACATCGCCTGCACATCGATCTTGGCATGCTCCTTCATGAGGTCGATGCGGGAGCACGGGGGCTGGATCTGGCTGCCCTGGCAAGCGGGAACCCCGATCCATCTATCGTTAGCTCGAGCAAGATAGTTGACGGTTTCATTCACGCTGCCATTCTGTTTGAGAACGGGCTCCATCACATCGTCAACTGGCTCAAGCAACTCGGCGAAACTGTGGGGTTGCCATGTGGCCTGACGCAATACGTCGTGACCGGTCTTCGCTTGTGCTTCGGCTTGGCCCGTCAGGAGAAGCTTGTTGCCTTGGCTCGTGATGTAATCAATCTGAACCTCAACTCTTTCCCGCTCGGCCCATTCAGTAACAAGATCCGTCGCGCTCTTGTTCGCTCCGGGAACCCAGTGATCCCAGAAGCCTATGGTTAGCTTGCCGGCCGCATAGGCTCCGCGCACATACGGCGCAGTGACGAGTGCCGTAGATGTCGCAGCTACGAATTCTCGTCGTGACAGTTTGGACATTTGCTTCTCCTGCTTGGCGCCTTTGTCCTCTTCGGTCACGCCGTGCTGAAGAGTGCGGGCTGGAAGCCTGCGTCGCTTGCCAGTTAGCGACGAGTGCGTAATCGCGGTGGTGGAATTGAATGCCTAAAGCGGCGTTGGGACAAGCAATCTAAAGCGGCAGTCGCACTGCCTTAGTCTCTTGCAACAGTCAATTGTCAGAAGCTCTCTAGATAAGCCCTGCTCCGCAGCGCTAGCCTCCAAGTGGCAGTACCATTTCGAGATCCGCCTCGGGCTAGCAGCCGAGCATCGGAGTGATGCTCGGCATTATTCCAGTTGTCGTGGACGCGCGCTCACATCGCAATGCGTCCTCGTGCTGACCAGGGGATCTCAAATGGTCGCGCTTAAACCGATTCCGGTCGTGCTTGGTGCCGGCATTGTTTTCCGGATGTACTCGGGTGATCTCGGTACCGATGTGGTCCTCGCCATACCCAGCGATCTCCTCAATCTCCTAGGCAGTGCCGAAAAGCCAGTCGGCTTTAAATCACTCAGGAATGCCTGGACTGACATGGCGACGGCGCATGGCCGCCTCATGCTGACACTGTTGAGCGTTCTTGCCGAGTGCGAAATGGAGCTTATTCGAACGCGCACTGGGGCGAGCGTGCAAAAGCGAGAAGAGTGCCTCTTGTACGCCAGCCTAGAGGAAGCACCTAAGGTGATGGCAATACGTGAGCGACCGAACGGCTTGCGCGAGATCATTGAGAAGCTCCGCCGTTGCCAGAACTAGGCCCGCACCGCACTATCGAGCTGAGTAAGGACTATCACGCCCTCTCTTCCTCGAAGCCGCAATCAGTCGCGCCAGTTGTCTGCGATCAGATTGGGCGCCGATGATCGTTTCCTGCGCGCCGGGCAGGACGGCAGCGGAGTGCCTGGGACCGGTGCGCTGGTCGCCGGAAATCGTCCCCTTCGGAGGGGAACGGGGTCAGGGGAATAGGGCTAGCGCACCTCCGGACGGTGAGGCTTGCCGCTAACGATGATGATGCCGCGTTCGGTGAGCGAGCCGCCGATGCCGTCGGGTGCGGTCGCGGTAATTTCGTGGTGGCCCTTGCCTAGCTGCGCAACGAGCTCGCGGCCGAAGCCGAGTTCGCCCTCGAGGCTGGACGTCCAGCGTATTTCCTGCGGTGCAGGTGCGCCGCGACCCCGGCTGTCCACAAAAGCGCGGAGTGCCACGGCGCCCGATTTGATGCTGCACTTGTCGTCCGGCAGATCGAGGTGCAGCTTGCGGCGGCAAGGTGCCAGCTTGAAAGGCTCGGTATCGGCATGGGCCGCGCGCAACCCGGCCGTGGCGACGGCACGGAAGCGGCAGCGTTCTCCGCCGGGCAAGCGATCGGCATCGACCAGCACCTCGCCGTTGGGGGGATCGACGGCGACCGGCTGCCAGGTCACTCCGTCATCGCCGCTGAACAGCACGACAACCGAGACCGGTGCGGTCGTATTGTTGTCACCGGAAGTCTCACCCGGGAGGGAGGCTTGGGTTTGCAGCTGGACGGCAAGGCTTCCGTCGCGGCGTTCGGGGCCGGCAATCTCAACCCGCGGCGCACCACCCGCTTCGAGCCGGGCGAATGGTTCTCCACCGCGATGGAAGGACAAGGCGGCCACCTCGTCGCCGGGTAATTCGATTGCCTCGTGCATATCAAGATAGGGCTCGCGTTCCGGCGACACCATCTCCGCGCTAGAGCCGCAGCCGCAGCCGCAAGTACCGCCATGGCCCGGCACATAAAAGCAATGATGGGTGGCGAGGATCTTGCCGCTGCCATCTAGGAGATCGATGGAGAGGGGCGACATCGTTGCGCCAATATGCTTGGGCGGCAGGCCGGCCGCAGCGACGAGGTGCGCCTGACGTATTTCCACGCGCCGCGTATCGCGAACACCACGATGCAGCCTGACGCCGACCACTAGAATGGAGCGGACATGCCGGGCATCGGCGGTTACAAAGGCATGCGAATCCCAGCCATCGAGAATCTTTTGGTAGGTGTAGGGTGAGATCCATTGGTTCTGCCCGTATGACATTAGATCGTCGGATGTCGCCGGATCGAACAGCGTCGGCGGTGAAGTACCGGTGTCGATGCCAACCTCGCCGATCGACTTCGTGTCGCCGCCGAAGTTCGGATAGTTGGGATCGCTGCTGGCATCGCCGGCCACCGCGACATGCGAACGACCATACTGGTGCCCTAGTTCATGGGCAAAGCTGGTGTTGAAGCCGATAATGCAGCCGGCAGAGCCGATGCTGCAGCCACTGTTGACGCCGCCGCCCCCTGGTGGGACGACCGCATTCGGCACCATGCCGAAGACGATGTCGCCCAAGCCGAAGAGCGCGGTGAAGATTTTGGTGACGGGGAGCGAGCTGAGAAGACTTTGCCAAGCAAGATTGCAGCCGCCCGAAGCCGCCGGGGGCGCGGCGAAAGCGCCGCTGCGGTTCTCTTCCAGACCAAGGATGGTGGTCTCAAGATAAGGGAAAGGCAGGATGCGTTCGGCAAGACTGGTGGTAGCCAGCATGCTGGCATCGCTCGGCTTGGTGACGTTGCCGGCCGCGTCGGTCCAGTTCACCCGCACCAACGAGACCCGAGGCGCCGGGACTGCTAGAAAGGTGACCACCGACGAGGTAGTCGCGTGATAGCTGGACATGGGACCGTCGTCGGCGCGCCAGAGACGCACCGAGATGGTAGTGCGGCTGCCCCGACAATAATATGCGGGTACGATGAAGTTGAGCGAGGAATAACGGTGCATCAGCTTGATGCTGCCGAGCAGCAGCGAGTAACTCTCAAGGGTTGGCAGGGGCTGGGTCAGGACATGCTCGACCTCGGCATCGAACACGGAAAGATGTACCGCCTGCGCGATGCGATGCGCCAATTCGCTTTCAGGCTGCAGGAGGTCGCCGACTTCCCCGCTCAGGCGATCGCTCCAGACCACCTGGTTGGTGCGCACCACGGAAAGTTCCGCTGTCACCATGAGATGGCCTCCGTTCACAACGTATCCACCGCTGAGAATATACGTTGCACCGAGATGGGCTGACATCTCCGCAACATCGCTCGCGCGGTCACGAAACACATTGGTCGATAATCGAGAGATCACTTTCATGTTCGTGGCCTTGGACAGCCGCCAGATCACGCTATCCGCAATTAGATTGCCGACGTCAAAATGCTCGGGTGCGTTGTTGCGTGAGCCAAACGGAATTATCGCGATGGTGGGTTCCATAGCTACCCCATAGTGGCGGCGTCCGGTGAGGCTTGGGTGCGGACTCGGTGGCCCGACGCGATATGCACGAATTGGCTTGTCAAAATGCTTTAAAATGCATTCTCCCAGGTCTTCGCAGGTCGCATCAACTCCGTGCGTCAGTTCGTCGCGCGCGGCGGCGCTGCCGATGGTCTCGCCCGGATTCGCCAGGGTGGCGAGGTCGGCCGCCAGCTGCTCATGCGCCGAAGCACTGGCAATCGTCTCGCCTGGGCCGGCGAGCGTTGCGAGCCGCGCCGCGAGATTGACACCTGTCCCGTAGATATCGATGCCGTCACTCCACGCGAACGCAGCGTTGATTCCGGCGCGCAGGTGAAAATGCTGATCCTCTGGAATACCTGTGTTTAGCTTAGCAAGCGTCCGATGCATCTCGGCGGCGGCATCTACCGCATCGGGCACCTTCTCGAAACGTGCCATGAGACCATCACCAAGGCTTTTTACCAGGAGACCACGATGACGCGGCAGGATTTCTGCGAGGACGACACGCACGAAATCTGCCCAACGCCTAACAGAAGGACCTTCGTGCTGGCGCATGAGCCGCACGGACTCCACGAGATCGACCAAGAGCACGACGGTCTCCTGCCGCACCAGTGCGGCGCCTAGAACGCCAGATCGCTCGCTAGCTAGGTTCTGCTTTTCGCCTTTGTCCGCGCCTTCATCGCTCATGATAATCCGATTTCGGGACACCCAGCCTCAGGATGCAGCCTACGTGTTAGACCCCTCGCCTATCAACGAAGGAGCGCCAAGTTGGCCAAGAAGAAAACAAGTGTTCGTCGCGAGTGGACGAAGGACGACCTGAAGACGCTGAAGCTACTTGCCAAGCAAAAGACTGGTGTCACGAAGATCGCAAAGAAGTTGAAGCGAACGCCGGGCGCGACGGCGGCTAAGGCATTTGTTCTTGGGGTGTCGCTCAGCACGCAATAGGCGTGCCCCTACCAGATCGTCGGACAGCGCTCGCTTCCACGGAGCCGTGATCTGATCGGGATGTTGCGCGATGCGGTGTCGGCTAATCACCGCCGCATCGCGCGCAGCATTGTCGTTAAGCATTTCTGGCTGACCTGATACCGTGTCGCGCGCCTTGGCGCAGTTGCTATTGCGAGGTTCGGTGAGCGTGGGAGGCGCCGCTTTGACGACGCTCTGCATCGTCGGAGTCTTATGGTTGGCGGCAACGCACTTTCGGGCCAAGAATAAAAAGTCGCCGAAACCGTCGCACTCAAGAGCGGTTGCGTACCCACCCGGTGTGGCACGAGGGCGAGCGCTGGGCACGTGCGGGAGCAGCTCGCCAAGCTGTCCCGGGGACACGATCTGGCCAAGGCGTTCGACTATATCCTGAAGCGTTGAGCGAGCTTCACCCTGTTCCTCGAGGATAAGCGGGTCTGCCTGTCCAACAATGCCGCAGAACGAGGCCTGAGAGGCATTGCCCTTGGACGGAAGTCATGGATGTTCTGCGGCTCTGATCGCGGAGGGCGGCGCGCGGCAGCTATGTACAGCCTCATCATAACCGCGAAAAGAACGGCATCGACCCGCAAGCCTGGCTGACCGACGTCCTCGCGCGGATCGCCGCCCATCCGTCGCATCGGCTTGACGAACTGCTGCCCTGGAATTGGACGCCGCCGTCAGCGAACTCCGCTCGAGCGGCATGAGCACCCACGTCAACAAGGTCCATCACGTCACCACCATCACCTAGATCGCCAAAGACCTCGTCGAAGATGAAGATTCGCTACGAGACGTCGCCACATTGGCGAAGACCGCGTTCAAGCGTTCACCGACTTCGACATCGAGCGCCTCGTCGAGCTCATCCAAATCTATAAAGAAAAATCCGAGGCTGCTTAAGCGCTGGCCGCCAGAATAATCGGATCAGGGCGCGGCAAAGGCATTGCTGATCCACGATTGGTGGCGAAGCACGATCGCAACACCAAATCGCTTCTCAATCTGCTGGACTGCCTGAGACAGCGCCGGCTGACTGCTTCCATGGCTTTTCGGCCAACGGCGAAAATATTCTTGCATGGGCGCGGCCTACGCCGAATGCTTACGTCGCGCCCTGCCAAAATGCCGTTCTCGCGCCAAAACGAGGAGATAGTGCAAATGCTTGATTTGAAGGTTGTCTTCAACCCATGTCGCCCCTAAGTAGCTCGATTCCTACAAGGTGGCTGAACTAGTCGCAACTCCAACGAACGAAGCCTCGGCCTGAATAGCAGGCGGAGATCTCATCAGATCACTCGATTGATCACCAAACGCGCGAGTTGGGGGATCCTACTGTCACGCTCGACCTTCTCCGCCCGCGCGGTCGTCGATGTAGCGCCGAAGCGCCGCGGCGGCGTTCAACATGTGCGCGCGCATTCGGCGAGCGGCCGTATCGCCATCGCCCTCCGCAATCGCCTGCATGATAGAATCATGCTCGTCCCGGGACTTGCGGATACGATCGCCCTGCCGCAATTGCGTGCGGCGGAAGGCGCTGAGACGCGCACGGACCTCCTGCGCCTGCTCGGCCATGAACGCGTTGTGCGTTGCGCTATAGATGCCTTCGTGGAACAGCCGGTTAAACGCATCGTAGGCATCCACGTCGTTGGAGTCGACCATTGCCAGCGAGCTGTCGTGGAGCTCGATCAGATCGCTGCGCTCCAGCGGTGTCATGCGATAGGTCGCGAGCCTGACGCACATGGCTTCCACCTCTGCGCTGGTCTCAAACATGTCCATGATGCGTTCGGGTGTCATCCGTGCCACGACGAGCCCGCGACGGCCCCGCACCTCGACGAGCCCGCTGACGACAAGCTGCCGGAGGGCTTCCCGCACCGGCGTGCGGGAAGCCCCAAAGCGATCGGCAAGCTGCTGCTCTTCCAGCGCCGAACCGGCAGCCAGCGCACCGGAGGCAATCTCGTCGGTGAGCGCATTACGGATGCGATCGGAGAGAAGGCCGCTATCTTCTTCTGCCTCAGCAGCAACTTTAAACAGACCTGCCATTCAGCTTCCTATGATTGCGCGCACCGTGAAGTAGAGAATGGACGGTGCGACGAGGCATCCCAACCCGGTATGAAATGTCGCAGTCAACGCGCCATACGGGACCAGACGCCGATCTGTTGCCGCCAGGCCTCCGGAAACGCCGCTGACCGTACCCATCAAGCCGCCGAACACCATTGCGCTGCGCGGATTATTTAGGCCGATCATCTTCGCAACAAAGGGCGTACCGATCATCACGATCACCGCCTTGAATACACCGGTGGCGATCGACAGCGCAATAACCGGCGAGGAGGCGCCAATCGCCGCTCCCGTGACCGGCCCGACGATGTAGGTGACCGCGCCGGCGCCGATCGTCGTCAGCGATTCGGCGTCAGTGTAGCCAAAGGCTGCGGCGACGAGAACGCCCAGAATGAACGGAACGACCGTCCCCAATCCGAGCGCGACCGCACCGATCAGTCCGGCCTTGCGCGCATGGACGACGTCGACCTCGAAGGCGGTGGCGACGATGGCGAAATCCCGCAGCATCGCGCCTCCCATCAGTCCGATCCCGGTTAGCGCCGGCAGGTCCGCGAGGCCCTTTTCACCGCCGGTGGCGAGGCCTCCGAAAAACGCGAGCAACAGCCCGAGCATGATCGCGATCGCCGAGGCGTGAATGCGCCCGAAGGTGAGATATTTCGAGATCGCTCCGGAGATCCACATCAGGATGCCCACCGCGGCGAACGCCGCGATCAGCGAGTTTGCGGCAAGAACGTGGGATATCATGGTCATCCGATCCTCCCGGACTTGAAGTGGGGCCCATTCGCCTCGATCGCCTCGCGCGCCTCGATCTCGTCCATCGTCTCGACACGGCCGCTGAGTCGACTGATCAAAGCGACCTGGGCGAAACACACCGCCACCGCGCCGATCCCCGCAATGACAACGATGGGGCCGCCTTTTGCCGCAGCGACGACGTTCTGCTGCGCGGCCATGGCGACCACGATGGGAATATAGAAGCTGCCCCAGAACTCGACGCCCGTCTTCAGCCCGTGGCTGAGGAGACCCTGGCGTAGCAGCCATAGCCGGGCGGCGATCAAGAACATCATCGCAATGCCGACGCCGCCGACATTGGCCTTCACACCGAGGACGACGCCGAGCAGGTCGCCGAGCAGGACCCCGAGCAGCGTGCAGATCGCGAGCAGAGCTACGCCGGAAATGGTCACGGGCGCCTCCCGGCTGTGAGCGGGGCGCTGACCCCCAGAGATCGAAGCTGTGTATGCACTCGCATCGAAAATTCCCTCCTGTGTATGCGATTGTCTATCGCTTAGCATCGTGCGTATACATTAATTGACATTGGAAGGCAATGCGCATACACTCTGACTCATGGAAGCCAACCTCGCATGCCAAGGAGCCGAAATGAGTAGTTGGGGTATGCAAAGGGCCGCCCTGGGGGAGCGCTTGGCGGCCGGCCGAAAGCACGCGAAGGGAAAGGTCGTCCCGATCCCGAGCCTGCCCGCATTTTTGAATGCGGTGATCCGGTCAGGAGACCGGGTGTGCCTGGAGGGTGACAATCAGAAGCAAGCTGACATCCTCGCCTCGGCGCTCGCGAACCTTGACCCCGAAGACGTCCGTGACCTCCACATGGTCCAGTCCGGGGTGGTCCTCCCATCCCACCTCGACATCTTCGACAAGGGCATCGCGCGGCGGCTCGACTTCTCCTATTCAGGCCCGCAGTCGGCGCGGATCGCGCGGATGCTATTCGGGGAAAAGATCGAGCTCGGTGCCGTCCATACCTATCTCGAGTTGTTCGCCCGCTACTTCATCGATCTGACGCCGAACGTCGCCTTAATCGCGGCCGTCAGCGCCGACAGGGACGGCAACCTCTATACGGGGCCAAATACCGAGGACACTCCGACCGTCGTCGAGGCGACGAGCTACAAGAACGGCCTCGTCGTGGCGCAGGTCACGGAGATCGTCGACAAGGTGCCCCGCGTCGACATTCCCGGCGACCTCGTGCATTTCGTGGTCGAAGCCGGCCGCCCCTTCTATGTCGAGCCGCTCTTCACCCGCGATCCCGCCGCCATCTCCGAGACCCAGATCCTGACGGCGATGCTCGCCATCAAGGGCATCTATGCGCCCTACGGCGTGCGCCGGCTCAATCACGGCATCGGCTTCAACACCGCCGCAATCGAGCTCTTGCTGCCAACTTACGGCGAGAAGCTCGGCCTCAAGGGCAAGGTCTGCACCCATTTCGCGCTCAACCCGCATCCCACGATGATTCCGGCGATCGAATCCGGCTGGGTCGAGCAGATCCACTGCTTCGGATCGGAGGTCGGCATGGAGGATTATGTTGCGGCGCGCTCCGATATCTTCTTCACGGGTCCCGACGGCTCGCTGCGATCCAACCGCGCCTTCTGCCAGACGGCGGGCCTCTATGCCTGCGACATGTTCATCGGATCGACGTTGCAGATCGACCTCGAAGGCCACAGCTCGACGGTGACGACGAGCCGCATCGCGGGATTCGGCGGCGCGCCCAACATGGGCTCCGATCCGCGCGGGCGCCGTCACCCGAGCGAACCCTGGCTCAAAGCGGGTGCCGAGGCCGACCCCGCCTCCAATGCTGCCCTGCGCCGAGGCCGCAAGCTCGTGGTGCAGATCGGTGAGACATTCGGTGACGGCAATGTCCCGCTCTTCGTCGAGCAACTCGATGCGCTAGAGCTGGCGCGCAAGCTCGACCTCGACCTAGCCCCGGTGATGGTCTACTCCGATGACGTTACCCACATCGTCACCGAGGAAGGCATCGCCAACCTGCTGATGTGCCGCAGCAAGGACGAGCGCGAGCAGGCGATCCGCGGCGTTGCCGGCTACACCGACATCGGGCGCGCGCGCGATGCAAAGCTCGTGGAGCAGCTCCGGCAACGCGGCGTGATCCGCCGTCCCGAGGATCTCGGCATCGATCCGCTTGACGCCGACCGGCGCCTGCTGGCGGCCCGGTCGATCAAGGACCTCATGCTGGCTTCCGGCGGTCTCTACCGCCCGCCCAGCCGCTTCCGCAACTGGTGAGGAGTTTCGCATGGAAAAGCTCAGCTTCAGACTGACTGCACCGAACCGCGCCGGCGGCACCCGCGCGCAGGCGATCGTCGGCGTGGTCGCCTCCGGCAATCTCGAAGTGCTGCTGGAACGGACCTCGCCGGCCGACAGCTGCACGATCGACATCGCAACCGCAGCTCACGGCTTTGGCCCCGTGTGGGACGCCGTGGTCCGCGATTTCGTCGCCCGCCGCTCTGCCGGGGGCTTGCGCATCTCCATCAATGACGGCGGAGCCCGACCTGACACGGTCGCGCTGCGGCTCGCGCAAGGCATCCGCAAGATCGAGGAGCCGGAACGATGACGGTGGCCACAGTCAATACGGTTTCGCTGAGCTGGTATGAGGCGAGCGCCCGGCAACGCATAGAAGCGCTGGTCGATGCCGGCAGCTTTGCCGAATTCATCGGTCCCGAGCAGCGCGAGATGAGCCCGCATCTGGCGATCTTCGACCTGCCGGAGCAGTTCGACGACGGCATCGTCATCGGCCGCGGTCGCCTGGATGGCTCGCCGGTGTTCGTCGCCGCACAGGAAGGACGCTTCATGGGCGGCGCCTTCGGTGAGGTCCACGGCGCCAAGCTCAACGGCCTCCTGCGCGCAGCTCGCACGCTCAAGCAAGATCTGCTGATCCTGTTCGACACCGGCGGCGTGCGGCTCCAGGAGGCCAATGCCGGCGAGCTTGCGATCGCCGAGATCATGCGCGCGATCATCGAGGCACGCCGCGGCGGCATCCACGTCGTCGGCCTGATCGGGGGGCGCGCCGGCTGCTATGGCGGCGGCAGCCTGATCGCGGGCACCTGCTCGCGGCTGATCATCTCCGAACAGGGGCGGCTCAGCGTCAGCGGCCCCGAGGTGATCGAAACCAACAAGGGGATCGAGGAATTCGACTCGCGCGACCGCGCGCTGGTCTGGCGCACGATGGGCGGCAAGCACCGCTATCTCATCGGCGGTGCCGATATCTTCGTCGACGACGAAGCGACGGCGTTTCGCGAGGCGGCCATTGACGCGATCAAAATAGCCAGACGATGCGACGCCGAGATTCTCGAGGCCGAGCAGAAGCGCCTCGAACGACGGCTGCAGCGCTTTGGCGAGGCTGAGGACGCCGTCGATATCTGGGAGACGCTCGGCATCGGGCAGCCGACCGAGATTCCCGCACTTCCGACCGGCGCATTTCTTCGCGCGGCAGCCAACAGGGAGAATGCCGATGACGCTCGATGACATCCTGGCCGGCCTATTCCCGAACGGCCGCAAGATCAAAACGACCGGCGCGATGATCGCGGGGGAGGCGACGCTGCCTGACGGCGGACCAATCCACGTGCTCGGCATCACGCAGGGGCAGCCGCTCGGCGTGGACGAAGCCATCGTGCTCGCGGGGCGGCTGGTCGAGATCGTCCAAACGAAGGACCGTGCGCCGATCCTGTTCCTGGTGGATTCCGCCAGCCAGCGCATGAGCAAGCGCGACGAACTGCTGGGCCTCAGCGAATATCTGTCGCATCTCGCCAAGGCCCTGCTGCTGGCGGAAGCCGAAGGACACCGCACCGTCGGCCTGCTCTATGGCGGCAGCGCCGCCGGCGCATTCATCGCCACCGCGCTTGCGGCCGGCACGCTGGTGGCGCTGCCCGGCGCGCATCCCGCGGTGATGGATCTGCCGTCGATGGCCCGGGTCACCAAGCTTCCGATCGACGTCTTGAAAGCCAAGGCCGAAGCCACGCCGGTGTTCGCGCCCGGGCTCGACAACATGGTGCAGACCGGCGGCATTCACGCCGTCTGGGATGAACATGCGCCGCTGGCGCCGCAGCTTGCGTCCGTGCTGCAACGACCGTACGGACAGGACGATCGCGGCCAGATCGGTGCCCAACGTGGCGGCCGGCGGAAAGCGGCCGAACTTGCCGAGCGCGTTGTCGTCTCAGCCACTTCACATCAAGGAGCGCCAAATGGGTGAAGCTCTCGCGCGCCACAGCATGGTCAAGGTCACAGCCGCCGGCTGGACGGCCGTGATGAAGCGTTATCCGGAACTCGCCAGCGAGCCGATCGTCGCAGGCTGGGCGCACGTCGGCCGTCCTCTCGTCGTTCGCCGACCGGCTTGCAGCGATACTGCAGGCCTCGTTCCGCTCGGACTGCCGCTGCCGCCGAGCCATGGTAAACGTCGTATTGCGGTCTCGCTGGCCGCAGCCGATATCGTCGCGTTCGCTCAGCCTCCGTTGCTGGCCGACGCCGTGGCCGCGGCGCCGCCCGCTTGGCGCGAGACGATCGAGAAACTCGTCCAACTCCTGCCGGAGACCCGCGCCTATGGCAGCCTTGCGTGGCAGCACCTCACCGGCCTGCCCTATCTTTCGGAGGGCTCGGACCTCGATCTGCTGTGGCCTCTCTCGTCGGCCGACAAGACAGGAATTCTGTTGTCCGACATCGCGCGGATCGCAAAGCAGTCGCCGATGCGGCTGGACGGTGAGATCACAGGTCCCGCCGGCGGGGTTCAATGGCGCGAACTGACCGGCACTGACGCAGACGAAGTGCTTGTGAAGAGCCCGGCAGGAGTGACCACCACGACTCGCGCGGCCTTCCTCACAGGTCATGTCTCATGACCATTGCGCTCAGATGGCAATCACAGCCGGGCGGCGCGCTTGATGCCGAGCAGCTCGGTCATCTTGCTTCGCTATGCCTGAAGCTGGAAGTAAAAACCTATCCGAAGCCCGGGCTTGTCAGCCATGTCGACAACGGTGCGCATCGCGACATGGACGCCGGGCTGTTGTGCCTGAGCGCTGAGACCTTGATGCCTTTCTTCAGCGATCTCGCCCTCGCGGGCGCCGCAGGTGCGGGCATGAACCGGCTGCGCGCCATCGGGGTTGCCGCGGAGCGCGCGATGATGGCTGCGACCTCCGGCGTCAACACCCATCGCGGCGCGATTTTCGGACTTGGCCTGCTCTGCGCCGCGGCCGGCTATCGGAGTGCCGTCGGCATTCGCAAATCTCTTGGCCGGCTGGTTTCGGAGCGTTGGGGCGAGGACATCCTATCTGGCCCGGTATCGCTGCGCAGCCACGGCGCTGTGGCCGCGCGGCGCTATGGCGCCGGGGGCGCCAGGGGGGAAGCCGCCGACGGTTTCCCGTCTGTCTACGAGATCGCCCTACCCGCGCTGCAGGCAGCGCGCGAGCTTGCACCTCATGACGAGGAAGCCGCTCGCGTTCAGACGTGCATGAGCTTGATTACTAGCGTCACCGACACCAACCTCCTGCATCGAGGCGGGCTCGAGGGACTGTGCTTCGCGCAAGCCAGCGCGTCAGCGTTCCTTTCCGCCGGCGGTGTTGGATCACCGGAATGGCGCAGGCGTGCCGCCGACATTCACCAAGCGTTCCTGACCCGCAATCTCAGTCCCGGCGGCTCCGCAGACCTGCTGGCCATGGCGCTATTCGTCGATGGGATAGATCGCGGATGTTAGCACTGCTCTGCGGCGGACAAGGTGCGCTTTCGGGCAAGATCTTTGATCTTGTCGCGGACCAGCCTGCCGCGGAGTCAATCTTCGCCGCGGCGACGGCTTGGCTCGGTGAGGACCCGCGGGAATTCGTTCGGACGCGCACCCCCGAGCAACTGTCCGAGAATTATGCCAGCCAGATCCTGACCGTCACATCGGCTCTCGCGACCCACGCCTGCATCGCTGACCTGTTGGCCGAAGAGACCGCTGTCACCGGGTATAGCGTCGGCGAGATGGCGGCCTGGAGTATCGCGGGAATCTGGACTGCCGAAGAAGCGTTGCGGCTCACCAATATTCGTGCCCGGCTGATGGAGAACGCAGCGGGGCCCACCGGTCGCCTGGGTTACATCCGGGGGCTCGACCGGGCTACGATCGAACCTCTGCTTGCAAAGCACCGCTGCGAGATCGCGATCAGGAATCCGGACCTTCTTTTCGTGATCGGAGGCGTGGAGCGGGAGGTCATTGCGCTCTGCGACGAGGCTGCCCGGAAAGGAGTGCGAACGGGGCTTCTGGCCGTCAAAATCGCGTCGCATACGACAAGGCTCGCGCAGGCCTGCCAACCTCTGCAACAGGCACTCGATGTCAACAGGGACGCGGCCGTCGCAAACCATCGCGTCTTACTTGCCGGCGGTGACGGCGAACGCATCTTCTCGGTCGCGGGCGCGACGGTGAAGCTGGCAAACCAGGTCGCCCATCCTATTGATTGGGCGGCAACCCTGGACGCGCTTACAGAGCTGGGCGTCACCGAGGTACTAGACCTCGGGCCCGGACACGCGCTGGCGGAGATGATGCTAGCATCTCAGCCGGACACGCGCTGCTACGCCGCCGACGGCTTTCGCACGATCGAGGGCCTACGTAACTGGGTTGCTGCCGTATAGCAGGAGATCCGGAAGCGAGCCACGCTTGCGTGCGTTGCAAAGCAGGCCGGATCCACATGGGCCCGAACAGGACTACCAACCGATCGTCGCACGGGTACGGTACCTCCGACAGAAGATCCTGGTTGTTTTCTGCCCACCTCATCGCCTCAGCCGCCAGAGCACGATGCAAGAGCTGGCCAGCATCAGGATGCCAACCCACACGAAGCCGGTCGTCACCAGCATCTCTTGCCAGGCCGGCGCACCTCGACCGTAAGCGTCGTTCTCAGGCCACGGCTTTGAGGGATTGCGCGCGATAGGCCCAGGGAAGCAGCTGATCGATTTCGCTGTTTGGGTGACCGTTGACGATCCTGGTGAGCGCGTCAGTC